>NZ_JBEZFZ010000017.1:0-219904 GCF_040649735.1 Nonomuraea sp. NPDC048892 | reverse complement strand
CGCCGCTCGAGTACCCCGAAGGGCCTTTCCGCTCGACTTGCATGTGTTAAGCACGCCGCCAGCGTTCGTCCTGAGCCAGGATCAAACTCTCCAAAAAATGTTTGGAAAAGTGGTTGAATCCCAACCAAAAAGGAATCCGTCTTGGTCCGAAGACCTGACGGGGTTATGCATGTGTTTCATGCACTGGCTTTTAACACACTGTTGAGTTCTCAAGAAACGGACGCGTACATCCGCACCAGAATCTCTTGGAGACCCTGGTGCGCGAGGCGCTCATTTCATTTCCTTCAGTCTACCAGATCTGGACGATCCTTGTCAAACCGCCCGATCCGGGAGCTTCCGGACTCGCCTCTCTTCGAGGCAACCCTGCTAACTTACTCGAACTTTCGGCTCTTGTCCAACCGCGCGGCTGGAGTCGCCCGAAAGTCGGGGTTCGTTCACTGGGATGTCAGGACCTGATCGGCCCCGCGTTGAAAACTCTAGCAGTCTCGCGGGCTTGGAAGGTCCATCTTCGGTAACGAATGGACCTTCCCCTCGTGCGGACTGTTCAAACCCCGAGCGCGGCGAGCTGGGCCTCAAGGCGCGCGATGTCCGCGCCGGCCTGGTCGGCCCTGCCCCTGACCTTGGCCACCACGTCCTGTGGCGCCTTGGCCATGAACTGCTCGTTGCCCAGCTTGGCGGTCGCCTGGGCGGCCTCCTTGCGGGCGGCGGCCAGATCCTTCTCCAGCCGCTTGCGCTCGGCCACGACGTCGATGGCGCCCGCGGTGTCGATCTCCACGGTCACCTCCCCCACCGTGAACCGCGCGGTCGCGTTGAACGACTCCTCCGGCTCCGTGAGCCGGAGCAGGGCCCTGATCGCGCTCTCCTGGCCGGCCAGCGGCGTGCCGCCCAGCCCGAGCCGCGCGGCCACCTTCTGGCCCGGCTTGAGCCCCTGGTCCGAGCGGAACCTGCGGACCTCGGTCACCAGCTCCTGCAGCGCCTCGATCTCCGCCTCGGCACCGGCGTCGGCGTAGCGCGGATCGGCCACCGGCCACGGGGCCACGACGAGCGACTCGCCCCCGGTGACGGCCCGCCACAGCTCCTCGGTCACGAACGGCACCAGCGGATGCAGCAGCCGCAGGATCGCGTCGAGCACGTGCCCGAGCACCAGCCTGGTGTGCTCACGCCCCTCGCCGAGCTGGATCTTCGCCAGCTCCAGATACCAGTCGCAGACCTCGTCCCACGCGAAGTGGTAGAGCAGGTCGGACGCCTTGGCGAACTCGAACTCCTCGAACGCCGCATCGGCCGCCGTGATGACGGTCTGCAGGCGGGACAGGATCCACCGGTCGGCCGCGGTCAGCTCGGCGTCGTCGAGCGCGCCGACGGCCGCGCCGTTCATCAGGGCGAAGCGGGTGGCGTTCCAGATCTTGTTGCAGAAGTTGCGTGAGCCGGCCGCCCATTCCTCGCTCACCGCCACGTCGGCGCCCGGGTTGGCGCCGCGCAGGAGGGTGAACCGGGTGGCGTCGGCGCCGAAGCGCTCGATCCAGTCGAGGGGGTCGACGACGTTGCCGAACGACTTCGACATCTTCTTGCCGTACTGGTCGCGGACCATGCCGTGCAGGGCGACCACGCGGAACGGCGGCTCGCCGTCCATGGCATAGAGCCCGAACATCATCATCCGCGCGACCCAGAAGAACAGGATGTCGTAGCCGGTGACCAGCACCGACGTCGGGTAGAAGCGCTCCAGCTCGGGGGTTCGGTCGGGCCAGCCCATCGTGGAGAACGGCCACAGCCCGGAGGAGAACCAGGTGTCGAGGACGTCGGAGTCCTGGGTGTAGCCCGCGGGCGGCTCCTCGTCGGGCCCCACGCACACGACCTCGCCGCCGGGCCCGTACCAGACCGGGATGCGGTGGCCCCACCACAGTTGCCGGGAGATGCACCAGTCGTGCATGTCGTCGACCCAGTCGAAGTAGCGCTTGGCCAGCTCCGGCGGGTGGATGCGGGTGCGCCCGTCGCGCACGGCGTCGCCCGCGGCCTTGGCCAGCGGCGCGACGTTCACGAACCACTGCAGCGAGAGCCGGGGCTCGACCACGGTCTTGCACCGCGAGCAGTGGCCGACCGAGTGCAGGTAGGGGCGCTTCTCCGCAACGATCCGGCCCTCGGCGCGCAGCGCGGCGACGACGGCGGGTCGGGCCTCGAAGCGGTCGAGCCCCTCGAACGGCCCGTGCGCGGTGATGACGCCGCGCTCGTCCATGACGGTCAGCGACGGCAGCGAATGACGCCGGCCGATCTCGAAGTCGTTGGGGTCGTGGGCGGGGGTGACCTTGACCGCGCCGGTGCCGAACGCCGGATCGACGTGCTCGTCGGCGACGACGGGGATCATGCGCCCGGTGAGCGGGACCTCGACCATCGTGCCGATGAGATGGGCGTAGCGCTCGTCCGAGGGGTGGACGGCCACGGCGGTGTCGCCGAGCATCGTCTCGGCGCGGGTGGTGGCCACCACGATGTCGTCGGAGTAGCGGATGGAGACGAGCTCGCCCTCGTCCTCGCTGTGCTCGACCTCGATGTCGGACAGCGCGGTCAGACACCGGGGGCACCAGTTGATGATCCGCTCGGCGCGGTAGATCAGGCCCTCGTCGAACAGCTTCTTGAAGATGGTCTGCACGGCGCGCGAGAGCCCGGTGTCCATGGTGAACCGCTCGCGCGACCAGTCGACGCCGTCGCCGAGCTTGCGCATCTGGCCGAGGATCCGGCCGCCGGACTCCTCCTTCCACTCCCAGACCCGCTCGACGAACGCTTCGCGCCCGAGGTCGTGCCGCGACTTGCCCTGCTTGGCCAGCTCGCGCTCGACGACGTTCTGCGTGGCGATGCCGGCGTGGTCCATGCCGGGCAGCCAGAGCGTCTCGTGGCCGCGCATGCGGGCGCGGCGGGTCAGGGCGTCCTGGATGGAGTGGTCGAGCGCGTGCCCGATGTGCAGCACGCCCGTCACGTTGGGCGGCGGCAGGACGATGCTGTACGGCTCGCGAGAGCTGCCCGGGTCGGCACGGAAGTAGCCTTCGGACACCCAGCGCTCGTAGCTACGGGTCTCGACGTCGGCCGGGGTGTACTGGGTAGGCAGCTCTGGCGTTGTCACAGTGACCAATTCTAGGGAGACAGGAAAGCGGAACGCCCCATGGTTGGTGACCACGGGGCGTCCGGATGAACAGGCGGGGCCGTTCAGGCCGACTTCTCGCGTGGTGCGCGCTGCTGCTTGGCGGCGAGCTGGTCACGCGGTACGAGCGTGGGGATCGCGTGCTCCAGGACCGACTCGCGGGTGATGACGACGCGGGCGACGTCCTGCCTGGAAGGCACCTCGTACATGACGGACTGGAGCACCTCCTCCAGGATGGCGCGCAGCCCGCGGGCGCCGGTGCCGCGCAGGATGGCCTGGTCGGCGATGGCCTCAAGGGCGCCGTCGGTGAACTCCAGCTCCACGCCGTCGAGCTCGAGCAGCTTGCGGTACTGCTTGACCAGCGCGTTGCGCGGCTCGGTGAGGATCTGGATGAGCGCCTCGCGGTCGAGGTTGTGCACCGAGGTGATGACCGGGAGCCGGCCGACGAACTCGGGGATCATGCCGAACTTGAGCAGGTCTTCCGGCATCACGTCGGAGAAGACGTCGGCCGTGTCGACCTCCTCCTTCGACCGGATGACGGCGTTGAAGCCGATGCCCTTCTTGCCGATGCGCGACTCGATGATCTTTTCCAGGCCGGCGAACGCACCGCCGCAGATGAACAGCACGTTGGTGGTGTCGATCTGGATGAACTCCTGGTGCGGGTGCTTGCGGCCGCCCTGCGGAGGCACCGATGCCGTGGTGCCCTCCAGTATCTTCAGCAGTGCCTGCTGCACGCCTTCGCCGGAGACGTCGCGCGTGATCGACGGGTTTTCACTCTTGCGAGCGATCTTGTCGACCTCGTCGATGTAGATGATGCCGGTCTCGGCCTTCTTGACGTCGTAGTCGGCGGCCTGGATGAGCTTGAGGAGGATGTTCTCGACATCCTCGCCGACGTAGCCGGCCTCGGTCAGCGCGGTGGCGTCGGCGATGGCGAAGGGCACGTTGAGCATCTTCGCCAGGGTCTGCGCCAGCAGCGTCTTGCCCGAGCCGGTCGGACCGAGCAGCAAAATGTTGCTCTTGGCCAGCTCCAGACCGTCGTCTCTGCCCCGGTCACCGGACTGCACCCGCTTGTAGTGGTTGTAGACCGCCACCGAGAGGGCCTTCTTCGCCTTGTCCTGACCGATGACATAGGCGTCGAGGAACTCGTAGATCTCCCTCGGCTTGGGCAGGTTGTCCCACTTGAGCTCGGAGGACTCGGAGAGCTCCTCCTCGATGATCTCGTTGCAGAGATCGATGCACTCATCGCAGATGTAGACGCCTGGACCGGCAATGAGCTTCTTGACTTGCTTCTGACTCTTTCCGCAGAAAGAGCACTTCAGCAGGTCTCCCCCGTCGCCGATGCGTGCCACCCCAGATACTCCTTTGCGTGGGACCGCCCTGCTTGCTCACGCGAGCAGTGTCTCCGGACATTCTCCGGACTAGGCCGAACCGCTCAGGTTTCGACGTTACCGTCTTCTGGGCCCTCAGTGAGCCCCCTAGCGGCGAGTCGCACCGGAACGTGCCCTATTGGGCAGCGCTCCGGCGCGTCACGTCTCGTCTAGGAAGCTACGGCCTGAGCTCGTTTCTTCCTGGACGGGATGATGTCATCGATCAGACCATACGCCTTCGCCTCGTCCGCGTTGAGAATTTTGTCGCGTTCGATGTCCTTGCGGACTTCGGCGGAGGGCTTGCCGGTGTGCCTGGCCACGATGTCCTCCAGCAGCGTGCGCATGCGCAAGATCTCGCGGGCCTGGATCTCGATGTCGCTTCCCTGGCCGCCACCCTCGGTGGACGGCTGGTGGATCAGCACCCGGGCGTTGGGCAGCGCGAAGCGCTTGCCCGGGGTGCCGCCCGACAGCAGCACGGCCGCGGCCGAGGCGGCCTGGCCGAGGCAGACGGTCTGGATCTCCGGCCGGACGAACTGCATCGTGTCGTAGATCGCCGTCATGGCGGTGAAGGAGCCACCCGGCGAGTTGATGTAGATGCTGATGTCACGGTCGGGATCGAGCGACTCCAGCGTGAGCAGCTGGGCCATCACGTCGTTGGCCGACGCGTCGTCGATCTGCACCCCGAGGAAGATGATGCGGTCCTCGAAGAGCTTGTTGTACGGGTTCATCTCCTTCACGCCGTAAGACGTGCGCTCGACGAAGGAGGGGAGAACGTAACGGCTCTGGATGTTCATGTCAGCTCCCCCTTAGGAGACCGGGCCCGCGGAGGGCACCTGCCGCGCGCTGCGCACGACGTGGTCGATGAAGCCGTAGTCCTTGGCCTCCTCGGCCGTGAACCAGCGGTCACGGTCGGAATCGGCCTCGATCTGGTCCAGCGACTGCCCCGTGTGGAAGGCGATCCGCTCGGCCAGCGTCTTCTTCACGTAGAGCATCTGCTCGGCCTGGATGGCGATGTCGGCGGCGGTGCCACCGATGCCACCCGACGGCTGGTGCATCATCACCCGGGCATGCGGCAGGCCGTAACGCTTGCCCGGCGCCCCGGCGGTCAGCAGGAACTGCCCCATGGAGGCGGCCATGCCCATCACCACCGTGGACACGTCGTTGGGCACATATTCCATCATGTCGTAAATCGCCATGCCCGCACTCACCGAGCCCCCCGGCGAGTTGATGTAGAGCGTGATGTCACGCTCTGGATCGTCGGCGGCGAGCAGGAGGAGCTCGGCGCAGATGCGGTTGGCGATCTCGTCGTTGACCTCCTGCCCGAGCACGATGATGCGCTCGCGGAGCAGGCGCTGGTAAAGCTGGTCCTCAAGCCGGAAGGACGAGCCGTTCTCACGGCCTCGCGACTCAGGCTGATAGAAGGTCGGCGGGCTGGTCACAGCGTCACCTTCCGATGCGTCGTAATCGATTGGCTTTGCTTGTGACCTTAACGCGCGCCGCCTACAGCTCATGCCCGCTCACCCGGGCTGTTCGCTGACGGCGCAGGTTCGGGCGAACGTACGGCCGCTGCTCTTTGCGGGGTTTATCCGGCTTTCGTCCTGGGAAGCGCGCCCGCCCTGGGGCGCTCAAGGGGCGGTCCCGCGCACGCGGACGCCGGTCGGCCCCATGGGCCGCCGCCAGGCCCCCGATCCCCTCAGAAGCCGCCTGAGCGCCCCCAGCGCCCTCGCCAGCGCGAGCCGGCTGCGGGGGGTGGCTGCCGGGGTAGCTGCCGGGGTGGCGGAGCGGAGGCGTGCGCGGGAACGACGAAGCCCCCGGACACCGGATCCGGGGGCTCGCGGTGATTTCGGGGCCGGAGGTTACGCCTCGGCCTTGCCGTCGGCGTCGTCGGCCTTCTCCGCGGAGGACTCGTCCTCCTCCTCGACGGGCTCGGCACCGTTGATCTCGGTGTAGATGGCCTTGAGGTCGACCTCGTTGCCGTCGCTGTCGACCACCTTGGCGGCGTCGCCCAGCACCGACTTGGCCTTGTCGCGGACGATCTCGACCATGGCCAGCGTGAGCTGGTCGTTGTCGGCGAGGTGCTTGGCCAGCTCGTTGGGCTGGACGCCCATCTCCATCGCGCGGCGGACCACGAAGTTGGTCAGCTCCTGCTCGGAGACGCCCAGCTCCTCGGCCTTGACGATCTTGTCGAGCACGAAGCCGACCTTGATCGCGCGGGCGGAGTTGGTCTCGAACTCGGCGAAGCGCTCCTCCTCCGTCGTCTGGTAGAGACGGAAGAAGGCGTCACGGCTGAGGCCGCTCTCGGCCACCTGGTGGTCGAGGTTGTGCTTGCGGGCGTCGACCTCGGCCTTGAGCGCGCTGTCGGGCAGCGGGATGTCGATCTTCTCGAGCACCGCGTCGAGCGCGTTTTCGCGGGCCTGGACGACCTGGTCGATCAGCTTGTTGCGGCGGGCCTGCTCGCGGATGCTGTTCTTCAGCTCATCGAGTGTGTCGAACTCGCTGGCCAGCTGGGCGAACTCGTCGTCGAGCTCGGGCAGGACCTTCTCCTTGACCGACTTGACGCTGATGATCACGTCGGCCTCCTCGCCGGCGTTCTCGCCGCCGACGAGCTCGGTCTTGAAGCTCTTCTCCTCGCCCGCGGACATGCCCTCGAGGGCGTCGTCGAGGCCCTGCAGCACGGAGCCGGCGCCGACCTCGTAGGAGACCTCGTTGGCCTGCTGCTCCTCGATGTTCTCGCCGTTGATCTCGGCGCGCAGGTCCATGACGACGAAGTCGCCGCTGGCCGCGGCGCGCTCCACGCCGGTCAGCGTGGCGAAACGCTGGCGCAGGGCGTCGAGCTGGCTGTCCACGTCCTCGTCGGAGACCTCGGCGGAGTCGACCGTGACCTCGAGGCCCGCGTAGTCGGGCACCTCGAAGTTGGGCCGGATGTCGACCTCGGCGGTGAACTCGATCTGCTCGCCGTCGTCGATCCTCGTGACCTCGATGTCGGGCTGGCTGACCGGGAAGACGTCGACCTCGTCGACAGCCTGGCCGTACAGCTTGGGCACGGCGTCGTTGAGGGTCTCCTCCAGCACTACCGCCCGGCCGAAGCGCTGCTCGATGATGCGGGCCGGAACCTTGCCAGGCCGGAACCCGGGGACGCGCACCTGCTGCGCGACCTTCTTGTACGCCGCATCCATGCTCGGGCGCAGCTCGTCGAACGGCACCTCGACAGTGAGCTTGACCCGGGTCGGGCTGAGCTCCTCGACAGCGGTCTTCACGGGAATGGTCTCCTTGATCAAGCTACGAGTGATCGCGGGCGCGTCCATCGGTACGGCTCACGCGCCGCGCCCACATAAAGCGCTGGGCATGCTCCGCCACGGCGGGTTCCAACGCCGATGGCCAGTCTAGGGCAGATGCGTACCCAACCACGACGCCGCCGCGTTCAGAACTCGTCCGCGATCGTCCTCAGCAGCTCGATCGTCTCATCCGGAGTGGTGCTCACGGCGCACAGCCGCTCCATCACCTCGGTGTATCGGTCCACGTCCTCACGCTTGTCCAGGTAGAGCGCGCTCGCGAGCTGTTCCACGTACACCACGTCGGGCAGATCGTTGTCGGGGAAGCGCAGGATGCTGAACGCGCCGCCCTCCGCACTGTGCCCGCCGAAGCTGAACGGCATGATCTGGATCGTGATGCTGGGCTGGCGCATCAGGTCGATGAGGTGCTCCAGCTGGGCCCTCATCACTTCGGCGCCGCCGATGGGCCGCCGCAGCGCGGCCTCGTCGATCACCGCCCAGAAGATCGGCCCGTCCGGCCTGTCCAGCATCCTCTGGCGCTCCAGCCGGAGATCCACCCTTCTGGCGATCTCCTCCGCCGCGATCCCGGCCGAACCGGCGGTCACGACAGCCCTTGCGTACTCCTTGGTCTGCAACAGTCCTGGCACGAACTGGACCTCGTAGGTCCTGATCCTGGCGGCGGCCTCCTCAAGGCCGACGTACGCCTGGAACCACGTGGGCAGGACGTCGTTGAACCGGTGCCACCAGCCAGGCTCGTTGGCGGTGGTCACCAGGTCGAGCACGGCGGAGCGGGCCTGGTCGTCGACGACCCCGTACAGGGTCAGCAGGTCCGCAACGTCGCGTTCTTTGAACCCCACCCGGCCGAGTTCCATTCGGCTGATCTTGGATTCCGACCCCCGGATGAGATGGCCGGCCTCCTCACGAGTGACGTTCTTCGCTTCCCTGAGCTTGCGCAGCTGGGAGCCCAGGAGGATGCGCAGCGCCGTCGGCCCGGAACCCGGCTGGTTCTGCGTCACTTTGCCTCCTATCAAGGTCCGCACACACAGTGACACCACATTGCCGGGTATGACAAGGTCTCAACCTCGTGTCCGATTCGGATACCTATGCGCCAAAACGCCGCTTGCTCCTGCACATTGCAACTGCACGTGCATTTGGGTCTTGCAGGTGCCGCGTTCGTGACCCATGATGGCTTAGTGCATATTGGGCCAAACATGCACTAACCAAGGTTGAACGGGGAGGTATCGGCGGCATGGTGGAGGATCCTCTGGCCACTGCCGACTGCCTCCAGATCACGCGTGACGTGGGCTTCGACCGTCTGCTCATGGGCGGCAAACCCGGTACGACCGCGTGTCCGCTCCCCTTTCAGGCCGACTCGGTCAAGACCGCCAGGGACGTGACCCGCTCGACGCTGCGCGCGTGGGGCCTGCACGACCTGAGCGACGACGCCGCGCTGGTGGTGTCGGAGCTGGTGACGAACGCGGTCAGGTACGCGATGTACGCCGCGGGGCGCCGTGAGATCGAATTGTTGCTGATGCGGGCCGCCCCCCACGTGCTGCTCGCGGTGGCCGACCCCAGCGACGAGGTGCCGCGGCCCAAGGAGCCCGACTTCATCTCCGAGAACGGGCGCGGCCTCTACATCGTCGAGACCTACAGCCAGTGCTGGGGATGGGACCCGCTGGCCCGCGGCGGCAAGGCCGTCTGGGCGCTGTTCCGCGCCGACGGCTGAGGGCTGCTGTTCCGCGCCGACCACTGAAGGCGCTGTTTTGCGCCGACGGCTGAGGCTTGTGCGCTTCGCCGCCGTCGTCCGCACTCGCATCAGCCGCCCTCGCCCTCACCTTCGCATCAGTCGCCCGTCGCGCCGTCGATCCGCTCGCGCAGCAGATCCGCGTGGCCGTTGTGGCGCGCGTACTCCTCGATCACGTGCACCAGGACGTAGCGGTGCGAGCACTCCCGCCCGTTGCGGTCGCCCACCGCGTCCAGCGGCTTGGCCGCCGAGATGGCCCGTGCGCGCTCGATCTCCTCCTGCCACACCTCGAACGCCTCTTTGACCGAGGCGGTGTCCACGTCGTTGAAGTCGGCGTCGTTGTCGCGGTCCTTGTTCCAGAGCTTGGGCAGGTCCTCGCCGTCGAGCACGCGGCGGAACCAGACCTGTTCGACGTGGGCCATGTGCCTGACCAGGCCCAGCAGCGAAAGGGACGAGGGCGGCGCCGAACGCTCGCGCAGTTGCTCGTCCGACAGGCCCGCGCACTTGAAGGCCAGGGTCGCGCGGTGCCATTCGAGCCAGTTGCCGAGCACGGTGCGCTCGTCACCGGTGAGGGGAGGGGGAATCCGGGTGTCGTTCACGGAGTCATTCACGGGATCATTCACGAGGTCATTCACGGGGCCCGACCCTACCGGCGCCGGTCCGGTGATCCGCCTGGAGGATGCGGGTGGCCTCGGCGCGTACGGTGTCGTCCCTGACGTTGTCCACGAAGTCCTCCGGGGTGTCGCCGCATACGTGGCGCAGGGACGGGGAAGCGTCCAGGAGGGACCGGACGAGGGCTCTCTGGGACGTGAGGCGGCGGGGGCGGCCGTTTCCGTCGGCTACGCAGCCGTGCCTGCCCTCGTACACGAAGACTCCTTTCAAGGGCGCGCCCACGACGACCTGAGCGGCCAGGCGGCGGCGTACATAGTTGGGCTCGGTGAGGTCGAGCGCGGCGAGCTGCTCCTCGTCGAGCCAGAGCACGAAGAGCCTGGAGGTCTCGCCGGGCGCCGCGATCGGCGCGGCCGGCACGTAGCCCCATCTGCTCACGTGCGCGGAGACGCCCGGGGCGACGCCGGTCACGTCCGCGGCCGTCATGGGGACGAGCGGGCGTACGCCGTGATCGCGGAATTTCGCGCGCAGCTGACCGGGGGCGGCGTTGGAGCCGACCGCGACGACGCGGTGGCGGCCGCGCATCGGCGCGCCTCCCTCACGCGCGAGCAGCGCGCCGACACTCTCGCCGTCCGCCCGCCACCGGTCCTGCTCGCCGCCCTCCACGCGCAGCGGTACGTACGCGTGGTCCACCAGGACGCCGGAGCCGGCGGGGAGGCGGCCGGGGTAGGTGAGCGGTCGGGCCATCGGATCATCGGCGAAGAGGTCCACGGGCTCCACCTTGCCTCAGGTGGACCGCGCCGGCCGGCTCACCGCCTGGAGAGCGCCGCCCACAGACGCGCCGTACCGTCCCTGCGTCCCCAGGCGATGACGGCGCACAGCACGAGCACGGCCAGCGGCAGGAAGACGCCTCCCCCGGACACGAACGCCTCGACCAGCGCCGCGCACGCCGTCAGCCCCACGAACGCCAGCCCCGCCACCCCGGCCAGCCGCGGTACCAGCAGCCCCACCGCCCCGGCCACCTCCAGCGCCCCGGTCAGGTTCCTGAACCAGTCACCCCACCCGATCGCCGCGAACGTGGACGCGGCCGGCTCGGCGTTGCCGAACTTGCCCATGGCCGACATCAGAAAGAACCCGGCCAGGACGATCTGCAGCCCCCACAGGGCGACGTTGCCGACCCGGGTGGTGCCGCGTCGCGTTGGAGTAGTCATGCTCTGCCGCCTCCTAGATGATCGAACGATGCCTCCGACGCTAGGAAAACGGCCCCTTCCCCCACCATCGGGCCAGCTGCCGAGCCGACCTGTACCTAGGTGCACCCTCACGCTCGCCTTCCTGGTCGTCGCGCTGGTCGCCTCATAGGCATGCACCTAGGGCCGAGTGGATCAAATGTCCCTATTGATGAACCTTTCCGATATGAAGACACATTGGACCGATTGACTACTTTGTGTAGCAGGAATATCACTTTCTGTGACTTCCGGTCGATCCTGATCGGGGCTCAAGAGACATAGAGGAGCACAAGATGAAGGCACGTCAGATGAGCGGGGCACTCGCCGTGGCCGTCGCCCTGCTCGCGGCCGGGGCGATCACGGGTCCCGGCGCGGCGATGGCCGAGGACCGTCAGTCGCCGAACGTGTTCACGGTGTGCGGCACCGGCCCGGTGTACCGTTCCGCCCACGTCCACATCGACACCAAGTGCGACATCAAGGTCAACGTCGAACGGCCCAGGCTCATGCAGCACAGCACCGACTACGTCGCCGAGGACCTCGAGCTGGAGAACGCGGAAGCACTGGCCGACGAGTGAGCCTCTCCTGCCAAGGGGGACGCCTCAGCGGGCCGGCAGTGCACCAGGCCCGCGGCTCGTCGCCTTGCAGGTAACCCCCAGAAACACGAAACGGGCCGCCTTCGGTCGTACACCGGGAAGAGGTGTACGACCGGGGGCGGCCCCAGCCGCGTTGCCCGACGAGGTAGCGGCCCTGGGCGGGGTAACGGTAAGGCCCCGTCTCACCGAAGTGAAACAGGGCCTTGACCTACATCCCTCAGTCGGGGCGACAGGATTTGAACCTGCGACTTCTTGCTCCCAAAGCAAGCGCGCTGCCAAGCTGCGCCACGCCCCGTCTCGTCGAGTGCGCATGCGGTCCGCGACTCCGGTACGCTTTTGCCCTGACGACCGGATGAAGTCTAGACCAGAGTTCGACCGGTTCGCGCGGACGTAGCTCAATGGTAGAGCCCTAGTCTTCCAAACTAGCTACGCGGGTTCGATTCCCGTCGTCCGCTCTCAGGGCGTGAAAGGCCAGGTCGGCTTCGGCTACCTGGCCTTTGTCGTCTCTCCGTGTCGCGGGGCTCCGTAGGTTTCCAATGTCGCCCGGGCGATGGCGTCGATGCGGTGGCCGTACGCCGCGTGTCCGTCCGCGAGGAAGGTGCCGTCCTGGAACGGCAGGTCGCTGAACGTGGTGCGGAATCCCCCCGTGGGCCGCGTCGCGGGAAGCGGGGCGTACGGGGTCAGTGGGCGGATGTCGGTGGCGGCGCGGACTCGGTGGTTGTTGCGGGCCACGCGGTGGGCCTGGAGGCGGGTCAGGGCGTCGAGGCCCTTGTCGGCGTAGAACTGCAGCAGGCGGTACTGGCCGTCGAGGTACGCGTCGGGGCCGCCGGGCGGGTGTTGCAGGAGGTAGGCGCAGACCACGACCGCGTGCCAGCGGTACATCTCCGGGTCGCGCTGCTCCTCGGACAGGACCTCGTGGTAGTAGTCCGCGCAGACGCCGAGCGGGCCGGCGTTCGCGCCGCAGTCGCAGTGGCTCATCACGGCAATCTAGGCGGCGCCCGGCCGCGTTGTCGAAGGCATTAGGCCCGCTCGTAAGCTGAGGGCGATGCGTGCGCGACCGATCTCCCGTGAGGCCCTCGTCGAGGAGCTGGCCGAGCTGATCTCCGGCAGACCGCCGGGCTCGTGGGTGCGGGTGGCCGTCGACGGCGCCCCCTCCGCACGCCCGGAGTCGCTCGCCGACGAGCTGGTCGCGCCGCTGCGGCTACGCGGGCGGCCGGTGCTGCGGGTGTCGGCCGGCGACTTCCTGCGGCCCGCCTCGTTGCGGCTGGAGTACGGGAGGACGGATCCCGACGCCTTCTACGACGACTGGCTGGACGCGGGGGCGCTGCGCAGGGAGGTGCTGGAGCCGCTGAACCCCGGAGGGTCGGGGCGGGTGCTGCCTGCGCTGTGGGACAGCGCGATCGACCGGGCCTACCGGGTGCCGTACGAGGAGCTGGCTCCCGGCGGGGTGGTCCTGGTGGACGGGACGCTGCTGCTGGGGCGGGGGCTGGCGTTCGAGGTGAGCGTGCACCTGTGGCTGTCGCCCGGCGCGCTCGAACGCGGCACGCCCGAGGACGAGAGGTGGCGGCTGCCTGCCTACCGGCGCTACGAGCGGGAGGTCAGGCCGCAGGAGGCGGCGGATGTGGTCGTACGGGCCGATCATCCGCGGCGGCCGGCCGTCCTCGTCAGGGACGGGGCCGACGCCTGAGTCATGGTGTCCGGGTCGAAGACGGGGCCGACGCCTGAGCGACAGTGGCCGGGTCGATGACGAGGCCTGGAGCTGAGCCGTGGTGGCCGCCTCGGAAGGGGAAGGGCGGCGGCCACCCGGCCGTCATCGCGCGGTAGGGCGCTTGCCGTGGTTCGCCTTCTTCTTCCTGCGTGCCTTGCCCTTGCGTGCGCGCCTGGCCATGGAGCTCGCCTCCCACTGATCGGGTACAGGGTGATCGGGTACGGCATGAGTTCCCAACGTCTCTCCCCACGCTGACCAGCGCAAGCATCCCCGGCGAACTAACATTCCCCAACAATTCCGTGTCATAATTTGGTGGAATCTGTTGGAAGGAGCGGGCGTGCTCGCACAGCAGCGTCAGCAGGCGATTCTCGAACGCGTGCGCAGCCACGGCGGCGTCCGGGTGGCCGACCTCGTACGCGAGCTCGGCGTCTCCGACATGACGATCCGCCGCGACCTGGAGGTGCTCGCCGAGCGCGGGCTGCTGGAGAAGGTGCACGGCGGCGCGACCGCGCTCGGCCCCGGGTCGACCGAGGAGCCGGGCTTCACCGCCAAGTCCGCCCGCCAGCAGCAGGAGAAGGAGGCCATCGCGCGGCAGGCGGCGGGGCTGGTCCGGCCTGGCACGGCCGTGGCGCTGTCGGCGGGGACGACCACGTGGGCGCTGGCCCATCATCTGATCGGCGTGCCCGACCTGACCGTGATCACCAATTCGATCCCGGTCGCGGAGGTCTTCCACCGCAACCCGCGCACCGACCGCACCGTGGTGCTGACCGGCGGGATGCGCACGCCGTCCGACGCGCTGGTGGGGCCGGTCGCGGTGGCGGCGATCCGCCGTCTGCACGTCGACACGCTCTTCCTCGGCGTGCACGGGATGAGCGTGCGGGCCGGGTTCACCACGCCCAACCTGCTGGAGTCGGAGACCGACAGAGAGCTCGTGACGGCCGCGACCAGGCTGGTCGTCCCGGCCGACCACACGAAGTGGAACACGGTCGGCATCAGCACCATCGCCGAGCTGAGCGAGGCCCACGTGGTCATCAGCGACGCGGGGCTGCCCGAGGACGCACGCACCGACCTGGCCGAAAGGGCCGGGCAATTGATCATCGCGGAGGGCTCGCAGTGAAGCGCACCATCACCCATCTGGCCGACGGCCGGGAGCTGATCTACTTCGACCGGCGGGACGACGCCGACAGGAGCGCGATCGACCGGCGGACGCTCGACCCCCGGCCGGTGGCCTCAGAGCTGCGCTACGACCCGCTGACCGAGGAGTGGATCGCGGTCGCGGGGCACCGGCAGACGCGTACGTTCCTGCCGACCGGCGGCACGTCGGAGTGCCCGCTGTGCCCGTCGTCGGACGAGCGGTCGACGGAGATCCCGGCCTACGACTACGACGTGGTGGTGTTCGAGAACCGCTTTCCCTCTTTCTCCACAAATTTCGGGACGTATCAGGAGGTGGGCGGGCTGAGTGAGGTCCGTCCGGGCGTGGGGAGGTGTGAGGTGGTGTGCTTCACCTCCGACCACTCCTCCTCCTTCTCCAGGCTCTCCGACGCCCAGGTGGAGCTGGTCATGGAGGCGTGGGCCGACCGTACGGCCGAGCTCTCCGGGATCGAGGGCGTGGAGCAGGTCTTCTGCTTCGAGAACCGGGGCGAGGAGATCGGCATCACGCTCGCCCATCCGCACGGCCAGATCTACGCCTACCCGTACGTCACGCCCAAGACCAAGCTGCAGCTCGGCGCGGCTGCCCGCCATCGGGGGCCGGGCAACCTGTTCGCCGACGTGCTGGCCACCGAGCGGGCGGCGGGGACGCGGGTGGTGGCCGCCAACGAGTTGTGGACGGCGTTCGTGCCGGCCGCCGCGCGCTGGCCGTTCGAGGTGCACGTGTATCCGCACCGGCAGGTGCCGGACCTGGCGGCGCTCACGGAGGAGGAGCGGGCGGCGTTCGCCCCCCTCTACACCTCGGTGCTGCGGGCCTTCGACGGGCTGTTCGGCGTGGTGATGCCGTACATCTCGGCCTGGCATCAGGCGCCCGTACGCCAGGACAGGGAGCTGGCCTACCTGCACCTGGAGCTGTTCAGCATCCGGCGGGCGCCGAACAAGCTGAAGTTCCTGGCCGGCTCGGAGTCGGCGATGGGCGCCTTCGTCAACGACGTGCTGCCGGAGGAGGCGGCGCGCATGCTTCGATCACAAGTAGATCACTAATTGATTTCCACTTAAGGTCGCATGACTCGGGATCTACCACTAATATCCCCATAAGCACCGGCCATAACAGCCGTCGCTTGCCTAATCCCGGGCGCGTGGCCCGGGAGCCGGGGACCCGAAACCGCACCTGGGGTGAATCCGCTTCTGTGGTAGGGCGCACTCCCATGCCCGAACCCGTCAGCTAACCCGGCCGGCAGAGGGAGAGGAACACCTACGTGGCGGCTTCGTCCCCCGCGACTCTTGCCATCGGTCTGATCACCGCCGCCGCCGTCGCCGTCCTTCCGGCGATACCGGCGTCCGCGGCCCCCAAACCCTCGGAGGCGAAGCTCCGGGCGCAGCTCAAACAGCTCAACACCAAGGTCGACAAGCTCATCGAGAAGTACAACCTCAAGCGCGTCGAGCTGGCCAAGGCCCAGCAGGCCGCCGAGGCGGCCAAGGCCAGGCTGGCCACCGCCGAGCAGGCGCTGGCCACGGCCGAGCAGCGGGTCGCCGAGATCGCCCGCCTGCGTTACCAGAACGCCGATCCTTCGCTCCCCTTCCTCATGACCCCCGAGCGCGGCAGCAGCGCCGCCCTGCTCGAACAGCTGACGGCTGAGCAGCAGGCGGTCGTGCAGAGCGTGGCCAAGGCCAAGGACGACAAGGAGAAGGCCAGCAAGGAGGCCGCCGCCCTGACGACCAGGATCAAGGCCGACGCGGCCGAGGTGGACAGTCAGCGCGACGACGCCGAGAAGGTCATCGACGACATCGAGGACAAGCTCAAGGACCTGGTGCCGTTCGCGACGGGCCGCAACTCCGACGGTTCGTGGGCACCGCAGCTGCCGTCAGGCCCCGACCACATCACCCCGCGGACACGGCTGATGAAGGCCCAGGTGGCCAAGAACTTCGCGCTGCCGTTCTCCGTGGGCTGCTTCCGCGCGGGCGCGAGCGGCGAGCACCCGCTGGGCCGGGCCTGCGACTTCATGATGAGCACGGGCGGCTCGATGCCGTCGGCGGCCAACAACGTCCTCGGCGACCGGCTGGCGGACTGGGCGCTGGCGAACAAGGGCAAGCTGGGCGTCAAGTACGTGATCTGGAAGCAGCGGATCAACCACGGGTCGGGCTGGCGGACGATGTCGAACCGCGGCAGCATCACCGAGAACCACTTCGACCACGTGCACATCTCGATGAACTGACGCCGAGAAAGCCGAACGGGGCCCCTGCCGAGGAGACGGCACGGGCCCCGCGTCATGTTCAGGGGGCGTCAGTTGGTCAGCGTGAGCGGGTTGACCAGGTCGGCGTAGACGAGCAGACCTGCCATGATCATCATCACGATCGCGAGCGCGTACGTCAGCGGCAGCACCTTGGCGATGTCGACGTAGGCCGGCTCCGGCCGCTTCATGACCTTGGCGTACGCCCGCTTGATGCCCTCCCACAGGCCCCCGGCGACGTGACCGCCGTCGAGCGGCAGCAGCGGGATGAGGTTGAACATGCCGATCGCCAGGTTGAAGCCGGCCAGCAGGTTGACGAAGATGGCGATCTTCTTCTCGGTGGACAGGTCGGAGGCGAGGATCTCGCCGCCCATGCGGCCCGCGCCGACCACGCCCACCGGGCCCTCGGGGTCGCGCTCGTCGCCGGAGAAGGCCGCGTGCCAGACGCCGACCATCTTCTCCGGCAGGTTGAGCAGCGAGCCCGCCACCCGGGCGGTCAGCTCGCCCATGTAGCCGACGACCTGGCCGAGGCTCTGCTTCTCCATGACCTCGGTGGGCAGCACGCCGAGGAAGCCGACGTTCTTGTCGATCTTCTCGGGGTCTTCGAGGTTGGGCCGGTCCTGCGCGATGAGCGTGACGCTGAGCGTCATCGGCTTGCCGTCGCGCTCGATGCCGAGCTGCACCGGGCCGGGGCCGTGGGAGCGGATCAGGCGGGTGGCGTCGTCCCAGGAGCCGATCTTCTGGCCGTCGAAGGAGACCATGCGGTCACCGGGCTTCATGCCGGCCTGGGCGGCGGGCGTCAGCTTGTCGCCGGGCGCGCACTGGGCGCGCTGCTCGGAGATCGGGATCACGCAGGTGTGGGTCTCGGGCGAGACGACCGGGGCCCAGGCGGGCAGGCCGATGCCGACCAGCAGGATGCTGAAGAAGACGAACGCGAGCACGAAGTTCATGGCCGGGCCGCCGGACATGATGATGACCTTCTGCCACCACTTCTTGCGGTAGAAGACGCGATCTTCGTCGCCCGGCCGCACCTCTTCCTGCGCGGCGTCGCGGGCCGACTCGATCAGGCCCTGCCAAGGGCCTGTGGCGGTGCTCCTGAGCTTGCCCGGCTCGTCGCCGGGGCGCGGCGGGAGCATGCCGATCATGCGGATGTAGCCGCCGAACGGGATCCACTTGATGCCGTATTCGGTCTCGCCCTTGCGCCGCGACCACGCCGTGGAGCCGAAACCCACCATGTACTGGGTCACCCTCACGCCGAAGATCTTGGCCGGCACCAGGTGGCCGAGCTCGTGCAGCGCGATGGAGACCATCAGCCCGAGGAGGAAGAGGATGATCCCCACGACGTAGAGCCAGTTCATCGAGGTGTGCTCCCGGCAGACGACAGGACAGACGAAGGGTCCGACAGCCCCAGAGTAGTCGAACTCGCCACACCGTACGGCTTACCGGTTCCGACGGGCATTGACAGTGCGCGATCAAGCGATCACGCTGGGAGACGACGGAGGGGGACGTCTTGATCCGCATACTGATCGCCGAGCACCTGCCCTTGGTGCGCCGTGGCCTGCTCGTCACCCTGGCGGCCGAGCCTGGCCTGCGGGTCGTCGCCGAGGCCGGGCACGCTCAGGAGGTGGTGAACGCGGCGCGGGCCGCCGCGGCCGACGTGGCCGTGGTCGATCTCGACCTGCCCGGGGAGCCCGCGGCGGCGGATTCGCTGGCCGAGCAGGTGCCGGGGTGCGGGGTGCTGCTGCTGTCGGCCGCGCCCAATCCCGCGCAGGTGCGTGAGGCCCTGGCCGGCGCCGCATTGGGCTTCATGAGCCTGTGTGTGCCGCCTGAGCGGCTGGCCGAGGGCATCCGGCAGGTGGCGGCCGGGCGGCGGGCCATCGAGGCCGAGCTCGCCGTGGCCGCCCTCCAGTGCGCGACCAACCCGCTGACCCGGCGGGAGCTCGACGTGCTGCGGGCCGCCGCGGGCGGGGCTCGTTCGACGGAGATCGCCGACGAGCTGTTCCTGTCGGTGGGGACCGTACGCAATCATCTGTCGCGCATCATGTGCAAGACGGGAGCACGAAACCGGCTCGACGCGGTACGCATCGCCAGCGACTCCGGCTGGCTGTAGACGGGAGCTCAAGCCTGTGACGGGACCCGGTGGAGCCGCGCCGCTCCGCCGGGACCCGAACACGTAGAGCCTGCCAGCCGCACGCACCCGCTGCCAGTGAACGCCGTCACGACCGCACCGTGTAAAAGGTCATGGGTCGGCGGCTCAGGGACGCCAGATGAGCACCAGCGCGCAGTCGTCGTTGTGCCCCGAGGCCATGGCGTTGACCAGCGCCCTGGCGCCGTCGCGGAAGCCCGAGGGCAGCAGCCGCTCGGCCTCGCCGAGCAGCCGGTCGAGCCCGGCGTCGATGTCGCGCCCGGGCTGCTCGATCAGCCCGTCGGTGTAGAGCAGCAGCGCGTCGCCCCGGCGCAAGGTGCCGCTGTCGGGCTCGCAGTGCAGGTCGGGCACCACGCCGAGCACCACGCCCTTGGCCGTGGCGACCTGCCAGTTGCCCGTGCCCGCGTCGAACTTGACCACCGGCGGATGCCCGGCCGAGGTGATCGTGTAGTCGCCGGTGTCGAGGTCGAGGCGTACGTGCACCGCGGTCACGAAGCCCTCGTCGCCGCGCTGCCTGTGCAGGTAGGCGTTGCACGCGGGCAGGAAGTCCTCGACCGAGCCGAGCAGCCCGCCGAACGTGCCGGACAGCAGCAGCGCTCTCGTGCCCGCGTCGACGCCCTTGCCCGAGACGTCGACCAGCGCGATCTCGACGGAGTTGCCGTCGCGCATGGAGACCAGGAAGTCGCCGCCGAACGACGAGCCGCCCGCCTGCTTGAGCACGACCTTGCCGCCCCAGTCCTTCGGCAGCTGGGGCAGCTCGCCCTGGCTCCTGAGCCGGTCGCGCAGCTCCAGCAGCATCGCGTCGCCGCGCAGCCCCTGCACGCCCAGCTTGCCCCTGGTGCGGGCCATCAGCACGGCGAGCACGGTGGTGAACACGATCGTCACGGTGAGCCCGAGACCGACCCGGCCCGCGCCCAGGTTGACCGCGATGTAGCCGAGCGCCGCCCCCACCCCGACGAGCAGCTTCACCAGGCTGCCCAGCCGGAGCTGGAGCCCGCCGATGAGGGTGACCAGGATGAGCAGGGCGGGCGAGAACCACTCGGTCGAGACCTCGGCCGCGAGGACCCCGATGACGAGCGCGAGCACGATCAGGGTGATGAGCAGGTTGCGGTCGCGGGCCAGCAGCACCCTCCGGACGAACCGGACGACAGGCACCAGGAAGGGCACCCGTATCAGGGCCGCACGGACCCGTGGCGGGATCAGCGGCGCTGGTCGGGAACTCATGATGCGCCTGACTGTATCGGTCTGACCCGTGTTTGGGCAGCCCACTTGACCAACGCCTTGATCATTAAGCACGGATATTGGGTGGCCGTCCCCCTTTGCCCGCTCCTACCTTGGACGGATGACGTATCCGATCCGTCCGATTGACGAGTCAGAGTGGCCGGCCTACACCCGGGTGCTCGAGGAGGGGTTCGGCTGGACGCCACACCCCGCACAGACCGAGCGGTGGAAGGCCGAGACCGAGTTCGACCGTACGCTGGCCGTCTTCGACGGCGATCAGATCGTCGGTGTCACCGGCATCTACAGCTTCACGATGACCGTTCCCGGCGGACAGCTGCCCGTGGCGGGGGTGACTGCGGTCAGCGTGCTTCCCTCGCATCGCCGCCGCGGCGTGCTGTCCTCGATGATGCGCAGGCAGCTCGACGACATCCGGGCGCGCGGCGAGTTCGTGGCCGCCCTCTACGCCTCCGAGTCGCTCATCTACGGCCGGTACGGCTACGGCAGGGCCTCCAGCGAGCTGTTCTTCCAGATCGACACCCATAAGTCGGCGTTCGTCCCCGGCGCCCCTTCCGACCCGTCGCTCAGGCTCAGGGTGGTCAAGCCCGCCGACGTACGGTCCGAGCTGGAGAAACTGTTCGCCTCCGTCGTCCCGCGGCGCCCCGGCCGGTACGAGCGCAACAGCCACTTCTGGGACAGCCTCCTGGCCGACGAGGAGGCCGACCAGCAGGGCGCGGGCCCGTGGCGCTCGATTCTGGCCGAGGACGACCGGGGCGTGCGCGGCTACGCGCTGTTCCGCGTCAAGTCCGCCTGGGACGACAACGGCATCCCGAACGGCACTGTGAAGCTCCAGGAGCTGGAGGCGACCGACCCCGCCGCCTACGCCCTGCTCTGGCGCAGCGTCCTGGACCGCGACCTGGTCGCCAAGGTGCAGTCCGGCGGCCGGCCGGTCGACGACCCGCTCATCGCGCTGCTCGCCGACTCCCGGCAACTGCGCGCGAGCTGGACGGACGAGCTCTACGTACGCCTGGTCGAGGTCGGCCCCGCGCTGTCCGCGCGCTCCTACAGCACGCCGGTCGACCTGGTGATCGAGGTCGAGGACGAGGTGTGCCCGTGGAACGCCCGGCGCTGGCGCCTCACCGCCGGCTCCTCGGGCGCCGAGTGCGTGCCGGTCGAGGATGAGCCGGACGTGACGCTGCCGGTGGTCGCGCTGGGCTCGGCGTACCTCGGAGACGGCCTGCTCGGCCAGCAGTTCGACGCGGGCCTGCTGCGCGAGCACTCGGCGGGCGCCGTACGCCGGCTCGCCACCGCCATGGCGTGGAGCCCGAAACCCTGGGCGGGACTGACCTTCTGACGTCGCGGGCGGTGACGTAGGCTCGACGGCATGGCGTTGCAAAGCCTGCAGATCACGGCCGTCGTGGCCATGCGTGCCCGCGATGTCTCCAAGCCGTCGAAAGAGCAGCAGGAGGCCGCCGACCGGCGGCCCCTGCGCGACGAGATGCCCAGGCGCGACTCCAAGCGCAAGGGCTAGACAGGCGGGGACGGCCGCTCATGTGGTGGCCGCCCCGCTCTGGGCGCTCTCGCTAGGGAAGCGAGGGAAGCTGGCCGATCGTCTCGTAGGCGGCCAGTTGCGCGATGCGCCTGCTGTGACGCTCGCTGCCGGAGAACGACGTGGCCAGGAAGACCTCCACGAACCGGGTGGCCTCCTCGGTGGAGTGCATGCGGGCGCCGACGCTGACGACGTTGGCGTTGTTGTGCTCACGCGCCAGCTTGGCCGTCTCCTCGCTCCAGGCCAGGGCGGCGCGGATGCCGCGCACCTTGTTGGCGCCGATCTGCTCGCCGTTGCCCGACCCGCCGATGACCACCCCCAGGCTGCCGGGGTCGCCGGCGACGCCCTCGGCCGCGCGCAGGATGAACGCCGGATAGTCGTCCTCGGCGTCGTAGACGAAGGGACCGCAGTCGGTCACCTCGTGCCCGTGATCCTTCAGCCAGGACACGAGGTGGTTCTTGAGCTCATAGCCGGCATGGTCGGCACCGATGTAGACACGCACCCGTCCAGTCTTCCACAGCGCCGTGGATCGGGCTCGCCGACTGGAGTAAGGACCGCTAACCTTGTCGAGTCCTTACGCAAGCGAAAGCAGAGATTCATGCGAGAGATCCGCGTCGTCGGCGACCCGGTCCTGCGCACGCCCGCCGAGCCGGTGACGGACTTCGACCGCGAGCTGCGCCGGCTGATCGACGAGATGTTCCAGGTCATGTACGCGGCCGACGGCGTCGGTCTGGCCGGCCCGCAGATCGGCGTCTCCCGGCGGCTGTTCGTCTACGACATCGCGGGACGCAAGGGGCACCTGGTCAATCCGCTGCTGACCGTCGACGACGCCGAGGAGGTGCCCGACCAGGAGGGCTGCCTGTCCGTGCCCGACCGCCGGACGGGCACGCCGATCTACGCACCGTTGGCGCGGGCGGCGGGCGTGACCGTCGAGGGGCTGGACCGGTTGCAGCGCCCCGTGCGCGTCAAGGCCCGGGGTTCGCTCGCGCGCTGCTTCCAGCACGAGACCGATCACCTCGACGGCAAGCTCTTCGTCGATCGCCTGCCGCGAAACGAGGCCCGCTCCATCCTGCTGCGGGCATAACGTGGCCGCATGAGCGTGCTTTCCGGCAAGGGCGCGTTGGTCACCGGCGGTTCCAGGGGCATCGGCAAGGCCATCGTGGAGCGGCTGACCGGCGACGGCGCGGACGTGGTCTTCTGTTACCGGCATGAGGCGGAGGCGGCCGAGCGGGTCGCCAAGGCGACGGGCGCGCACGCCGTGCGGGCCGACCTCGGCAGCAGGCAGGATCTCGATCGGCTGTTCGCCGAGGCGGAGGCGCGGCTGCCCGGGGTCGACATCGTGGTCAACAACGCCGCCACCGTCGAGGGGCAGAAGACCTTCGACGCGATCACCGACGACGACTACGAGCGGGTGTTCGCGGTCAACGCGCGTTCCGTCTTCCTGTCCATCCAGTGGGCGGCGCGGGTGATGCGCGACGGCGGGCGCATCGTCAACGTCTCCTCGCTCAACACCGTGGTGCCGGCGCCGGCCCTGGCCCTCTACTGCGGCAGCAAGGGGGCGATGGAGCAGTTCAGCAAGGTCGCCTCGCGGGAGCTGGGCGGGCGCGGCATCACGGTCAACGTGGTCTCGTCCGGGGCCACCGACACCGACATGCTGAGGGCCGCCAACCCGCCAGAGGCGCTGGAGGCGACGCCCGCCTACACGGCGCTGGGGCGGCTCGGCCGGCCCGACGACATCGCGGCGGTGGTCGCGTTCCTCGCCGGGCCCGACGGGCGGTGGGTGACCGGGCAGAACGTGCTGGCCACCGGCGGGCTGTACGTCTGAGCCGTCCGGCCGGGGGCGCGGCGGGCGGCCGCTCAGGGGCCGTTCGAGGGCCGTTCCGGGGCCCCCGCGGGCCCCGGTGGCCGCTCGGCGCGGCTACAGCTGGAGCGACTTGACCTCGAGGTACTCCTCCAGCCCGTGCTCGCCGAGCTCGCGCCCCACACCCGACTGCTTGTAGCCGCCGAACG
This sequence comes from Nonomuraea sp. NPDC048892, assembly GCF_040649735.1. Classification (NCBI taxonomy): domain Bacteria; kingdom Bacillati; phylum Actinomycetota; class Actinomycetes; order Streptosporangiales; family Streptosporangiaceae; genus Nonomuraea; species Nonomuraea sp. NPDC048892. The sequence goes on along the minus strand of NZ_JBEZFZ010000017.1, from coordinate 195,955 downwards.
GCGCCAGCGGGTTGAACCGGCCGCCGTTGACCGCCACCTGGCCCGTGCGCAGCCGCCTGGCCACGTCGAGCGCGCGTTCCTCGGTGCCCGCCCAGACGGCTCCGGCCAGGCCGTACTTGGTGTCGTTGGCGATCTCGACCGCCTTGTCCTCGCTCGTATACGGGATCAGCGACAGCACCGGCCCGAAGATCTCCTCCTGCTCGATCGTCATGCCGGGTTCCACGGCGGCGAACACCGTCGGCTCGACGTAGTAGCCGCGCTCGTACGGCCGGTCGGTGCCGCCGGCCACCAGCCGGGCCCCTTCCTCCTGGCCCCGGTTGATGTAGTGGATCACCCGCTCGCGCTGGGTCGCCGACACCAGCGGGCCGATCTTGGTGGAGTCGTCGAACGGGTCGCCGACCCGGTAGCCGCGGGCCGTCTCGACGGCCAGGTGGACCGCCTCGTCGTACTGGTCGCGCTGGACGAGCATGCGGGTCTGCGCCGAGCAGGTCTGGCCGGCGTTGACGAAGCAGTTGGCCACGCCGACCTTGACGGCCAGGGCGAGGTCCGCGTCGGGCAGGATGACGTTGGCCGACTTGCCGCCGAGTTCGAGCGCGACCCGCTTGACCGACTCCGCGGCCAGCGCGGCCACCCGGCGGCCCGCGGCGGTGGAGCCGGTGAAGGAGACCATGTCCACCGCGGGATGGGCCGCCATCGCCTCGCCGACGACCGGCCCCCGGCCGCTGACCAGGTTGAACACGCCCGGCGGCAGGCCCACCTCGTGGAAGATCTCCGCCAGCGCGTACGCGGCCAGCGGCGCCACCTCGCTCGGCTTGAGCACCACCGTGCACCCGGCGGCCAGGGCGGGCGCCACCTTGCAGACGATCTGGTGCAGCGGGTAGTTCCACGGCGTGATCGCGGCCACCACCCCGATCGGCTCCTTGACCACCAGTGAGTTGCCCACGCGGGTCTCGCGCGGATAGTCGGCGGCGAGCGTGGCGTAGGAGGCGAGGACGCTCACCGGCATGAGCGTCTGCACTCTGAGCGCGAAGGCCAGCGGCGCGCCCATGTCGGTGGCGATGATCTCCGCCACCTGCTCTGATCGCTGTTTCAGCAGCTCGGCGGCGTCGGCGAGGAGTTTGCCACGCTCGGCGTGGGCCGCCCGGGACCATTCGGGGAAGGCTCGCGCGGCGGCGCCGGCCGCCGCTTCGACATCGTCGGGGACACCCGCGGGCACCCGGTCGATGATCTCTTCGGTGGCCGGGTTGACGACGTCGATGGAGTCGTCCGATGCCGAAGCGGTCCAGGAGCCGTCGATATACAGCTGACGCATGGCCCCATCTTTACAGTGCGTCAGGCCCGAGGGCGAGGGCTCATCCTGAGTCGGGGATAAGCCCTTTCCACCGCGGCCTGGTTTTCTTCCCCTCGGGGATCAGTCGAACTGCGGGCGCCGGGTGCGGGTGCGCTTCAGTTCGAAGAAGTCGTCGTACTGGGTCACGGCCAGGACGCCGTCCCAGAGCTTGCCCGCGTCGTCGCCGCGCAGGATCTTCGTGATGACCGGCCCGAAGAAGGCGTTGTCGCCGACGCGGATGATCGGGGTGCCGACCTCCTGGCCGACCAGGCCGATGCCCTCGTCGTGGGAGGCGCGGATGGTGGCGTCGTACTCCTCGGAGTGCATGGCATCGGCCAGGCTCCGTTCGAGGCCGGCGTCGTCGAGCGCGCCCTCGATGACCTCGCGCAGGCGCTCGGGCTGCTTGCTCAGGCCCTGGTTGTGCAGGCGGGTGCCGAGCCCGGTGTAGAGCTCGCCGATGACGTGCTCGCCGTGCTTGGCCGCGGCCGCCGCGATGACCCTGACCGAGCCCATGGCCTTGGCGGCGCGTTCGAGGTAGTCGGCGGGTACGTCTTTCTCCTCGTTGAGGAAGTAGAGCGACATCTGCCGCCAGCGGGGCTGGATCGGCCGGACCTGCTCCACCTCCAGCAACCAGCGCGAGGTCACCCACGCGAACGGACAGGAGGGGTCGAACCACAGGTCCACGGGAATCTTCTCTGTCATGTCTGCCCGTAACCTGAGGTGGTTCGGGTCCTATTCCCGGCATGGCAGGATACGGACAACCCCGACGAAGTGGTGAAAAGGAGCGCAACTTGGCAGGCAACCTGACCCGGGACGAGGCTCGTGAGCGCGCCCGGCTGTTGAAGGTCGAGTCTTACGAGGTCGCACTCGACCTGACCGAGGGAGAGGAGCGCTTCGAGAGCGTCACGACGGTCCGCTTCACCAGCACCCGGCCGGGCGAGTCCACCTTCGTCGACCTGCACGGGGCCACCGTCCGCAAGGTCACGCTGAACGGCGCCGACCTCGACGTGTCGGCCTACGACGCCGAGCGGGGCCGCTTCCCCCTCCCCTCGCTCGCCGAGTCCAACGTGCTGGTCGTCGACGCCGACTGCTCCTACATGCGCACGGGCGAGGGCCTGCACCGCTTCGTCGACCCGGTCGACCAGCAGGTCTACCTGCACAGCCAGTTCGAGACGGCCGACGCCCACCGCATGTACGCCTGCTTCGACCAGCCCGACCTCAAGGCCACGTTCCAGCTCACGGTGCTGGCCCCGGCCGGCTGGGAGGTCGTCTCCAACGCCGCCGCCTCCGTGGTGACCGAGCTGCCCGAGCAGGCCGGCCGGCACGGCACGGTGCAGGCGGCCAGGCGCTGGGAGTTCCCGGCCACGCCTGTGCTGTCCACGTACATCACCGCGCTGGTCGCCGGGCCCTTCCACAAGGTGACCTCCGAGCACGACGGCATCCCCCTGGGGGTCTACTGCCGCGCGTCGCTGGCCGAGCACCTCGACGCCGACAACATCCTTGAAGTCACCCGTCAGGGCTTCGACTTCTTCCACCGCGTCTTCGGCGTGCGTTACCCGTTCGGCAAGTACGACCAGCTCTTCGTGCCCGAGTTCAACGCGGGCGCGATGGAGAACGCCGGCTGCGTGACGTTCCTTGAGGACTACGTCTTCCGCTCCAGGGTCACCGACGCGGTCGTCGAGCGGCGCGCGGAGACGATCCTGCACGAGATGGCCCACATGTGGTTCGGCGACCTCGTCACCATGCGCTGGTGGGACGACCTGTGGCTGAACGAGTCGTTCGCCACCTACATGTCCGTGCTGGCTCAGGCCGAGGCGACGCGGTGGGGCAAGGGCGCGTGGACCACGTTCGCGAACGTGGAGAAGTCCTGGGCCTACCGCCAGGACCAGCTCCCCTCCACCCACCCCATCGCCGCCGACATCCCGGACATGCAGGCGGTCGAGGTCAACTTCGACGGCATCACGTACGCCAAGGGCGCCTCGGTGCTCAAGCAGCTCGTCGCCTACGTCGGCCTGGACAACTTCCTGGCCGGGGTGCGCGACTACTTCGCCGAGCACGCCTGGGGCAACACCGAGCTGAAGGACCTGCTCACCGCCCTTGAGCGCACCTCCGGCCGCGACCTGTCCTCCTGGTCGAAGGAGTGGCTGGAGACCTCCTGGGTCAACACGCTGCGGCCGGCGTTCGAGGTGTCCGGCGGGCGCTTCACCAAGTTCGAGGTGCTCCAGGAGGCGCCCGCGGACTATCCGACGCTGCGCTCCCACCGGGTGGCGATCGGCCTCTACTCGCTGGCCGACGGCAAGCTGACCCGGACCAAGCGGGTCGAGCTGGACGTGGTCGGCGCCCGTACGGACGTGGTCCAGCTCGTCGGCGAGGAGCAGCCCGACCTGGTGCTGCTCAACGACGACGACCTGACGTACGCCAAGATCCGGCTCGACGAGGACTCGATGCGGACGCTGGTCGAGGGCGGCATCGCCGCGTTCACCGAGTCGCTGCCGCGCGCCCTGTGCTGGTCGGCGGCCTGGGACATGACCCGCGACGGCGAGATGTCCACGCGCGACTACGTCAAGCTGGTCGTCTCCGGGGCGGGCACGGTCAGCGACATCACCGTGCTGCAGGCGGTGCTGCGCCAGGCGCGCATGGCGGTGCAGCAGTACGCCGACCCGGCCTGGCGGCCCGAAGGGCTGGCGCTGCTGGCCGCCGAGCTGCGCTCGCTGCTCGCCTCGGCCCAGCCGGGCTCCGACCAGCAGCTCGCCTACATCCAGGCGTTCGCCCCCGTGGCCAGTGCCGACGAGGACCTGACCCTGCTGGAGCACATCCTCGACGGCACCTCGGTGCCCGAAGGGCTGAGCGTCGACACCGACCTGCGCTGGAGCCTCGTGCACGCGCTGGTCTCCGGCGGCCGGCTGGCCGAGGCCGACATCGACGCCGAGCTCGAACGGGACCCTACGGCGACGGGTGAGCGCCAGGCCGCGCTCTGCCGGGCCGCGATCCCGTCCGCCGAGGCCAAGGCGGCGGCGTGGGAGCGGATCGTGGGCGGCAAGCTGGCCAACCACATCGCCCGTACGACGATCGGCGGCTTCCAGGACCCGCACCACCCCGAGCTGCTGGCGCCGTACCGCGAGAAGTACTTCGCGGAGGTGGGCCGGATCTACCGCGAGTGGACGTTCGACCAGGCCTCGACGTTCGCCGTCGGGTGCTTCCCCTCGCTGCTGATCGAGCCGGAGACGGTGCGGGCGGCGCAGGACTTCCTGGCGCGAGAGAAGCCGCCGCAGGCGCTGCGCCGGCTCATCCTGGAGGGCGCCGACGGTGTCAGCCGCGCTCTGCGCAACAGGGAGAAGGACGCCGCTTCCGGCTGATCTCCTTCCTGATCATGCGGCTGATCGGCCCTCGCGGGAACGCGGGGGCCGATCAGCCGCGCGGACATGACGTGGGCATCCTGGGCGCGGTGTTAGCCTCGAAACCGTGCTAGGCCAGGGGACCACCCTCAACGACCGCTACGTGCTCGGCGACCGCCTCGGCGGCGGGGGCATGGGCGAGGTCTGGCGTGCCGACGACACGGTTCTCGGGCGCTCGGTCGCGGTCAAGGTGCTGATGCCCGCGCTCTCCGAGGACCCGAGGTTCACCCAGCGCTTCCACAATGAGGCCAGGGCCATGGCCACGCTCAGGCATCCGGGCGTGGTCGACGTCTACGACTACGGCACCTGTGACGTCGCCGGCCGCCAGGTGAGCTTCCTCGTCATGGAATACGTGCAGGGCGAGTCGCTCGACCGCGTACTGCGGCGCGGCCCGCTGCCGGTCGAGACGACCATGCGCCTGGTGGCGGAGGTCGGCGACGCGCTGGCCGCCGCGCACGCGCAGGGCATCGTGCACCGCGACGTCAAACCGGCCAACCTCATGGTCAGGCCCGACGGCGGGGTGGTGCTCACCGACTTCGGCATCGCCCACTCGGCCTCGGCCGGCCAGCTCACGGCCACGGGGACGATGTTGTGCTCGGCCGGCTACTGCGCTCCCGAGATGGCCACGGCCAGCGACGTGACGCCGGCGGTCGACATCTACGCGCTGGGCGTGGTGGCGTACGAGTGCCTGAGCGGGCATCTGCCGTTCCAGGGCGACACTCCCGTACAGATCATCTTCAAGCACCTCAACTCCCCCATCCCGCGGCTGCCCGGCGACGTGCCGCCGGGGCCGCGGCAGGTGGTGGAGCGGGCGTTGGAGAAGGCGCCCGACGCGCGCTGGCAGACGGCGCCGCAGATGGCCCAGGCCGCGCGCCAGGCACTGACCGCTCCCGAGACGCTGCCCATGCCGCCCAGGCGGCGCGTGACCCGGGCGGCGCTGACCATCACGGCCGCCGTGGCGGTGTCGCTGGCCGTGGCGGGCTTCGTCTGGCTGCGGCCCTCGGGGCCCGCCGCCAGCGAGGAGGTACCGCCGCCGGTGATCGGCAGCACCACGATCGAGTTCACCCCCTCCTCACCGCCGGCCACCGGCCGGGATCTGACCTCGCCGCCCCCGGTCAAGCGCACGGCGGCGCCCAGGCCTACGCGCTCCGCGCCCGTGGCGACGACGTCGCCGCCCGCCGTGACGGCCGAGCCCACCACCACGCGCCCGGGCACGACGACGCCGCCCACCACGCCGGCCACGACGGAGCCCGAGGAGCCGACGCCCGACCCGACCACGCCTGGGCCTGAGGAGCCGACGGCCGAGCCCACGATCACCCGGCCGCCCGGGGAGATCCAGTGCATCCGCGCGCCCTGCCCCGGTTGATGAGCACGAGTTGACGTGCCCGAGTTGACGAGCTTGAGTCACCGGGCGCGAGTTGCTGTGTCTGAGTTGCTGGGCCCGGGACGCGTCGTGGACGACCGGCGGCGTGCCCTGGCTGGTGGCAGGGGTGATGCCGGTCGGGTTGGCGCTCCGGGAGGAGCGCGCCCAGCCCCGACCTGCCTGGGTTCCATGTCCTTGTCCGGCCGCTGATCGTGAGAAAGTCGTCGCGTGGACTCGACTCGTGACCTGTTCATCGCCCTCGCCCGCCGCTACGCCTTCGCCGACCTGGGCGCGCTCGCGCCTGACGAGGAGATCGCGGAGGTGTGCGAGTTCGGGCAGCGGTTGCTCTCGCTCGACGCGGAGGACTTCGCGGCCGAGGCCCGGGTGGTCCCCGCCGACCTGCGGCGGCGGGCACGGGCCTGCCACATGCCGCAGACGCCGCGCGAGCAGCCGCGCGGGGCGCTGGAGTCGCTGCGTCCCGCGTACGGGCTGCTGCTGGAGGTCATCGCCGTACGGTGGCACCGGCGCGAGCTGAGCCCGATGATCGCCGCCGTGCACATCGCCAGCGAATACCTGCCGCTGCTGGCCTTCGAGCCGCAGCTCGGGCACGCCGGCGATCCCGCCAGGTGGCCCGCGGGGCTGAGCGCGTCAGGGAGCAGGTTCGGCGTGATCGGCGACCGGGAGTGCGACCACACCAAGTCCGAGCAGTCGGCCACGAACCGGACCCTGCGCGTGTCCGGGGAGCCGGCGGAGGGCTGGCGAGCGTACTTCGACCGGCAGCACAGCCAGGTCTCCGGGGCGGTGGCCGTGTGCGTGGCGACCTGCCGCAACCCGTGCTCGGCCATGGACTGGATCGATCCCGAGCCGCGCGCCGACCTGCAGTCGCGGGCGCGCACGGCGCTGGCCTTCGCCGAGACGCCGCTCGTCCGGCTGCGTCACGCCGCGCCCGTGGGCCACGGGTTCGGGGTGCCCTCGCCCGAGGAGGTGCTCGACGCCTGGGAGCGCAGCCGGGCGGTGCTGGACAAGAACGCCGTCGGCTCGGCGGCGCTGAAGGACGACGGGTTTCCGCTGCCCGGGCTGCCGTCGCTGTTCTCGGCCGTGGCCGAGGCCCCGATCGAGCCGGCGTCGCTGCTGGCCGGGGTCAGCGAGCACGTCGTACGCCTGCTCGAACGGCACTGACGCCCGGCGGTGCGGCACGCCGGAGCCGCCGGGCGGCCGCTTGATCGCCGGGGCCGGTAGGGCCGGCGGAAGGCGCCTGGAACGGCGGCGCTAGCGGCGGGCGGTCGCCTGTTCGCCCAGGGCGGCGATGCCGTACAGCAGGCCGCCGATCAGGTCGCCCACGCTGAAGGCGGTGGCCATCGACATCGCGGTCAGCCGGCACGCGCTGTCGCTCAGCCGCCGCCGCGCGTCCTCGCCCGTGACGATCTCCAGCCCCCGGCCGGCGAGGTCCACGAAGATCACCACGGCGCGGTCGGCCTCATCACCCAGGGCGGCGTGCAGGCGTTCGGCGAAGTGGCGGCGCCCGCCCACCGGCTCGCCGATGAAGACGCCGAACCGCAGCCCGCTGCGGCGCTCGGCGGTGTGCAGGGCCTTCCTGACGTCGTCGGCCTGAGCGGCGGTCAGTCCCTTCATGCGCACCTCACCATCCCGCGGAGGCGCCGCCGACGCGCCTGCCGGGCTCGGCGGTCTCGGCTGCGGCCACCCAGTCGTGCTCGGGCACGTCCGCCCACGGGGGCACGCGGTCGGCCAGCACCAGCCCCGAGGTGCTCACGCCGCGCTCGCTCCTGGAGGGGCCGCCCAGCCACACCGGGCCCGCTTCGATCCGGCGGCGCGCGCCGCGCCCCGGCACCATGACGAGCAGGCTGATCAGCACGAACAGCCCCATGGACACCCCGATGAGAAAGAGCAGGATCTCTGCCGCGCTGTTCACAACAAGACCGTAATCCTCGTGAGCGGGTCCGGCCAGACCCGATGCCGGCCGCGGCCCCGCGTCTTTTCCCGGTAAGATCGTTTGCCGGGGCTTCTCTAGAGAAGAACAGTAGACATACCCCGAAATCAGGCGTGGAACACGATGAGCTGGGCCATAAAACTATGGACGCGGCAACACTAGGAATCGATCGAATCCCCGGGCTACGGTGAGTGACGTGGACTCCGACAACCAGCGAGAAGACGGTCTCAACGCGTCTCCCATCTGGGTGAGCGACCGACCAGAAAGCGAGCAGACCGCCGCCGCCAAGCCTTCGGCGCCCACCTCCACGTACGCGCCGCTCCAGCGCGCGTCCGTGCGCGACCTGCTGCAACAACCCCGTTTCCGCCGCCTGCGCAACCGGCTGATCGTGGCGGTCGCCGCGGGTCTGGTGGTGGGGTTCCTCGTGCACGACTGGCGGGTGGGCGTGACCGCGGGCGTGATCGCGGCCGTTCTCGAGGCGGTCTGGCGGGCACGCTCCAACTCCTCCGTTCCGGCGTGGCGGCGGTCGTCCGTGGCTGAGCGGCGCACCGAGGCGCAACTGCGCAAGCTCGAACGCAGCGGCTATCGCACGCTGCACGCGCGGGCGATCCCGGGCAGCGAGGCTCAGATCGACCACCTCGTGGTGGGCCCGACGGGCGTCTACGCGGTCGACTCCGAGAAGTGGGACCGCCGGCTGCCCGTACGCGTGCAGATGGGCAAAAAGCTCTTTCACGGCCCGTTCGACATGAAACCCCGCCTCACCGAGGCCAAGTGGGAGGCGTCGCAGGCCAGCACGCTGATCAGCGAGTCGTTCGGCCGCGAGATCGCCGTGGTGCCGTCGCTGGCCATCTACGGCCCGCCCGTGCCCTGGAAGATCATGACCATTCGCGGCGTGGACGTCTACCAGGGCGACCGCGCGCGTAAGTGGATCACCAAGCGGGAGCGGGCGCTGACGACCACCGAGATCGACCGCATCTACGACATCGCCGCCCAGGCGCTGCCCGCTCGCTACGGCGAGGACTGACCGGGCTCGTCCGCTTCAGGTTCATCCGCTCCGGCCGCCAGTCTCGCGCCGAACTCGTCGAGACGGGCGGCCAGTTCCTTGCTCGGCGGCAGCGTGGCGGGCAGCCGTGAATACACCGCCGCGCCGAAACCGGCCTGGCGCACGATGTGGTCGAGCAGCGCCTCCCTGTCGCGCGGCCAGGGGAACGCCGGCTGGGCGATGAGCAGGGAGACGCAGCCGTGCACGGCCGACCAGAGGCCGAGCGCGAGCTTCTCCGGGTCGCCTTCGAACACCCGCGTCTCCACGCAGGCCGCGACGGCGGCCACCATGTGGCGGAAGGCCGTCTCGGCGGCCGGTGGCACGCCCGGCGCCGCTGACGGGCGCAGCATCAGCACCCGGTACTGCACGGGGTGGTCGAGGGCGAAACGGGCGTAGGCGCGGGCGCATTTGCCGAGCGCGAGGAACGGGTCGCCGCCGAGGTTGCCGGTGAACACGCGGCCCAGCTCGTCCCAGACCCGCATGCAGACGGCCTCGACGAGCGCGTCCTTGTCGGCGAAGTGCAGGTAGACCGAGGGTGTGGAGACGCCCGCGCGTTCGGCCACGGCGCGCAGGGTGAGCGCGTCCTCGGTGCCCGCCTCGGCCAGCAGATCCTCGGCCGCGCGCAGGATCTCCTCGCGCAGCAGGGCCCCTTCTCCGCGTCTGGCGCGTACGCGTCTGGTGCTCACGCATCTCACATTGACGTCGTCAAGTTAACGATGTCAATCTGAGGTTCTGCGGAAGGGGCGTACTCCATATGGGGATTTTTCAGGAAGCGACCGCTGTGACGGCGCACGGGGATGGCGCGTTCGGCGCCACCCTGGACGCGCAGTGGAGCGTGGGCAGCCGGCTGCACGGGGGCTATCTCCTGGCCATACTGGGCCGGGCCGCCTGCGAGAGCGCGGCCGGCGGCGGGCATCCGCACGTGACGGCCGTCAGCGGCACGTTCATCGAGCCGCCCGAGCCGGGCGCGGCCGTCGCACGGGTCGAGACGCTGCGCGTCGGCAGGACCGTGGCCCAGGTCAGGGCCGCTCTCGTGCAGGAAGACCGCATCCGGGTCGAGGCGCACATCACGCTGGGCCTGCTGGACGACGCGGACCCGTGGTGGTCGGCGCACGAGCCGGTTCAGCTCCCGCCCGAGCAGGACTGCTTCCGCATGACCGTCGACCCCCCTGGCGCGAGCTTCAGCGTGCCGCTGATGGGCGTGATCGAGGAGCGGCTGGACCCCGCGCACCTGGCCTTCGCCGCCGGCGCCCCCTCCGGGCGCGGGGTGATGGCGAGCTGGCAGCGGCTGGCCGACGGCTCCGACTGGGACCCGCTGAGCCTGCTGGTGGCGCTGGACCCGGTGCCGCCGGTCTCGTTCGACCTGGGGCTGTCGGGGTGGGTGCCGACGATCCAGCTGTCGGCCTATCTGCGCAGGCTGCCCGCCCCCGGGCCGGTCAGGGTGCGGCTGGCGGCCACGGACATCTCGGGTGAGAGGATGGACGAGGTGGCGCATGTCTGGGACGACAAGGGCCGCCTCGTGGCCCAGGCCACCCAGCTCGCCGCCGTCCGCCTGCCGGACCGGCGGTAGTCGCTCGGGCGTGCGCGGGGCCGGGGCACGATCCGGTAACGGCCGTCCGACACGTGGACAGTTGTCTCAGTTACCGGGCGGCGGCCGTAACATGTGAGGACTCGCTAGCGATGGGAGAAGCCCAATGCCCGCCCTCAGGTCACGCACAGTCACCCACGGCAGGAATATGGCCGGTGCCCGGGCCCTGCTCCGGGCGACCGGCGTAGCCGGGAGCGATTTCGGCAAGCCCATCATCGCGGTGGCCAACAGCTTCACCCAGTTCGTCCCGGGCCATGTGCATCTGCGCGAGGTCGGCGACGTGGTGTCCGCGGCGATCAGGGAAGCGGGGGCGATCCCCCGCGAGTTCAACACGATCGCGGTCGACGACGGCATCGCGATGGGCCACGGCGGCATGCTCTACTCGCTGCCGTCGCGCGAGCTCATCGCCGACGCGGTCGAGTACATGGTCGAGGCCCACTGCGCGGACGCGCTGATCTGCGTCTCCAACTGCGACAAGATCACCCCCGGCATGCTGCTCGCCGCGTTCCGGCTGAACATCCCGACGATCTTCGTCTCCGGCGGGCCCATGGAGGCCGGCAAGACGCCCGGCAAGAAGCTCGACCTGATCGACCCGATGATCGCCTCCGCTGACGACTCGGTCTCCGACGCCGACCTGCTGACCATGGAGGAGAACGCCTGCCCGACCTGCGGCTCGTGCTCCGGCATGTTCACAGCCAACTCGATGAACTGCCTGGTCGAGGCCATCGGCCTGGGGCTGCCCGGCAACGGCACGATCCTGGCCACGCACAAAGCGCGCAAGCAGCTGTTCGAGGACGCGGGCCGCCAGCTCGTCGAGATCACCCGCCGCTACTACGAGGACGGCGACGAGTCGGTGCTGCCGCGCTCGATCGCCACCCGCGAGGCGTTCGAGAACGCGATGACCCTCGACGTGGCCATGGGCGGCTCCACCAACACGATCCTGCACATCCTGGCCGCCGCCCGCGAGGCCCAGGTCGACTTCGGGCTCAAGGAGATCAACGAGATCTCGCTGCGGGTGCCGTGCCTGTGCAAGGTCGCCCCGGCCACGGACAAATACCACGTCGAGGACGTCCACCGCGCCGGCGGCATCCCCGCCATCCTGGGCGAGCTCGACCGGGCCGGGCTGCTGCACCGCGACGTGACCACGGTCAACGGCGGCACGCTCGCCGACCTGCTGACCACGTGGGACGTGCGCTCGCCTTCGGTGAAGCCCGAGGCCGTCGAGCTGTGGCACGCCGCGCCCGGCAACGTGCGCACGGTCAAGGCGTACTCCCAGGACAACCGCTGGGACGAGCTCGACCTCGACCGCGAGGCCGGGTGCATCCGCGACCGCGAGCACGCCTACACCGCCGACGGCGGCCTGGCCGTGCTCTACGGCAACATCTCGCGCGACGGTTCCGTGGTGAAGACGGCCGGGGTCGACGAGTCGATCTGGACGTTCAGCGGGCCGGCGGTGGTGTTCGAGTCGCAGGAGCAGGCGGTCGAAGGCATCCTCGGCGGGCGGGTCAAGGCCGGCGACGTGGTCGTCATCCGCTACGAGGGCCCCAAGGGCGGGCCCGGCATGCAGGAGATGCTCTACCCGACGTCCTTCCTGAAGGGCAGGGGCCTGGGCAAGGTGTGCGCGTTGATCACCGACGGGCGCTTCTCCGGCGGCACCTCCGGGCTGTCGATCGGTCACACCTCACCCGAGGCGGCCGAGGGCGGCTCCATCGCGCTGGTCGAAGACGGCGACATCATCGACATCGACATCCCCAACCGGCTGCTGGAGCTGCGCGTGCCCGAGGCCGAGCTGGCCGCCCGGCGCGAGAAGCTGCTGGCCGAGCTGGGCGGATACCGGCCGCGTGACCGCGACAGGAAGGTCAGCGTGGCGCTGCAGGCGTACGCGGCGATGACGACGTCGGCCTCGACGGGTGCCTCCCGCGACCTGTCCCAGCTCTCCCGGTGACGCGCGGCCCGCTCAGGTTGCTCGCGGCGCCGCGCGACCCGTCCGGGTCCTCGCGGCCGTGTGCGACCTGATCGGGTTTTCGTCGTGATTCGCGGCCTGTTCTGGGGCTCTCGCGGTGGTTCGTGATCTGTGCGGCAGGTGACAGGAATGTCGCCGTCTGCCGCACAGGTTTTCGAAAATTGTCGGTGGGCGCCCGTATTCTTTGGGTATGACGACAGTCGTGAAGCACGATACTCGCCCGCTGACGACCGCCGAGATCGCCGCACTCGCACTCTCCCTCGCCCACCTCGGCGCGGGGCCGCAGGCCGTCACCGCCCGGCGTGGCCTGCAACACGCGTTCGAGCACCTGGAGCTCGACGACGACGTCATCGCCACCACGCTCGCGACCCTCACCGAGCCGCTGCCCACCGACGTGGCCTCCCGGGCCAGGCTCATGGCCGACGCCATCACCAGCCGGCTCAACATCCGCCTGCACTACCGTGACGCCTCGGGCCACGTCACCGCCCGCGACGTCGAGCCGGTGACGTGCCTGGTCCACCGCGAATACTGGTATCTGGTCGGGGTGTGCAGGACGCGCCGGGCGATCAGGGCGTTCAGGTTCGACCGGATCATCGCCGTCGAGCCGACGCTCACCCCGTCCCGCCCGCACCTGGCCGACCGCTTCCTGCCCTTCCAGCGCCGCAAGCGGCGCGCGATCACGGCCGCCTGACCCGGTCCGGCCCCCTGGTCGCACCCGCCGACCAGGGGTTGGACGACGCGTCCGGGTTCGGGCCTCCTCCTGGCCGCACCCGCCGGTCGGGGATCGGATGACAGATCCCGTTTCGGGCGTCCCTCCGGCCGGGCGGACGTCCTTCGGGCTGCTCCCGCCGGTCGGGGTCGGGCGGCAGATCTGGGTGAAGTTTGACCCGGTGGTCTCCGGTCGTTGGGATGGCGGGTGGCAGGCTCCCGGGCATGCGCGTTCGGCAACTCTTGCTCTTCGCCGCCCTGCTCGTCACCTACGCCCGCTCTCCCGTGCCGCCGCACAGGCCGCCGGACACGGTGACGGGCACGACGGGCACCACGACGGGCACCACGACGGGCACCACGACGGGCACCACGACGGGCACGGCATCGGACCTGGCGCCGGGTCCGGTGGCCGTGGCGCGGCGGGTGCCGGGGACGGATGCCGCAAGGGCGCTGCCGCCGGCCGAGCGGCGGGCGCTCGATCGGGCTCTGGGGCGCTACCTGCGCGAGCGTCCAGGGCGTGCGGCCCTGGCCGTCTACGACCGCACGACCGGCATCAGGTACGCCTTCCGCGAGCGGGTCCCGTTCCTGCTGGCCAGCGTGGCCAAGGTGGACATCCTGCTGGCGTTCCTGCTGGGCAAGGGCGGCGAGCCCCTGAGCGGTCACGAGCGGGAACTGGCCTCGCGGATGATCCGCCACAGTGACAACGACTGCGCCCGCGACCTCTACCTGACCATAGGCGGCCGGGAGGGGCTGGACCGGATGCTGCGTCAGGTCGGCGCCCGGCACACCCGTCCTGGCGCCGGAACGTCATGGGGGATCACCCACAGCCGGCCGTCGGACCAGGTCAGGGTCCTGGAGCAGCTAACGGACCCCGAAGGGCCGCTGACCGCCCGCAGCCGGCACTACGCCATGGAGCTCATGTCATCGGTGGAGCCCGCGCAGGCCTGGGGAGTCAGCGCCGCCGCCCCCGAGGGTGAGACGGCGCTCAAGAACGGCTGGCTGCCCGCCGACGCCCACGACGGGTTGTGGACGGTCAACAGCGTGGGACGGCTCCAGGTGCACGGGCACGAACTGCTGCTCGCCGTACTGTCAGAGCGCAGCCCCGACCTGGAGACCGGCGTCACCACCGTCGAAGGGCTGGCCCGGCTGACGGTGGACGCGCTGACGCGGCCGGGCGACGCGGCCGTCCTCGGCCGGTGGCCGATAGCGGCCGGCGCCCTGACCGCCGAGCCCGGGCTTCCCGGGGGACCGCCGGCGGGTCAGGAGGCGCAGCAACCGCCGCCGCAGCAGCCACCGCCACCGCCGGCCTTCGGGGCCGCGGCGCCGCCGGTCATGGCGACCGTGGACAGCAGTTTGACCGTGTCGCCGTGGCCTTCCGGGCACGTCGCCGGATCGTCGGAGGCGGACATGGGGCGGGACACCTCGAACGTGGAGCCGCAGGCGCGGCAGCGGAAGTCGTAACGCGGCATGCGCCAAGCTTAGCCCGGTCAGCGATAGGTGAGGTGGGCGTAGTCGGCCACCGGTTCGTAGCCGATCGCCTGGTAGATGGCGTTGCTAGTGGGGTTGTCCAGGTCGGTGAAGAGCACGACCTGCTCGCAGCGCTCCGCCAGGCCGGTCCGGCTGGCGAAGGCGGTGACGGCGGCCCCGTAGCCGCGCCGGCGGCGGGACGGCGGCGTGTAGACGGGGCCGATGCGGCAGACGCCGCCGGCCGCCGGGGAGAGGGCGGCGAGCGAGACGGGCCCCTCGTCGGACTCCCAGACGAACAGCTCGCGCCCGGCCAGCCGGCGCGCGACCCGTTCGACGACGTCGCCCTCGCCCATGGCGACCTCCTCCCCGAACGCCTGGTACCAGCTCACCAGCAGCGGGAAGTCGGCCGGCACCGCGGGCCTGCCCCGGCCGGGCACGTCAGGGACCGTGAGCGTGCCGAGCCGGTAGAGGCGTTCCGAGACCACCCGGTCGGGCGGTCCGAGCAGCCGGGTGACCTCGGCGGTCACGTCGAGCGGGCCCACGAGCGCGGGCAGGTCGCCGTGACGCGCCCGCACGAACGCGCCGACCGCCTCGACGGGCACCGCGAAGAGCCCGACGGGGTGCGGCGGCGTATGGAAGACCGCCCCGAGAACCTCACCGTCCACCGTCCACCAGCCGAACAGCAGGTCCTTCGCCGGCATGCCGGCCCGCAGGTTGGCCAGGATGGTCAGCGGCACGGTGTTGCGCACCGGGTCGCCGAGCAGGAACGGCTCGGCGACCGCGGCGTACTCCTCGACGTCTGAGGTGAAGGTCCACATGCCTGGCATGGTGTCAGGCGGTGGCACTCCGGCTCAATGCGGTTGTGTCAGGCCGCGGCCTCGAGGTAGGGCGCCCATTGCGGGTCACCGACGAGCGAGGCGCCGATGAGCCGCCAGTGGGCGCCCCGTGGCACCGCGGGGCTGACGCGCAGCGTCCACCCCAGCTCCTCAAGGTATTTGTCGGCCTTCCTGTGGTTGCAGGTGGTGCAGGAGGCGACGCAGTTTTCCCAGGTGTGGGTGCCGCCCCTGGACCGGGGGATCACGTGGTCGATGGTCTCGGCCCGCTGCCCGCAGTAGGCGCAGCGGTAGTCGTCGCGCCGCATGAGGGCGGCCCTGGTCAGCGGGATGCGGGACCGGTAGGGAATGCGGACATATCTTCGAAGTCTGATCACCGACGGCACGTCGAGCGTGCGGCTCGCGGAGCGCAGCACCGCGCCCCTGCCGTCACGGTGGACGACGTCGGCCTTCTCCCGCAGCACGAGCACCACGGCGCGGTGCAGCGAGAGGGTGGTCAGTGGCTCGTAGGTGGCATTGAGCAGCAGGACTTGGCGCATCATCGGGCCTCTTCCTGCTGCGCGCGTATCAAAGGGGACATGCCACGGCATGTCCCGACTGTCGGCCCCTCCTGGGGCACTAGTGCTTCCGTCACGTGGACCTCCGCCGGACGGTCCAGCGGATGGTCACCACGGCACCGTCCTGTCACCAAGTCTGGCGTTTGCACCGTGGTCCCCGCCACCCCAAAAACCTCCTGCCGGAATGACCAAAGGGACTCACGGTACGTTTTATGCCCGCTCGACCAGCGCTTTACGCATGCCCGTTGGCAGTAGGGTTCGAGACATGACCCGAGAGCCGTACCCGACCGCGCGCCGCGACGACGTGGTCGACATCCTGCACGAAACGCCTGTTCCCGACCCGTATCGGTGGTTGGAGGATCCGGACAGCCCGGAGACGAAGGGCTGGCTGCTCGGGCAGGCCGACCTGTTCGCGAAGGAGCGGGGGCCGCAGCGGTTCAAGAGCCGCATCGCCGAGCTGCTGCGGTCCGGCTCGGTCGGGGTGCCGGCCTGGCGGGGCGGGCGCCACTTCTTCTCGCGCCGCACCCCCGACCAGGAGCACGCGGTCTACTACGTGGCCGAGCCCGACGGGACCGAGCGGGCGCTCGTCGACCCGATGGCGATCGACCCCTCCGGGCTCACCACGCTCGACGCGGTGCAGCCCGACAAGGAGGGCAGGCTGCTGGCGTACCAGATCTCGGTGGGCGGTGACGAGGAGTCGGTGCTCTACGTCGTCGACGTCACCACCGGCGCGCGCGTCGAGGGCCCGATCGACCGGTGCCGCTACTCCCCCATCGCCTGGTTGCCGGGCGGTGCGGCGTTCTATTACGTGCGCAGGCTGCCGAGCACCGAGGTGCCGGAGAACGAGACGCAGTTCCACCGCCGCGTCTACCTGCACCGCGTCGGCACCTCCACCGAGGACGACGTGATGATCTTCGGCCAGGGCCTGAAGATGACCAACTACTACGGCGTGTCCGTCTCGCGCGACGGCCGCTGGCTGCAGGTGTCCGCCCACGAGGGCACCGCGCCGCGCAACGACCTGTGGGTGGCCGACCTGACCGAGTCGCCGATCGACCGGCCGGAGCTGCGGGTCGTGCAGGAGGGCGTGGACGCGCAGACGGGGCTCGTCTTCGGGCGCGACGGCAGGCTCTACGTCCACACCGACCGCGACGCGAGCAGGGGCCGGGTGTGCGTGAGCGACCCGGCGGCGCCGGAGTTCGACCACTGGCGCGACCTGATCCCCGAGGACCCCGAGGCGGTGCTGTCCGACTTCGCGATCCTCGACGACCTGGAGCGGCCGGTCATGCTGGTGGGCTGGACCCGCCACGCCATCAGCGAGATCAGCGTGCACGACCTGGCGACCGGCGAGCGCCTGGGCGAGGTGCCCACGCCGGGGCTCGGCACGATCGGCGGCATCTCCGAGCGGCCCGAGGGCGGCCACGAGGCGTGGTTCGGCTACACCGACAACACCACGCCGCCCACCATCCAGCGCTACGACGCCGGCACGGGCGAGACCACGCTGTGGGCGGCCTCCCCCGGCGCGGTCGAGGTGCCCGACGTCCGCACCGAGCAGGTGGTCTACCGCTCGAAGGACGGCACCGACGTCCGCATGCTGGTCATCTCCCCGAACGGCGCGGCCGAGGGCCCGCGGCCCACCATCCTGTACGGCTACGGCGGCTTCGGCCTGTCCATGTCCCCCGGCTACTCGGCCTCGATCCTGGCCTGGGTGGAGGCGGGCGGCGTCTACGCCATCGCCAACCTGCGCGGCGGCGGCGAGGAGGGCGAGGAGTGGCACCGCGCCGGCATGCTGGCCCATAAGCAGAACGTGTTCGACGACTTCCACGCGGCGGCCGAGCACCTCATCGCCACCGGCGTCACCACGCCCGAGCAGCTCGGCATCTCCGGCGGCTCCAACGGCGGCCTGCTGGTGGGCGCCGCGCTGACGCAGCGTCCTGAGCTGTACGCGGCCGTGGTCTGCTCCGCGCCGCTGCTCGACATGATCCGCTACGAGAAGTTCGGGCTCGGCGCCACCTGGAACGTCGAGTACGGCTCGGCCGAGGATCCCGAGCAGTTCGGCTGGCTGTGGGGCTACTCGCCCTACCACCACGTCCGCGAGTCGGTGGCCTACCCGGCGACGCTGTTCACCGTCTTCCAGTCCGACACGCGCGTGCATCCGCTGCACGCGTGGAAGACGTGCGCGGCGCTGCAGCACGCCTCGACCTCCGACCGGCCCGTGCTGCTGCGCAACGAGACGGAGGTCGGGCACGGGGCGCGCTCGGTGAGCAGGAGCGTCGATCTGTCCGCCGACACGCTGACCTTCCTGGCCCGGCACACGGGCCTGTAAGGTTCGCCGGCCGGTCGGTAGCCTGGCAGGCATGGAGTCACCGGGGCTCGCCATGATCGAGGCCGTGCCCAGTGCCGCGCTGCGACCATACGTGACCAGGCTGTGCGCCTATCGCGAACAGTACGCCGCGCCGGTGACCCGGTCGGAGATGGCGATGCCCGGAGCCGTGCTGATCCTCGCCTTCGGCAGCCCGATGGAGGCCGACGGGCAGCGCGTGACGGCGTTCGGCGGCGGGCTGGGCGACCGGTTCACCGTCACGCGCACGGCGGGCCCGACGGAGGGCGTGGAGGTCTTCCTGACGCCGTTCGGGGCCCGCCGCCTGTACGGGCTGCCGATGCGGCAGCTGCGTAACCAGGTGCTCCCCGCCCGCGACCTGCTCGGGCCGTGGGCGGAGCTGATGGTGGAGCGGCTGGCCGCGACGCCGTCGTGGCGCGCGCGGCTGGCGCTGGCCGACCGGCTGCTGTGCGAGCGGATCGCGGCGGGCCCCGCTCTGGGGCCGGAGCTGCCGTGGGCGTGGGCGCGGCTGCTGGAGTCGGGCGGGCGCCTCGGGGTGTCGTCGCTGGCCGAGTCGCTGGGGTGGAGCCATCGCCATCTCGTGGCCCGCTTCCAGGACCAGATCGGGCTGCCGCCGAAGACGGCGGCCCGGGTGATCAGGTTCGGCCGGGCGGTGCGCCGGCTGCGTTCGGGGGCGGCTCCGGCCGAGGTGGCGGCCGACTGCGGCTTCTACGACCAGGCGCACATGAACCGCGAGTTCAGGGTGCTGGGCGACACGACGCCCGGTCAGATTTTTCCAAGACCCGCAGCCGGCGGCCGGGCATCGTGAGGCTCATGACACGAACCGTTTACGCACTCGCCCGCTACCAGGACTGCCAGGCCGCGATCGACTTCCTGACCGGCGCGTTCGGCTTCCGGGTGCGGGAGAGCTCGAAGGACGACGCCGGCGTCGTCAACCACGCCGAGCTGCTGGTCGGCGACGACATCATCATGATCGGACAGGGCCGGCCCGGCGGTCCCGGGATCTACGTGGCCGTCGAGGACGTGGACGCCCACCATGATCGGGCCAGGGCCGCGGGGGCCTCGATCACGATGGAGCTGGTCGAGCAGCCGTACGGGTCGCGCGAGTACGCGTGCGCCGACCCCGAGGGCAACCCCTGGTTCTTCGGCACCTATCGCCCCTGATCACAGCGCTCGGCCCGGAGCCAGGGCCGGAGCAAGGGACTGTGGGGCCGGAACGGGGAGCGGGCGGGCGGCCTCGGGGCGCAGGCCGTCGAAGATCATGCTCAGGTAGCGGCGCCACAGGCCGGGAACCGTGTCGCTCACGGGGGCCGTGCCCTGCATGACGGCGTTGATCAGCAGCACGATGTCCGCCCCCGTCACGTCGTCGCGCACCTCGCCCGCCTGCCTGGCGCGGGCCGTCAGCGCCTCGGCGACCGCGACCAGCCGGTCACCGGCCGCCCGCACCACCGGCTCCCTGCGCATGGCGGCGGTGACCGCCTGGCACAGGGACCGGTCGGCGAGCTGCAGCTCGACGGCGGCGGCCATGAACTCCAGCAGCGCGTCCGCCGGAACGGGCCGCTGAAGCAGCGCCTCGCCCGTGGCCGAGAGGCCGTCGAGCTGATCGCTGAAGATCGCGAGCAGTAGCTGCTCCTTGGTGGCGAAGTGGCGGAAGACCGTACCCTTGCCGATCCCGGCGCGCGCCGCGATGCGCGCGATGGAGACCTCGGTGCCGTGTTCGGCCAGCTCGGCCGCCGCCGCGTCCAGCAGCAGCCGCCGGTTGCGTACGGCGTCGGCTCTCATCGCTCCCACGACAGGGACCCTACCGTAACCGGACCGCGCGGTCATACTATGCTGCCCGACAGCAACATGACCGCACGGTCCGTTTAGTGGAGGTCTCATGAAGGCATTGACGGCGACCCGGTACGGCGGGGCGGAAACCCTGCGCCTGGCGGACCTGCCCATCCCGGAACCCGGCCCTGGCCAGGTCCAGGTACGCATCGCGGCGGCCGGGCTCAACCCCGCCGACCTGCGGCTGGTGAGCGGCGTGTTCAAGGAGCGGGTGCCGCTGACCTTCCCGCATGTGCTCGGCAGCGACTTCGCCGGCACGGTGACGGCCATCGGCGCGGGCGTGGACCGGTTCGTCCCCGGCGACGAGATCTTCGGGCTCGGCCTCTCGCGGTCGGCGGGCGCCCTGGCGCGCCTGCTCTGCGATCCCCCGCCCTTCACGACGGGGACGATGGCCGAGTACGCCGTCTTCGAGGCCACCACCCCGGCGCTCGCCCCGCGCCCCTCCGGCCTGCCCGCCGAGCACGCCGCCACCCTGCCCATGGCCGCACTGACCGCGTTTCCGCTGCTGCGCGCCTGGGACTTCACCCCCGGGACGAAGGTCCTGGTCATCGGCGCCACCGGCGGGGTGGGCGGCGCCGTGGTGCCGCTACTGGCGGCGCGCGGCGTCCATGTGATCGCCACCGCGATCCCGGCGGACGAGACGTACGTGAAGGGCCTCGGCGCGGCGGAGACCATCGACCGTTCGGCCGACGTCGGCGCCGAGACCCTGCGCCGCCATCCCGGCGGCGTCGACGCGCTGGTCAACCTGGCTCTGCCGGGCGGAGACCTGCCGGCGCTGACCCCGGTCGTGCGGCCCGGCGGCGGCCTGTTCACCGTCGCGTTCCCGAGCCCCGCCCCTGGGACGGGGTTCGAGACCCTGTACGCGACGGCCAGGCCCGGCGACCTGGAGGAGGTGGCCGAACTGGCGATGCGGGGAGTGCTGCCCCCGACCGCCGGGCGCCGCTACCGGCTGGAGGACGCCACGCGGGCCTACACCGACTGGGAGCGGGAGCACGTGCGCGGCAAGCTGGTGGTGACCGTCCAGCAGACCTAGCGCGGGAAGATGATGGTCTTGTGCCCGTCGAGCAGCACCCGCTGCTCGGCGTGCCACCTGACCGCCCTGGCCAGCGCCACGCACTCCACGTCGCGCCCCATCGCCACCAGGTCCTCAGGGGAGTGGCTGTGGTTGACCCTGGCCACCTCCTGCTCGATGATCGGCCCTTCGTCCAGGTCGGCGGTCACGTAGTGGGCCGTCGCGCCGATGAGCTTGACCCCGCGGCTGTGGGCCTGGTGGTACGGCTTGGCGCCCTTGAACGACGGCAGGAACGAGTGGTGGATGTTGATCGCCCGGCCGGCCAGCTTCGCGCAGAGGTCCTCGGAGAGCACCTGCATGTAGCGGGCCAGCACCACGAGGTCGACCTGGTAGTGATCCACCAGCGCGAGGACCTCGGCCTCCTGCTTCGGCTTGGTCTCGGGGGTGACCGGCAGGTGGTGGTAGTCGATCCCGTTGGACTGGGTGAGCGGGCGCAGGTCGGGGTGGTTGGAGACGACGGCGACGATCTCGATGTCGAGCGCCTTCGACCGGACACGGTAGAGCAGGTCGTTCAGGCAGTGGTCGAACCTGCTCACCATGATCAGCACGCGCGGCTTCCTGGCCACGTCACGCAGCTTGAACTCCATGGCGAAGTCGGGCGCGAGGGCGGCGAAGGCCGCGTTGAGTTCGTCCTCGCCCAGCGGCGCCGCGAACTGCACCCGCATGAAGAAGCGCTGCCCGACCCGGTCGCCGAACTGCTGGCTCTCGATGATGTTGCATCCGCGCCCGGCGAGCAGGCCGGAGACGGCGGCGACCACACCGGGCCGGTCGGGGCAGGACAGCGTCAGGATGTATTCGGCGGGGCTGGTCATGGCTTTCACTCTCGCGGGCTCGGACGTGGCGGCGTCGTGCGACTGCCGGGCAGAGTACCGGTCTGCGGCCACGGTCGAGCGTACCGGGAGCGGGGGGTAAGCGAGTCCTCGTCCCCCCGTTGTCCATCATTGAGCAGATCTAGGGTACTTATTAGTCATAACGCGGTGTCGTAACGTATTCGGGGGGCCTTTGGACGCGGTCATACTCGTGGTGGTCGCCGGTCTGTTCGCCGTCGTCTCCGGGGTCAACGACGGTGGTGCGCTCCTCGTGACGGGGCTCAAGCTGCCCACGGTCCGCCCGGCCACCGGCATTCTCACTCTGGTCACGCTGGTGGCGGTGGTCCCGCTCTTCACCCACCAGGTGGCGCTGACGTTCGTGACGCGGCTGGCCTCCTTCGACGAGCCGGGCGGGCGGATCGCGATGACGATCGCGGTGGTCTCGTCGCTCTCCGTGGTGACGGTGCTCAGCGCGAAGGGCCGCCCGACCAGCCTCACCCTGGCCGTCGTGGGCGGCCTCACCGGCGCCGGGCTGGGGTGGGGGCTGCCGGTCTCGCCCGGTTCCGTGGCGCTGGTGCTCGCGTTCGGCGTGGCCGCGCCGTTCGTGGGCGGGCTGGCCGCGTGGATGATCATCCGGCTGCTGGTGAAGACGACGACGGCACGCAGGCTGTGGCGCTGGCACTGGGTCGGGTTCCTGCTGCAGACCGTCGCGTACGCCGCCAACGACGGGCAGAAGATGCTGGCCGTGTTCATGATCGCGGTCGGGTTCACCGGCGCGCCGCTCCCGTACACGGTGCTGGTGGCCGTGCTGTTCGGGCTCGGCACCCTCTACGGCCTGCCCAGGGCGGGCCGCACGCTGGGGCGCGAGATCATCGTCTCCCGGCCTCCGCACGGGGTCGCGGCCGAGCTGGCCGCGGGCGCGGCGGTGATCGGCTGCGCCGTCGCGAGCATGCCGGTGAGCATGACGCAGGCCATCGCCGGCGGTCTCATCGGCGCGGGCGTCTCCCAGGGCGGCGGCCGGGTCCGCTGGTACGCCGCCGTCAAGATCGCCACGGCCTGGGTGCTGACGCTTCCCGCCAGCGGGCTGCTGGGCTGGGCCCTGGCCCTGCTGGTGAAGGGATTCGCTAGCGTGAGACTCTCGTGAAAGGGGCCAGGTGGTGAAGCGGCTGCGGCGGATCAAAGACCTGATGACCGGTCGCATGGACAGTGCGCTCACTGAGGCGCTGCTCGGGCAGCTCGAAGCGACCAAGGAAGGCGCCTGGCTGGCCATGGCCATGATCGGCGGCGAGGTGGGCAGGACGGGCGCGCACGAGCAGATGCGGACGATCGAACATCTCGGCGACGAGGAGCGGAGTCGCCTGATCGACGAGCTCAAGACCGCCCTCGTCACGCCCATCGACCGGGAGGACCTGTTCCGGCTCTCCCGCTCGATCGACGACGTGCTCGACTCGCTGCGCGACTTCGTCCGCGAGTCGCACCTCTACCGGGTGCCCGACCAGATCCGCTTCACCCCGCTGCTCGACCAGGTCATCGTGGGCATCGACGCGCTGGAGAACGCCGTGCGCGACCTCGCCTCCCGCCCGTCCGTGGTGGCCCAGGACGCGCTGGAGGCGAAGAAGGCGGGCGGCGCCATCCGGCGGATGTACCAGTACGAAATCTCGCGGATCTTCTCCGGGGAGATCACGCCCGAGGCGATGAAGGAGCGGGAGCTCGTCCGCCGCCTGGAGATCGTCGGCGTGGCCATCGGCGACGCGGCGGACGCCATCGCCGACGGCGCGATGAAGCGCTGAGCCGAGAAGGACGCCGCTAGCTGGACGCGAACGCGTCGACGCCCGTGAGCTCCGCCGACAGCGCCCACAGGCGGGCGGCCTGGCCGGGGTCGGTCGCGTAGGGGCGCACGCCGGACGGCGCGTCCGGCTCGGTGGTCGGCTCGGCGATGTCGCAGTCCTCGCAGTAGACGCCGCCCATGCCGCCCAGCTGCGGTGACGTCGCCGCCCACACCTGGGTGGCGGCGCCCTGCTCGGGCGTCTTGAGGCTGGCCGGCAGCGCGTTGCCCTCCTCGTCGATCCAGCCCAGCGCGACCATCTCCTCCTTGGGCAGGTGGCGCTGGAGCGGGGTGAGGATGCCGCCCGGGTGCACGGCGAACGCGCGTACGCCAGAAGCCTGGGCGAGCGCGTCGAGGTGCACGGCGAACAGCACGTTCGCGGTCTTGGCCTGCCCGTACGCCTGCCACTTGTCGTAGCCGCGCTCGAACATGACATCGTCCCAGCGCATGCCGGAGCGGCGGTGGCCGGCGGACGAGACGGCCACCACCCGGCCGCGGCCTCTGGCGATGGCCGGCCAGAGCAGGTTGACCAGCGCGTAGTGGCCGAGGTGGTTGGTGGCGAACTGCGCCTCCCAGCCGGGGCCGACGCGCGTCTCCGGGCAGGCCATGATCGCCGCGTTGCCGATGACGAGGTCGGCGTCGCGGCCGGTGGCCAGGAAACGCTCGGCGAAGCCGCGGACACTGGCGAGGTCGCCGAGGTCCAGCTCGTCCACCTCGACCCCGTCGATGTCGCCGAGCGCCTGCCTGGCGGCCTCGGGGCGCCGGGCGGGCACGACGACGTGGGCGCCGGCGCCGGCGAGCGCGCGCGTGGTCTCCAGGCCGAGGCCGGAGTAGCCGCCGGTGACGATCGCCAGCTTCCCGGACAGGTCGATCCCGCGCAGGACCTCCTCAGCGGTGCTCCTGGCGCCGAACCCGGACCCGATCTTGTGCTGTGGTGTGGTCATGCCTCCACGGTACGAATTGGAGCGCACTCCAGGTCAAACCCCATCCGGACGGTCAAAGGCCCAGCTCGGGAGCCAGCCGGGTGAGCTGGGCGACGGCGTCGGCGAGGTCGGGCCCCTGCGGCGAGAGCGGCTGGAGCAGGACGTGGTCGGCGCCCGCGTCGAGGTGGGCGCGCACGCGCTCGACGACGGCCTCCGTGCCGCCCCAGGCCACGATCGCGTCCACCAGGCGGTCGGAGCCCGCGTCCGCGAGGTCGTCGTCGGTGAAGCCGAGCGTGCGCAGGTTGTTGAGGTAGTTCGGCAGCTTGAGGTACGTGTCCATGTGGGCGCGGGCTGTCGCGCGGGCGCGGGCCGGATCGCTCTCCAGGACGATCGCCTGCTCCGGGATGAGCAGCCGGTCCGTGCCGAGGATTCGGCGGGCCTGCGCGGTGTGCTCGGGCGGCACGAAGTAGGTGTGGGCGCCGTCCGCCCGCTCTCTCGAAAGCTCCAGCATCCGCGGCCGCAGCGCGGCCAGGAGCCGGGGGCAGTCGCCCTTGGGCAGCATGCGCTCGGCCTCGTCCATGGCGTCCAGGTAGGTGCGCATGGCGGTCAGCGGCTTGCCGTAGTCGTGGCCGCGGCGGGAGACCAGCGCGCCGTGGCTGACGCCGACGCCCAGCAGGAACCGGCCGGGGAAGGCGTCGGCCAGCGTCACCGCGCCGCCCGCCATGGCCATGGCGTCCCTGGCCCACAGGTTGGCGATGCCGGTACCGACGGTGACGCGCTCGGTGGCGGCCAGCAGCACGGCGGCGCTCGCGAACGGCTCCTTGCCGGCGTAGCCCTCGTTGACCCAGATCGAGCCGTATCCCAGCGCCTCGATCTCGGCCGCCGCCCGCCGCCCCTCCGCCGCGGGCGCCTGCCCGACCATGGGATGCCACACTCCGACGCGCCCGATCTCCACGACCGCCCCCTTCGCCTGTGCTGTCCGCGTACGTGATCGCGATGGGACCGTACCCAGGAGCCTCGGCCGTGTCCCCGGCGGGGGCGAGAATTGGCGTGATCTCCCTGAACTTGGTCGCCCGCTGCCCCGCTTCGGGGCAGGAAGAGTGCGCTTCGGGGCAGGAAGAGAGAGTGAGCACCACGTCAGGAGCGAGCGGGCGTCCTCGGGTGGGCGTGTCGTCCTGCCTGGTGGGTGAGCTGGTCAGATACAACGGCGGGCACAGCCGCGACCGCTTCCTGACCGATGTCCTGGCTCCGTACGTCGACTGGGTGCCCGTCTGCCCCGAGATGGAGGCGGGTCTCGGCACCCCGCGCGAGACCCTGCGCCAGGAGCTGTCGGGCGAGGGCCCCCGGCTCGTGACGCGGGCGACGCACGAGGACCTGACCGACCGCATGACGGCGCTGGCCGAGCGGCGGGCGGCCGAGCTGGACGTCGACGGATACGTGTTCAAGTCCAAAAGCCCCACCTGCGGCATCCACGGCGTGCCCCTCTACCCCGAGGAGGGGCCGCCGCTCGGCCGGCGCAACCGGGGGCTGTTCGCCGGGATCGTCATGGAACATCACCCGCTGCTCCCGGTCGAGGACGAGGGCCGCCTGCGTGACGCGCTGCTGCGGGAGAGCTTCGTCGAGCGTGTCTTCGCGCATGCCCGGCTGCGCGCGCTGCTCGAAGGCGACTGGCGGCCGCGTGACCTGGTCGCCTTCCACGCCCGGCACAAGATGCAGGTGCTCGCGCACGATCCCCAGCTCTACCGGGAGGCGGGCCGCGTGGTCGCGCGGGCGGGGTCGCTGCCGCGCGAGGAGGTGGGCGCCCGTTACGCCGAGGTGTTCCAGCGCGCGCTCGCTACCAAGGCCACCCCGGGCAGGAACGTCAACGTGCTGCAGCACTGTCTCGGCATGCTCGCGCTCGATCCGGTCCGGCGGGCCGACCTGGTGGAGGTGATCGACTCCTACCAGGCGGGCCTGGTGCCGCTGAGCGTGCCTACGACGCTGCTGCTCCATCACGCGCGGGGGGAGGCGGCGGCGTACGTACGCGACCAGACGTACTTCTCCCCCTACCCCGACGACCTGCGGCTGCGTAACCACGTCCCCGCCCGGGGATAACGTTCACCCTGTGAACGCGCTCAACGACCGGCTCGCCGCGCGGGTGGTGTGCCTCGACCGCGACGGCAGGGTGCTGCTGATGCACTGGTACGACGAGGTCGACCAGGTGGACGTCTGGGAGCCGCCCGGCGGCGGGGTCGAGGCGGGTGAGACGCCGCTGGAGGCCGCCCGGCGGGAACTGGAGGAGGAGACCGGGCTGCCGGGCTCGGCCGTGCTGGACGATCGCTGCGTCGAGGTCGGGCGGGACTTCCGCTGGCTGGGCGTGCGGTACGTCAAGCGCGAGCCGTTCTACCTGGCTAGATTCGCCGAGGCCCGCCCGGAGGTGCGTCCAGGGCGCCTGACCGAGGAGGAACTGGGCGCCTTCCGCGGCCATGTGTGGGCCGCGGAACTGCCCGGGGACGTGCAGCCGCCGGAGCTGGCGGCGGTCGTGGCGGAACTCGTGGGCGAGCGACGGTAAGGCGCTCAGGACCGCTCGCTCTCCCGTCGCCCCGTCAGCGCACGCCGGCCCTCGCTCTCCCGTCGCCCCGTCAGCGCATGCCGGCCCGCCCGGCCCCTCCGCTCTGGTGGCCCAGTTCTTCGAGCGTGGTGGCCATCAGGTCGCGCAGCAGCGCCCCCGACACCTTCTCGTGCTCCTCCTCCACCGGCAGCCCCTTGCCGATCCGGTCGCGGTAGACCTCGCGCGCGTGCGCGTCCACGTAGGGCAGCGCGGTCATCGCGACGACCACGGTGACCCTGGTGCCGCCGCGGGGCAGGACGGCCACGGCGTGGGTGCGCAGGCAGGTCTCCTCGGGGGAGCCGTACCAGCCGCACTTGACCGCCGCCTTGGGCGAGCGCAGCGCGTCGCGGGCGCCGAACGTCTGCTCGTCGCCCACGTCGCCCATCCAGCCGAGCACGGTCCCGGCCACCGGGTCGCCCGCCGCGGCGGCCTGGGCGAGCACCGCGTAGGCGGTGGCCACCTCCTCGGCCGCGACCTCGACCGAGCCGAACCTGGACTGGTCGCCGTTCGGCGGCGTCCAGGCCACGCCGGTGCGTTCGCGCAGGTCGTCGAGGATGACGCGGGGGCCGACGGAGAGCCACAGGTTGAGCGTGTCGGCGTTGGAGGAGACGACGACGGCGGGCTCGGCGTGGCGGCGCCACCGCTCGGCGTCGGGGATGTGGGCGGCGCTCATCCAGGCGTAGAGCGGCTTGAGCAAGGAGGCGCAGCGCAGCCGGGTCAGGCCCGACCTGGCGTTGACGGTGCGGGCGGGCGGCCCGCCGTAGCCGCGTCTGATGCCCGCCGCCTGGACGCTGGCGCTGTGGTCGAGGTCACGGAACAGATCGTTGTAGCCCACGCACCCACCGTAGCCCTACGGGGCGTGTCCCCAGCGCCGTTCGTACCACTCGGGGCTCGGCGGTTCGCCCGGCAGGCCGGTCGTGCCCGGCGCGCGCAGGCCGTCGAGGGCGACGGCGAGCAGGCGCTGCTCGGCCTGGTCGTGCTCGGGGGCGGGCGGGCCGGGGGCGGGGCGGCTGAACTGCTCGATCAGCAGGGCGATGTCGAGCCGGGTCACGTCGTTCCTGAGCACCCCGGCCTCGTGCGCCCTGGCCACGAGCCGGGCGGCGGCCTCGCCTGCGGTGCGGGCGACGCGCCACATCTCGTCGGTGACCTCGATGGTGCCGGCGACCGGCGCCAGCGCGCCCGACTTGTCGGCCACGCTGCCGCGTACGTAGAGTGCCAGCCCCTCCCACGGGTCGGCGTGGGTCAGCCCCGCCTCGGCGCGCTCCAGGCTGCGTTCCATGGCGATCAGGCACAGGCGCTGGAGCAGCTCCTCCTTGGTGCGGTAGCGGCGATAGAGGCTGCCCATGCCGACGCCCGCCTTCCTGGCGATGGCCGACACGGGAGCGTCGAAGCCCTGCGTGGTGAACACCTCGTGCGCCGCCCGCAGCAGGGCCAGATCGTTGCGTGCGGCCTCGGCCTGCCTGCCGCGTGTGCTCATGACGTACAGGATATTGCGGAGCGCAGCGCTCCGTTAAGCTAGTCGGAGCGATTTGCTCCGATAAGAGATGAGGTACGACATGCGCGCGGTGGTCCTTCGGCGGTACGGCGGGGCGGAGACGCTGGTGGTGGAGGAGGTGCCCGACCCCGTTCCCGGGGCCGGGCAGGTGCTGGTGGAGGTGGAGGTGGCGGGCATCACGTTCGTGGAGACGCAGCTGCGCGCCGACCGGGGGCCGCGCCGCGTCGAGCTGCCGGCCGTGCTCGGCAACGGTGTCGCCGGTACGGTACGCGCGACCGGCGACGGCGTGGACCCCTCCGTCGTGGGCACGCGCGTGGTCAGCACGCTGGGCGGCCTCGGCGGCTACGCGGAGCTGGCCGTGGCCCAGGCCGGCGACCTCATCCCGATCCCCGGGGACCTGTCGCCCGAGGTCGCGGTGGCGCTGCTCGCGGACGGGCGCACCGCTTTGGGGCTGGTCGGCGCCGCCGCGCCGGCGCCCGGCGAGTGGGTGCTGGTCGAGGCGGCCGGCGGCGGTGTGGGCAGCCTGCTCGTGCAGCTCGCCCGGCGGGCGGGGGCCCATGTGGTCGGCGCGGCGGGCAGCGCGGCCAAACGCGAACTGGCCGCGTCACTCGGCGCCGAGCTGACCGTGGACTACACCGGCCCCGGCTGGACCCGGATCGTCCGGGAGGCGACCGGCGGCCTGGACGTGGTCTTCGACGGGGTCGGCGGCGAGATCGGCGCCGCGGCTCAGGGGTTGCTCAAGGACGGGGGCCGGCTGAGCGTGTACGGGATGGCGGGCGGGGCCATGACCACCCCCGATCCCCGGGTGACCGCCGTGTCCTGGCCCGCCACGGATCTGCGCGAGCTGGCCAGGCGGGCGCTGGAACTGGCCTCCGCCGGGCAACTGCGGCCGGTCATCGGGGCCACGTACCCGCTGGAGTCGGCCGCGCAGGCGCACGCCGCCATCGAGGCCCGCACGATCACCGGCAAGAGCCTGCTCAGACCGGCACGGCAGCCTTAGCAGGCGCTTGACCAGGCTCGGCTCAGGCCAGCGCTGCCGCGAACCGGGCTCGTAGCTCGGACAGGCGCTTGACGGGCTCGGCGCTGAAGACCAGGCGCACGTACCGGCGGGCGACCTCCTCCCCCCACGCCGTCATCGGAGTGGCGGCCACGCGCCCGCGTTCGAGCAGGCGGGCCGAGAGCACGTCCGCCGTCAGCCCCATGGCCTCGGCGTCCACCAGGCACGACCAGCCGCCGCCCGCCCGTACCAGCGGCAGGTCGGCGAGCTGGGCGACCACCGTCTCGTGGCGGGCCTGGTATTCGGCCACCGCCTCCGCGACGCCCGACGGCTCCCTGAGCGCGGCGGCGGCGCCGATCTGGTGGAACCCGCTGGCCACGGTCGTGTTGTAGATGGTCGCCACCATGATCCGGGACATGATGTCGGCCGGGCCCGCCACCCAGCCGATCCGCCAGCCGATCATGCGGTATTCCTTCGACACCGACCCGATGATGATCGTGCGCTCACCCAGGCCCTCCACGCGGCACGGGTTGATCCGCGGATGGCCGTCGAAGACGATGCGTTCCATGGCCGCGTCGTAGATCAGGTAGGCGCCGGTGCGCTCGCAGGCCCGCGCCACCGCCGTCCAGTCCTCCTCGTCGAGGACCACGCCCGACGGCATCGACGGGCTCATCAGTAGCAGCGCCGCGGCCGAGCGCACCTCGCCGAGCGCGTCGCGGTCCAGCCGCCAGTGGCCGCCCTCCACGCGCAGGGGGACCAGGTGGGGGCGGGCGCCCGCCAGGCGTACGCGCTGGAGCAGGCCCGCGTAGGTGGGGTCGGTGAGGACCACCTGGTCGCCGGGCTCGGTGGTGGCCAGCAGCACGGGCATGACCGCCGAGGTGCCGCCCGAGGTGATGGCGATCTGGCGTACCGGGTCGTAGTCGAGCCCGGTGCGCAGGCGCAGGTCCGCCGCCACCGCCTCGCACAGCTCGGGCAGGCCGGTGAACGGCAGCCAGCTGTTGCCCGTCCCCTCCGCCAGGGACCGGGTCGTCGCCGCCACGGCCGCCGGCGGGGGCGGGACGTCGGTGTCGAGGTTCTCCATCCGCAGCACGTCGGGGTCGGCTCCGGCCGCAGCGGCGACCTTGTCGATGTCGAACGGCTGAACCTGCGCGAATCGGGAGTTGGGCCGCATCACAGCACCTCCGTCGAAGAGCGTTCCGTATACGGAACGGTCTCTCAGCCACGAACCCCTGTCAAGCGCCCCGAGGGGAAGTGGAGACAGGCGAGCGGGCGTCCGGTGGGCTCGGCGGATGGCAGCATGGGCGACATGAGGGGGCGTATGGGGCGGGCGGCTGCGGTGTGCGCCGTGCTCGGTGTGCTGTGGTGGGCCTCCGTGCGGCTGGCCTGGACCGGCGTCGGCTGCGAGGAATGGGGCTGCCTGCCGCCGGCCCTCGGCCTCGTCGTGGCGATCAGCCTGGCCCTGCTCGCCGGGTTCGCCCTGGCGCTGGAGCGGGTGGGCGTGCGACCGGGGCGGCGGGTGGCGCTGGTGGCCGCGGGCGTGCTGGTGGTGCTGCGACTGGCCGGCGAGTCACTGCCCTCGTGGACGTCACCACTCGCGGACCTGGCCGCGGCAGTAGCGGCGTTCGCGGGAGCGGGTGCGCTGGCGGCGTTCATGACGGAGCCCGGGGTGGCGCGATGGTGGAAGGTGGTGGCCGCGCTCGGGCTGGCGGCACTGCTGCCGGTCGCGCTGGCCGCCTCCCTGGCCCGCTACGGCCTGTGAGCTCAGCGCTGGCCGCCTCCCTGGCGCGCTACGGCCTGCGAGGTCACGCCGGCCGCCGCCCTAGCATCGCTACGGTCTCTGGAGACGCCACCGCTTCGCCCCGACGGCGGGGCCCTCACGCGCGCCCTCGCCCCGGCAACGAGCACACACGACCGGCAGGACCGCAGGTTGCGCGCGGGCCCAGCCGTCACGCTCCGCTGAGGACAGGCAGACCGCGCGACGGCCGTCCGCGTCTCACGACAGGTGGGCCGCGCGACGGTCGTCCGCCTCCGCATCGGCGTCGCGGCCCAGGGCGCGTAGGGCGACCGCGCGGTTGGCGTACAGGTCGGCCTGGGGTTGTCGTTCGATGGCGCGCGTGAGGTCGGACACCGCCCCCTCCACGTCGCCCATCGCGTACCTCAGCACCCCCCGGTTCCCCCAGGCCGCAGGCAGCTCGGGGGCCAGGGCCACGGCGCGGTCGAGTGCCGTCCGCGCCTCGGCGTGGCGGCCCGCCGCGGTCTCCAGCTGGCCCAGCACCGTGAGCAGGTGCGGGCTGTCGGGGGCCAGCGCCAGCCCGGACTCGACGTCGCGCGCGGCCTCCTCGTCCAGGCCCGCCCCGGCCAGCAGCCCGGCCCGGTTGATGTAGGCGTCCACGGCGTCGGGGTCGAGCTCGATCACCCGTCCGAGGTCGGCCAGCGCCCCCTCGACGTCGCCCCGTACGGTACGCAGCTCCGCCCGGTTGTAGTACGCCTCGGGCAGCGGCGGCCCGGCGGCGATGGCCCGTTCGAAGTCCGACAGCGCGTCGTCGTGGCGTCCGAGCTTGAACAGCAGATTGCCGCGTTCCAGATAGTGGTCGGGAAAGCCGGGATCGATCGCGATGGCCGCCCCGTAGTCCTCCAGGGCCTCCTTGGTGTGCCCGAGCCCGGCCAGCAGCTGCGCCCGGTTGGCCAGCAGCACCATCCGGTGCAGCGGATGGCGCTCCCCCAGCTCGCGCGCCAGCTCGATGGCCGACTCCACCAGCTCAAGCGCGGCGTCCAGCCGGCCCTGCCGCAGCTCGACCAGGGCCAGGCCGTTGCGGTCGAAGCCGAGCTTGAAGGCCCGCTCGGCCGGGTCGGGTAACAGGGTGGAGATGGCGATGGCCAGGTTGACCCAGGACCTGGCCCGGCCCAGGTCGCGGCGGGCGGGGTCGGGGTGGCGGGCGTCGAGCATGCCGGTCCCGTACGCCGCCGCGGCGTGCATCGCCGGATCCTGGCTGCTCAGGCGCACCCGGTCCCAGACCGCCCGCGCCTCGGAGGTACGGCCGAGCCCGCCGAGCGCGGTCGCCGTGCGCTGGGCGAAGCGCCACCAGCGGGCGCCGCCCGGCTCGGTCCGCGCCATGCCCCGCTCCCCCAACTCGGCCGCGGCGTGCAGGAAGCCCTCCCGCGTGCAGCGGTCGACGAGCGTCCAGAGCTCGTCGGCGTCGCGGGTGTCAGGCGGGGGCTCGGGGCCGCCGGAGTACACCGTGATCGACAACGTCGTGGGCGGGATGCGCCGCATCATGACCTCGACCAGCTCGGTGTCGGTCGGGTCGGCCGCGTCGCCGTTGCACACGGCCAGCGCCGCACCCGGGGACACGGCGTCGCGTACGTACTCGGCCAGGCCGTTGGCCAGCCGCAGCGTCCGGCGCGGAGCGGGCACGAGGATGCGCTCGTCCTCGGAGAGCCCGGCCTCGATCGTGCCACGTCCGGCCCGGACGAGTCCGGCCAGTTCGGGCGCGGCGGCGAGGATCTCGATGTCGTGGGCCGCCACGAGAGCGGGTGAGCGACGCAAAGTGTCAGGTACCAGGGCCGGCAGCAGCGCCGCGGCCACGGTGTAGGGGCCGCGCGGCCGCCGGTGTGCGTCGATCATCGGCGTGATCAGCCGCGCGACCCCGGGTCGGGCAGGCGGTGAGCCCTGAACCCTGAGGTGGGACCTCTCCTCGATCACCCCTTGTGAATGACGCTGGAGGTCCCTGCCAGCCTCGCGGTTCCAGGCTTGCGGACGACGATGCGCTTCATGACATGCCTCTCCACTTGGGGGTAATTACCTATTATTGAGTCACCCCACCGGATATCAAGGTTTATTCCGATTAAGTGGGAGGCTAATGGATAAAAAGCACTTGCCTTTTGAATGGTATATCTAACCTATTTGGAGCGAAACCACCGGCGCAATCGTGTGGTATGAGGTGCCGAATCCTCCATCAGGTCGCACAGGCACCGGCCGAGCAGGGTGACCGACTGGCAACACCCGGGCCCGTGTCCCCCCTTCGCCCGGACGATGAACGTCGCCCGCTCGATCAGCCGCTCCAGGCTCGGCTCGGCGCCTCCCTTCAGCGAGCGCGTCTGCCAGGGACACGACCTGACGTCCCGGCAGGCGCTCTTCGCCAGGTACGTGGCCGCGCCGCCCTGCAACCCCAGCGGATCCTCCCGTCTGGCCCGCCTCCCGTCCAGCGCCCTGGCGGCCCGGCCCGCCACCTTCAGCAGATCACGGCGGCCGAGCTCTTTTCTCGTACGTCCGGTCCTGGCCGGCAGCGCCAGCAGCGTCGCCCCCGCCATCAGCACGCCGCCCGCCACCATGCCCCAGCCGATCTCCTCGTGGAACCAGACCACCGCGATCACGGCCACCCAGACCGGCTGCGAGGACATGAGGATCTGGCTCGGCACCGCGGGCACGTGCGCCTGAGCGTAGGAACGGGCCAGGAACCCCAGCGCGCACGCCACCACGGACAGGTGCGCCAGGATCAGCCAGTCGGACACACTCCCCGGCACGGAGATCCCGTCGCGCACGGCGGCGCCCCCGGTGAGCCCGCCGATGGTGAAGAGCTGGATCACGGTCAGCGCGTACGCGGGAAAGCCGGACGGACGCCTGGACAGGCGGGCCAGCATGAGCGTGTGGCCGGCGTACAGGGCGGCGGCGGTGAGCGTGACGCCCAGCGCGAGCACCGACACCTTGTGCCCCTCGACCCCGCGCAGCAGCGTGAAGACGGTCATACCGGTCAGCGCGAGCAGCACCCCGCCCCAGATCCGCCGCCGCACCGGCTCCCTGAACAGCAGCAGCGACAGGATCGGCGTCACGATCACGGTGCAGCCGACGGCGAACCCCGACACCGCCGAGGGCAGGTGGTCCAGCGCGAGCGCCTGACCGACCTGTCCCACCCCGAACATCACCCCGAGCGTGATCCCGTGGATCCACGTCTCCCGCGACAGCCCCCGCAGGCTCTTCGGCCGGAACAGGAACAACGTCGTCGCCGCGATCAGATAACGCTCGGCGAGCAGATCCTCCACAGGTAACCGGGGAATGAGATCTTTCATCAGCGGAAAGGCCGACCCCCAAGCGGCGCTGACGAACAACAGAAGCACGGCTCCCAGAAGGGGGCGGGGAGCGGGTACGCCTGCCATGAGAAAAGCATGGCACTACTATTCGCAGCCGTAGATGTACAGGGAGCAGCCGGTGAGGCTTAGCTACACCTGGGTGGTAAGACCCTCACCCGGAGGCTCGGACATCCTTATCCCGGGGATCCGAAAAGCGCCAAATCGTCCGGCGGAATCGATCTCCGGCCACGAGGAGGAAAATCAAGATCGGCGGAAAGGGCACGCCGGGAGCCCCGGGAAACGGTCACCGGGAAGGACGAGAGGGGGCGGCCCCAGGAGGAGGGGGACGGGGCCGTGCGGTGGTTCAGCGGTCGAGTACGGCCGGCGGGATCAGGTGTTTCTCCCCGTAGACGACGACCAGGTCACCGACCCGTTCGCGGGAGAGTTCGCGCCATCCCTGGCGCGCGTACAGCGCCAGCGCGGCCTCCTGGTTGAGCGTCGTGTCACCTCTGACGCGGTGGAACCCGAGCTCGACCGCACGCCGCTCCAGCGCGACCAGCATGGCCGTGCCGAAACCACGGCCCTGGAACTCGGGGTGCACCCGTAAGCGGCACACCTCGGCGGTGCCGGTGTCGACGGGTCTCAGCCCGCCCATGGACACCACCCGCGAGCCCGCTTCCCCGACCAGGAAGTCCCCGCCGCAGGCCAGGTAGATCTCCTGGATGCGGGGGAAGTCGTCGTCGTAGTAGACGCCGTCGCCGGGGACCAGGCCCACCTCCGCCAGGCAGATCCGGTGGAGGGCGAGGATGGTGTCGAGATCGGACCAGCGATAGCGCCTGATCGTGAGCTTCATTTATCAGCGCCCTTCAGATTGGGCTTCGGCCGCCGCCTGATCAGCGCCTTGAGCCCCTCCAGCCCGGGAGCGTTGGGATCGGCCTCCATGATGGCCTGTTCGAGCCGCAGCGCGGGCCGCACGATGAAGTCGGTGAGATAGTCGTCGGTGATCAGGCTGAGCGCGTTGGTGGCGACGGTCACCGCCTCCCCGACGTCACCGTCGAGCAGCCGGCAGTGGGCCTGGTCCAGCCTGATCAGCGTCTGGTCGAGGATGTGGTTGTCGTATTTGCCCAGCGCCTGGTCGAGCACCACCTCGGCCTCGATCGTCTGGCCGAGCTTGGTCAGCACGTCGCCCTGGTAGAAGTAGAGCTGCCGCTCGGTGTAGCCGAACGCCATGTCCTCCTTGTCGTCGGGCTTCATGTGGGAGAAGGCGTTTCTGGCCCGGGCCAGCGCGCGCTTGGCCTGGTCGACGATCTCCTTCTTGCTCTCGCCTCCCGACAGCATGGCCAGCGCCCTGGCCTCGACGACCGGAGCCATGGCCTGCGCCGGGCACGGCATGGAGCCGGCCATGTCGCGGCTCTTCTTGGCCAGGGTGAGCGCCTCGCGGGCGTCGCCGAAGTAGAGGGGGACGAGCGACTCGCGGGCCGTGATCCACGCCCGCAGCGCGCGGTCGCCGGTCTCGTCGGCCGCGGTACGCCCGGTGCGGAAGAACGAGCGGGCCAGCCGGTGGTCACCCAGGTTGATCATGATCATGCCGCTCAGCCCGGACAGCTGCGCGGCCATCCGGCACAGGCGCTCTTGCAGGTCGATGGGCTGGCGGCGGGACATGGCGGCGCGTACGGCGCTCAGTTCGAGCAGCACGTCGCACAGCAGCCGTAGCGGGGCCGTCGTCGTGTACTGGCGGCCGAAGCTGACCGTCGACTCCTCCCACTGGTCGAGCATCGCGGCGGACACGGTGGAGGACACCAGTGTCTCGTCCAGCCTGCGTTTGATGCCCTCGCACGCGCCCAGCACCGGCCCGTCGAGCTGCATGGAGGCGTTGCCGTCGGTGTTGAGCAGCGTTAACAACGTGCGGCGCAGGACGTTCTCGTCCTCCTCCGCGGCGGGGTCGCTCTCCGCGGGCTGCATGAGCAGCTCGCGCTCGGGAGGCGGCGCCGGGCGCTCCTTGATCTCGGCCGTCACGAGCCCCGGCATCCGGTGCCCGTGGCCGCAGATGCACGGGGCGTCGTAGCCGAGCGCGACCGGCTCGACCCGGTAGACGGTGCACAGGTAGTGGAGGTATTCGGGGCCGGGGCGTTTCAGCCCGCTCTCGTACGCCGACAGCAGCGTCTCGCCGATGCCCGGCTGGGGCTTGGAGTCACGCTCGAACAGGGCGCGCACCTGCTCGATGACGTCGGCCAGCGCGATCCCGTAGGACAGGCGGTGCGCCTTGATCCTCGTGGTGCCGAACGGGCCCGTGCACGCTTCGTGGATCTCTTCCGCTATCTGGGCGGACGTGCGCCCGACGGCCAGGCCCTTGGCCCTGATCCGCCGGGCGATCTCCGTCTCCCGGTGCTGTCTGCCGGACATCCCGGCCCCTCTCCCGCATGTCTCGACCGGTCCGCAACTGGTGACTTAGCGTAGCCCTCAGATTGCTGTGCGCCTACCCATGACTATGAAGCAATGCCGGATGGATGGGAAACGCCCGCAACCAGCCTACGGTTAAGGATCGTCCTCCCCGGGACTGTTTCTTACAACCCATGAGTGAGAAGCCACTCCCCGTGAGCGGAACGGGCCGTTGCGCGAGCCCTTGACTTGAGCCATCTTTGGCCCACCAGCAAAGATTCCTGAGGGAGGAACGAACGGTGGGGGACGACAACTTCGAGCTCTTGGAGCGCCTCGTGGCCGAACTCGGCGCTCGCGGGTTGCTCGCACGAGTGGTCCAGACCCAGAGCGGTCGCAGGTTCGTCCGGGTCATCAACCCGCAGGCGACCAGCCTGTCCGAGAACGTCACCTGTCGGCCGGCGTCCTCCGATCTGCCGGACTGGTGGTACTGCTGGTCCTGGGGCGAGCGGATGCACACCGCCGACGACCCGGCCGGCGCCGCGACGAAGGTCGCACGCGTGCTCGCCGCCGTGGGGGAGTGATGACCGCGGTGATCCGGGTGGAGCGCAGCCACCACGGCTCACCGCGACCCACGGCGGCTCCTGGGGGCCGGCGGAGTGGCCGGTGCGGAGGGTCTCCCTTTCGCGGGGCCCTGGTCACTCCGCCGGTTCCGGCCCGGCCGCGCACGAAGCGCCTGGCGTACACGAAGCACCTGGCGTTCCCGCCGCCGCACATGGCGGGCACGCAGCACCTTACGTACGCGCGCCGCGCGCGCGTACGCGACAAGCCACCCTCCCGGTACGCCGGGCGGGTGTTCGGGGGATCCCTCCCGGAACCGGCACGGGACATGCTTCCGGGTGTGTGTCCCGGTCCGAGCCGTCCGTCATCGGAGCGCCGGCTCTCTCCCTCCGCGGCCCAGAGAACCGGCGTCCCCGTCTTCCCCGGCGTGATGTGACGACGGGCGGTTCGGTCGGCTGGATAATGGATCGAATCGGTCCAAAGAGCCGACCGAACCGCTTCCGGAGGGGGATCCACCATAGTGTTACTGCTGGTGACAGCGGAGCCACCGACAGCTTCTCCGTCGGTGATGCCCAACATCGACCAGATGGCCTCACAGATGTCCGCCCTGTGTGAAGGCGACACCGTACTTTGCTCTACCCTGGTCAAGATGTTCGGCGACGCGCCTTGGGCGCCACTGGTCTCCAGTGCGATCACCATCGTGCTCATCCTCGTGCTGGCCTTCATCATCAGGAAGTTCGCGCACCGGGTCATCACGAGAGTGGTCAACAGAGCGGCGACCGGCGGGTCGATCACGAGCCGGTTCCGCAGGGGCGCGGCGACCGACGGGATCGACGCGCTGCTGCACGAGCGCCGCAAGCAGCGGGCCGAGACGATGGGGTCGGTGCTCAAGCACGTCGCCTCGATCGTCGTCCTCGGCACGGCGGTGCTGACCGTGCTCGATCGGCTGACGATCCCGATCGCGCCGCTGCTGACCAGCGTCGGCATTCTGGGCGTGGCCATCGGCTTCGGCGCCCAAGAGCTGGTCAAGGACTTCATCGCCGGCATGTTCATGCTCCTCGAAGACCAGTACGGCGTGGGCGACGTGATCGACGCGGGCGCCGCGATCGGCACGGTCGAGGCGGTCACCCTGCGCGTCACGAGGTTGCGCGACTCCGACGGCCGCGTCTGGTACGTGCGCAACGGCACGATCACCCGGGTGGGCAACGAGTCACAGGGCTGGTCACGGGCCTACATGGACATCCCGGTGGCCTACGACGCCGACGTCGTCGGGGTGCGGGTGCTGCTCGAGCAGGTGGCCGAGGAGATCTGGGCCGACCCCGAGCTGCGCGAGTCGAAGATGGTGGAGCCGCCGCAGGTGTTCGGCGTCGAGCAGCTCTCCGACAGCTCGCTGGTCTTCCGCATCTCCACCAAGACGCTGCCGTCGGCGCAGGCGGAGGTGGCGAGGGAGCTGCGGCTCCGGGTCAAGACGGCGCTCGACACCGCGGGCATCCCCATGGTCGCCAGCGCCTAAGCTAGGAATCGTGACAGAGACCTCCTTCTATGACGCCGTCGGAGGCGAGGAGACATTTCGCCGCCTCGTGCACCGCTTCTACGAAGGGGTCGCGGACGACCCGCTACTGCGGCCGCTCTACCCGGAGCCCGATCTGACGGGCGCCGAAGAGCGGCTGCGGGGCTTCCTCATCCAATACTGGGGCGGTCCCAAGGACTACAGCGAGCAGCGCGGCCACCCCAGGCTGCGCATGCGCCACATGCCGTTCGTGATCGGCGAGCCCGAGCGTGACGCGTGGCTGCGCCACATGCGCGACGCGGTCGACTCGCTCGATCTGCCGGAGGAGCAGCAGACCCGGCTGTGGGACTATCTGGTCTACGCGGCCCACAGTCTGGTGAACTCCCCCACATAACGGGGCATGAGACGCCACATGGAGATCCCCTGGTGGCGTGACGCAGTCGTCTACGAGATCTATGTCCGCAGTTTCGCCGACGCCTCGGGCGACGGCGTCGGCGATCTGGCCGGGGTGCGCGAGCGCCTGCCCTACCTGCGGCGGCTGGGCGTGGACGCGATCTGGCTGACCCCGTTCTATCCCTCGCCGATGGCCGACGGCGGCTACGACGTGGCCGACTACCGCGGGGTCGACCCGCTCTTCGGCTCGCTCGCCGACTTCGAGGCGCTGGTCGCCGACGCGCACGAGCACGGGCTGCGGGTGCTGGTGGACGTGGTGCCCAACCACAGCTCCTCCGCGCACCCGTGGTTCCAGGCCGCGCTGCGGGGCGAGGGGCGTGAGCGTTACATCTTCCGCGACACCACCAACAACTGGCAGTCGACCTTCGGCGGCCCGGCCTGGACCCGGGTGGCGGACGGGCAGTACTACCTGCACCTGTTCGCGCCGGAGCAGCCGGACTTCAACTGGCGCAACCCCGAGGTGCACGCGGAGTTCCTCGACGTGCTGCGGTTCTGGCTGGAGCGGGGGGTCGACGGGTTCCGCATCGACGTGGCGATGGGCCTGTACAAGGCCGAGGGGCTGCCGAACGTGGGCGACCAGTCCTTCATCTCGGTCTCTCCGGTGTGGGGGCAGCCCGAGGTGCACGGCGTCTACCGCGACTGGCGCCGGCTGCTGGACTCCTATCCGGGCGAGCGGATGGCGGTGGGCGAGGTGTGGACCGACCGCCTCGAGGACCTGGCCCGGTACGTGCGCCCCGACGAACTGCACCAGAGCTTCAACTTCGCCTGGTTGCAGGCGCCGTGGTCGGCGCAGGCGTTCAGGAAGGTGATCGAGGAGACCCTGTCCACGGTGCCGTTCGCCACCTGGGTGCTGTCCAACCACGACGTCGTACGCCACCGCACCCGCTACGAGGGCGCCGAGCCCGGCACGGGCCTGGCGCGGGCCAGGGCGGCGCTGCTGGCGACGCTGGCCCTGCCCGGCTCCGCCTACCTCTACCAGGGCGAGGAGCTGGGGCTGCCCGAGGTGAGCGACCTGCCGGACGAGGCCAG
Source organism: Nonomuraea sp. NPDC048892 (assembly GCF_040649735.1). NCBI lineage: Bacteria > Bacillati > Actinomycetota > Actinomycetes > Streptosporangiales > Streptosporangiaceae > Nonomuraea > Nonomuraea sp. NPDC048892. The sequence continues at coordinate 154,886 of NZ_JBEZFZ010000017.1, read as the reverse complement.
GCAGGACCCGGTCTTCTTCCAGTCGAAGGGCGAGCTGCCGGGGCGCGACGGGTGCCGGGTGCCGATCCCGTGGACGGTCGATCCGCCTTCGCACGGGTTCTCCTCGGGCGGGGCCGAGCCGTGGCTGCCGCAGCCGGAGTCGTTCGCGGAGCTGAGCGTGGAGAAGCAGGAGGGGGTGGCGGACTCGACGCTGGAGTTCTACCGCCGGGCCCTGGCCTGCCGGCGTGAGCTGGCGGGAGAGATTCCTTACTCCTTGGAGTGGCTGGAGTCTCCTGAGGGAGTGCTTTTCTTCACCAGGGGGCCGCTGGTCTGCGCGATCAACTGCGGCGGGCATGCCGTACGCCTGCCCGGCCACGACGAGGTGCTGCTGTCGAGCGGGCCGCTCAGGAGCGGGCTGCTGCCGCCCGACACGGCCGTCTGGCTACGCCGCGCGGCCTCGTGAAGCACATGGGCTTGGAGCGGTCACGAACGCTTCGAGCGCTCGCCGCGTAACGGGATGACGGGCAGGGAGACCAGGGCGGCGACGGCGCCGGCGGCGAAGCCGGCCCAGTAGCCGGTGCTCAGGATGAGCGCGCCCGCCAGCGGCGTCACGGCCAGGGAGACGGTGTTCTGCACGGTGTTGTGGGTGCCGAGCACCTTGCCCGCCCAGCCGGGGCCGGCCAGCTCGCCCGCCGAGAGGTAGGCGAGCCCGTTGCCGGCCACGGTCGTCACCGAGGCCACCGCGATCATCGCGGGCCCGAGCGCGGCGCCGGTGTAGGTGCCGGCGACGAGCAGCGCGAGCACGGCCAGGCACCAGAGGGTGAGCAGCAGGAGGGGTCGCATGCGCAGGCCGGTCCGGTCGGACCAGCGCCCGACCGCGACGCGCACCACGGCCCCGCCGATGGCCGCCACGCCGAACAGCCGCCCGGCCGCCACCGCGTCCCAGCCGTACAGCCTGACCAGGCAGTCCACGCCGTACGTGCTGACCACGACCTGGGGCACCACGTGCAGGGCGCTGGTGGCGTGCACGCGCCAGAGCGCGGGCTGCCGGTACGGCGAGCGCTCCCGCTCCGCGCCGCCCGCGCCGAGCTGGTGCGGCGGCTCGGCCAGGAACAGCGCGGCCAGCACGGCCGCCACCAGGCTCGCGCCCGAGCAGAGCAGCAACACCCCGGGCAGCCCGTACGCCTGCGCCATGGGCGGGAGCGCGAAGGCGCCGACGGCCATGCCGAGGGTGAAGGAGACCTGGCGCACGCCCATGGCCAGGCCGCGTTCCGGCGGGCGGAACCAGCGCAGCACGATGCGCCCGCCGCCCACCATCGCGGCCGAGCCCGCCGCCCCGGCCAGCGCCAGCAGCCCGATGACCGCCCAGGTGTCCTCGACCACGGCGACTGCGGCGAAGATGACCGCCGCGAGCCCGACGCCGGCGCCCAGGACCAGCCGCTCGCCGTACCGGTCGGCCAGGGCACCCCAGGCGACGAGGGTGCACAGGATCCCCAAAGCCGGGGCGTTCCCTATCAGCCCGCCCACCGGAAGAGAGACGTTGAAATGTCGCAAAATTTCGGGCATAACCAAGGGCAGGCCGAACAGACCTAAGGTGACACTGGCATGGGCGTTGACGCCCAGCGCCAGCATCAGCCAGCGTCTCATTCCGCGAAGCGTTTGAGGTAGGCCAGTTCGCTCTCGGTGAGCCTGCGGGGCGCCGCCCGGTCGACGTCGTAGGCGGCCAGGACGGACATGGCGGTGACGTAGACCGCCTCGTCGTCGACGATCTCGTAGCGCAGGGTGAAGCGTACCGACCTGATCTCCGTCACCCAGGTCTCCACCCGCACGGGCTGGGCGCGAAAGCCCAGCGGGCGGCGGTAGTCGATCTCGTGGCGGGTCACGACCAGGCCCTTGAACGGCTCGTCCCCCGCGTTGTACGGATCGATGTGGAACATGCCGAACCGGGCGTCCTCCAGGTAGTCGAGGAAGCGCACGTTGTTGACGTGCCCCTGGGAGTCGACGTCGCCGAATCTCACCGTGCGGGGATAGATGTGCCGTTCGGCAGGAGTGCGTTCAACCACGTCCGCAACCGTACCCGTCCCGGTCAGGTGGCCTTGCGCCGGGCCAGGCAGGCCAGCACGGTCAGGACGGAGATCGTGGCCATGGTGCCCAGCGCCCATTGGTAACCGGTCACGAGTTGTCCGACGGCCTCGCCCGAGAGCTGGGCGAGCGTGCCGGCGAAGACGCTCTGGTGCAGCGCGGCGGGCAGCGGGGCGGTGATGATCGACAGCACCAGGCCGGTGCCGACGACGTTGCCGGTGTTCTGCACCATGAGGCGCATGGCGTTGACGATGCCGAGCCGGTTGGAGGGCAGTCCGTCGAGGATGGCGGTGGTGTTGGAGGGCAGGAACACGCCGGAGCCGAGCCCGATGAGCACGAGCCCGGCCGCCACGGCCGGATACGGCGTGTCGGCCGACATCACGGCGAGCATCACCGTCAGCCCGCACGTGGTGGTGGCGGCCCCGGCCACCGCCAGGGTGCGCGCGCTCAGCAGGCGCTGCAGGAAGCCGGAGGCCACCGAGGCGATCATGGCCGCCACGGCCAGCGGCAGCACCTTCAGCCCGGCCTGGACGGGATCGTCGCCGCGCACGGCCTGGAAGTAGAGCGCGACCAGGAAGACCATGCCCATCCTGGCGACGGCGTTGAGGAACGAGGCGAGCGTGCCGAAGGCGAAGGCCCGTTCCCTGAACAGTCCCATGTCCACGACGGGATGCGCGGCCCGCCGTTCCCGCAGCACGAACAGCGGCAGCCCCACGACGAAGGCCGCCAGCCCGCCCAGCACCACCGGGTGCTGCCAGCCGAGCCGGGTGAACTCCGACAGCGCCAGCAGCAGCCCGCCCAGGGTGAGCAGGACGAGCGCGCTGCCCGGCGCGTCCAGCCCGCTCTCGCGCCGGCCGGGAGCAGGACGGCGCAGCACGAACGCTCCCCACACCAGGCAGATCACCCCGATCGGCACGTTGAACCAGAACACCCAGCGCCAGCCCAGGCTCTCGGCCAGCACGCCGCCCAGCGTCGGCCCGATCAGCCCGGCGATGGAGAACGAGGCCACGTAGACGCCCATCCCCTCCCCCAGCCGCTCGCGCGGGAAGGCGTCGCTGACCAGGGCGGCGCTGTTGGTGAGCAACATGGCGGCCCCGGCCGCCTGGAGCACCCGCAGGGCCACGATCACCCAGGCATTCGGAGCCAGGCCGGCCAGCAGCGCGGCCGCGGTGTAGGTGGCCAGGCCCAGGAGGTACATCCGGCGCCGGCCGAACAGATCGGCCAGCCGCCCGAACACCACCATGAGGACCGTTGTGGTCAACTGATAGCCGAGAAGGATCCAGCCCGCGGCCGTGGCGCCGGCTCCGGTGTTCCTGGCGATCTCCGGGAGCGCGACGTTGATCGCGCTGCCGCCGAGACCGGTCAGCACGCTGGCCATGCTCACGACCGACAACGTGCGCCAGGCGTAGCCGAGGGAGGAGGTCGTACTCGTCGCCGCCAAGGGCCTGTCCTTTCTAGATTTTGATACTAGAATCCAATTCGCATCGTCAGCCGGTCAAGGATCGAGGTGTCGGATGAGCGGGATCGTCGAGGGCCGCGTGGTGATCGTCACGGGTGCGGCCAGAGGCATCGGACGAGGTCACGCGCTGGAGTTCGCCAGACAGGGCGCGAAGGTGGTGGTCAACGACCTGGGCGCGGAGGTCGACGGCACCGGCTCCTCGGGGGCCGCGGCCGAGGTCGTGGCGGAGATCGAGGCCATGGGCGGCGAAGCGATCGTCAACGGCGAGGACGTCTCCGACTTCGACGGCGCGGAACGCCTGGTGCGCTCCGCCATCGACCACTTCGGCACCCTGGACGTGCTGGTCAACAACGCGGGCATCCTGCGCGACCGGATGCTCGTCAACATGACCGCCGACGAGTGGGACGCCGTGATCAGGGTGCATCTGCGTGGCACGTTCGCGCCGCTGCGCCATGCCGCCGCCTACTGGCGATCCAAGGCCAAGGCGGGCGAGCGGGTGGATGCGCGGATCATCAACACCACCTCGTCCTCCGGCATCTACGGTAACCCCGGACAGGGCAACTACGGCGCGGCCAAAGCGGGCATCGCGGGCCTGACGGTGATCGCGGCCAGGGAGCTGGAGCGCTACGGCGTGACCGTCAACGCGGTCGCCCCCGCCGCGCTCACCCGGATGACGGAGAACCTGATGCCGAAGGGCGCGAGCGTCGCCGCCGACCCCGACGACATCGCGCCGGTGGTCGTCTGGCTGTCCAGCGCGGAGGCGCGGGCGATCACCGGGCGGGTGTTCAACGTACGGGCGGGCGTGATCAGCGTGGCGGAGGGCTGGCACGCGGGGCCCGGCGTGGACAAGGGCTCGCGCTGGGATCCGGCCGAGCTGGGCTCGGTCATCCCGGCCCTGGTCGAGAAGGCCGCGCCCAACGCGCTGACCAACGGCAGCATCCCCGGACACCCCGAACATCTCGGACAGGAGGACTGACATGGCGCTCGACCACACCCTCGTCGGCGTCGAGAGCCCGCCGCACGAGCGCACCTGGACCGCGAAGGACGCCATGCTGTACGCGCTCGGCGTCGGAGCGGGCACCGGCGAGCTGGCGTTCACCACCGAGAAGAACCAGCGGGTGCTGCCCACGTTCGCCGTGCTCGTGGCGCAGGCCCTGGGGCGGCGGCTGGGCGACTACGACCCGGCCATGCTGGTCCACGCCGAGCAGGCGTTCGAGCTGCACAGGGAGCTGCCGGCGGCCGGCGGCGTGCGCACCACCTCGAAGGTGACCGGCATCTACGACAAGGGCTCGGGTGCGCTGGTGACCCTGGAGGCCAGGGCGGTCGACCTGGACACGGGTGAGCTGGTCGTCGCCTCGCGCAGTTCGGTGTTCATCAGGGGTGAGGGCGGCTTCGGCGGCGACCGGGGGCCGAAGGACACCTGGGCCGCGCCGGACCGGGCGCCCGATCACAAGGTGACCTACTCGACCCTGCCTGAGCAGGCGCTGATCTACCGCCTGTCGGGCGACTACAACCCGCTGCACAGCGATCCCGAGTTCGCCGCGCGGGCCGGGTTCGACCGGCCGATCCTGCATGGTCTGTGCACGTACGGGGTCACGGGGCGGGCGTTGCTGCACGCGGTGGCGGGGTCGGATCCCGGGCGGTTCAAGGCGATGTCGGGGCGGTTCTCCAGCCCGGTCTTCCCTGGTGAGTCGCTCACGGTGTCGATCTGGGCGGACGGCGGGGACGTGCTGTTCAGGACCGCCAAGGACGACGGGACCGTGGTGATCGACCGAGGCCGAGCGACGATCGCCTGACCCTGACCCGGCCTTCGGCTGGGCCGGCCTTCGGCTGGGCCGGCTTTCGGCTGGGCCGGCTTTCGGCTGGGCCGGCTTTCGGCTGGGCCGGCTTTCGGCTGGGTCAGCTTTCGTCGAGTGATCTGAGGGGGTCGAGGCGGTGGATCAGCGTCACCGCCGCCTCGATGACCTCCTGCGCCTCCTGCTCGCTGTCGGAGGTGGCGACCTCGCGGGCGGCCTCGCCGATGATGCTGGTCAGCACGGCCACGGTAAACCGGTCGAGCGGGTCGCCCCCGGCCCCCAGCAGGACCGCGTTCTGGCGTACCCACTCCCTGCCCCTGGTGCGACGAATCAGCTCGAAGCCGGGCGGCCCGTCGCCGTCGATGAAGAGCCGAGCCAGGTCGCGCCGCTCCCACGCCCCCGCCAGGTAGGCCCGCGCGCCCGCGATCAGCAGCTCGACGGGGTCGGAGACGCCTTCCTTGCGCGCCTTGGCGACGCTGGCGGCCGACGCCTGCTCGTGGGCGGCCTGGTGGTCCTCGTACAGGGCGAGGAAGAGCTCGGTCTTGCCGCCGAAGTGGTGGTAGAGGCTGCCGACGCTGGAGCCTGCGCGGGCGACCACCTCGGAGACGTTGGAGTCGGCGAAGCCGTGCTCGCTGAAGACCTCGCGAGCCGCCTGCAGCATGCTTTTGCGGGTCTGGGCCGTCCGGCTCCACTCCCACGAGGACTTGCGTGCCATGCCCGTCATCTTACCGCCAGGAATTCTAGAATCAGATTCTTGACATCCCCTCACGACGGCTAGAACCTTTCCTAGAGAACGATTCTAGAAAGTGCCCCAGGAGGCGGTTGTGGACTTCTCGCTCACCCCCGAGGAACGACAGATCCGCGACACGGTCAGGTCCTTCATCGAGAAGGAGGTCATGCCGCTGGAGCCCGAGGTGCTGCGCAACGAGCGCGAGGGCCGCCCGGGGCTGGCGCCCGACGTGCTGCGCGACCTGCGGGCCAAGGCCAGGAAGTCCGGGTTCTGGGGCATCAACACCCCCGAGGAGTACGGCGGCGCCGCGCTCGGCCCGATCATGTCGGCCATCATCGCCATGGAGACCGGGCGTACGTTCGTGCCGTTCACGTTCGGCGGCAGCGCGGACAACATCCTCTACGCCGGCACCGACGAGCAGAAACAGCGCTACCTGATCCCCACGATCGAGGGCGAGCGCCGTTCCTGCTTCGCCATCACCGAGCCGGGCGCCGGCTCCGACGCCCGCAACATCCGCACCCGTGCCACCCGCGACGGCGGCGAGTGGATCATCAACGGCGAGAAGACGTTCATCACCGGGGGCAGCGAGGCCGACTTCGTCATGGTGTTCGCCGTGACCGAGCCGTACGGCGTCACCTGCTTCCTGGTCGACCGCGACATGGGCTGGACCTCCGACCCGATCCCGACCATGGGCCAGTGGGGCCCGGCCTCGCTCGTGTTCGAGGACGTCCGGGTGCCGGAGGAGAACATCCTCGGCGAGCTGGGCAAGGGCTTCGAGCTGGCCATGCAGTGGATCGGCCAGGGCCGCTACATGATCCCCGCGCGCGCCATCGGCGCGGCCGAGCGCATGCTGGGCATGGCCATCGAGTACGCCAAGATCCGCAAGTCCATGGGTCAGACGATCTCCAACTACCAGGCCATCCAGTGGATGATCGCCGACTCCCAGGTGGAGATCGAGTCGGCGAAGTGGCTGACGTTGTACGCGGCCTGGCGGGTGCGCGAGGGCATGGACGCCCGGCACGCCTCCTCCATCGCCAAGCTCAACGGCGCCGTCATGGCCAACCAGGTCGTGGACCGGGTGCTGCAGATCCACGGCGGCATGGGCTACACCAAGGAGCTGCCGATCGAGCGGTGGTATCGCGAGCTGCGCCTGCTGCGCATCTTCGAGGGCACCGACGAGATCCAGCGGCGTACGATCGCCCGCAACCTGATCAAGGGGCACGCGCGGCTGGGCCTGATCGGGGAGTGAACGGGATGTCGGTCGGGGAACTGTTCAACCCTCGCTCGATCGCCCTCGTCGGCGCCACCGACAAGTCCGGCTGGTCGATCAGCACGCTGTCCAACCTGCGCACCCACGGCTTCACCGGCTCCGTCCATCTGGTCAACCCGCGCGGCGGCGTGGTGCACGGCCTGCCCGCCTGCCGTAGCCTGACGGAGATCGCGCAGCCGGTGGATCTGGCGTACGTGATGGTGCCGACCGCGGCCGTGCTCGGCGTGCTGCGGGAAGGGGCCAAGCTGGGCATCCGGTGCTACGTGATCCTGACCGCCGGGTTCGGGGAGGCGGGCGAGGAGGGGGCGCGGCTGGAGGCCGAGGTCGCCGGCTTCGCCGCCGAGCACGGGCTGACCATCCTCGGGCCCAACGGCAACGGCTACATCAACGCCGCAGCCGGCGTGACCCCGTACGGGCTGCCCATCGCCCAGCCGCTGCTGCGCGGCGGGGTGGGCGTGGTGCTGCAGAGCGGGGCGCTGGCCAGCTCCGTGCTGTCGTTCGCGCAGGCCCGCAACGTGGGCATCAGCCTGCTCACCTCCATGGGCAACGAGTCCGTCGTCACCGTCACCGATGTCGTCGACTACCTGGTGGACGATCCCGCCACCAAGGTCATCGCGCTCTTCCTGGAGAGCATCAGGAACCCGGCCGCGTTCGCCCGCGTGGCGCGGCGGGCGCTGGAGGCGGGCAAGCCGATCGTGGCGCTCAAGATCGGCCGCAGCCGGCTCGCCTCCGACACCGCCCAGGCGCACACAGGGGCCCTGGTCGGGGACGACGACGTCATCGACGCCGTGCTGCGGCAGCTCGGCGTGATCCGGGTGCGTTCGCTGGAGGACCTCATCATCACGGCGGGGCTGCTGGCGTCCACGGGGGCGCTGCCGGGGCGCCGCGTCGGGGTCGTCACGCCGTCGGGCGGGGCCTCGGAGATCATCGCCGACCGGGCCGAGGACGAGGGGCTGGAGCTGCCGCCGTTCGCGCCGGAGACGGTGGCGCGGCTGACCGAGATCGTCCCGTCCTTCGGCGCCGTGCAGAACCCGCTCGACGTCACCGGCTACGTCCTCATCGACCGCACCCTGCTCGGCCGGGCCCTGGAGGCGGTGACCGCGGATCCGGGCATCGACCTGGTCATGCTGCTGTCGGAGCCGCCCAAGGTCGCACCGCCCGACCCGGCTCCCGTGCTGGCGACGTACGCCGCCAGCGCCCGGCGCATCGCCGCCTCTCCTGTGCCGGTCGTCGTGGTGAGCAACGTGCTGACCGACATCACCGAGTTCGGGCGGGAGGTGCAGCGGGAGACCGGGTTCCCGTACGTGGCGGGCGGGATCGAACACGGCCTGCACGCCATCGGCGCGGCCGTGCGCTGGTCGGAACTACGGGCCAGAGCACTCTCCCGTCCTACGGCTCCGCCCGCCGCCCCCTTGACCGTTCCGTCCGGTGCCACGGGGGTGTGGGCCGAGCACCGCGCCGCCGGGCTGCTGGCCTCGGCGGGGCTGCCGGTGGTGCCGTCGGAGCTGGTACACGAGGAGACGGAGGCGGTCACGGCGGCCGAACGGTTCGGCTACCCGGTGGTGCTCAAGGCGGCGGCGGAAGGGCTCGGCCACAAGAGCGACGTGGGCGGGGTCCGGCTCGGGCTGGGCTCCGGCGAGGAGGTGCGGCAGGCTTACCGGGAGGTGGCCGCCGCCGTGCCCTCGCTCGACGGCGTACTCGTCCAGCCGCAGCGCAGGGGCGGCGTCGAACTGCTGGTGGGCGTCGTACGGGACCCCGCCTGGGGGCTGACGCTGGCCGTGGGGCTGGGCGGGATCTGGGTGGAGGTGCTGCGCGACACCGCGCTGCGGGTGCTGCCGGTGGACGCCGCCGAGGTACGCGCGGCACTGACGGAGCTGCGCGGCACGGCCCTGCTCGACGGGGTCAGGGGCGGCCGGCCCGCAGACCTCGACGCGGTGGCCGACATGGTGTCACGGATCGCCGCGTTCGCCGGATCGCTGGGCGACGGGCTGGAGTCCCTGGAAATCAACCCACTCCTGGTGAACGGATCCCACATCGAGGCCCTGGACGCCCTGATCACCTGGCGCTGAGCCTGCCCGCCGGCCGTCGAGGCCGCTCCAGCTTCGACACGCCATCCGGGAGCCGGTCAGTCGGCGGTGGCGGGTCGGTCGGCCGTTGGGAGCGGCACCCGTACCGTGACATGGGTGCCTTCTCCCGGTGCCGTCTCGACCGTGGCGGTGCCGCCGACCGAGGCGGCGCGGTCGATGATCGAGCGGGAGATGCCGAGCCCCGGCGGGCGCCGGTCCGGGTCGAAGCCGGTGCCGTGGTCGAGCACGCTCACCGTCACCACGCCCGCCCTGGCCTCCGCCCATACCACCGCGTGTCGTACACCCGCGTGCTTGGCCACGTTCGTCAGGGCCTCGCGCAGCGCGCCCGCCAGCGCGTCCACGATCTGCGGTGAGATGCCGCCCCGGTCCGGCGAGGCGCGCAGGCGGCCGGCGTTGAACTCCACGTGCAGCCCGCCGCCGACCGCCTGCCGCACCACCGTCTCCAGCGCGGCCAGCACGTCGCTGCCGGGATCGCCGTCGTCGCCCCGCAGGTACGCGCGCAGCCACCGCGACTCCTCCGCCACCCGCGCCCGCACCGGCGCGTCGGCGATCCACCCGTCCCTGACCAGGGCCTCCAGCGTCTGCAGGATCCGGTCGTGCAGCACGCGGGCGGTCCTCGCGCGCTCGCGTTCCTCCGACAACTGCGCGGTACGCAGCACCTCCTCGGCCCGCGCCCGGTCGAGGTCCCTGGCGTTGTGGACGAGGATCGTGGTCACGTACCAGGACACTCCGGCGTTGGCCGCCATGCCCGCCAGGTGCGGCAGCGGATGCCACCACTCGTCCCCCGCCAGGACGGCGCCGAGCGTGAACGCGCCACCCAGCAGCGCGACCCAGGCCGCCACCGCGGGCCAGGGCCGGAAGGACACCCCGACCATGACCGCCGCGAGCAGCACGTACGGCAGCGCGGTCCCCGGCCACCACGCGGCCGCGACGACGGGGGCGAACCACGGCACCGCCACACACAACGCCGCCACCAGCGCGTAGTCCACGGCCAGCAGCCATCGGGACGGGAGCCGGCGCCGTACCCCGGCCAGCACGGAGATCGCCAGGCTGGTCAGCGTCAGGGCGGCCAACAGCACGGGAAGCGGCCCGACACCGACCCACCGGGCGTCCTCGATCACCTCCAGCGCCCCGCAGAGCACCGCCGCACCCACCTGGAGCGCCACCATCCCCACAGCCCGCATACGCTCAACAGCCGCCATGCCCGTCTCGCGAGCCGCCCTACCCGGCTCGCCTGCTGACGGGCTGGTCATGGTCGGTCGCGGCGCTCGATGCGGTCCAGGGCGGCCCTCGTGAGCTGGGCCTTGTTGCCGACCTGCAGCTTGCTTCTGATCCGCTCCACATACGTGTCCACGGTCGCCTTGCTGATCTGCAGCCGGCGGGCGATCTGGGCGTGGGTGAAGCCCTGCGCGATGTACGACAACGTCTGCTCCTCGCGCTCCGACAGCCGCGGCGGCGCGGGTCCGGCGCCACCCGGGGCCTCCAGCTCGTTCTGCAGGATGTCCGCCAGGCCCGCCGACAGGTAGAAGCCGCCGGCGGCGACCGTGCGCACGGCGTCCACGACCAATTCGGCCGGCGCGTCCTTGGTGACGTACCCGTTCGCCCCGGCCCGGATGGCGGCCAGGACGTCGGCGGACCGTCCCGAGGCGGAGACGATCAGGACCCTCGTGACGGCCGACAGCTCCTTGATCTCGGCCACGCAGGGCCGGTCGGTGGCCAGGTACAGATCGAGGACGAGCACGTCGTGGTCGAGGTCCGAGCCGCGCAGGTCGCCGAGATCCGCGCCCTGGAGCACGACCTTGAGGTCGTCGGAGCGGTGCAGGAGGTACTCCAGGCCGTGCCGGATGAGCTCGTGGTCGTCGATCACCGCGATGCGAATCACGTCGTGTTCCCCTGGGGGCTCTGAACGCGGAGGCATGCCGGAAGGGTGGGCAAGGGCATGCAGGACCGACAAGTCCCACAAAAGTACTACAAGCAGGAATGGGCAGCCCAGAGGCCGCCCATCCCATGAATCCGGCTACTCCATCGTCGTCGATCCGGCTACCCGGTCTCCACCGATCCGGCCGATCGCCCCCAGCCGGATCCGGCTACTCCACCTCCACCGGCAGCTCGTAGATCTCCGTAGTCGGGTGCCCCGCCTTCTCGTGCACGCGCAGCACCGCCTCCTTCGACGGCCCCGACGACAGGCAGAACACCTTCCCGGAGTCCGGGTCGAGCCAGGCGCGCTCGAAGTGCACCCCCTCAGCCGCCTCGATGGCCAGGTCACGCTCGTGCGCCGCGCGCAGCTGCTCCTCGGTCGCGCCGACGAATCCGCTGTGCACGTCCATGAACTTCGGCATGACGCACCTCCTCCTACCTCCAGTTTCCCTCCAGGAGTAAGGGCGTTCCATCCCGTGCCATCTCAGGGGAGGCGGTTCGACAGGACCAGCGTGGCGGCGGAGGCGAACATGCCGCCGTTGCCCAGAACCACGCTCACCTCCACGTCCGGCACCTGCGCCGCGGCCTCCCCGCGCAGTTGCCGCACCGCCTCCTGGATGGCGAACATGCCGTACATCCCGGTGTGCGTGTACGACAGGCCGCCGCCGTTCGTGTTCATCGGCAGGCGCCCGCCGGGCGAGGTGTGGCCCTCGGCGATGAACGCGCCCGCCTCGCCCCTGCCGACGAATCCGAGGTCCTCCAAGCCGTAGATCGGCACGTGGGCGAAGGCGTCGTACACCATGAGATGATCCACGTCCTCGTGGCCGATCTTGGCCTCGGCGAAGGCCGCCTCCCCCGAGAGCCGGAAGCCCTTGGAGGTGGTGAAGTCCTCCATCTGCGAGATGATCGGCGACTCCGCGGACTCGCCGGAGCCAAGCAGGTAGACCGGGGAGCGGCGGGCCCGTTCCTCTGTGGTGACGATCAGCGCGCCGCCGCCGTCGGTCACCAGGCAGCACTCCAGCAGGTGGAACGGGTAGGCGACCATGCGCGAGCCGAGTACGTCCGCCACCGTGATGAGGTCCCGGAACATCGCCCGCGGATTGAGGTGGGCCCAGCGCCGCTGCGCCACCGCGACCTCGGCCAGCTGCTCGTGCGTGAGACCGGTCTCCTTCATGTAGCGCAGCGCCGTGATCGTGAACGACGTGGGCGGCCCGACCACCCCGTACGGCAGCTCGAACTGCCCCAGCAGCGAGTCCGGCCCCATCCCGAAGCGGCCGGCGCCGACCCGCGAGCGGCCCGACTCCCCGTGGGTGATCAGCACGGTCCGGCACAGCCCGGCCCGGACGGCGGCGGCCGCGTGGCGTACGTGGAACAGGAACGACGAGCCGCCCACACCGGTGCCGTCCAGCCAGGCGGGGGTGATGCCGAGAGCGTGGGCGATCTGGACCGGGCCCGGCGTCCCGACGGTGGCGATGCCGTCGATGTCGTGGATGCCCATCCCCGCGTCCGCGAGCGCGTTCCTGGCGGCCTCCAGGTGCAGTTGCGTCGTGGAGTGGCCGGGGAGGCGGCCGACCTCGTCGGTCTCGGCGGCGCCGGCGATCACGATGGTCATGCGGCGCCTCCCGCCGGCTCGAAGAGCGGCACGCAGACGTCCCCGCGCCGTTCGAACACCACCCGCAGCTCCATGTCCAGCGGCAGCTGCTCCGGTACGTTCGGCACGCCCACGATGTTCGTCATCATGCGCACGCCCTCCTCCAGCTCCACGACCGCGATCGCGTACGGGGCCTCGTCCTCGAAGCCCGGCGCGGGGCGGTGGTTGATGACGTAGGAGTACAGGGTCGCGCGCCCGCTGACCCGGACCCATTCGACCTGGTCGCCGCCGCAACGGGGGCAGTTGGGCCGGGGGTAGAAGTAGTGCCGCTCACATGTCAGGCAGCGCTGGATGCGCAGCTCGCCCGCGGCCGTGCCGTCCCAGAAGGGCTGGGTCTCGGGTGTGGGCTTCGGTGCCGGCTTCATCGGCCTCCCCAATCCTAGTTCTAGAATCACACTCTAGATCTAGGCTCGGGGAGGGCTCAAGAGCTCGGAATGCCGTTGCCGTTCCTGCCGCGCCCGGCCAGCACGTCCTCCAGCGAAGGCCGCATGTCGCCCGGCTCACGCGGGCCCGGCTGGGCGAGCTGGATCAGCACGCCGTGCGCCTCCTTGGGGTGCAGGAACACCTCCCGCCAGCGCGCGTCGGCCCGGTTGAGCCCGTGCAGGCGGTAGCCGCGGGCCGTCAGCCTGGCCACCGCCGCGTCCAGGTCGTTGACGTGGAAGTTCAGGTGGTGGACGCCTCCCCTGCCGCGGGTGAGCTCGAAGAAGCTGTCGAAGAACGTGGATCCGGCCAGCGGCTCCATGAGCTCGACCTTGCTGCCGTTGGCGTAGGTGAGCTGAAGGGTGCGAAATCCGGCGAACCGGTTGTCACCACCGCCGCCCAGATGGCGGCCGCCCAGCAGGTCACGGTAAATGGGCAGCAGGTCCGTGATCCGGGGCGCAGCCACGGCCGTGTGATCGAAGGACACCTCTAGGCCGTCGAGTTCCAGGTCCACGCGGGGGCTCCTCACTTCGGGAATCCTAGAATTTCATTCTAGCCGCTCACTCTTGACGCCGCCGCAAGTGAGGAGCAGCATCGCAGAAGTGGATTCTAGAGCTAGCTTCTAGAACAGTACGGGGGGTTCGGCCCGACCAAGAAAGGCTGGCCATGAGGCTGTCCTACGCCCGCGAGCTCGACGAGTACCCGACCGGCGCCCGCCGCATGAAGATCCTCACGATGGCCGTGCTGGCCATCCTCATCGGCTCCTACGAAGGGCAGATCGCGCCCGTCGTTCCCCTGCTGCTCAAAGACCTCGACATGTCGCTGGCCACGTACGGCGCCGTCTCCGGCACGGCGGCCGTGGCGGGCGCCATCGCCTCCATCCTGGGCGGCCGGCTCACCGACCGGCTCGGCCGGGTGCGCCTGCTCATCCCGCTCATGGCGCTGACCGCCATCTGCTGCTTCGGCATGACCCTCGTCCACAGCCCACGCGACCTGCTGATCGCCCGGATCGTCCTCGCGTTCGTGGACGGGGTGGCCATGGCCAGCACCGCCCCGCTGATCCGCGACTTCTCGCCGCGCATGGGCCGGGCGCAGGCGTTCGGCTTCTGGACCTGGGGCCCGGTCGGCGCGAACTTCCTGGCCGCCGCCGTCGCCGGATGGACCCTGCCCATCTTCGACAACTCCTGGCGCTCCCAGTTCGTCATCATGGGCTGCTTCTCCCTGGTCATCTCCGTGATCATCGCCCTGAACATCGCCGACCTCTCCCCCGAGCTGCGGGCCAGGATCCAGCACACCGAACGAGCCGGCACCCAGGTCGTGGACCTCGGCCGGCCGCCGCGCCTGCGTTCGCTGTTCAGCCGGCCCAACATCTGGGCGCACGTCGTCGGGATCTCGCTGTGGCTGGTGCTCTACATCACGCTGTCGCTGTTCGGGCAGACCATGCTGGTCGGAGCGCTGGGTATCAGCAGCGCCGAAGCCTCCACGATCATGGCCGCGTTCTGGAGCCTCAACCTGATCACGCTCATCGTGACGGGCCGGCTCTCCGACCGCACCCAGCTGCGCAAGCCCTTCTCCCTGGCCGGCACCGTCGCCGCCGTCCTCGTCACCGCCTACCTCGCCGTTTCTCTCGGTCAGGAAGGCGTCTCCACCGGCACGCTGATGGTGATCGGCGCGCTGCTCGGCGGCTCGCTCGGCATCGCGTACGCGCCCTGGATGGCCAACTACTCCGAGGACGCCGAGGACGCGGACCCGCGCCTGCAAGGCACGGCGTGGGGGTTGTTCGGCTTCCTCAGCAAGGGCATCGCGGTGATCGGGCTGCTGGTCATTCCGCACGTGGTGGAGGCGACCAACTGGCAGACGTGGCTGTTCGTGGCCCTGGGCTGCCTCGTCCTGTTCATCCCAGCGATCCTGCTCTTCAACGGCCCCTGGCGCCGCCCGTCCCCGACCCCCACCACAAAGATCACCGTAGGCAAAGCCGAAGCCTGACCAGCACCCCGACACCGACAGACCCAACCATCCACAGCCACTGCCGTACACCCGGCCGAAGCACTCGGCCGCCCAAACCAGCCCACCACGGGGCTACCCCGCCACCCCGCCACGGGGCCAGCTCATCCGCACCACCACCAGAGCGACCGAGCCGGATTCATCAACCGGCCTTCACCGCCGAGCCGGGCACACCGTCGTTCCCGCCCAGCCAACCGGGTCACCTTCACCATCCACGGACCCAACAGCCTTCGCCGCCGCAGCCGACCGGCCATCCCTCACCATCCATGCGCCCGAGCAGCCCTCCGTGCCCAGCCCAGCGAGCCTCTCTACCGCTCAACCGACTGAACCCTGCACCACCCGACCGACCGATCCCCGACAGCACTCAGCTCGGCCGATCCAGCGTCTCTGCTGAATCGACCGAGCTGCGGAGTTCGCCCGATGGCCGTCCGAACGACCAGGTGACCGACCGATCAATCGATCAGGGCCGCCCGGTCCCGGCCGATCAGTCGCGGTGCAGTTTGCGGTAGGTCACCCGGTGCGGGCGGGCCGCGTCGGCGCCCAGGCGCTCGATCTTGTTCTTCTCGTAGTCGGCGAAGTTCCCCTCGAACCAGAACCAGTTCGACCCCTCTTCCCACGCCAGGATGTGGGTGGCGATGCGGTCGAGGAACCACCGGTCGTGCGAGGTGATCACGGCGCAGCCTGGGAAGTCGAGCAGCGCGTTCTCCAGGGACGACAGCGTCTCGGTGTCGAGGTCGTTGGTGGGCTCGTCGAGCAGCAGCACGTTGCCGCCCTGCTTGAGGGTGAGCGCCAGGTTGAGCCGGTTGCGCTCGCCGCCCGAGAGCACGCCGGCCTTCTTCTGCTGGTCGGGGCCCTTGAACCCGAAGGCCGCGATGTACGCCCGCGACGGCATCTCCACGTTGCCGACCTTGATGTGGTCGAGCCCGTCGGAGACGACCTCCCAGACGTTCTTGGCGGGGTCGATGCCGCCACGGCTCTGGTCGGCGTAGGAGATCTTGACCGTGTCGCCCACGATGACCGAGCCGGCGTCGGGCGTCTCACTACCGGTGATCATGCGGAACAGCGTGGTCTTGCCGACGCCGTTGGGGCCGATGATGCCGACGATGCCGTTACGCGGCAGGTCGAACGTCAGCCCCTCCATGAGCAGCCGGTCGTCGAACCCCTTGGTCAGCTTCTCGGTCTTGATCACCGTGGTGCCCAGGCGCGGACCCGGCGGGATCTGGATCTCGTCGAAGTCGAGCTTGCGGTGCTTGTCGGCCTCGGCCGCCATCTCCTCGTACCGCTGGAGCCGGGCCTTGCTCTTGGTCTGGCGGGCCTTCGGGTTGGAGCGCACCCACTCCAGCTCGTCCTCGAGGCGCTTCTTCCGCTTGACATCCTTCTGCCCCTCCACCCTGAGCCGCTGCGTCTTGGCGTCAAGATAGGTGGAGTAGTTGCCCTCGTACGCGTAGGCGCGGCCCCGGTCGAGCTCCAGGATCCAGCCGGCGACGTTGTCGAGGAAGTAGCGGTCGTGGGTGACGGCCAGCACCGTGCCTGCGTACTTCTCCAGGTGCTGCTCCAGCCACTGCACGCTCTCGGCGTCGAGGTGGTTGGTGGGCTCGTCGAGCAGCAGCAGGTCGGGCGCCTCCAGCAGCAGCTTGCACAGCGCGACCCGGCGGCGCTCACCACCGGACAGCGTGGTCACGTCGGCGTCGGGCGGCGGGCAGCGCAGCGCGTCCATCGCCTGTTCGAGCTGGCTGTCGAGATCCCAGGCGTTGCGGTGCTCCAGCTGGTCCTGCAGCTTGCCCATCTCCGCCAGCAGCTCGTCGCTGTAGTCGGTGGCCATCTGCTCGGCGATGTCGTTGTAGCGCTGGAGCATCGCCATGGTCTCGGCGACGCCTTCCTGCACGTTGCCGAGGACCGTCTTCTCCTCGTTGAGCGGCGGCTCCTGCTGGAGCATGCCGACCGTGAAGCCCGGCATGAGCTTCGCCTCACCGTTGGACGGCTGCTCCAGGCCGGCCATCATCCGGAGCAGCGTCGACTTCCCCGTGCCGTTCGGCCCTAGAACACCGATCTTGGCTCCGGGCAGGAACGACAGCGTGACGTCGTCAAGGACAACCTTGTCGCCGTGCGCCTTGCGCACGCGCTGCAGCGTGTAGATGTACTCCGGCATGTCCTCTAGCTTAGGGGCTCCCAGGCCAGGCTTCCGACGCTCCACCGGAGTATGGCTTGGAACCGGCTTTGCCCACCCCTCACCATCCCCACGACCACCGCCGTCCCCACCACCCCCGCTCCCGCGCAGAACCGGGCGCGACCAGGGCGATGCGAAGTCGTGGTGGTTGGTGTGCGAGGCGCGCAATCAGCCCCAAAAGGGCGAGGCAATCGGCGCTGGAGGCAAGGAACTACGAGACCGCGCCGGTCGAAGCCGGAGGCAGAGGACTACGAGACCGCGCCAGTCGGAGCCGGAGGCAGAGGACTACAAGATCGCGCCAGGTGGAACGGAATGAGCCAACAGGAGCAGAACCTTGGACGAAGGTACCGATGTACCGATGTACCGATGCGCTGATGCGCTGACCGACGTGCCGATGTGCCGAAGTGCCGAAGTGCCGAAGTGTCCATCAGGCGGCCGGGTCGTTCGGGAGGGCTGGGGGCGGGGGCTGGACCGCGGGGATGCAGACGCGGTCTCGGCCCAACTCCTTCGCCCGGTAGAGCGCCAGGTCGGCCGCCGCCAGCAGGTCGATCAGGTCGTCGCCGTGAACGCTCATCAACGCCACCCCGATCGAGATCGTCACTCTGATCAAGGTGGCGTCAACGGGCACAGCCATGTGACCGATGCGCACGCGCAGGCGCTCGGCCACCCGGCGGGCCTCGTCGATGTCGGCGCCCGGCAGCAGGACCACGAACTCCTCACCCCCGAACCGGCCCACCACGTCGTACTCGCGGAGTTGGCTGCGCAGCGTCGACGCCACCCCCACCAGCACCTGATCGCCGGCCAGATGGCCGTGAGCGTCGTTGACCCGTTTGAAGTGATCGATGTCGATGATCAGAAGCGCCAGGGTGTCGCCGGTGCGACGGGCTCGGACGATCTCGGTGTCGGCCTCCCGCTGCCACGCGGCGGCGTTCAGCAGGCCGGTCTTGGCGTCCGTACGGGCCGCCGCCTGCAACTGCGCATGGAGGAGGCTGCGCTGGAGCAGCACCACGGGCGGCAGCGCGAGGAGCAGCAGGGCCAGGTTGAGACCGCAGCCGACGGACACGGTCACGCCCAGGCACAGCTCGACGATGTCCAGCAGCAGGCTCTCCCGGTCCCACAGGACCTCGCGCCACGTGGTGTCGGGGTCGGCTGTGTGGGCGGCGATGGCGATGAGCGCGGCGTTGAGCAGGGAGAACAGTACGGCGGACGCCACGGCGATCAGGATCGGCGGGCCGCTGCCCTGCGACAGCACCCACGGATCGCTCACGAACCGGTGGAACACGACGGAGGCCGTGCATCCGGCCAACCCGATGGCGGCCGAGCTGAACACCCGTCGGTAGAGCACCGTCGCCCGCACCCGTACCTGAAGCAGGACCTGCAGCACGATCGGCGCGAACAGGGCGTAGACCGGAGGCAGGAGCAACGCGACCGGCAACCACCAGGCGGACAGCAGGTCGCGGGACACGCCGGCGGGCATGCCCAGGCGCCTGGTCGCTTCGATGCACACGGCGCCGCATCCCATGAGAGCGCCGAACATGAGCAGGTCGCGCCATTCGAAGACGGTGGACGTCGCGAACACGATGATCGCGGCCACGTCAAGTGCGACGATCGCGCACAGGTAGACCACGAGCGGGCGACGTTGCCCTAGCAATGGCCAGCGGTCGGCCAGTGTTGACACACCGTCGCGTGACTTGATCGGGACGTGACTGGTCACCGCCATCTCGTCTCCTCCCTGACTAACGATGTGTAACACAATAATTGCGGAGTGTGCGTTGCGCGATGGGAACCGATACGTTGGCAATGACCACAACGCCCGTTCACTCCACGAACGGGCCCGTGATGCAGAGCCGTTCGGGAAAGGAGCAGCCCATGGTGCGGGGCGTGACCTGGACATGACAGATGCTCTAGCCGCCTGAGGCGGGCAACTCACCATCGGTCGCTCATCGGGGTGTCTTCAGGACCCGGCCGGTGCCCCCTCCCCCTCCATTCCGCCTCTCCCACGCCCTCGCACTCACGCCATACGCCGGCCAGCACACGGCCCGGCCCTGCTCGTGCCTCTCTCCCTCAGTGACCGCCCCCGGCATGGGCGATCGGCACTCTTCCCTCACCGCTCGCCGCCTCGGTCTCGGTCTCGATCTCGGTGACCAGCGCCGTTCTCGCTCCCCGTTCACCGCTCCCGTTTCGGTGACCGGCTCCGTTCTTGCTCCCGGTTTCGGTAACGGGCGCCGTTCTCCCCTCCGCGCATCCCCCGCCCTCGGTGAGCGGCGCCACACTCCCCTTCCGCGCACCCTTCTGGGTCAGCGCATTCTTGCCTCCGGTCCAGCGTCCTTTCGTCCGTTCGCCTATCGCCGAGCTCACGAACCGGGTGAACGCCTCAGCCTTGACTCCGACCTCCGCCGTCCTTACCGGCTTCCGGTGGTCTTCGAGCAGACAGCGCTGCGGTCCTTTTCGGAGGCTGGGCGGCGCCATCGGCGCGGCGGACTTGCGGCGGACTTGCGGCGGCTCCACGCCGAGCCGACGTTGCGACGGTCTTACAGGGCCAGTGGCGCGGTCAGGGGGTGGGGCTGGCTGGTGAGGGTGTGGGGGAACCGTGGTGGCCGGTGCCCCCACACTCTCACTCCTCCTGTGCTGGTCCGCTCTACGCCGCCGCTCGTTCCCTTGCCTTCGGTTGTGCCTTTCCGCCCCCGGCTGCGCGGCCTTCGTCAGCGCGGCCGTTTGCGTCGTCGACCTCCGTGCCGTTCAGAACGCGGACGGTGGCGTCGTTCCCGGACTTCGGCGTGCGTGCGGTGTCGCTGCTCGTCCGCCGTGTGCGTGGGGTCTTGCCCACCGAAGTCGGCGCGGGTGCGGCGGCGGTGCCCAGAGTCGGCCTGTGGGGAGTTCCGTCAGCCCAGCCCGGGAGGTGTGCGGCGCCATCGTCGGGGTCCAGCGGGTGGACGGCTCCGTCGGCCGGGCTCTGGGGGTGAGTCGTCAGGTGGTTTGAACCTGCCCCTTCCGCCGTCGCGTCGAAGGGCGCCCGCATTCGCGTGGTCTCGTCGTGCGGGACCAGCGGGCGTACGCTGCCATCGGCCGAGCCCAGAGTCCGCGCGTCGGCACCCTCCGGGGCCAACATCTGTACGTCGCCGCCATCCGGGACCGGCGGGCGTGCGCCAGCGCCGTCAGAGGCCGGCAGGCGTGCGTCGTTGGCTTCCGGGGACGAGTGCCTGGCGGGGTGGTGGTCGGAACCGTAGGTGGAGGATTGCTCGTTGTCCTCGCGGAACTCGGGGCGGTTGAGGGGGCGCTGCTGGCGGGTGCCCATCGCCCAGTCGCGGGTTTCCTCGTCCAGTCGCTCGCGCATCTCCCTGCTCACCAGGGCGGTGCCGCCGCGCTCGGGCTTGGTGAAGACGCCGGTGCCCCACCGCAGGTCGT
Organism: Nonomuraea sp. NPDC048892; assembly: GCF_040649735.1. NCBI lineage: Bacteria > Bacillati > Actinomycetota > Actinomycetes > Streptosporangiales > Streptosporangiaceae > Nonomuraea > Nonomuraea sp. NPDC048892. The sequence continues at coordinate 133,919 of NZ_JBEZFZ010000017.1, read as the reverse complement.
GGCCCACCGAGCTGGCCTCGATCTCGGGCATGAAGCGGCGGTCTCCGTCAGTGCCGAACTCGCGGATGCGCAGCCTGCCGGACACCACCACGGGATGGCCGGAACGCACCGACGCCGCGACGTTGTCTCCCAGGGCACGCCAGCAGCGGACCGTGAAGCAGACCTTGTCGCCGTCGGTCCATTGGCCTGTCTTCCTGTCGAAGTAGCGGTGTGAGGTGAGGACTTTCAGCGAGGTGACCTTGGTGCCTTCGTCGAAGCTGTACTGCCTCGGCTCTGCCGCGACGTTGCCGGTGAGTGTGATGTAGATGTCGTTCATCTATGCCTCCCAGTGCGGCGGGCCGGCTGCCCGCGATCTGGGAACACGGTGCCGTGTGCGGGTGGGGGGAGGGGGTGCCGAACGGGGTTCTGTGGATGAAGGGGTTGGGGGAGGTTGGGGCTGTGGATGAAGGGCTTGGGAGGGTTGGGGCTGTGGATGACCGCGTCGGCTGCGGCTTGGTGGTCTCGGGCTTTGGCCGTCTGCGACCCTTGGCGGTCTGCGGCTTTGGCAGTCTGGGGCGGGTGAGCGGGGGTTTCGCGGGCGAGTGCGGCTGTATGGCCCTGGTCAGGGCAAGGGCTGAGGCCGTGTGACTCGCCAAACACCTCCCCGGGTTCCTGGGAGGTGTTTGGCATGAGAATGGCGGGCCCCGAGGGAGCCCGCCATCATCGTTCGTCTCGCGCTACGTCGACTCGCGCCACATCGACTCGCGCCACGTCGTCCCGGAGCCGCCCCGGGAAGAGGCGTTCTGGGGCAGGGCCGTTCTGGCCTGGTGAAAGGCCGTTGTGGCGCAAGGTCGTTCGAGGTAAGGCCGTTCGGGGCCTGAGCGTTCTGCGAAGCGCAGTCGGCTCAGGCTTGGGTTCTCTCGGGAAGGGTCAGACGGACAAGTCCCGCATAGCCGTGTAAAACGCGTGATGGCGGCCCAGCTCCCGCTCCACCGGCTCCACCACCATGGTCGTCGACACCGCCGCGACCCTGCGCCTCATCTCCCGTTCGAGCCGCTCCCTCTCCCTGGACGCCCCGAGCTCCACGAAGTTGCGGGACGCGATGCCCGACAGTGCCCCGAGCCCCAGTACGGAGGCCATCATCAACCCCACCCACGGCAGCGTCGCGCTCTCGCCCAGCAGTTCGAAGGCGGGCGGGAGCTGGCCGGGCATGAGCAGGCCCACCACCAGCCAGGCCAGCCCGGCCACGAACGCCAGGACCAGGAAGTACTGCCACACCTTCAGCGCCCGCCACCATCCCGGTACGCGGTCCAGCTGCGGCGCCACCTCCGTGAGGTCCTCCGTCAGGGCCTGCGGCAACTGGCTCGAACGGGACCGGGCCGCCTGGTGCACCGCCGTGCGCCACACCGGGTGCATGCCCATGGACAGCCCGTCGGCCAGCGCCTGCACCGCGTTGGCGACCTCGGCCGACTGGGCGCTCACCGAGGTGGTCGTGATGCCGCGGATCTCCTGGCCGACGTCGTCCAGCCGCAGGCTCTTCAGCGGGTCGGTACGGAACTTCCCGATCCACCTCGGGTACGGCCACCCGACCCACTGGTCGGACCGCTCCGCGTACACGTTCTCCATGGCCTCGCCCACGGCCGGAACGCCCACCGCGTCACACAGCGCGTCGGTCAGCCCCATCCTGCGGGCCTCGTCGACCGTGGACGGCGCGGACAGCGCCTCGCCCATCGGCATGGCCTCGCTGAGCTTCTGCTCCAGCCGGTGCAGGTCGGCCTCGAGCTTCTGGATGGCCGCGCGCCGGCGGCTGACCGCGGTGGCGATGACGCTCCTGAGGCTCTCGACGCCGCGACCGGTGACCGCCGAGGTGGGTACGACGCTGGGATGCTCCACGCCTTCCCTGCGCAGCAGGTCGTTGAGGTCGATGACCAGCTCGGCCAGCTCCTCGGTGGTGAGCCGGTCGGCCTGGTTGAGCGCGAACACGGTCACCGCGTCGTGCCCGGCCAGCTCCGTCACGTAGCGCCGGTGAGTGGAGGCGTCGGCGTACTTCTGCGGGTCGAGCACCCACACGACCAGGTCGGCCAGCCCGATGAGCCGGTCGGCCTCCGTGTCGGTGAGTGCCCTGATCGAGTCGTGGTCGGGCAGGTCGAGCAGGATCAGCCCGTGCAGCTGGCTGTCGCCCTTGTCGAGCGCGCTGGCCCGGGAGAAGCGGTGCCGCCACTGGATCTGCAGCCAGTCGAGCAGCGGCCCCGCGCCCTCCAGCCCCCACACGCAGGCGTGGGTACGGGCGGTGGTCGGCCGGCGTACGCCTGTGGGCGAGAGCTCCAGCCCGGACAGCGCGTTGAACAGCGACGACTTGCCGCTGCCCGTGCCGCCCGCGAGAGCGACGACGGTGTGTTCCGACGACAGCTTGAGCCGGTCACCGGCCCGCTTCAGCAGCCCGGCGGCCTCGTCGAGCAGCTTCTTGTCCAGCCGCCCCGGGCCCAGCTCCACCACCTTGGTGAGCGCGGCCAACCGCGGTGCGAGCCCGGGTCTCGTGGTCATGGTGGTCATCGCGCGACCTCAAGGTTGTACGTAGCCTGATAGAGGCGGGTGGCGACGGATTCGTCGGGAATGCCGGCGGAATCGAGCGCTTGCACGTAACGCATGGCCTCCTCGTCGAACAACATGCCGATCCTTGCCCGCAGGTCACTGAGCGCCTTGGCGCCGATGCCGCGCAGCGACTCCGCGCCGAGCAGGGCGTTGACCAGCCGGTGGGGCACCCCTTCGCCGTTGCTTCCGCTGAACATGGCGACCATGAAGATCAGTGAGAGCGACTCGGGATCGAACGAGACGAGCTTCGACACCGACCGTTTGGCCACCCCCTCCGTGCGTACGAGCTCGCCCAGGTGGTCCTGCCAGGACGCGATGGCCCTGCCGGTGTGGCGGACGAGATTGTCGGACGGCCGGTCGAGGTTCTCCCCGAGCTTGGCGCCCAGCTCGGAACGGTGCCGCCAGCGCGCCGCCACCTCCTCGGAGGCCCGGTTGGCGGCGGCGACGATGACCGATTCGAGCCCGGTACGGACCGCCGCCTTGAACGCCAGCACCCGCTCGGGCGCCTGCTTGGCCGCCCGGCCGCGCCTGCGCAGCTGCAGCGAACGCATGAGGTCGCCGGAGCCGGCGAAGTCCTGCCAGCGGGCCAGCACCTCGCCGTGCAGCAGCGAGCCGTTCTTGGAGGCCTTGTCGATCGTGCTGAGGGCGCTCAGGTACGCCGCCTCCACGTCGCTGCGCAGCTCGGCCCGGAACGCGACCTGCGACTCCAGGTGCCGGGCCAGCGCGGGCACGCGGGTGCGGAAGCTGTTGAGCACGCCGTTCAGCGTGTCGCGTACGGCCTGCGCCCGCCGATCCTCGTCCACGGACAGCTCCGCGAGCCAGAGCCGCAGGTCGGTCATCTCGTTGTCGGGCAGCCTGCCGTCGGCCACCTCCGCCTCGTGGATGACGAACCGGTCGATGTCGCCCAGCCCGTATTCGCTCAGCATCCGCCCGAAGTGCTTGAGCACCACGTCGGCGGACTTCTGCTGCACCCGCGACAGCACGATCGCCAGGCGGGCGCCGCGCTCCTTGGCCAGCCGCAGCAGGTTCCAGGCGGGGGCGTCGGCGTAGCGGGCCGCCGTCGTCACGAAGATCCACAGGTCGGCGGCGTCGAGCATGCGGTGCGCGATCTCGTGGTGCTCCTCGACCACCGAGTCGATGTCGGGGGTGTCGAGCAGCGCGACGCCCTGCGGCAGCTTCTCGGTCGGGACGATGACCAGGCCGGCCATCGCGGCTTCCTGGGTCGGCTTGTCGAGGCGCTGGAGCGCGCCGAGCAGCTCGCCTTCCGCGAACCACTTGTGGTCCTCGGGGTGACAAGCCAGGACCGGGGTGCCGGTGGTGGGACGCCGGACGCCCGTACGCGAGACGTTCTTCTCGGCCAGGCTGTTGACCAGCGTGGACTTGCCTGCTCCGGTCGAACCGGCGATCACGATGAGGGCCGGGGCGGTGCGGGTCCTGATCCGGGGCAGGACGTAGTTGTCGAGCTGGGCCAGGAGGTCGGCCTGCGTGCGCTTGGCTTCGGCGGAACCGGGGAGATCGAGGCCGAAGCGCAGGTCGGCGATGCTGGCGCGCAACGCGTCGAGCGCCGTCGTGAGCGCCTGGACGGCCTCGGGGGGCAGGTCCTCCAGCCGCTCCCCCTTGCGGAGAGGGGCTTCGGAGGTGCCTGGGGTGGGAGTGGACCGGCCCGAGTCACCGGACGTGGTGGCGGGCTGGTCGGAATCGTCGGACGTGGACGCGGGCTGGTCGGAATCGTCGGACGTGGACGCGGGCTGGTCGGAATCGTCGGACGTGGACGCGGGCTGGTCGGCGTCACTGGACGTGGCCGAGAGCTGGTCGGAATCGTCGGACGGTGCCACGGACTGGTCGGCGTCGCGAGGCGCGGGCTGGTCGTCGGCCGCCTCCACGGCCGCGTCGCCGCTCTCGGCCTCCGCAGAGCCGACTTCACCGGAATCCGTGTCTACAGCGCCCTCAGCGTCCTCGGCAGTCAACGCGCTCGCGGAGTCGCCACGGGCATCCGCAGGGTCAGCCTCAGACGCCTCGTGCAGGGCATCCACACGTGCGTCGCCGCCGTCGGCGAGCTCATCTCCGGCGTCGGTACGCGCCTTGCCTACCTTGGTACGCGCTCCGTCGGCGTCGGTACGTGCCTTGTCGGCGTCCGCGAGCGCGTCACCGGTCTCAGCGTCCTCACCAGCGAGCACGTCGCCGGGTTCCGCTGCCGCGAGCGCGTCGCCCGTCGCTGTCTGTGCGTCCGCGTGCGCGTCATCAGCCGACGGCCGCGCGTCCGTGAGTGCCTCATCAGCGGATGGCTGAGCGTCCGGCTCCTCTACCCGAGCTTCGCCGGCTTCCGGTACGAGTTCACCGGCCTGCGCGGCATCAGCGGGCTCGGTGGCGACTGGCTCGGTGGCGACTGGCTCGGCATCAGCCAGCTCGGCGGCTTCCGTGTCGGCGTCAAGCCCGGCGGCGGTGTCGCGGCCTCCCGTGGTCGGGAACTCGGCAGGGCCGGCGGTGTCCTTCCGCCTGGCGGTTTCCGCGTCGGAGTCCGACCCGGCGATGCCGCGGTCTCCCGTGGTCGAGGGCTCGGCGGGGCGGGCGGTGTCTGCGGGCTTTCTGACCCACAGGCTCTCGCCCTGTTCCCGGACGGGCTCGGCGGGAGGGGCGGGCTGGGCGCCAGGGCCGCCGTGGGAGGCGGGCTTGACGAAGAGTGAGGGCCGCCCCGAGGGGGGCTCAGGGTCGTCGAAGCCGGCCGGCGGTCGCAGGGCCTCAAGGTCCTGGGGCGTCGTGGGGCGTCGTAGCGCGGCAGGCTTCTCGAACAGGGAGGGCCTGCCGCTGGGCGCCTCGGGAGGTGCCTGCGAAGGGACCTGCGTCGGAGCGGGCGTGTCGCGGAACCACTGGCCGGGCTCCCGGCTGTCGCTCCCGCTCTCCCGCACAGGGGGCTCGGCGGCCGGCTCGCGGAAGGAGGGCCTGCGTGGCTTGCGAACGGGCAACCGCCCGCCCGGTTCCGTACCGGACCCCTCACGAGACCCTTCACGGGGCTCGCTCCCGCCGAAGCCACCGGCCGAAGCGGACCCACCACCCGAAGCGGGACGACCAGTCACACCGGAGCCGCCACCCGAAACGGGACGGCCTGCGACACCGGACCCGCCGCCCGAAACGGGGCGATTTGCGACGCCGGAGCCGCCATCCGAATCGTCACCGGCCGGAACGGAACGATCCGGCCGACCGGAACCGCCGCGCGCCCCAGCACCTCCGCCCGAAGCGGAGCCGCCGCGCGCCGCATCGCCGCCCGCTGCGGCATCGGCCCTCCGGCCGGAGCCGCGTGGCCCGTCGCCGCCGCCCGGCGCGGAACGGTCCGCTCGGCCGGGGCCGCCAGCGCGGTCCGGGGTGTCGCGGGTGTCGGCGCCGTTGTGGGCGTCGTCGCCCCGGCCCTGCTCATGGCCCTGCTCATGGCCCTGCTCATGGCTGTGGTCAAGGCCCTGGTCAAGGGCCTCGTCGGTCAGCGCGCGGAAGCTCAACGTCTGCTCTCCGGCTGACTCGTGCCGTCCGTCATCCCTGGCCGTGTTCACGGCAAGCGCTCCGCTCGAACCATTGCGACCTCCTGGCCGACCCTCACGACATCGCCGACGATGACGATCGCCGGCGGCCGTATCCCAGCCGCGGACACGCGGTCGGCCACGGTGGCAAGGGAAGCGATAACCGCCCGCTGGGTCGGAAGGGTACCGTCCTGCACCACCATTGCGGGAGTGTCCGGAGCACGTCCGTCGCGAAGGAGCGCCTCGGCCACCTTCGCCAGCCGCTCGACAGCCATCAGCAGCACCAGGGTGCCCTGGGAACGCGCCAGGCCAGGCCAGTCAACGGTGGATTTGGGGTCGTCGGGAGCCACGTGCACGGAGATGACATGAAATTCCTGACTCACCCCGCGATGGGTCACCGGCACCCCTGCCGCGGCGGGCACCGCGACGGCGCTGGTGATGCCGGGGACGACAAGGACGGGGATGCCGGCGTGGGCGCAGGCGATCATCTCCTCGCCGCCGCGCCCGAACACGAACGGGTCGCCGCCCTTGAGCCGGACCACGAACTTGCCCTGTCTGGCGCGGTCCACCATGAGCTCGTTGATCGTCTCCTGGGACAGCGAGCGGCCGTAGGGCACCTTGGCGGCGTCGATCAGCTCCACGTCGGGGGCGAGCTCGTCGAGCAGCCCCCGGGGCGCGAGGCGGTCGGCGACGACCACGTCGGCCTGGGCGAGGAGCTGGCGCCCGCGCACCGTGATGAGGCCGGGGTCGCCAGGGCCGCCGCCGACGAGGGCCACGCCGACCGGCTTGGTGCGGTTGCGCCGGGCGTCGACGGTGCCGTCGCGCAGCGCCCCGACGACCGCGTCGCGGATGCCCGCGGCCCGGCGCGGGTCGCCGCCCGCGGTGACGGCCACGCTGATCTCGTCGACCCGGCCGCTGGCCGGGGTCCAGGCGGCGGAGGCGTCTTTGTCGTCGGCGCGCACGCACCAGACGCGCTTGGCCTCCGCCTCGGCGGCGACCGCGGTGTTGACGGATCTGTCGTCGGTGCAGGCCTGGACGAGCCAGGCTCCGTCGCAGTCGCCGACCTCGTAGGGCCGGGCGTGCCAGGTGACCCTGCCGGCGGCGATCAGGTCGTCGAGCGCCGGCGTGACCGACGGCGACACGACGGTGACCTCCGCACCGGCCTCTAGCAGCGCGGGAACCCGTCGCTGGGCGACGCGGCCGCCGCCCACGACGAGCACCCGGCGGCCGGAAAGCCGCAGGCCGAGGAGGTAGGGGCCCATGGGGGGAATCTCCCGTTCGCGAACGTTGTGTTGAGTGGTAAACCTACCGGCTTCGCATGTGTCATTTGCTGCGACCGGTCAACGACCGTCGAGAAGAGGCTGCCGGGGATCCCAGCGAGGCCCGCCCTCATCGTCCTTACGGCGTCTGGCCATCGCTGACAAGGCCTCAAGGATAACCCGGTTCCCGAGGTAGGCGGTGATGTCGGCATGATCGTACGGCGGCGCCACCTCGACCACCTCCATCCCCGCTACGGGCAGCTCGTAACAGATCCTGCGGACGGCGTCGAGGAGCTGCCTGGCCGTCAGCCCGCCCGGCTCGGGCGTGCCAGTGCCGGGGGCGTGGCCGGGGTCGCACACGTCGATGTCGACCGAGAGGAAGACCTGGTCACACTCGTCGAGCGCGATGCCGAACGACTCCGTCAGGCACTCGTCGAGCCCGCGGGCCACGATCTCGGTCATCTCGTAGGAGCGCATGTTCTGGGCGGCCATCCAGCCGAGCGTCTCCGGCTCGGGCCAGTAGCCGCGCAGCCCGAGCTGCAGGAACCGGTCGCCGCGGATCGCCCCCGACTCGATCAGCCGCCGCATGGGCTGGCCGTGGCCGTACAGGTGGCCGAAGGAGATGTCGCCGGTGTCGGCGTGGGCGTCGAAGTGGATCATCGAGGTGCGCCCGGGCGCGTGGGCCCGGGCGGTGCCCCGCGCGTCCGGCAGCGCCACGGTGTGGTCGCCGCCGAGCACCAGCGGGATCGCGCCCGACGCGGCCACCCGGTGCACCGTCTCCTCGATGGCCGCCAGCGAGCCCTCGACGTCGCCGGAGTAGCACTCGACGTCGCCGGCGTCCAGCACTCTCAGGTCCCGCAGGGCGTCCACGCGCAGGGCCAGGCTGGGCCTGGAGCCGTCGTGGGGCAGGTAGCAGGCCTGGCGCAGTGCCATCGGCCCGAACCTGGCGCCGGGCCTGTTGGAGGTGCCGCCGTCGAACGGAGCTCCGATGATCACCACGTCCGCGTCGGCGTAGGTCGCCGGATCGCCCACGTCGCACCGGCCGACGCCGAGGAACGTGATGTCGGGCCCGTACATGGGTCCGTAACGCGCCATGGCCTGCACCTCCCGCCCCCATCATCACACGGGTTTCTCGGTCACCCCCGCGGAGTCGAACGTGGCCACGTCGTGCATGACGCGTACCGCGGCGCAGACCATCGGATGCGCGAGCAGACCGCCGGTGCCCTCGCCGAGCCGCAGCTCCAGCTCCACCAGCGGGCGCAGCCCGAGGTGGGCGAGCGCGGCGGTGTGGCCGGGCTCGGCCGAGCGGTGGCCCGCCACGCAGTGGTCGATCGCCGCGGGGTCGAGCGCGGCGGCCACGAGGGCGGCGGCGCCGGCGATGACGCCGTCGAGGATCACCGGCACGCGCTCCGCGGCGCCGCACAGGATGAGCCCGGCGATGGCCGCGTGCTCGAACCCGCCGACGGCGGCCAGGGCCCGCAGCGCCTCGCTGGGCGAGGAGGAGACGTCCGACACCGCGTTCACGCGCAGGGCCGAGCGGACGAGGCCGACCTTGCGCTCGTACGTCTCGTCGTCGATCCCTGTGCCCCTGCCGGTCACCTCCGCCGGGTCCATGCCGGTGAAGGCGGAGATCAGCGCCGCCGACGCGGTGGTGTTGGCGATGCCCATGTCGCCGGTGATCAGGCAGCGCGCGCCCGCGGCGATGAGCTCCTCGCCGACGAGGATGCCGGCCTCCAGCGCTCTGACGGCCTGGTCGACGGTCATGGCGGGGCCCCGCGACAGGTCCGCGGTGCCGTACGCGATCTTGTGCCTGATCAGCTGCGGCGCGTCGGGCAGGTCGGCGGCGACGCCGACGTCCACGACGGTCACCGTCGCGCCCGCCTGCGCGGCGAAGGCGTTGGCGACCGCGCCGCCGGCCAGGAAGTTGCCCACCATCTGCACGGTGACCTCCTGCGGCCACGGTGTGACGCCGCGCGCGTGCACGCCGTGGTCGGCGGCGAAGATGGCCAGCGCCGCCGGCTCGGGCATGGGCGGCGGGCTGACCCCCGCGGCGCCCGCGAGCCGGACGGCGACGTCCTCCAGCACGCCGAGCGAGCCGCGCGGCTTGGTGAGGCGGTCCTGATGGGCTCGGGCCTCGGCGAGCGCCCGCGGGTCTGCGGGACGGATCGCGGCGAGCGTCTCGGCGAGCACGGCAAACCTCCGGTCTAGGGGACGAGCTGGAGGATCTAGGGGACGAGCTGGAAGGTCTAGGGGACGAGCTGGAGGGCTTCCTCGTAGCGGTCGATCACGACGTCGGCCAGGATCTCGCAGTCGCCGATCACCTCGGCGCAGCGGATGTCGAGGTCGGGATGCCCCGCCCCGTACGCGAGCGCCTGCGCCCACACGCGCTCCAGCATGCCGCCCGCGAACAGCAGGTACGGCACCACGATCACCCGCTTGGCCCCGAGCCGCCGGCAGCGTTCGAGCCCGCCGGGCACTCCGGGCGGGGTGACCGACACGAAGGCGGTCTCGACCGTCATGTAGTCGTAGGCGTACGTCTCCCAGAACAGCCGCGAGACGCGGTGCACCTCGGCGTTCGCGGTCGCGTCCGTGGAGCCCTCGCCGACCAGGACGACGGCGGTCTCGCCCGGCTCGACGTGCGCGTGGAAGTCGTCGGACGGCGGCGCGTCCACGGAGCGGAGCCTCGGCCTGGCGCCGACCAGTTCGAGTGCGCGCGGCTTGGAGAGCTCGGCGGCGGCCTCGTTGAGCCGCTCGGCCAGCAGCGACAGCACGCGGGGGTCGGGGCCGAGGGGGCGGCCGTAGTCGTACATGAGGGTGGGGTGGCGCTGCTGCTCCAGCGCCATCGCGGCCGGGAACTCCTCGCTCACCCTGCTGAGGCTCAGCGGCAGCGCGACCAGCCGGTGGTGGCCCCTGGCGACGAGGGAGGCCACCGAGTCGCTCAGCCGGGGAGTGGCCCGCTCCAGGTAACCCCCTGACACGTCGGCGCCCGTCTGGTCGAGGCGGCAGCGGAGGCGGTGGACGAACCTGCCGAACTCCGCGGCGTAGGCGTCATCCTGTGAGCCCTGCCCGATCAGCAGGAGCGGCGGCTTCATTGTGAGGGATTCTCCGGTGCGGTAGACAAAGTCACGCGAGGATAACCGATGCGCACCGGTACGGAACAGGTCACCCTGTGTGTGCGGGCGTCGCGTGGACCACGAAGACGGGGTCGGAGGCGGTCAGGCGGTGTGAGCCGTCGGGGTCGAGGGTCAGTTTCGAGGCCATGATCTGGGTGCCCTCGCCATGGTAGCCCTGCTCGCGCAGCCGGTCGAGCACGGCCGCGACCTGCTCGACCTTGCTCAGCGCGCACACGAGCGCACGGGGGCGCCTGGCGGCACAGGCCATCACCACGTCGAGGCCGCCGCCGCCCACGAAGACCGCGTCGGGGTCGGGCAGCGGCTCCAGCGCGGGCGGCGCCTGTCCCCTGGTCAGAGCCACTTTGACGCCGTGTTCGAGCACGTTGGCGCGCAGTTCGGCGCAGCGGCCCTCGTCTCGCTCGACGGCCACGACGGCGGCGCCCAGCCGTGCGCACTCGACGGCGATCCTGCCGGTGCCCGCGCCCACGTCCCACACCAGGTCCCCGAGCCGGGGGCCCAGCTTGGCCAGCACGTACGCCCGCACCTCCGGCGGCAGCCCGCCCTCGTACGGCAGCGCCCACTCGGCCGGGCCAGGCCGCGCCCCCGCCACCCAGCTCGGCTCCTTGGGCTGGTGCAGCGGGTCGATGACGAGGACCACGTCGGGGTCCTTCCACGGCCTGGTGGTGGCCTCGCCCATCCGGCTGTGGGTGACCCGCTCGTCGGGCCCGCCCAGGTCCTCGCAGACGATCAGCGCGCGTGGCGTCGTGGGGGCCAGCTCCCTGGCGATCTCGCCGGGGCCGACGCCGGGCGCGACGAGCAGCGCGACCTTGGGATGGGCGCGGCAGGCGTTGACCACCCGGTTGAGCTGGGCGGGGCCGGAAGGGGCGACGACCAGGGCGTCCTCCCAGTTGAGCCCGGCGCGGGCGAAGGCGCGGCCGACGAGCGAGACGGCCGGTAACACGTCCGGCTTGAGCCCGTGTTCGCGCAGGGTGCGGACGACGCCGAAGAAGCCGGGATCGCCCTCCGCGAGCACGACCGCAGGGCCCTGGCCGTGTTCGAGATGGTCGTCGATGGCTTCGAGCAGCGACCCGTCCACCGCGGTCTTCGCGTTGAGCTGGAGCCTTCCGAGCACGGCCGCGGGCGCCACCACGAGCCCGGCCTCCTGCAGTTTGCCCACCGCCCTGGCCGAGAGCTCGGACCCGTCCCAGCCGACCACCGTGATCATTGCGCCTCACCGTCCTCACCTCAAGGGTGACGGGTGCGGAGGTGTTTCACAAAGGGTGACAAGGTCAGTCCGGCGTGCCCCCGGGCCAGGCGGGCCGACTTGCCGCAGGCCAGGGACGGGTCTCCTCAGGCCGGCGCCGGGTCTCCTCAGGCCAGGTCGGACGGGATGAGGCTGTAGACGACCAGGTCCTCACCGCCGAGCGAAGCGCGGGCGACGCCCTCCCGGACGAAGCCGGCCTTCTCCGCGACCCGCTGCGACGCGGTGTTGCCGGGCGAGGCGCGCAACTGGAGCCGGCTGAAGCCCTGCCGCTCGAACAGCCAGCGGGCGATGGCCAGCACGGACTCACCCGCGTACCCCTTGCCCCTGGCCCAGGGGGCGGTCATGTAGCCGACCTCGGCCGTGCGGCTGCTCCAGTCGACGTCGCGCAGGGACACGTTGACGGCGAAGCGGCCCGTCTCCAGCTCCTCCGCCGTCCAGGTGATGCCGGCGCCCCTGATCCTGGTCCGCTCCGAGCCTTCGACGTAGGCCAGCGCGTGCTCCTCGCTGTAGCCGCGCGGCACGCCCGTCATGGCCTGGGTGAGCGCGTCGGCGCCGGTGGCGGCCAGGTCGCGGACGTCGCCGGGGGACGGATGGCGCAGCAGCAGGCGCGCTGTGTGCAACTCGGTCCTGGGCAGGGCGTCGGCGGGCAGGCGGCCGTCCTCGCGCAGGAGGCCGAACATGACCAGGTCGTGCGTCCCGTCCTCGTCGAGCACGGCCGAGCGCAGCACGCCCTCCCAGGTGAAGCCCGATTTGAGCGCAACGCTGAGCGAGGCCGGGTTGTCCAGGTTGGCCGTCAGGTCGATCCTGCGCAGCCGCGTGGTGTCGAACACCCAGCCCGTCAGCCCGCGTACGGCCTCGGTGGCCAAGCCGCGGCGGCGGTAGAGGGGGTGCACGCCGTACCCGACCTCGGTCGTTCCGGCCTCCCACGAGGTCTTGAACAGGCTGATGGCCCCTACGACGACCCCGTCGGCGTCGGCCATGGCCAGGTGGACGCCCTGTCCTGAGCGGCGCAGCTCGTGCACGCCGTGCGTGAGCCAGCGCGCGATGCCGGAGGTCCTGGTGGGCGCGCCCGGCGGGAGGAAACGGACGCCGGACTGCACGACGGACCTGATCCGCGCGGCGTCCCCGGGGCCGAAGGGGCGGAGCGTCAGCCGTGCGGTGGCGATGCTCACGTCGGGATCGAACACGCTGGGCAGGGTACACAGTCGCGATGTTTGCCCACGAAAGCGGGGGTAAGGGGGCGCTTGGGAGAGGAGTGAGAGAACCATGCGACGTGGGAGCGACAAGCACGGCCCCCGTCTGGACGAGCAGCAGAAGCACGAGACCGAGGGCATGGCCGATCACGCCAAGGCGCTCGGCATCGGTGTGGAGAGGCGGAGGTGGTGACGGGTGCGGCTTGACTTCATCAGGCGCCTGTACGAGCGGCCAGGACCGTACGCGTCGGTCTACCTCGGTGCCTTCACCGGCCCCGAACGCCGGGCCCACTGGCGCGGCGCGCGTGACCGGCTCGGCCGGCTCACCGAGACGACCCTGGACGCGCTGGAGGAGGAGGCCCTGCGGCCCGCCGCCGGGCGGGCGCTGTTCGCCACGGACGGTGACGTCGTGCTGGCCGAGTCGCTCGACCGCCAGCCCGACGAGATGACCATGTGGACGCCGCTGCCGCACGTCACGCCCATGCTGATGCTGCGCGGCGAGAACGTGCCGCACATCCGGGTCATCGTGGACCACGCGGGGGCCGAGGTGACCGTGTTCGCGGGCGGGTCACCGCGGACGACCACCGTGCAGGCCGCCTCCTGGCCGCTGCAGAAGACCGCGCAGGGAGGCTGGTCGCAGAAGCGCTACGAGCAGGCCGTGGACGAGACCTGGGAGAAGAACGCGGTCGCCGTGGCCCACGAGATCGACGAGCAGGTACGCCGCATCGGCGCGGAGCTGGTGCTGATCGCCGGCGAGCCGAAGTCGCGCTCCTACCTAATGCGCCACCTCGGCACCAAGGCCGCCGACCGGGTGACCATGGTCGAGCACGGCAGCCGTGAGAACCACGGCAGGTTCGAGGAGGACGTGGAGCGGGCCCTGGACGACTGGCTCGACCAGCGGCGCGCCGAGCTGCTGGAACGGCACCAGGAGTCCTCGGGGCCCACCGGCATGGCCCGGGTCTCGAAGGCCCTGCGCGAGGGCCGGGTGCACGCCCTGCTGGTGCCCGGCGAGATGCCGAAGCCGGTCTGGATCGGCGAGGGCGGCACGCAGCTGTGCACCGACCGGGAGGAGCTGCACCGGTGGGGCGTGGCCGAGCCGATCCAGGAGCGCTCGGACTCCGCACTGGCCAGGGCCGCGGCGATGACGGACGCGGAGCTGTGGTTCAGCGACGCGGTCGACGACGTCGCCGCGGTGCTCAGGTACTGACGACCGCGCTCAGGGCCGGGCGCCGGCGATCACGCGCTGACGACCGCTCTCAGATCCGGTGATCACGTGCTGATGATCACTTCCAGGGTACGGGGGCCGTGCACGCCCTCGACCCGGTTGAGCTCGATGTCACTCGTGGCCGAGGGACCACTGATCCAGGTGAGCGGACGGGCCGGGTCGAGCCGGGCGACGGCCTCGGGGACGCCGGCCACGATCTGGTCGGCCCGCACCACGCACAGGTGGTAGTCGGGGACCAGCGTCTGCGCCCGCGTGCCCTGGCCCGGCCCGTGGTCGAGCACGATGGTGCCGGTCTCGGCGATGGCCACGGCGCAGTTCGTCACCACGCCGTCGGCGGTCTTGAGGTCGCTCCAGCCGCCCGGCCGGTCGAAGCCGTCCGGGACGATCATGCGGCGCTCGCCCAGGCATTCGTCGAGCTTGGCGGGCACGTCCGCCGCCGGCACCACGTGGACGATCGCCCGGTAGTCGTCGACCCGCTCGGCGAACAGCCCGACGAGGTCCTCCACCTGCCGTTCCGTCCGGTAGTGGCGGGGGATCTCCACCTCCGCGCCGCCGGCGACGGCCCGGCCGATCCGGGCGAGGATCTCCTCACGCGCGCTCATTCCGCTCCCACCAGTCTCTGAACGGTTCTTCGGGAATGTCGGGCAGATCCCGGGTGTCGGTCCAGGCCGACAGCGGGCCGGGCAACCGCTTCGGCACCAGCTTGCGCAGCCGTCCGGCCGCCCGCTGGGCCTTGGCCAGCCGCTCGTGGTCGCTCAGGATCCAGCCGGCCACCTTCATGCCCGCCTGCTCCGCCGCCGCGTGCGGCGCCTTGGCCCGCAGGTCGACCAGCACCTCCGGGATGTCGATGGCCACCGGGCACGCCTCGTAGCAGGCCCCGCAGAGGCTGGAGGCGAACGGCAGCGAGGCGTCGAGTTCGGAGGACATGCCCCTGAGCTGCGGGGTGAGGATCGCGCCGATCGGCCCTGGATAGACCGAGCCGTACGCGTGGCCGCCCGCGCGCTCGTAGACCGGGCAGACGTTCAGGCAGGCCGAGCAGCGGATGCAGCGCAGCGCCTGGCGGCCCACCTCGTCGGCGAGCACGTCGGTGCGGCCGTTGTCGAGCAGCACGAGGTGGAAGTCCTGGCCCTCGACCGCGCCCGTCCACATGCTCGTGTACGGATTCATCCGCTCACCCGTGGAGCTTCTGGGCAGGAGCTGGAGGAACACCTCCAGATCCCGCCAGGAGGGCAGCAGCTTCTCGATCCCGACGACGCTGATGAGGGTCTCGGGCAGGGTCAGGCACATCCGGCCGTTGCCCTCCGACTCCAGCACCACCAGCGTGCCGGTCTCGGCCACCATGAAGTTCGCGCCGGAGATCGCGACCTTGGCCTTGAGGAAACGTTCGCGCAGGTGCAGCCGGGCCGCCTCGGTTAGCGCGGGCGGGTCGTCGGTGAGGTCGGGCGAGACATCCGGCATCTTGTCGAGGAAGATCTCGCGGATCTCCGACCGGTTGCGGTGGATCGCCGGGACCAGGATGTGGCTGGGGAAGTCGTCGCCGAGCTGGACGATCAGCTCCGCCAGGTCGGTCTCGTACGCGGTGATGCCGTGCTCGGCCAGCGCCTCGTTGAGCTGGATCTCCTGGGTGGCCATCGACTTGACCTTGACCACCTCGCGCTCGCCGGTGGCCTTGACCAGGCCGGTCACGATGCGGTTGGCCTCGGCGGCGTCCCTGGCCCAGTGGACGGTGCCGCCCGCCCCGGTCACGGCCGTTTCAAGCTGCACGAGGTAGCGGTCGAGGTGGCGCAGGGTGTGATCCTTGATCGCCTTGCCGGCGGCCCTGAGCTCCTGCCAGTCGGGCAGCTCGGCGACGACGCCCGCGCGCTTGCCGCGGATCGTGTGCGTCGCCTTGCGGAGGTTGAAGCGGAGCTGGGAGTCCTGGACGGCCTTGCGGGAGTTCTCCGGGAAACTCCCGGGCATGCCGAGAAAGGTGGCGCTCATGGGCCCTCCTCCGTCGATGCGAGGATTTCGGCCAGGTGCATGGTCCTGACGCCGGTCTTCTGGCGGCGCAGGGTGCCGCCGATGTGCATCAGGCACGAGTTGTCGGCCGCGCAGAGCACCTCGGCGCCGGTGTCCTGGATGTGGCGGACCTTGTCGGCGCCCATCGCGGCCGAGACGGCGGGGTTCTTCACCGCGAACGTGCCGCCGAAGCCGCAGCACTCCTCCGAGCCGGGCAGCGGCACCAACTCCAGGCCGCGGACGTTGCGCAGCAGCCGGGCGGGCCGGTCGCCCAGGTGCAGGCCGCGGAGCGAGTGGCACGTCGGGTGATATGTCACCCGGTGCGGGAAATATGCGCCGACGTCCTCGACCTTCAGGACGTCGATCAGGAACTCGGACAGTTCGTACACCTTCGGCGCGACCTCGGCGATGGCCGCCGCTCCCCTGCTGCCCGGTTTGGCCAGCTTCGGGTACTGCTCGCGCACCATGGCCGCGCACGACCCCGAGGGCGCGACGACGGCGTCGTAACCGGCGAACACCTCGGTGAAGTGGCGAGCCAGCCGTACGCCGTCCTCCCGGTAACCGGTGTTGACGTGCATCTGCCCGCAGCACGTCTGCGCGGCGGGGAAGTCGACCTCACAGCCGAGCCTGCGCAGGAGCGACACGACGGCCTTGCCGGTGCCGGGGAAGAGCGTGTCGTTCACGCACGTGATGAACAGGGCAACGCGCACGGCTCTCCTTCCGCTAATGGTCTGACCACAGTATGGTCAGACCATATCGAACCATCACGAATCCGGCCAGCATCCATCCCGGCACCAGGAGGCTTCGTTGGACGGCACCGGCTGGCGTCCCGTCAAGCGAACGCGGACGTTCGAGGACGTACTCGCTCAGATCGAGCGGCGCATCACCGAGGACGGCCTCACCGTGGGCGACCGGCTGCCCGCCGAACGCCAGCTCGCCGAGCAGCTCGGCGTGAGCCGATCGTCGGTACGCGAGGCCATGCGCGTGCTGGAGACCCTCGGCGTGGTCTCCTCCCAGGTGGGCCGGGGCCCCGACGCCGGCGCCGTGCTCACCTCACGGCCGGACTCGGCGCTGACCGACCTGCTCCGGCTGCACCTGGGCCTGGCAAGCCTGGAGATGCGCGAGGTCATCGGAACCCGGCACATGATCGAGCAGTGGGCGGCGGCCCAGGCGGCCACCGCCCGCGCCGACACCTCCGCGCTCGCCGCCGCCCTGGCCGGGATGGATGCGGCGGGCTCGGC
The DNA here is from genome assembly GCF_040649735.1 of Nonomuraea sp. NPDC048892. Lineage (NCBI taxonomy): Bacteria > Bacillati > Actinomycetota > Actinomycetes > Streptosporangiales > Streptosporangiaceae > Nonomuraea > Nonomuraea sp. NPDC048892. The sequence continues at coordinate 116,546 of NZ_JBEZFZ010000017.1, read as the reverse complement.
CGAGGAGTTCGTCGAGCACGACACGGCCTTCCACTGCGCCATCGCTGATGCCTCGGGCAACCGGCTCATCGCCGCCATCATGCGGTCGCTGCGCGACTCGATGCGGAAGTACTCGGTCGAGGCGGTACGACGCCTCGGGGACACGTCGATCCTGCGCGCCGACCACGTCCGCATCCTGGAGGCCCTCGAACGCGGCGAGGCGGACGAAGCCGTCGCGGCCGTCTCGGAGCATCTGGCGCACGCGTACCCCTCGCTGTTCACCTGAGCCGGCCCGGAGCTCTGGAGAGTCACAACCGGCCCCGGGCCGTCACTGCTGCCGGTCGGCCTCGCGGCAGCCGGCCCCCGCGCACCGCACCATCCCGTGCAGGAGCGCGTCCAGCCGGGCCATGAGCGCCGGATCGGCGCTCGCCGCCAGGTTGTGCAACTGGTAGGGATCGGCGTGCAGGTCGTAGAGCTGCAGCTCCCCGGTCTCGTACCGGACATAGGTGTACTGATCAGTGCGCAACGCCCGATAGGCCGGCACCGGCGTCTGGGCCGCCGACGACCGGTTGAGCGGCCGGTTGAACTCGACCAGCACGTGCTTGCGCCACTCTCCCAGCGACCGGCCGCGCAGCATCGGCACGAGCGAGCGCCCCTCCGCGAACGGCGGCACCGTGGCCCCGCCGAGCTCGGCGAACGTCGGCGCCAGGTCGATCGTGGCCCCCATCTGCGTGACCGCCGACGCTACCGGCACGCCGGGACCCCTGACGACGAGGGGGATGTGGATGGCCTCCTCGAACGGCGTGGTCTTGCCCTGCTTGAGCCGGTGCGTGCCGAGATGGAAGCCGTTGTCGGAGGTGAAGAAGATGTAGGTGTTGTCGAGCTTGCCGGTGTCCTGGAGCGCCTGGACCACCGTGCCGACGAGGTCGTCGACGCCGAGCATGGAGCGCAGCCTGGTGCGATATCGCTCGTCGATCTCGGCCACGGTCTCCGGCGTGAACGGCGGCCGCTCGCGCAGCCAGAGCGGTTCGGCGGAGACGTCGGGCTGGTTGAACGAGGGCGTGCGCGGCGCCATGGCCAGCGGGAACGCGTCGGCGTGCCGGTAGGCGGGGTTGGCCGGGTTGTGCGGGCCGATGGGCGCGAGATAGAGGAAGAACGGCTCGTCGGACCCGGCGATGAAGTCGCGCGCCTTACCGGCCAGCACGTCGGCCAGGTAGTCCTGCTCCGACCAGCCGTAGTCGAACAGGCCGCCGTTCTCGTTGAGCCGGTAGCCGTACTCCTGGTAGAGCTGGCGCACCGGTACGTCCCACTCGTCCCAGCCTGGCGGCACGTACGCCTCAGGAGCCGAGTTGCCCGGATAGTGGTTGAGGAACTTGCCCATGAGCGCCGTGCGGTAGCCGGCCTCCTGCATCCAGGTGCCGATCGTGGAACGTTCCAGGTTCTGCTCGTGGAAGCGGGCGAAGCCGCCTTCCGGCGCCGTGTTGGTCAGGACGCCGTGGCTGTGGACGTGCTGGGAGCGCAGGATCGAGGCCCTGGACGGGCAGCACCAGGAGTTGGTGACGAAGAAGCGGTCGAACGAGGTGCCCTGCCTGACCAGGTGCTGGGTGATGTTCGGAAAGTACGGCAGCGTGCCGTTCTCCAGGTCGTCGGCCAGGATCAGGACGATGTTCGGCCGGGAGCCACCCTCGGCCATCGTCGGCCCCGCCGCCGGCAGCAGAAGCAGCAGGCAGGCGACGAGACGGCACAAACCCTTGAGCACAGAGTGTGACTACCCAGGATCTTCCGCCATTGACACGCAGACCGCCCACCGCCGTAATAGAACTTAATTCCGGAGGTGTCTTATGAAGCTCGGCCTGAACCTCGGCTACTGGCAGCGCAACGCCGACGACGCGACAGAATCGGTGCTCGCCGCCGAGCGGCTCGGCTACGACTCGGTGTGGACGGCGGAGGCGTACGGCAGCGACGTGTTCACGCCGCTGGCCTGGTACGGCGCGCGGACGACCCGCATCAAGCTGGGCACCTCGATCGCCCAGCTGTCGGCCAGGCCGCCGGTCACGACCGCGATGACCGCGATGACGCTCGACGCTCTCACCGGCGGCCGGCTGCTGCTGGGGGTGGGCGCCTCGGGCCCGCAGGTCGTGGAGGGCTGGTACGGCCAGCCGTTCGCCCGCCCGCTGGCCAGGACGCGCGAGTACATCGAGATCATGCGCAAGGTCTGGCGGCGCGAGGAGCCGGTCACGTCCGACGGGCCCCACTACCCGCTGCCGCTGCCGGGCGGGCTGGGCAAACCGCTCAAGTCCATCACTCATCCGCTCCGCCCCGACATCCCCGTCTATCTCGGGGCGGAGGGGCCGAAGAACGTCGCGCTGGCCGTCGAACTCGGGCAGGGCTGGCTGCCGCTGTTCGCGTTCCCTGAGAAGATCGAGCAGATGTACGGCGAGGCGCTGTCGGGCGCCCGGCCCGGCTTCGACGTGGCGGCCATGGTGATGGTGATCATCTCCGACGACGTCAAGGCGGCGCTCGACGGCGTGAAGATGATGCTCACGCTCTACATCGGCGGCATGGGCGCCAAGCAGCGCAACTTCCACGCCGACATCATCGGCCGGATGGGCTACGCCGAGGCCGCGGAGCACATCCAGTCGCTCTACCTGGCGGGGCGCAAGGACGAGGCGTTCCGGGCGATCCCGGACGAGCTGGCCGACGGCATCTCGCTCGTCGGCCCGCCCGGCCGGATCAAGGAACGCCTGGAGCTGTGGCACCGCAGCCCGGTGACGAGCCTGCTCGTGATGGGGCCGCGCGACGAGCCCTCGCTGAAGCTCGTCCGCGACCTCGTCCTCGGCTGAGGCCCTCTGGCCTCTGCCTGGGCGCCCGCCCGGTGGATGTCAGTCCGGGCGCGGGGCCGGGTCGGCGGTGACCGAGCGGAGCAGCGGGCGGCTCAGGGCGCCCGCCCCGATCACGCCGGCGAAGCCCACGACGACGCATCCCGCCAGCGTGATCGCCCCGGCCGCGTTGACCCCGCCGATCATGAACGGCAGCGCGCAGAACGCCCCCACCAGGATCGCTCCCCCGCCCATCACCGCCAGCGGAATGAGCGTCTCGGACCGGCGGGCCCGGTCCAGCACCGACAGCGGCGTGCCCGCCAGGCGCAGCAGCCCGTACGTCTGCCGCCGGTCCAGCACCGACGACATGGCGGTGATCCCCGAGCTGGCGATGGCCACCAGGAACGACACCGACAGCACCACGATCGTGCCCACCCGCACGTCGGCGAGGATCTCGACGCCGAAGCGCTCGTCGTCGGCCTCCGTGGTGGGCGTGCGTCCCGGCACGAGCCCGGCCAGCGCCGTACGGGCCCTGTCCACGTCCGCCCCACCCGCCGCGCTACCCAGGGCCGCGACCACGACGTTCTTCACCGGCTTCACCTCGGCCGTCACCCCCGCCTCGCGCAGCCGCTCGCGGGCCTGCCGCACCACCTGCTCCGCCTGCCCGGCGGGCGCGGTGATCCGCAGCTGGGGCGGTCCTCCGGAGTCCTGGTCGAACGTCGCCGGGCTGAGCAGGCCGAGGAAGCCCGCCACGAACCCGGTCAGCGCCACCCCGCTCACCGTCCGCCAGGCCGAGCGCGGGTCGTCCACCAGCCGGCGGCCCGCGAGCAGCCGGGCCGGGCCGCGCGCCGTCGCCGCCGTGATCCGGCCGATCAGGCCGACCACCCACGGGCCCACCAGGTTGACGCAGAGGAACGCGAGAGCCAGCGCCACCGCGATGATCGAGACGCTGGTGCCCCTGGTCAGCATCGGGAACACGGCCAGCACCGCCAGCAGGGCGAGCACCCGTACGAACCGCATGGCGGGCGGCGTCTCGCGCTTGGCCACGCCGAGCGGGCTCACCACGACCCGCCGCAGACCGGCCACCGCCGACAGCCCGACCAGCAGCGGCACCGCGACCAGCACCCCGGCCAGCACCAGCGGTCCGGGGAACAGGTCGGCGGCGAACCACCGCCCGCCCTGCATCTCGATCCCGGCCAGCAGCGGCACGGCCAGGGCGAAGACAGCGGCGCCCACGAGCGCACCGGCCAGCGCGACGATCACCGCCTCGGTCACGGTCATGCCCACGACCTGGCCCGGCGTCGCCCCGATCAGCCGCAGAGCCGCCAGCCGCTGATCGCGCCTGGCCACCGTGAGCCGGGCCGCCGCGCCCCCGAAGACGAGCAGCGGCACCGCCATCAGCACGCTGGCGACGAGCGAGAGCATCCGGTACGCCTCCGCGTCCTCGCTCGGCGTTCCCGCCAGGCTCGCGACCTTGACCGGCGGCTTGCCGAGCAGCCAGTCGTCGGAGCGGGCGGCGGTCATCTCGGGCGAGTCCGCCTGCCGGCCGACGACGGCGACGAGCTCGTCCGGATGGACGAGGGCCGCGTCGCCGAGCACCCCCTTGAGCGCGGGGTAGCGGGCGGCGAGCTGGTCGGCGGGCAGTTCCCTGGCCAGCTCGGCCAGGGCGGGCGACAGCCACACCTCGCCGGGCGCGGGGAAGCGCGGCATACCGGGCGGCGGGGCCGGGGTCCTGCCGTCCAGCGCGGCCAGGTCGACGACGGTGACGGTCCGGTCGCGGACGAAGTCGAAGCGCGACGCCTCGATCGCCACGGCGCCGGACGTGGCCGGGACCGGGTTGCGCCAGGCGCCGCGCTCGGCCCTGGCCTGGAATGCGGAGTTCGCGGCCGCCGCGAACAGCAGCAGCGCCGTGGCCACGGCGACGGCGCCCAGCGTCAGCCAGGCGCCCAGCAGCCCCCTGCGCCCGCCGCCCTTGAGCAGCCGCCAGGTCAGGTCGAGGTTCACGGGCGCACCCCGCCCGTGAGCAGCGGCCAGGTCGGGGCAAGGTTCGTGCGCGCGTTCGCCTGCGGGTGCCAGGTCAGGTCAAGGTTCATGCGCGCATTCGAGATCAGGACGGGGTTCACGCCATCGCCCCGCTCGTCAGGAGCCGGCCGTCGCGGACCTCGACCGTGCGGTCGCACCAGGCGGCCACGTTCGGGTCGTGGGTGACGACGATCAGGCACGCGCCGTTGTGCTTGGTCGCCTCCACCAACAGCCGCATCGTCTCCTGCCCCGTCTGCTGGTCGAGCGCCCCCGTGGGCTCGTCGGCGAACACCACGGCCGGCTTGCTCACCAGCGCCCTGGCGATGGCCACCCGCTGCGCCTGACCGCCGGACAGCTCGCCGGGCCGCCGCGTCTCCATGGAGTGCAGGCCGAGGGGCCCGAACCACTCGCGCGCCTGCCGTACCGCCTGGGTCCTCGGCACGCCGCCCAGCATGAGCGGGAGCGCCACGTTCTCCTCGGCGGGCAGCTCGGGCAGGAGCTGGCCGAACTGGAAGACGAAGCCGAAGCGGGTGCGGCGCAGCGCGCTGCGCCGCCGCTCGCCGAGCGCGTCGATGCGCTGGCCGAGCAGGTGCACCTCACCGCCGTCCGGCTTCATGATGCCGGCCAGGCAGTGCAGCAGGGTCGACTTGCCGGAACCGCTCGGCCCCATGATCGCCACCGCTTCGCCGGCCCGTACCGCGATGTCCACGCCACCGAGGGCGACCGTCTGCCCGAACCGTTTGGCCAGGGCCCGTCCAACAAGCACGTCGTTCATGACGTCCAGCGTGGCCGGGGGCGGGGGTGCGCCGGATCGGCCGTGCGTCCATTTCCGCCTCAGCCGAACGACCGATCCTTAGAGTTGGGGCCGTGACTATTCGGGTTCTCATCGCCGACGACCAGCAACTCGTACGAACCGGCTTTCAGATGATTCTGGACGCGCAACCGGACATGGAGGTCGTGTCCGCGGTCGCGGACGGCGCCGAGGCCGTGGCGGAGGCCAGGCGGCTGCGGCCGGACGTGTGCCTGCTCGACATCAGGATGCCCAAGCTCGACGGGCTGGAGGTGACCCGCGCGCTGGCCGGGCCCGGCGTGGAGAACCCGCTGCGCGTGGTCATCGTCACCACGTTCGACCTGGACGAGTACGTCTACGGAGCCCTGCGCTCCGGCGCCATCGGCTTCCTGCTCAAGGACAGCGGGCCGACGCTGCTCATCGAGGCGGTCAGGGCCGCCGCGGCGGGCGACTCGCTGGTGTCGCCGTCGGTGACCGTACGGCTGCTGCAGCACCTGTCCAGGCCCCGGCGCAGCGCACCGCCGATGGACGACCCGCTGACGGACCGCGAGCTGGACGTGGTGCGCCTGGTGGCCAAGGGGCGGACCAACCAGGAGGTGGCCGCCGAGCTGTTCGTGTCGTTGTCGACGGTGAAGACGCACCTGGGCAGCATCTTCGCCAAGCTCGGTGTCCGCAATCGGGTTGAAATCGCAGCTTGGGCGTGGGAATCCGGCGTGGTGAGCTGATTAACAGCGGGGCCGGCGGGATACAAGTGAATCAGAACCTCAGCGCATGGCCCGGGGGGAGAACAACGTGCGCTACACCCAGGCATCGCCCGCCAGAGCCGCCACCGCCGTCTACGTCACCCTCACCGCCCAGGTCCTCTCCCTCGGCGCCCTCGTGATCTTCGAGCAGTCCATGGGCCGCGAACTCGCCGCCCGCCTCGCCGCCTTCGGCGGTCGTCCCGTGGGGGCCGACGCGGAGGCGGTGGTGGGTGCGGTGACCACGTTCGCGGTGCTGATGATGACCGTGGCCGGCACCTCGATCGCGGCCGCGGCCGCCTACGTGACCTGGCTCGTGCGAGCCAGGCAGGCCAACGACCGCTCGGCCGCGACCGGCCCGGTGGCGGCGGCCTGGCTGGTGCCCGGCGTCAACCTGTTCGCTCCGGCGGTGCTGGTCGACGAGGTCTGGCGCGGCACCCGCCCGCCGGCCGGCCGCCGGGGCCGGTGGCTGGCGCTGCTGACCGGATGGTGGCTGAGCTGGCTGGCCACGCTCGCGCTGGTGACGATCCGGCTGCCGCTCGACAGCTCGGCCGGTGGCCTGACCGGGGTGGGGGCGCCTGAGCTGGTGTGCGCGCTGGTGGCGGCCCTGCTGTGCGCGGGGACGGTGCGTGAGCTGACCCGGCTGCAGCACGCGGCCCGCGACGCCAGGCCGGGCGCGGCGCCCGCCTTCGCCGCGGCCCCGGCCCCAGTCTTGGCCCCAATCTCGGCCCCAGTCTCGGCCCCAGTCTCGGCCTCTGCGGCGCCGTCCGTGATCTCACCGCCTCCCACGTTCTCGCCGAGCGCCGTGATCGAGGGGCCGCTGGCGACCGACTCCCACTGACAGGCCCCGAAAGAACGCGCGCTCAGGCCGCGGTCGGGCCCGAGCTGCCCGGGCTGGCGTGCCAGAGCTTCCTGGGCGGGCCCGCGAGAGCGGGGGCGAGGTCGGCGTAGGGCGAGAGCCGGAAGCCGTTGGCGTACTCGATCGCGCGTCCTCCGACGCCCGCCGCGTCCTCGGGCGTCCGGTCGAGGACGGCGCGCACCGCCTCGACGCCCTGGGAGCGCCAGAGCGCGTCGAGGTCGGCCAGGTTCCAGCAGTCGACCGCCCGCATGGTCACCGCCCGCGTCCCCGTGCGCCTGACCACGCCCTTGGCCAGCATGAGCCACGAGCCGAACACGGTCGAGGCGCAGTGGCCCTGCACCGACTCGAAGAAGGTCAGGTCGATCGGCCCCGTCGAGTCGTCGAGGGTGGTGAAGATGACCCGCTGCCCCGAGCGCACGGCCGGCGTCTGGGTCGCCACCTTGACCCCCGCCACCAGGATCTCCGCCCCGTTGCGCTGGGCGAGCAGGTCGCGGGAACGTACCACACCGAGCGCGTCGAGCAGCTCGTCGTGGAAGCTGATGACGTGCCGGCTGACGTCGATGCCGAGGATCTCCAGCTCGGCCTCGACCATCTCCGTCTCGGTCATCTCGGGCAGCTCCCCCGGCGGCAGGTGCTCGCCGAACCCCAGCGGCAACTGGACCGCCGGAGGAGCCGCGTTCCTGGCAGACGACAGGTCCATGTGCGACAGGTGCGAGCTGTAGCGCTTCGACTTGCGCGGCCCGGCCCGCACGCCGATCGCCGAGGTCCGGTCGAGCGCTCCGACCTGGGCGATCAGGTCGCGCCTGGTCAGCTCGCCCGGCCGCCAGCGGGGCCCGCCCGGGTGGAGGTCGTGCAGCGCGTCGAGCCCGCCGACCTGGACGATCCGCTCGATCGTGGGCCGCGAGGGCCTGGCACGGTCCCAGAAGTCGGCCAGCGACGTGTACGGCTGCCCGGCCACCATGCGTTCGACCTCCGCCTCGCTCACCCCCTTGACCGCCGAGAACGGCACGCGCAGCGCGTACCCCTTGCCGATGTCGCCGGCCCTGAACTCCCTGCGCGGCGCGGCCGGTCCTTCCAGCGCGGCCGGGCGCACCCGCACCTGGACGCGCGGCCCGAGCCGCTCCACCCGCCAGTCCTTGCCCGACTTGTTGATGTCCAGCGGCAGGATCTTCACCCCGCACTGCCTGGCCTCGTCGATGATGACCCGCGGCGGGTACATGCCGGGCTCGTGCGTGAGCACCCCGGCGAAGAACGCCGCCGCGTGGTGCCGCTTGAGCCAGGCCGACTGGTAGGTGGGCAGCGCGAACGCGGCCGCGTGCGCCTTGCAGAACCCGAACGCCCCGAACGCGTCCAGCACCTGCCAGGCCCGCTCCACCTCCGCGTCACCGAACCCGTTGGCCCTGGCCATGGGCGTGAACGTCCTGCGCACCCGCTCGCGCCCCTCGGGCGTGTCGAGCGTGCGCCGCAGCTTCTCGGCGAACGACAGGTCGCGCCCGGTCATCACCGAGATGATCTTCAGCACCTGCTCGTGGAACACCACGACGCCGTGCGTCTCCTTCAGCGCCTCGCGCAGCCTCTCGTGCGGATAGTACGGCTGCCGCCACCCGTGCCTGGCCTCCAGGTAGGGCGTGACCATGTCGGAGTTGACCGGTCCAGGACGGAACAGCGAGATGTCCACGATCAGGTCGTGCATCCTGCGCGGCTCCAGCTTGGCCACCAGCTCGCGCTGGCCGGGCGACTCGATCTGGAAGCAGCCGAGGGTCCTGGACGCGCAGATCATGTCGTAGGTGTCCTGGTCGTCGTGGGGGACGTACTGGACCTCCGGGTCGTCGCCGCGCTGGGTGTCCAGCTCGACCACGACGTCGTCGACCCGCTTGACCTCGCTCAGCGCGTACGCCAGCGCGGACTGCATCCGCACGCCCAGCACGTCGAGCTTGAGCAGCCCTGCCTCCTCCACGTCGTCCTTGTCGAACTGCGACATGGGGAACTCCAGCAGGCTGCGCTCGACCGGCGTCCGGTCGCGCAGGCCGCTGTTGCCGATCAGCACGCCGCACGGGTGCAGCGCGATGTGCCTGGGCAGCCCGTCGAGCTTCTCCGCCAGCCGGAACACCCGGTCCAGGCCCGCCTCGCCGAGCCGGCTCTCGCGCAGCTCGGGCAGGTCGCCCAGGGACGCGGTGATCTGCCTGGCCCTGATGTGCGGGAACGCCTTGGCGATGGCGTCGATCTCGTGCGGCGGCAGGCCCATCGCCCCGGCGACGTCGCGGATGGCGCTGCGTGCCCGGTAGGTCTCCATCATGGACACGCAGGCCACGCGGGCCTCGCCGTAGCGTTCGAAGATGGCCTGGTAGCAGTCGAGCCGGCGGGCCGACTCCACGTCCACGTCGATGTCGGGCAGCCCGATGCGGCCCTCGGACAGGAAGCGCTCCATGAGCAGGCCGTGTTCGAGCGGATCGACCTCGCCGATGCCGATGAGGTAGTTGACCAGGCTGCCCGCGCCCGAGCCGCGGATGGCGCAGCGGACGCCCATGCCGCGGATCATGTCGGTGATGCCGGCCACGGCGATGAAGTATCCGGACAGGCGCTTGCGCTCGATGACGGCCAGCTCGGCCCGCAGGCGCTCCCTGGCCTCGCCGGAGCGGTCGAGGCCGCGCCTGATCAGCCCGTCCTCGACGCGGTGGCGCAGCAGCGGCACCGGGTCGCGGCCGACCTCGGGCAGGTGCAGAGCGGGCGGGTCGTTGCGGAGCGCGAGCAGGTCGAGCGGTTCCATCGCGCACGCCTCGGCCAGCCGCCTGGTGGTGTGCAGCAGCCGGGCCACCCGTTGCTGGTCGGCGCCGCACACCTTGGCCGCCACCTGCCACATCTCCTTGGTGCTCTTGAGGTAGGCGTGGGAGGTGGTGCGTTCCAGGTGGCGCGGGTGCAGCGGGACGAGCTGGCGGGCCGCGTCGAGCACGTCGCCCACCTGATGGTCGGCCGGGTCGAGGTAGCGCGCCGCGTTGGTCAGCACGGCGGGCACGCCCATGGACTCGGCCAGGCCGAGCATGCGGACGGCCGTGATGGCGTCGCGGAAGCCGTACTGGTCGACCAGTTCGACGACCACGCCGGGCACGGCGGCGCGCCACAGGCCGAGCAGCGTCCTCGCGTGCTCGTCGCGCCGGTCGGCGACCGCGCGGCCCACGTCGGATCGGGGGCCGAGCAGCACCACGAGCCCGTCGTCAGCGCCGAACCCGTGGTCTCCGCCGGGACCGCCGGCCCATTCGCCGATCAGCTCCCTGGTCACCTTGGGCGCGCCGCGCTCGCCCGCGTGGTGGGCGGCCGTGACCAGGCGGCACAGGCGCGACCAGCCCTTGCCCCTGGACAGCACGGTGACGCGGTCCTCGGCTCCCGGGCCGGTCTTAGGGCGCCGCGCAGCCGCCCCGGGCACCGGGGCGAAGGGCGAGGCGGGGACGTCGAGGGCGAGGTCCACGCCGAGCACCGGCGCGATGCCGGCCTCCGCGCACGCCTGGACGTGCTTGATCGCGCCGTAGAGCCCGTCGCGGTCGGTCAGCGCGAGGATGTCCATCCCGTGCTCCACCGCCCGGTTCACCAGGGCGCGCGGGAAGGCGGTGCCGTAGCGCATGGAGTAGGCGGAGGACACGTGCAGGTGCGGGAACGGGGGCGCCATCAGTCCCACGCCCTCAGCAGCAGCCAGCCGTTGCCCGCGGTGTCGTAACGCAGCTCGTAGGAGCCCGACTCGCGGCCCGGGCTGGCCTCGACCCGCCAGAAGCGGCGTTCGCCCGGATCGCCCTCGCCGGTCTTCCACCACTCGCGCGCGACCACCCAGTGGTCGAGGACGCTCCGGACGAGGTAGAGCCGGTCACGCCAGACGAACTGGGTCGGCTCCCCGTCTCGGGTCCACACCTCTATCGGATCGCCATAGAGTCTGCTCAAGACGCTTCTCCCCGCCAGGCTCTGGTCCTTATGCTGAGCCACCCGGGGGAAGACGGGCGCTTACGACTCGAACATATGTTCTCTGCGCTCGAAACGCAAGTCGCCGGGCTCCCGTACGAGCGGGTTGGCCCCGATCGAGTTGCGGATGCTGAAGGCCACGCTGCCCGCCCGGTAACGGTCGTCCGACGACTCCACCGGCCGGCCCTCGTGCGTGGTCGTCACCCGTCGCTGGCGCAGCAGCGGGCTGCCCCTGCGCACGCCCAGCAGCCGGGCGTCCTCGGCGCCTGCGGGGACCGCGTCGATGAGATGCTCGCCGTAGGCGAACACCAGGCCGACGGACTCGTACAGCGCCTCGGTGACCGATCCGCAGTCGGCGGGCAGGCTCTCCACGGCGGCGGCCACCCATCCGGCGTAGACCGTGCGCTCCAGCAGCACGGGCTCGTCCTCCAGCGAGCGCAGCCGGAGCACCTCCAGCACCTCGCCGGAGCCGAGCCGCGCGGGCTCCGAGCCGCTCGCGGGCCGGCGGCGCTGGGCGATCACCCGGCCGCCGTAACGGTAGCCGTTCGCGCGCGCCCACTGGGCGAAGCTGTGCAGCTCGGCGAAGCTCTGGCTGCGCGTCCTGCCGAGCACGATGCGCCTGGCGCCCTGCCGGGAGCCGACCAGGCCCTCGGCGGCCAGCACCGCGACCGCCTGCCGTACGGTGCCGCGGGCCGCGGCGAAACGCCCGGCCAGCTCCGCCTCGCTCGGAAGCTGCGAACCGACCGGATGGGCGCCGGACAGGATGTCGTCCCGCAGCTCATCAGCGATCCGTTCATAGCGGGCAACCATCCCCGACCCTTCCTATTCATGAAAGAGCAACACTTATGCGACTTACTGGTGCTCGCTTGTTTGTACAAGTTCCCCTACGTTCTTGCCACACCCCCTGGAAAGTGGAGGCGTCGTGTTCACACCTCGCGCCCGCGCGGCCGGCGTTGTCGCAGTCCTGACCGTAGTCACCGCGGCGTGCGGCGCCGCCCCGAGTTCCCAGACCACCCAAGCATCCCAAGGCGGAGTGAACGCGGCCACGGCCACGTCCGCCGCCGACTTCGGCGGATTCGACCAGCTGGTCGCCGCGGCCAAGAAGGAAGGCGCCCTGCACGTCATCGCCCTGCCGCCCAACTGGGCGAACTACGGCGAGATCATCGAGAAGTTCCAGGCCAAGTACGGCATCAAGATCGAGAGCGAGACCCCCGACGCGGCCAGCGCCGACGAGATCAACGCGGTCAAGACGCGCAAGGGCCAGGACCGCGCCCCCGACGTGCTCGACCTCGGCCAGGCGTTCGCGATCAGCGGCGCCAAGGAGGGGCTGTTCGCCCCGTACAAGGTGCAGACGTTCGACAAGATCCCCGAGGGCCAGAAGGAGCCCACCGGGCTCTGGGTCAACGACTACGGCGGCTACGTCTCCATCGGCTGCGACGCCAAGCAGATCAAGACCTGCCCGACGAGCTTCGCCGACCTGCTCAAGCCCGAGTACAAGGGCCAGGTCGCGATGAACGGCAACCCGACCGAGGCCGGCTCCGCCTTCGCCGGCGTGTACGCGGCCGCCATCGCGAACGGCGGCTCCTTCGCCGACATCCAGCCCGGCATCGAGTTCTTCAAGAAGCTCAAGGATGCCGGCAACTACAACCCGGTCGAGACCACGCCCGCGACCATCGAGAAGGGCGAGACCAAGATCAGCATCGACTGGGACTACAACAACGCCGCCTACGCGCCCCAGATGACGGCCAACGGCATCGACTGGAAGGTGAACATCCCCACCGACGGCCAGTACTTCCAGATGTACGCCCAGGCCGTCAACAAGGACGCCCCCCACCCGGCCGCCGCCCGCCTGTGGCAGGAGTACCTCTACAGCGCCGAGGGCCAGAACCTCTACCTCAAGGGCTTCGCCCGCCCCGTCCTGCTGCCCGCGATGACCGCCGACGGCACCGTGGACAAGGCGCTGGCGGACAAGCTGCCCGCGGTCGAGGGCACACCCACGTTCCCGACGACCGAGCAGGTGGACGCGGCCAAGGCCAAGCTGGCCTCCGGCTGGGACGCCGCGATCTCCGGATGACCCGCACCCGTTCGAGGGGCTGGCTCGGCGCGCTCCCGCTGCTGGCGTTCTTCGCCTTCGTGTTCGGCGTCCCCGCCGTCGCGCTGGTGGTGGGCGCGTTCACGGCGCAGGGGCGGCCGAGCCTGGCCAACCTGACACAGAGCCTGCAGGGCGGCTACCTCACCGCCATGATCGGCAGCGTCAAGCTGTCGGCCGTGGTCGCGCTGCTCGGCGCGGTCCTGGGCACGTTCCTGGCCCAGGCGGTCGTGGCCTCGCGCGGCACGCTGCTGCGCGAGGCCGTGCTGACCGCCTCCGGCGTGCTGGCCAACTTCGGCGGGGTGCCGCTGGCCTTCTTCTGGATCGCCACGCTCGGCAACTCCGGCGTGATCAGCGGCCTGGTCGGGCTGCCCTCGGGCTCCCTCTACACGTTCTGGGGGCTGGTCGTGGTCTACCTGTACTTCTCCGTCCCGCTCATGGTGCTCGTCATGGCCCCGGCGCTGGACGGGCTGCGGCCGCAGTGGCGCGAGGCGGCGGCGAGCAGCGGGGCCACCTCGTGGCACTACTGGCGCTTCGTCGCGCTGCCGGTGCTGGCCCCGGCCATGCTGGGCGGCGTGGTGCTGCTGTTCGGCTCCTCCTTCTCCGCGTACGCCACCGCCAACGCCATGGTCGGCACCGTCGTCCCGCTCGTCACGCTGAAGATCGCCAGCGCGCTGACCGGCGACGTGCTGATCGGCTACGAGAACATCGCGCTGGCGCTCAGCCTCGACATGGTCGTGGTGGCCGGGCTGGTGATGGCGATCTACCTGCCGCTGCAGAGGAGGACCTCCCGATGGCTGCACTGACCGGCCTGGAACGGGTCTCCGGCACCGTCACACGGCGGCCGAGGGCGGCCTGGCGCGGCGTGGTGTTCGCGCTGGCCGCGGCCTACTTCCTGGTCCCGCTGGGCACCTCCGTCTGGTACACGATCTACACGCCCACCACCGGAGTGTCGTTCTCCGCGTACGGGGAACTGCTCACCGCCGACGGCTTCGCGCGCTCGCTGTCGCTCTCGCTCGGGCTGGCCGTGGCCACGATCGCGGTGGTGCTGCTGCTCGCGCTGCCCGCGATGCTGGCCATACGGCTCTTCGCGCCGGGGCTGCGGGTGGTGATGGAGGTGCTGTGCACGCTGCCGCTGGTGGTGCCGCCGATCACGTTCGTGGCGGGGATCGGCACGTCGCTGCGCAACGGGACGGAGGTGCTGGCGCCGACGCCGTTCTGGGCCACGCTCATCGCGGTGCAGGACCCGGCCTTCCCCGTCGTGCTCGTGCTGGCGTACGTGGTGCTGGTGCTGCCGTTCGTGTACCGGTCGCTGGACGCCGGGCTGCGCACGATGGACGTGCGCACGCTGGTGGAGGCGGCCCGCAACCTGGGGGCGTCGTGGCCGTACGTGCTGGTGCGGGTGATCGTGCCCAACCTGCGCTCGGCCCTGGCCAGCGCGTCGTTCCTGACGCTGGCACTGGTGCTGGGCGAGTACACCGTGGCCAGCCTGCTCGGGTACGAGCCGTTCGCCGTGTGGATCGTGACCGTCTCGGGCTCCAAGGGGCAGCTCTCCGTCGCGGTGTCGATCCTCAGCCTGCTGCTCATCTGGTTGTTGCTGCTCGCCGTGTCCACGGTGTTCGGCAGGAAGAGGGAGAAATGACGGCATCGGTGGAGTTCCGCGGGCTGCGGCGCGCGTACGGCAGAACGGTCGCGCTCGACGGGCTGGACCTGATCGTGGCGCCCGGCGAGTTCGTCGCCCTGCTGGGCCCTTCCGGCTGCGGCAAGACGACGGCGCTGCGCTGCGTGGCCGGCTTCGAGCGGCCCGACTCCGGCGCCGTGCTCGTGGACGGCAAGGACGTCACCGACGTCCCGGCCAACAAGCGGGACGCGGGCATGGTCTTCCAGTCCTACTCCCTCTTCCCCAACCTGAACGCCCGCGACAACGTCGCCTTCGGCCTGCGCGTGCGCAAGATCCCGGTGGCCACCAGGCACTCCAGAGCCGACGAACTGCTCGAACTCGTCGGCCTGCCCGCGCACGCCGACCGCTACCCGCACCAGTTGTCCGGCGGCCAGCAGCAGCGCGTCGCGCTGGCCCGCGCGCTCGCCCTGGAGCCGCGCGTCCTGCTCCTGGACGAGCCGCTGTCGGCGCTGGACGCCAAGGTACGCGTGAGCCTGCGCGAGGAGATCCGCCGCCTGCAGCTCGACCTGGGCATCACCACCATCTTCGTGACCCACGACCAGGAAGAGGCCCTGTCGATCGCCGATCGCGTGGCGGTGCTGCGCGACGGGCGGCTGGAACAGGTCGGCGCCCCCGCCGAGGTGTACGACCGGCCCGCCACGCCCTTCGTGGCCGAGTTCGTCGGCACCATGAACCACCTGGCCGGGCGCGTGTCCGGGGACCAGGTGACGGTGCTGGGCCAGATCCTGCCCGTGGACGGTCCCGTACCTGAGGATCCGTCCGTGGACGTCCTGGTACGTCCTGAGGCGGTCACGGTCGTCCTCTCCCCCGACGGGCCGGCCGAGGTGGTAGCCGCGTCGTTCAGAGGCGCCTCCGTGCGGCTCAGGCTCGCGGTGGAGGGCGGGGAGGTGCTCGCGGACGTCCCCGGCCACGAGGCGGCCCAGCTCGGCCCCGGGACGCGGGTTACGGTGCGGCTGGTGGAGCGGCCGGTGCTGGTGGCCGAGCGCACGGTCACCGTTCCCGCGCCCGTCGTGGCGGCCGATGCGGTCTGAGCTCGCCGTGCCGTCCCGCCGAGGCGGCCCCGACGCGGTCCTGCTGGACATGGACGGCACGCTGGTGGACACCGAGGGCCTGTGGTGGCAGGCCGTCGCCGCCGTCGCGGGCCGTCCGCTGACCGAGGCCGACACGCCGTACGTGCACGGGCGCACGATCGAGGACGTCGCCCGCCACCTCGGTGAGCCGGCGCTCACCGGCCGGCTCACCGAGGCGTTCGGCGAACGCGTCTCCCGTGACCTGACGGTCGTGGCCGGGGCGGCGGAGCTCCTGTCCGGGCTGGCCGCGGCCGCCATCCCGACGGCCCTGGTCAGCGCGTCGCCCCGGAGCATCGTGGAGCTGGTGCTGCCGCGGCTGGGGCACGCGTTCGACCTGGTCATCGCGGACGAGGACACGCCGCGGGGCAAGCCGTGGCCCGACCCGTACCTGGAGGCGGCCCGGCGGCTCGGCACCGTGCCGTCACGGTGCGTGGCCGTCGAGGACAGCCCGGCCGGGATCGCGGCGGCGAGCGCGGCGGGGTGCCTGGTGCTGGTCGCGGGGCCCGAGAACGGGCTGCCCTCGCTCGACCGCCTGCGCGAGTCGTTCACCTGCTTTCCCGGGGACCGTCCTGAAGGGAACGCCGAGGGGGCCTGCGACGAGCGCTGAGGGTGCGCGTGTGGCGCGACTGCGGCGGTAGGCCTTGTATCGGTAAGCTTGCGCGGCGTGAGCGGTGAAACCTCCCACATCGGGCGCTACAGGCTACTTAGCGTGCTGGGGCGAGGCGGGATGGGCACGGTCCATCTCGCCGAGGACGCCGCTGGGCAACGGGTCGCGGTCAAGGTGATCAACCCGGAGCTCAGCCAGCACGAGCAGTTCCGCATGCGCTTTCGCAGGGAGGCCGACGCGGCGCAGCGGGTGCGCCGGTTCTGCACCGCCGCCGTGATCGAGGCCGCGCTCGACGGCGACCAGCTCTACGTGGTCACCGAATACGTCCCGGGGCCCAACCTCGAAGAGGCCGTGCAGCAGTCGGGTCCCCTGCGCGGCTCCAGCCTGGAGGCGCTGGCCGTGAGCGTGGCCACCGCGCTCACCGCCATCCACGGGGCCGGGGTGGTGCACCGCGACCTCAAGCCGTCCAACGTGCTGCTCTCCCCCGTCGGCCCGCGGGTGATCGACTTCGGCATCGCGCGGGCGCTCGACACGCTCGGCGGCGTCACGAGCACCGGCGAGATCGTCGGCACTCCCCGCTACATGTCGCCCGAGGTGCTGCGCGGCGACCCCGTCTCACCGGCCTGCGACGTGTTCTCGTGGGGCTGCCTGGTGGCGTACGCGGCCAGCGGGCGGGCGCCGTTCGGCGGGGAGACGCTGCCGGCGATCGTCTACCAGGTGCTCAACACCGAGCCCGACCTCCAGGCCGTCGACCCCGGCCTGCGTGAGCTGGTCGCCGCCGCCCTGCGCAAGGACCCGGCCGCGCGGCCCACCTCCCAGCAGCTGCTCGACCATCTCATCGGGCGCTCGGCCGGGCCTGAGCACGCGGCGCAGACCGTACAGGTGGCCTGGCAGCGGGCCACGTCGCCGTACACGATCGTCCCGACGGGCTCCCGGCCGCCGCGCAGGGGGCGGCTCTACACGGCGCTCGCGGCGGCCGGCGCGGTCGTGCTCGCGGCGGGCGTGGGCGCCTGGATGATCTTCGTCCCCGGCGGGCCGCCCGACGACCTCCCCGTGCTGTACCAGGAGGACTTCACCACCTCGGGCGACTGGAGCGGCACGTACGACCCGTCCATGAGCGCGAGCTACTACGGATACCGTACGGACGGGACGTACGGGATCGACGTCGGCTCCGGGCACGAGGAGAAGTGGGCCAGGGCGCCCGTCCCCTTCACCTTCCACAAGCCGACCGCCACACCCGAGCCCTCCGCCACGCCCACCCCGATGCTGCCCGCGACCGTGCTCATCTCCGTCACCACCGACGTCAAGAAGTCCTCGGGCAGCGGCGACTACGGCATCTACTGCCACAACTCGGAGGACGACAAGTCGTACTACGAGTTCGCGCTGGACACGACGGGCAAGGCCAAGATCCGGCGCATCTCGAACGGCGCGGGCGGCACGGTGGCGCAGCCTGTGGACGCGGAGGTGAAGCACGGGGACAAGGCACGGATCGCGGTGTCGTGCGAGCAGTCGGGGAAGACGGTGCGGCTGACGATGTGGGTGAACGGCAAGCAGGTGCACGACGTGGAGGACCCGAACGGGATCGGCAGCGGGTCGCTGGGGGTGTTCGCGCGCACGGTCAAGGACGGCAGGTCGCAGCTGCAGACGACGTGGGACGACTTCGAACTGCGCGGCCGCCCGGAGTCCTGAACCCCGGCCCGATTTTGTGGCCGATTTTGCGGGCCGATTTTGCGGGCCGTCAGCCGAGCTGGGCGATCGGCGCGGGAAGTCAGCCGTTCAGCTGGGCTGGGCGATCGGCTCAGAGCCGGCGTCGAGCGCGTCGAGGACCGCCTCGCCGTGCTCCTTCGCCCACTCGGTCAGTACGTGGATCGGCTCGATCAGTGTCGCCCCGAGCGGCGTCAGCTCGTACTCGACCCGGGGCGGCACCTCCGCGTACGCGTGGCGGCGGACGAGTCCGTGCGCCTCCAGCCGCCGCAGCGTCTGGGTGAGCACCTTGCGGGAGATCCCGCCGATCAGCTCGACCAGCTCGCCATGACGCACCGGGCCCTCGCTGAGGCCGGCGAGCACGACCACCGTCCACTTGTCGGCGAGCAGCTCGACCGCCAGCCGCCCCGGACAGTCGGCGAGAAAGAACCCGCTGGGACCGCAACCACTCATGGAGCCCAAGGTACCTGGTGGTTCCTATCGCATACCTAGGGTTGAACTCTCCCCCTTACCTGAAGAGCAGGAGAGTCATCATGCGCGTCATCACCCAGCAGGAGTTCGGCGGCCCGGAGGTGCTCACCATCGTGGACGCGCCCACACCCCGGCCCCTGCCCTCGTCCGGGTCGAGGCGATCGGGCTGAACCCGCTGGAGGCGCGGCTGCGCGCCGGTGAGTTCCCGCTGATCGGCGAGCCGCCGTTCATCCTCGGCTGGGACGTCAGCGGCGTCGTCGAGGAGGCGAACACCGGGCGGTTGCGGCCCGGAGACGAGGTGTTCGGCATGCCGCTCTTCCCCCGGGCGGCGAACGCGTACGCCGAAGCCGTGGCCGCTCCTGCGCTGCACCTGGCGCGCAAGCCGGCGGCGCTCTCGCACGTCGAGGCGGCGGCGCTGCCGGTCGTCGGGCTGACGGCGTGGCAGGGCCTGGTCGACCTCGCCGATGTGACCGAGGGTGACCGCGTCCTGGTCCACGGCGGTGGCGGCGGGGTCGGCCACGTGGCGATCCAGATCGCGAAAGCACTCGGCGCGTACGTGATCACGACCGCCGGCGTGGGCAAGCGGCAGTTCGTGGAGGAGCTCGGCGCCGACGAGGTGATCGACTACACGACGGCCGACTTCGCCGAGACGGTCCGCGACATCGACGTCGTGCTCGACACGATCGGCGGCGACTCCGTCGAGCGGTCGCTCGGCGTGCTGCGCCCAGGAGGCCACCTCGTGACAGCGGTCGCCGACGAGGACACGCGGCTCATCGCCAGGTACGAGGCGGCCGGCCTGCGCTTCAGCGGCATCGCCGTCGGCCCCGATCCGGTCGGCCTGCGGAGGCTCGTCGAGCTCGTCGAGCAGGGGCGGCTCCGGGTGCACGTGCAGGAGACGTTCCCGTTCGAGCGCGTCGCCGACGCCCACCGCCTGCTGGACGCGGGCCACCTGCGCGGAAAGCTCGTCCTCACCCTCTGATCCCCCACCACGGCCCGCCTGGTCAGACGCCGTCGAGGACTCCCGCGCGGGCGGCGGCCAGTGCGGCGTCGGCGGCCCGGTCGGCGTCGCGCTCGGTCACCGGCTCGTGGGCGACGAACAGCCGGTAGTAGACGGGCGCGACCGCCACCCTGATCACCTCCCTGACGTCCACGACGTCGGGCAGCTCACCCCGCGCGACGGCCCGCCGCACCACCTCGGCCGACTGCTCGTGCCTGGCCACGAAGAACTCGTGCAGCGCCCGCGCGGCCGAGGGATTCTGCATGGCCGCCGCCACGAACGCCGACGACACAGGCCCCAGCTCCGGATCGTCGAACCCGGTGCGGACGAGCTGGACGATGCCCCGCAGATCACCCTCGACCGAGCCGGTGTCGGGAATGGGCCACGGCTCGTCACCGGCCAGCTCAAGGGCATCGGCGATCAGTCCTTCGACGCCGCCCCAGCGCCGGTAGACGGTCGTCTTGTGCACGCCTGACCGCTCGGCGACGTTTTCCACCGTCAAGCCCGTGTAGCCCCGTTCGAGCAGCTCCGCGAGCGTGGCCCGCCGCACGGCGTCACGCACGCGGGCGCTCCGCCCTCCGGGGCGTTTGTTAGATTCCAAAGACTACTCCAGTTGCATTAAGCCTCAAGCCATGCCACACTAACGCTACAACAGTAGCGATTGGAGTTCCATCCTGATCCACGTTCACCAGATCACCAAGTCCTACGGCGAGCGGGCCGTCCTCACCGACGTCTCCCTCTCCGTGAGACCCGGCGAGCGCGCCGGCATCGTCGGGGAGAACGGCTCCGGCAAGTCCACGCTGCTGCGCCTCATCGCGGGGGTCGAGCGGCCCGACGACGGCGAGGTGCGCATCGAGGGCGACTTCGGCCACCTCGGGCAGACCCTCGGCCTGCCGCCGGATCACACGGTCCAGCAGGCCGTCGACGCCGCGCTCGCCGACCTGCGCGCGATGGAGCGCAGGATGCGCGAGCTGGAGTCGGCGCTCACCGACGAGGTCATGGACGAATACGGGGAGCTCATGACGGCTTACGAGCTGCGCGGCGGCTACGAGGCCGACGCCCGTGTCGAGCGGGCCTTCCACGGTCTCGGCCTCGCCCACGTGAGCCGCGACCGGCGCCTGTCGAGCCTGTCCGGCGGCGAGCAGGCGCGGCTGGGCCTGGCCTGCGTGCTGGCCGCCGCGCCGCGCGTGCTGCTGCTCGATGAGCCGACCAACCACCTCGACGAGTCGGCGCTGACCTGGCTCGAAGAGCGCCTGCGCGAGCACCGGGGCACGGTGGCCGTGGTGTCCCACGACCGCGTCTTCCTCGACCGCGTCGCCACGGTGATCCTGGAGGTCGAGCACGGCACGGTCACCCGCTTCGGCGGCGGCTACACCGGCTTCCTCGCCGGCAAGGCCGCGGCCAGGGCGCGCTGGGAGCAGGCGTACGCGGCCTGGTCCGAAGAGATCCGCCACGTGCGCGAACACGCCGCCACCACCGCCCACCGCGTGGCCGCCGGGCGGATGATGCGCGACAACAACAAGATGGCCTACGACCGCAACGCCGGGCGGGTGCAGAGTTCGGTCGCCAGCCGCGTCCGCAACGCCCACGAACGCCTGCGCCGCCTGGAGGCCGACCCGGTCCCCCGCCCGTGGGGAAAGGGGGCGGGCAGAGCCCGGCGGTGGCCGTCCAGGCGGCGACGAGGAGCACGAGCCTGGCCGAGAAGTTGATCCAGACCAGCAGGCCGACGATGACCGCGAACGTGCCGTACAGCGCCGAGTTGCCGAGCGTGCTCGCCAGCAGCAGCGTCGCGATCTGCTTGAGCACGCCGAACCCGACCGCCCCGAGCAGCGCCCCCTTGGCGATCTCACGGAACGGCTGGGCCGACCGCCCGACCCAGCCGAGCAGGATCACGAACAGCAGCCAGTCGGCCCCCACGCTCGCCACCACCCCGGCCACCCTGAGCCCGAGGCCGGCCAGCGCTGACCCGCCGAACAGGTAGTGCAGGACCTGGTCCGTGGCCGTCGTGGCGAACCCGGCGACCAGCACGGAAACGATCGCCGTCACGCCGATCATCACCAGCGCGGCCAGGTCGCGCAGCTTGCCGACGAAGAAGCCGAGCGGCGGCGTGGTGGTCATCGTCATCTCCCGCAGCGCCGTGCGCAGCGCGTCGAGCGCGCCGAGCCCGGCGTAGAGCAGGCCGAGCAGACCGATGATCCCGGCGGTCTCCCTGGCGGTGGCGATGCTCGCCAGGTCGAGGTTCTCAGCGATGCCGGGCAGCCGTTCCTCGATCGCCTGCTGCAGGGCGTCCCTGGTGGCGTCGCTGGTCGCCACCGCGAACCCGAGCACCGCGTACGAGAGCGCCACCAGCGGGAAGAAGGACAGGAACGCGAAGTAGGTGACCGCGCCCGCCAGCAGGTCGCCGGTCTGCGCCTGGTAGCGCCGCACCGCCCTGATGAGGTGGTCGAGCGAGAGCCGGCGCACCCGCCACCGCTCCACCTTGGCCCGGCCCCACGACTTCACCGACTCGACGCGTTCCGTCAGACTCGCCATCGCCCGCCCCTCTTCCCGGGGCTGCTCCTACCCCGTGATCACGTCCCTGCCACCGCGGCCGCCGTCTCCGCCAGGGCCGTGCGCACCGCTGCCGGGTCGTGGTGGAGCAACTGCCCACCGCGCTTGACCACACGCCCGGCGACCATGACCGTCTCGACCACGCTGGTGTCGGCGTTCAGCACGACCGCGCCGATCGGGTCGTGGGCGGCGGCCATGCCGAACGTGTCCGTACGCAGGAGCACGAGGTCGGCCTGCTTGCCCGGCCGCAGCGAGCCGACGACGCCGGCCAGGCCGAGCACCTCAGCGCCCTCGATGGTGGCCAGGCGCAGCGCGTCGCGGGTGGTGAAGCCGAGCCCCGCGCCGTCGGGGCGGCCGCGTTCGAGCAGGTGGGCGGTGCGCATCTGGCTGAACATGTCGCCGGGGGCGCACACCACGGTGTCGGCGCTCAAGCTGGTCGGGACGCCCGCCGCCCTGGCCCGGCCGGTGGTGGGGTAGCCCAGGCCCAGGTTCATCTCGTCCACCGGCGAGACCGAGGCGGTGCCGCCCGCGGCGGCGATGCGCCGGAACTCCTCGTCGGTGTAGTGCAGCGCGTGCACGAACGTGGTGGGAACGGCCAGCAGCCCGTGTTCCTCCAGGAAGGCGAGCCCTTTGACCGCGTTCTCCCTGCCGTGCCCGCCGAGGTGCGCGGTGACCGGCAGGCCCAGCTCCTCCGCCAGCCGCCACTCCTCCAGGGCGCGCTCCTCCCCCGCGATCTCGGGGCCGAGGGCCGCCATCGCCATGCTGACCAGGCCGGGCGTGTCGAAGAGCGTCTCGCGCACCCGGCGGGTCTCCGCGACCAGCCCGCCGGGCGGGCCGCCGTAGCAGTAGCCGAAGACGGCCCTGATGCCGGACTCGCGCAGAGCCCGGACGGAGGCGCCGGTGTGCTCGGGGGTGAACTGGGCGTGGGACCAGTCGAGGAGCGTGGTGATGCCGGCGTCCAGGCACTCCAGCGCCCCGGCCAGGGTGCCCGCGTAGACGTCCTGGGGGCGGTGGCGCGGGGCCAGCTCGTCGAAGACGCGATGCATGTACTGCGGGAAGTCGACGTCAGGTGCGGCCGCCCTGATGCCCGCCTGCCAGGTGTGGCGGTGGGTGTCGACGAAGCCGGGCAGCACGATCCGCCCGGTCGCGTCGATCACCTCCGCCACCTCCGCTCCCTGGGCCTCGGGCAGGTCCCGGCCCACTTCGGTGATCACGCCGTCCTGGACGCGCACGTCGGCGTGGCCGAGGACGACGGGCTCCGGGTCGGTGTCGATGACGAGGCCGTTCTTGATCAGACTATGCATACTCGAAAGCTTATTCAGAAGCTTTTCAGAAAGCAATCTGCTGCTGGGTATCCTCGATGGCGTGAAACAGGATGAGATCGACGCGCTCGTGCCCCGCTGGAAAGAGGCGGGGCTGCCGTCGTCGCTCATCGCCACGCTGGAGCTGGGCAAGCGGGTCACCCGCCTCAACCTACTGTTCGAGCAGGCGATCAAGGCTGAGCTGTCGGAGCTGGGGCTGACCTACGCCGAGTTCGACGTGCTGACGACGCTCAACCGGGTCGACGATCCGCCGTACCGGATGAAGCCGAGCGAGCTGTCGAAGTCGCTGATGCTCACCTCGGGCGGCATCAGCAACGTGCTGCAGCGGCTGGCGGCGGCCGGATACGTCGAGCGCGAGGCCGATCCCGGCGACGCGCGCAGCCGCTGGGTCCGGCTGACGGACGAGGGCCGGCGCCAGGCCAGGACGGCCCTCGAAGCCTCGACCAGGGCCCACACCGAGATCACCGCGGCGCTGCCGGAGGAGACGGTGCGCCAGGCCGCCGACGCACTCCGCGAACTGCTGATCCACGTGGGCCGCCGCCGCTTCCGCTGAGCGCCCGCCCCTGGGTGCCCGGCCTTGGGTGCCCGGCCTTGGGTGCCCGGCCTTGGGTGCCCGGCCTTGGGTGCCCGGCCTGACCAGCGCCCCCCCGATGGGCGTCCGCCCGATGAGGACGGCCTGCTCGCGCTCCTGACCGCGACCGAAACATGAATCTTCTACGCGTTCCCCGGGAGCGCCCGCCGACCCGCCGTTCTCCGCGTGATACGGCCTGAGCAGGGCGGAAACCCATACGGGCGGACATCGGGAGCCCTAACCTGTGGGGTGTTGGGACCGATCCAGGAGGCGTCACGCCTATGTCCGAAATAGCCACCGGGCAAATGGTCAGGCTTCAGCGCGAACGGCGGGGCATGAGCACCACCGCGCTGGCCACCCAGTCCGGGTGCACCCCCAGGCACATCGAGCTGATCGAGCACGGCAAGCGAACACCGTCGCTGCCGCTGCTCAGGGAGATCGCCAAAGTGCTCGGCGTCCGCACCGCGGTCCTCTTAGGCGAGACCCCGCGCGACTCCCATGAGCCCAGCAGGCCGCAGATCGGCGACATCGAGCGGGCCCTGTTCACGTGCCGGTCGCTGGCGCCCGACATCGAGCCGCCCGACGCCGAGCAGCTCGCCGAACGGGTGGCCGCGGCGCGCAGCGCCTGGTTCACCTCGACCCGCCGCTACTCGATCCTCATGGCCGCGCTGCCCTCCCTCGTCACCGACGCCGAGAACCTGGTGCTCGATCACACGCCGAGCTCCTACCGTGTGGCGACGGACGCTTACCTGCTGGCCAGGGGGGTGCTGAAGCACCTGCGGCGGGTGGATCTGTCGCATCTCGCGGCCGACCGGGCCATGCGCTTCGCCGAGGAGTCCGAGGACGCGCTGATGATCGCGTGGGCGTACTGGAACCTCGGACAGTCGATGCTCTCCGACGACATGCACGAGATCGCGTACGACGTCGGCCGGCGCGGCATCGAACTGCTCGAACCGCACGTCGCCGACGGCGACGATCGCCATCTCAAGGCGCTCGGCGCGCTGCACCTGCTCACCGCGATCGGCGAGGCCAGGATGGGCGACGACGACGGGGCCAGGGAACGTCTGCGCGGGCCCGCCGCGCGGCTGGCCGAACGCGTGGACGACGCCTCGGCCGACTACGACCTGGCCTTCTTCGGGCCCACCAACGTCGCCATCCACGTCGCCAGCATCGAGCACGACATCGGCCGCCCCGAGGCGGTGCTGCGCCTGGCCGACGACATCGACCTGCGGCGCACGCCGTCCATCGAGCGGCGCGCCACCCACCTCGGCCATGTCGCCCGCGCCTGCGAGGACCTGGGCGACGACGCCGCCAGCCTGCTCCACCTGCTGCGGATCGAGCGGGAATGCCCGGAGGAGCTCGACCACAAGCTGCTGCTGCGGGAGATGGTCAGGTCACTGGCGCGCCGGGCGCGGCCGTCGTGGGCGCCTGAGGTCCGCTATCTGGCCGAACGGCACGACATCCCCATCTGAGGCATCCCCGGCTGACGTACGAACTGGGAGTTCGGTCATCGCGAACGGGGAGATCTTTCGCCCGAGTTCGTCACGCACAGGCGTTCACATGCCACTGTGCGTTCATGTCTAGTGCGCCGAGTGCCGACTTCGTCATGGAACACCTGCTGCAGGAGGCGAACCGCGAGTTCTCCGGATGGACCTTCGAACGGGATCCGTCCGGCTGGACCGCCGTCCGTGGCGACGTACGTCTCACCAGGCCCAGCCTGGCGGCCCTGCGGGCCCTGCTGCGCGTGCACCGGGCGGCGCGGACGAGATGAGCGGCCCGTCCCCGGGCCGGGGCGGGCTCGGGGACCGGGGCGGAAAAAGGCCGGGCGCGCCGGTCGATCGGCGCGCCCGGCCCTTGACGGCCGTGAGGTCACAGCGTGGGCAGGAAGCCCACCCGCTCGCGGACGAGAGCCATGGTCTCCTTGGCCACCGCGGCGGCGCGCCCGGCGCCGATCGCCAGCAGCCGGTCCAGCTCGGCCTCGTCGGACAGCAGCTTCTCGGTGCGCTCCCTGATCGGCGAGAACGTCTCCACGACCGCCTCAGCGACGTCCTTCTTGAATGTGCCGTAGCCCTGACCCTCGTAGCGGGCGACCAGCTCGGGGATGGGCGTGGTGGTCAGCGCGGACAGGATGCGCAGCAGGTTGGAGATGCCGGGCTTGTTCTCCTCGTCGAAGAGGACCTCGGAGCCCGTGTCGGTCACCGCGCGCATGACCTTCTTGCGCAGCGGCCCCGGCTGCTCCAGGACGTCGAGGATGCCCGCCGGGCTGGAGGACGACTTCGACATCTTCGCCGTCGGGTCTTGGAGGTCGGTGATCTTCTCGACCTCCTTGAGGATGTGCGGCTCCGGCAGCGTGAACGTGTCGCCGAACCGGTGGTTGAAGCGCTGCCCCAGGTCACGGGTGAGTTCGAGGTGCTGCTTCTGGTCGGCGCCGACCGGGACCCGGTTCGCCTGGTAGAGCAGGATGTCGGCGGCCTGGAGGATCGGGTAGGTGAACAGCCCGACACTGGCCGCGCTCTCGCCGAACTTGGCCGACTTGTCCTTGAACTGCGTCATCCTGGCGGCCTCACCCATGCCGGTGAGGCAGATCAGCACCCACGCCAGCTCGGTGTGCTCGCGCACGTGCGACTGCACGAAGACGGTGGAGCGCTCGGGGTCGAGCCCCGCGGCGAAGAGCTGGGCCGCGGCCACCCGGCTGCGGCGGCGCAGCGCGGCGGGCTCGGTCGGCACGGTGATCGCGTGGAGATCGACCACGCAGTAGAACGCGTCGTGGGTCTCCTGCAAGGTGACCCACTGGCGGACGGCACCCAGGTAGTTGCCCAGATGGAAAGAGTCCGCCGTGGGCTGGATGCCGGAGAGTACACGAGGTCTGGCCATAGCAGGCAATTGTGTCAGGAATCCTGGTCGGGCGGCGACTCGGTCACCGGTCGGCGTTTCACCCGTACCCGGGCGATTCGGCGGCCGTCCAGCTCGGTGACGGTCAGTTCGAACCCGGCCAGCTCGACCCGTTCCCCCTCCTCCGGAAGGTGGCCCAGCATGGCCATGACGAAGCCGGCCAGCGTCTCGTAGGGGCCGTCCGGGAGCCGGATGCCGGTCTCGGTGGCGAAGTCGTTGAGGTTCGTCAGGCCGTCGATCTCGATCTCGCCGGCGGGCAGGACGACGACGTCCTCCTCGATGTCGTACTCGTCCCTGATGTCGCCGATCAACTCCTCGACCAGGTCCTCCATGGTGACGATGCCGGCCGTGCCGCCGTACTCGTCCACCACGATGGCCAGGTGCTGGCCCTCGTCGCGCATCTCGTTGAGCGTGGAGAGCAGGCGCTTGGAGGCGGGCACGAACTTGGCCGTCCTGATCGGCACGACCGCGCTGATCGGCTCGATCCGCCCGATCAGCTCCGGGTCGAGCAGGTCGCGTACGTGGACAAAGCCGACCACCTCGTCGTAGGAGCCGCGATAGACGGGAAAGCGTGAGTGCGGGAGCGTGGCGGCCAGCCGGGCGGCCTCGTTCAGCGGCGTGTCGGCCTCCATGAACTCGACCTCCGTGCGCGGCAGCATCACCTCGCGCAGTTGCCGCTTGCCGGCGGCGAACACCTCACCGATGAGCTTGCGCTCGTCGGCGGTCAGGTCGGTGTGCCCGACCACCATGTCACGCAGTTCCTCGGTGGTGACCTCCTCGCGGTCGGCGTTCGGATTGCCGCCGAGCAGCTTGACCACGCCGTCGGTGGACTTCGAC
Source organism: Nonomuraea sp. NPDC048892 (assembly GCF_040649735.1). NCBI lineage: Bacteria > Bacillati > Actinomycetota > Actinomycetes > Streptosporangiales > Streptosporangiaceae > Nonomuraea > Nonomuraea sp. NPDC048892. Next base: position 88,601 of record NZ_JBEZFZ010000017.1, on the reverse strand, counting down.
AACATCCAGATGATCGGGCGCGACAGTGAGGCGATCCGGTCGAGGAAGGGCGCCACGTACAGGGACAGGCCCTCCGCCCGTTGCAGGGCCAGCCGCTTGGGCGCCAGCTCGCCGAGGACCAGCGACGCGTACGAGATGGCCAGCGTCACCAGCACCAGCGCCAGGACGGGCGCCACGGCCTCGGGCACGCGCCAGCCCGTCAGCACGGGGACGAGCTGCGCGGCCAGCCGGTCGGCGCCGAACGCGGCCGACAGCATGGTGGCCACGGTCACGCCGATCTGCACGGCCGACAGGAACCGGTTGGGATCGCGGGCGAGCTTGGCCACGCGCTCGCCCCTGCGCCCGCGCTGCGAGAGCTTGCGGACCTGGCTGTCACGCAGGGAGACCATGGCGATTTCTGCGGCGGCGAAGAAGCCCCCGATCAGGATGAAGAGCAGGACCAGGGCGATGTTGGCCGCGACGGTGTCAAACATGGTGGTTGGCAGCGTACTCGCCGGGTTTCCCGCGTATGCTGAACGGCAAGCCGTACAAAATCAAACATATTTGAACAGGAGTGAACATGAGGCTGCTGGTCACCGGTGGTGCCGGATATGTCGGCAGTGTCGTCGCCGCGCAGCTCGTCGAGGCGGGACACGAGGTGACCGTGCTCGACGACCTGTCGACCGGGCACGAGGACGCGGTCCCGGAGGGCGCCAGGTTCGTCCGGGCCGGCATCCACGAGGCCGGGCCCGCGCTCGCCGGCGTGGACGCGGTGCTGCACTTCGCGGCCAAGTCGCTGGTCGGCGAGTCGGTGCAGAAGCCGGGGCTCTACTGGGCCAACAACCTGGGCGGCACGCTGGCGCTGCTCGACGCCATGCGCGACGCGGGCGTGGGCTCGATCGTGTTCTCCTCGACGGCGGCCACGTACGGCGAGCCCGAGCGCTCCCCGATCGAGGAGGACGACCCGACGCGCCCGACCAACCCCTACGGCGCCTCGAAACTGGCCGTGGACACGGCCCTGAGCGCCTACGCGGGGCTGCGCGGGCTGGGCGCGGTGAGCCTGCGCTACTTCAACGTGGCGGGCGCCTACGACCGCTTCCGCGAGCGGCACGCCGTCGAGACCCACCTCATCCCCAACGTGCTCAAGGTCGCGACCGGCGAGCGCGAATCGGTGAGCGTGTTCGGCACCGACTACCCGACGCCCGACGGCACCTGCGTGCGCGACTACGTCCACGTGTCCGACCTGGCCAGGGCCCACCTGCTGGCGCTCGGGGCGATCACGCCCGGCGAGCACCGGATCTACAACCTGGGCAACGGCACCGGCTTCTCCGTGCAGGAGGTGATCTCGGTCTGCCGCGAGGTCACCGGGCACGAGATCCCGGCCGTCGTGGGCGAGCGGCGCGCCGGCGATCCGGCCGTCCTGGTCGCCTCGTCCGCGCGGATCCAGCGTGAGCTGGGCTGGAAGCCCGAACGGGCGTCGCTGCGCGACATCGTCTCCGACGCCTGGGGAGCGCTTTCCGGGAAATGAGCCATACGGCGGGGCAATGTGTGCTGTGATATCGAAATGTGAGGAGCTTTTCACCAAGGGTCACGAAGCTGATCTTCGGCGGGCTCATCGTGGCCGCCAGCCTCCTGGCCGCGGCCGGCGTGATCTTCGCCACCCCCCAGTCCGCCGCGGCGATCCTGCCGTGGCCCTGCGACGAGGCGAGCCCCGGATGAACGGCGCCCGCACTGCCGGGCCGACCCGCCGTACAGCAGGTACAGCAGAACGCGCGCGCCCCCGCCGACGGGACGCGCGCGCTCGATGGAACGTGGGGACCGCTCAAATAAGGCCCAGCTCCTTGACCGCCTGACGCTCCTCCTCCAGCTCGCGCACGCTGGCGTCGATGCGCTCGCGGGAGAAGGCGTCGATGTCGAGGCCCTGGATGATCCCGAACTTGCCGCCCGCCGCCCTGACGGGGAAGGACGAGATGAGGCCCTCCGGCACGCCGTAGGAGCCGTCGGAGACCACGGCGGCGGAGGTCCACTCGGTGCCGTTGACCCAGTCGTAGACGTGGTCGATCGCGGCGTTGGCGGCCGAGGCGGCCGACGAGGCGCCGCGGGCCTCGATGATGGCGGCGCCGCGCTTGGCCACCGTCGGGATGAACGTGCCGCTCAGCCACTCGGACTCGACCTGCTCGGCCGCGACCTTGCCGCCCACCTCGGCGTGGAACAGGTCGGGGTATTGGGTGGCGGAGTGGTTGCCCCAGATCGTCATCTTCTTGATCTCGGTGACCGGCACCTGGAGCTTGGCCGCCAGCTGCGACAGCGCGCGGTTGTGGTCGAGCCTGGTCATCGCGGTGAAGCGGTCGGCCGGCACGTCGGGCGCGTTCTTCTGGGCGATGAGCGCGTTGGTGTTGGCCGGGTTGCCCACGACCAGGACCTTGATGTCGTCGGCGGCGTGCTCGTTGATCGCCTTGCCCTGCGGGCCGAAGATGCCGCCGTTGGCGCCGAGCAGGTCGCCGCGCTCCATGCCGGCCTTACGCGGCATGGCGCCGACCAGCAGGGCGACGTTCGCGCCGTTGAACGCGACGTTCGGGTCGTCGGTGATCTCGATCCCGGACAGCAGCGGGAACGCGCAGTCGTCCAGCTCCATCGCGGTGCCCTCGGCCGCCTTCACCGCCGCGGGGATCTCCAGCAGGCTGAGCTTGACCGGCACGTCGGCGCCGAGCAGCTGCCCCGACGCGATGCGGAAAAGCAGTGCGTAGCCGATCTGGCCGGCAGCTCCGGTGACTGTCACCTTGACCGGTACCTTGACGGGCGCAGTGGCTGACGACGCCATGGCCTTCCCCTAACTCGCAGCGTGATTCATTGACGTTGGGGATGTTACCCGCTCGTCATCAGCAGGTTTCCATCGCGGGCACTTTCAGCTCCGCTTTGAACTCGACCTTTCCGAAATGGCTGGTCAGGAGCTGCCCGACCACGCCCTTGGCGTAGAGGTCGGCGATCACCGCCTTCACCGCCTTGCAGGTCTTCACGTCGCCGTCCCTGATCCCGACGGCGTAGCGCTCGTTGGTCAGCTTCGCGCCGAGGATCTTGTACCGCAGGTTCTCCCTGGCCGCGAAGCCGGCCAGGATCAGGTCGTCACCGGGCACCGCGTCGACCTTCCCGCTCCTGAGCAGGTCCATGCAGGCGGCGTAGTCGCTGGCCACCACCGGCACGACCTTCACCCGGTCCTGGACGGCGCCGACCGACGGGCTGTTGGGCGCGCAGATGCGCTTGCCCTTCAGATCGCCGAGCTCGTCGATCCCGGCGCCCGCGTGCACGAGGAGGTCCTGGTGGGCGAGGTAGTAGGGGCCGGCGAACTGGGTGTCGCTCTTGTCGATCGAGTAGGTGGCGACGATGAGGTCGGTCCCGCCGTCGGCCAGCGACGACGCGCGGTCGTCGCGTCCGACCCTGACGAACGTCGTCTGCCTGGCCCCCAACCCCGTCGCCAGGCGTTTGGCGATCTCGACGTCGAAGCCCTGGAAAGCGTCGCCGTTCTGCAGCCCGACGCCCGGCAGGTCGCCCTTGACGCCGATGACGATCTTCCCGGTCTGGGCCACCTTGTCCACGACCGAGGACAGGCCGGAGCCGGAGCCCGTGTTGGACGTGCGCTCCGGGGTCGTGTCGCCGGTGAAGGCCAGAGGGCTCCAGCCGTTCATGACCAGCGCGATCGCGGCGGCGGCCAGCAGCGCGAGCGCGGTGAGCACACCCAGCCACACCCGCGCCCGCCGGCTGCGCTCGGGCCCGGCGGGCTCGGCCATCGGGTACGGCGGCCCGCCTCCGTCCTGCGGCGCGGGGCCGGCGTACGGCGCGCCCACCTGCCCCGAGGGTCCGGTGAGCGGAGCCGATCCCGTCTGCCCGGTCGTGCGGTGCTCCTGCTGCTGCGCCGGTGAGCCGTGCGTGGTCAGCTGGGACAGCCCGCCACGGGCCTGGGCGTGCGGCACGGGTCCGCCGCTCGTGGACGACGGCGCCGCACCCGCACCGGTCTGGGACGGCGGCGCCACGGTGCCCTGGCGGCCCGGCTGCTCCGTGATCGAGCCGGCCGACACCCTGGTGAACGGCGTGGTGTCGTCGCTGGCCACCTGCACGCCCCGGGTCAGCACCGCCGTGGAGGCCCCGACGGTGGACGCCTGGCCGAGCAGCCGCAGCAGGATCTGGTCGGCGGAGGGGCGTTCAGCCGGCGACTTCGCCAGCGCCGAGCGCACCACGCTCTGCAGCGGCTCGTGCATCATGCCGACGTCGACCTCGTGGTTGAGGATCCGGTTGAGCACCATCGCGATGGACTTGCCCTCGAAGGCCACCTCCCCGGTCGCCGCGAAGGCGATGGTGGCGCCCCAGGAGAACACGTCGGTGTAGGGCCCGATGTCGTCGCCGGCGATCTGCTCGGGCGCCATGTAAGCGGGGGTGCCGATCGCGCGGCTGGTGATCGTGCCGGTGGAGTCGATGATCCGGGCGATGCCGAAGTCGACCACGCGCGGCCCGTCGGCGGCGATCAGCACGTTGTCGGGCTTGAAGTCGCGGTGGACGATCGAGGCGTGGTGGATCGCCGTGAGCGCGGTGGCGGTGCCGATGGCCAGCCGGTCGAGCACGGTGCCGGTGAGCGGGCCGTCCTCCTCGATGATCTCGCGCAGGGGCCGGCCGTCGATGTACTCGCTGGCGATGTACGGCGTGTCGCCGTCGAGATCGGCCTCCATCACCCGGGCCGTGCAGAACGACGCCACCCGCTGCGCCGCCTTCAGCTCCCTGGCGAACCTCGACCTGGCGATGGTGTCACCGCTGAACTTGACGTGCAGCAGCTTGATCGCGGCCCGCTCGCCCTTGTCGTCGACGCCCAGGTAGACGATGCCCTGGCCGCCCTCCCCGATCCGCCCGGACAGCCGGAAGGACCCCAGCTCGGTGGGATCGCCGGCGACCAGCGGCGAGATCTGCGGCATTCGTCATCCCCACGTGTACTGAACCCCATCGACGCAAACTTTACGACGCTCAGCAACTTCACAGGGATCCGTTAATGCTTCGTGACGTCACGGCTTCGACTCTTTCGCGCACGGCTTCGTCATTTTCGCAGGAACGAAGGGAACTTTTCCCGCGATTCCGCAAGCATGGGTAAGCGAGCCCTTGCGTCCGGCCCGCTTCTCGACCAGCCTCGGGATCATGGACGAGCGCCCGTACGACATCGTGCTCTTCGGCGCGAGCGGATTCACCGGCGAGCTGACCGCCCGCTACCTCGCGCGGGCCGCCCCGCCGGGCGCCCGGTGGGCGCTGGCCGGGCGTGACCCGGCCAAGCTGGAGCGGCTCGGGATCGACGCGCCCATCCTGCGCGCCGACGCCACCGACCCGGCCTCGCTGGCGGAGCTCGCCCGGCGGACGCGCGTCGTGGCGAGCACGGTCGGCCCGTACGTCGTGCACGGCGAGCCGCTCGTCGCCGCCTGTGCCGACGCCGGCACGCACTATCTGGACCTCACGGGCGAATCGGAGTTCGTGGACCGCATGTACGTGCGCCACCACGAGCGGGCGGTCATGAGCGGCGCGAAGCTCGTGCACGCCTGCGGCTTCGACTCGATCCCGTACGACCTCGGTGTCCTGCACACCGTCGGCCTGCTCCCCGAGGGCGTCCCGCTCAAGGTCAGCGGCTTCCTGCGCGGCAACGGGCGGCCGTCGGGCGGCACGCTGGCCAGCGCCCTGTCCGTGCTCGGCCGGGCCGGTCAGGCCGCGCGGGCGGGCGCCCTGCGCCGCGCCGCCGAGCCCAGGCCACCGGGCCGCCGGGTGAGCGCCCTGCCGGGCGGCCTGCGCTACGTCGGCGGCTGGGCGCTGCCGATGCCGACCATCGATCCGCTCATCGTCGGCTACTCCGCCCGGCTGCTCGACCGCTACGGCCCCGACTTCACCTACCGGCAGCACTACGCGGTCAGGACCCTGCCCGCCGCCGTGGCCACGGTGGCGGGCGCGAGCGCGTTCGCCGCGCTCGCCCAGGTCCCGCCGGTACGCGACCGCGTCCAGGCCCGCCTGAAGCCCGGCGAGGGCCCTTCGGCCGAGCGGCGGGCCAGGAGCTGGTTCAAGGTCACGTTCCTGGGCGAGGGCGGCGGCGAACGCGTGATCACGCAGGTGGCGGGCGGCGACCCCGGCTACGACGAGACGGCCAAGATGTTCGCCGAGTCGGCCCTCTGCCTCGCCTTCGACGACGTGCCCGCGCGGGCGGGCCAGCTCACGACGGCCTCCGCCATGGGCCGGCCCCTCATCGAGCGCCTGCACCGCGCGGGCGTGACGTTCACCACCAGATCCTGATCCCGGTCAGTAGGGCAGGCTCCAGGTGGTGAACGACTTGCGCAGGTACGGCGCCTTGTACTTCGGATAGGCCACCGTGCTCACGTCACCGTCGGAGGTGTAGCGCATGTCCGGGTTCTTCTTGAGCCAGTCGAGCCAGGCCTCCGAGCAGAACTGGGCGCAGTCGCCCTTCTTCTCCATGGCCTTGATCCGCGGGATGCCCGCCGCGTCGTACGACTTGCTGAACGGCGCCGGCGCCGGCGTGTACCCGGCCAGGAACGCGCCCTGGTGGTGGTACTGCTTGCCCTTCAGCGCCCATTCCTTCTTGCTCGGCTGGTTGCCGTAGGGCAGCGCGATCGTGGTCGGGTTCAGGTAGGCCAGCGAGCTGATCGTCTTGCCGATCGTCCCGATCTGCTCCTCGACCTCCTGCTTCGAGCGTCCGCGCAGGTTGAGGTGGTCGCGCGTGTGGTTGCCGATGTCGAAGCCGTTGTCCTTGAGCCAGAGCAGCGCCTGGGCCTGCTCCTCACGCACGGTCTTGCCGAACATGTCGCGCGTCACGTAGAACGTCGCCTTCGGCTTCCAGCCCGGATGCTTGGCGGCCACCTCCCGCAGGATCGCGACCGCGGTGTCCTTCTGCGGCTCGCCCATCTCGTTCAGGGTGAGCTGGGAGGGCGAGGAGTCGTCGAACGTCAGCACCACGGGGTGCTTGCCCGCCGGGATGTCGATCTTCCCGGCCGCCAGCTCGGCGGCGGTGATCGGCACGTAGTCCTCTCTGACCAGCCGCTCCAGATCCGCCCTGAACTGCGCCGGCGACCGGTCGTCCGTGGTCTGCGGCTTCGGCACGATGCGGTGCCACATCAGCACCGGGATCTGCCCCAGCTCGTTCGCCCTGACCGCCGCGGCGGCCTTCACCTTGGCTGCCTTGCCGGCCTTGAGCTTGGCCGCGGCCTGTGCCTTGGTGTCGGGCAGCTTGGCGGTCTCCGGCTCCGAGTCGCACCCTGTCAGGATTGCGGCGGCCGCGAGCACCCCTAGCCCACTCAAAATACGCAGTCGCATCCGAACCCCCCGAGACGCGCACGACTGTTGTGAGGTGCCTCATACCCAACTGATCAACTACGGCACGCCTGCCGTACCGTCAAGACATGGGAAAAGGCCCGGGGCGCCCTTCCCCGGCGTCACGTCACCTCTCGGCGACGCGCCGGCGGAACTCGGCGGTGGCGGCCTGCATCACCCGGTCGAGCTCCTCCAGCTCGTCCTCGGCCGGCTCCCTGCGCAGGTGCACGTTGACCGCGAAGTCGCCGTCCTTGAGGTCCACCTCGAGGTCGGCGAGCAGATCCCGCGGCAGCCTGCCGAGGACGAACTCCCTGAACGCCGCGGCGATCACCTCGGGCATGTCGCCGCAGCCACACGAGCGGCCCTCCATGATGGCCCCCAGATGGCCGCGCCCCACGAGCGCGTCGGGATGCGCCACGTCGAGCGTGCTCAGCCCGGCCTCCACGATCGGACGGGCCTCCTCCAGCCGCTCCTGGTGCTGGAGGAACAGGCCGAGCGCGATGCGTACGCGCCCCAGCGTCTCCGGGTCGCCGCTGTCCTGCGCGGCGGACAGCGCCTCGCGCAGGCACCGCTCCGCCTCGTCCGGCAGCTCCGCCTCAGACAGCGCCAGCTCCCAGTTCCGTAACACCTGGGAGACCAGATCGGCCCGGCCCAGGCTCTGCGCCCGGACCAGAGCCTCGGCATACGTGCGGAGCGCGCCGTCGAGGTCACCGGCATCGCTCTGCGCCATCGCCAGGCCGAGCTCGGCCATGAGCGCCTCCTCACGCATGCCCTGCCGGTGGTAGGAGGCGAGCACCTTCCTGATCGCCGCGACGCGGTCCACGCCGTGGTCGTCCCGGCCGTGGTTGGCCAGTTGGGAGAGCGCGTTGAGCGTCGCCTGGTGGTCCGGGCCCAGGCGGGCTTCCATGGCCTCGGCCAGCAGGGACAGCACGGCGCCGTCGGTCTCCGGATGCTCGCCGGTCCGGTTGAGCACGGCCAGCGCCACGTTCTCGACGACCTCGTCCGGCAGCTGCTCCAGCGTGACGAAGGCGGGCTCGTCGCCGCCGGCGGTCGTCACGATCGTGGCCCGCAGCGCCAGCGCGGTGGCGAGCCGCTCGTGACCGCCGCGCCAGAAGTTCTGGATCGCCTCCTCCACGCTCTCGCGGGCCGCGCGCAGGTCGCCGCGCCTGAGCTGCACATCCGCCAGCGGCTCAAGACCGAACGCGTAACCCGGGTGCTCGCGGCCGTAGAAGGCGAGCCGCTCCTGCGCGTTGGCGCGCAGTTCCGTCTCCGCCTCGTCGAGGCGCCCCAACCTGCCGAGCACCATGCCGAGGTTCATCCGGTACGTCAGGCGGTCCTTGTGCGCTTCCGGATCATCAGGCATCGGACCGGAACAGGCGGCCCGGTAACAATCGACCGCTCTGGCCGGCTGGTCCGAGTTGAGCAGGACGTTACCGAGATCACACTGCACCGACGCCCACTCGGGGCTGCCGGCGCCGTACGTGCGCGTGACGTCCTGGAGTTCGCGCACCATGACCTGCTCGGCGTCGACCAACCGGCCCTCCCGCACCAGGGCGAAGGCCATGTCGAGCGACGAAGATGATGTTGACATGGCGCAGGAGCATATAGATCAGCAGCGGCAGAAAAATGCGAAACGGCCCCTACCGTGCAGCACAACTGCAGGTGGAGGCCGTTTTCGGCATTCAGGCGGACATCTTCTTCTTGAGGTTCTCGTCCAGGGCCGCCAGGAAGTCCTGGGTGGTGAGCCACTTGGCGTCGCCGCCGACCAGGAGCGCCAGGTCCTTGGTCATCTGACCGCTCTCGACGGTCTCGACGCAGACCTGCTCCAGCTTGTCGGCGAACTCGGTCACCGCGGGGGTGTTGTCGAGCTTGCCGCGGTGGGCCAGGCCACGCGTCCATGCGAAGATCGAGGCGATCGGGTTGGTGGAGGTGGGCTTGCCCTGCTGGTGCTGGCGGTAGTGGCGGGTCACGGTGCCGTGGGCGGCCTCGGCCTCGACGGTCTGGCCGTCGGGGGTCATCAGGACCGAGGTCATCAGGCCGAGCGAGCCGAAGCCCTGCGCGACCGTGTCGGACTGCACGTCGCCGTCGTAGTTCTTGGCGGCCCAGACGTAACCGCCCTCCCACTTCAGCGCCGCCGCGACCATGTCGTCGATGAGGCGGTGCTCGTAGGTGAGGCCGGCCTTGTCGAACTCGTCCTTGAACTCGGACTCGAAGACCTCGGCGAAGATGTCCTTGAAGCGGCCGTCGTACGCCTTCAGGATCGTGTTCTTCGTGGAGAGGTAGACCGGGTAGCCGCGGTTGAGGCCGTAGCGCATGGAGGCGCGGGCGAAGTCGCGGATCGACTCGTCCAGGTTGTACATCGCCATCGCGACGCCGGAGCCGGGGAAGTCGTACACGTCGAGCTCGATCGGCTCGGAGCCGTCCTTCGGCGTGTACGTCAGGGTCAGCGTGCCCTCACCGGGGATCTTCAGGTCGGTGGCGCGGTACTGGTCGCCGAAGGCGTGACGGCCGACGACGATCGGCTTGGTCCAGCCGGGGACGAGCCGCGGCACGTTCGACATGATGATCGGCTCGCGGAAGATGACGCCGCCGAGGATGTTGCGGATGGTCCCGTTGGGGGATCGCCACATCTTCTTGAGGCCGAACTCCTCGACGCGCGCCTCGTCCGGGGTGATGGTGGCGCACTTCACACCGACGCCGTACTTCTTGATGGCGTTCGCGGCGTCGATGGTGACCTGGTCGTCCGTCGCGTCCCGGTGTTCGATACCGAGGTCGTAGTACTTCAGGTCAACGTCGAGGTAGGGAAGGATCAGCTGGTCCTTGATGAACTGCCAGATGATCCGGGTCATCTCGTCGCCGTCAAGCTCGACGACGGGATTCTCCACCTTGATCTTGGGCATGCGAATGGTTCCCCTTCAATGAATGGATGCGTTGAGGCTATCGGACCGTCCGGTCACGGGGCGAAAAGGGACTGGATGAGCGCCTTGAGCTCGTTGTTGTAAAGCAGGAGTGAGGTCAGCACCAGCACGAATCCAAAGACGGACAGCGTGATGACGTCGACCTTCCTGCTCCGCAGCGCGAGCTGCCCGCCGTAGCCGGCGAAGCGCAGCGCGGCGGCGACCATGATGACGGCGCCCAGCGCGAACCCGCCCCAGCGCGGATTCGCGACGAAGATCACCAGCACGCCGACAGCCGCACCCGCCAGGATCAGCGGGTACGGCCCCCAGCTTTCGCGTTCGGTCCCGTTCTGGCTCAACACACCTGCTCAGGGTCATGCTCGCGGCGGGGCGGCGTCGGCGTTCCCGCGCTGTCCTGCCCGCTGCTCATCGCTCTTCTATCGGCTTCCACTTCTGGTCCGTCTCACCGATGTACTCGCTGTCAGGGCGGATCAACCGATTGTCGGCGTGCTGCTCGATGACATGAGCCGTCCACCCCGACATGCGGCTGATGGAGAATACCGGAGTGAACAGGTCGGTCGGTATGCCGAGGTAGTGATAGACCGAGGCGGCGAAGAAGTCGACGTTCGGATAGAGGCCCTTCGTCTCCAGGACGACCTCCTCCATCTCCTTCGACATCCGGTAGTAGGTGTCGTCCCCGGTCGACTCGGCCAGTTCGGCCGACATCCGGCGCAGGTGCGTGGCGCGGGGGTCCTCGGTCCTGTAGACGCGGTGCCCGAAGCCCATGATCTTCTCGCCGGCGGCGAGCTTGTCGCGTACGGCCTGGGCCACGCCTCCGGGCGACAGCGACTCCAGCGTCTTCATGACCTGCTCGTTCGCCCCGCCGTGCAGCGGGCCCTTGAGGGTGCCGATGGCGGCAACAATGGCGGAGTGCATGTCCGACAGGGTCGCGGCGCAGACGCGGGCGGCGAACGTGGAGGCGTTCATCGTGTGGTCGGCGTGCAGGACCAGGCACTCGTCGAAGATCTCGACCTCGCGCGGGCCCGGGGTGCGGCCGGTGACCTGGAGCAGGAAGTTCGCGGCGATGCTCAGCGACGGGTCGGCCTCGGGGGCCTCCGTTCCCGTACGGGCGGCGTGGTAGCGGGCGACGAGCAGGGGTTGCTGGGCCACCAGGCGTGCGGCCTTGCGCAGGTTCGCCTCAGGGGAGATGTCGTCCTTGTCGGGATCGTCGGCGGCCGACAGGGAGACCAGCGAGCGCAACGCCTCCATGGGTTTCTGTTTCTCGGCGATTTCGGCGATGTTCGCGGACACCAGGGCGCCCAGCTCCCGGCCGCTCGCCAGCTCCGCGCCGTACGCGTCGAGCTCGGCTCGGGTGGGCAGCTTGCCACGCTGGAGCAGGTGTGCGGTCTCCTCGAACGTCGCGCGGCCGGCCAGGTCGTGGATGTCGTATCCACGGTAGAAGAGCCGGCCGGCCTTTCCGTCGATGTCGCTCAGCGCGGTGGACGCCGCTACGACATCGGCCAGACCTTTCGTGGGCTTGTCCGCCATGAGTGTTTCCTCCGCTTATCTCCGCCCGAAGTCTACCCGTGAGCAGGCAAAACCGACTGCAGAGGTCCAGACCAATTTCACGTGGGATTCTCCTTTCGGCAAAGGAGATTCCGCATCCCCTCGTTTGGGTAAGCCGGAGCTGTAGTAATAGTTACGGCGGGCTACCTGGGGAGGAACTGCCGTGGAGGGGCCGTTCATACGCATCGAGGACACTGGCGAGGTGGTCCCGTTGCGCCCCGAGATCACGACTGTGGGGAGGGGCCGCGGTGTCGACATCCGGCTCACCGATCCCAGCGTGTCTCGACTCCATGCCGAGTTCGTCAGACGAGGACCCTACCTGTATGTCGTGGACCTGGGGCTGTCCAGGAACGGCACGCGGGTGAATGGCAGGCCGATCGCCCGGAGGGTCCTTGACGACGGCGACGTCGTCTCCTTCGGCGCGGCCCGGGGTCGCATCGGTGGAGTCCCCCGAGAGGACTTCACCCCTGAGGTCGAGCTGCGCAGAGCGGCCGCGCCCGAGCTGACCAGGCGTGAGGTCGACGTGCTGACCTCGCTCTGCCGGCCGGCGCTGTCCGACGAGGCGTTCGTCGCTCCGGCGACGGCACGTGAGATCGCCGACGACCTGGTCGTGACCGAAGCCGCGGTGAAACAGCATCTGCTGCGGCTCTACCAGAAGTTCAGGATTCCCGAAGGCACCAACCGGCGCACTCGACTGGCCAATGAGGTCGTCGCGCTCGGTCTGGTGCGTCCGACCCCCGTGGTTCCGCCGCAGAGGTCGTCGGGAGCTTCGACCGAGCAGCCGTCGGCCGCCGGGCGCAGGGCTTCTTAGGGACCGGATCGCGACCGGGGCTTCGGCGAGGGGTTCCGGCAGCATCGGAACCTGAGCGTCCACCGTGCCCGCGGGCACGTTCACGAGCGCCGGCGAGCGTCCCTGGAGGACGCCCGCCGGGCTCGTCGCCGGTCGGCACCTGACCGGCGACGCGAGCGGGCGTAGCGTTCCCTCAGACCGGTTCGCGGATCGGGTAGGGGTGCACGCGAACCGATCGGTCAGATGACCCTGAAGCCGTTGCTCGGCTTGCTGGTCCTGTTGGCCCGGTCCACCGCGACCACGTAGTAGTGGTGGCCGCGCCTGCCCTCGGGGTCGGTCCAGCGCAACTGCCGGTCACCGGGCACGACGGCGACCAGGTCGCGGGCGTCGTCGAACGCCCTGCTGCCCGCGGGCCGGTCGAAGCGGAAGACGGCGTACAGGAACGGCTCGTCCCTGCCCGTCGCCACCGCCCGAATCTCGACCCCGCCGCCGTGGCGGCGCAGCGCGTAGGCCAGCACCGGCCGCCTGGGCGCCTCTCCCCTGGCCAGCCTGGGCAGGACGGGCGCGAGCGCGGGCCGCTGGTAGTGGTCGCCGACCGCGGTGGAGATGGAGGCGAGCCGGTCGACCTTGACGTCGTTGGCGTTGTACCAGATGTCGCCGCCGATCTCGGGGTGCGCGCGGTTGAGCGTCAGGTGCCTGGACAGCTCGTCCGGCGCCTGCCACTCGGCCGCCTGGGCGGGATCGCCCGCCTTGTACGCCGCCTGCCCGATCCACAGCAGCGTCTTCGTGCCGCTCGCCACGTCCGACCACCACGGCACCAGCTTGGAGTAGTCGGCCGGCGGCTGCCCGATGTACCAGTAGAGCTGCGGCGCGATGTAGTCCAGCCAGCCCTTCTTGACCCAGCCGCGGGTGTCGGCGTGCAGGTTGTCGTAGGACTGCCCGCCGTTGGTCTCGGAGCCGAGCGGGTCGGTGGCCTTGTTCCGCCAGATGCCCGACGGGCTGATGCCCCAGGCGATCTCGGGCTTGGCCGCGCGCACGCGCTGCTGCATCTCCTGGACCATGAGATCGACGTTGTTGCGCCGCCAGGCGGCCAGATCGGGGAAGCCGGCGCCGTACTTGGCGAACTCCTCGGCGTCGTCGAAGTCGGTGGTGCTGGTCGGGTAGAAGTAGTCGTCGAAGTGCAGGCCGTCGATGTCGTAGCGGGTGACCGCGTCGAGCATCGCGTCCTGGCAGAACTTGCGCACCTCGGGCATGCCCGGGTTGTAGTAGAGCTTGCCGCCGAACGGCAGGATCCAGTCGGGATTCTTGCGGCCGGGGTGGTCGGGGTGCAGCTTGGCCGGGTCGGCCTGCATCGACACGCGGTACGGGTTGAACCAGGCGTGGAAGGCCAGGCCGCGCTTGTGCGTCTCGGCCACGGCGAAGGCGAGCGGGTCGTAGCCGGGGTCCTGCCCCTGGGTGCCGGTCAGATACTGCGACCACGGCTCGTACGGTGACGGCCAGAACGCGTCGGCGGTCGGCCTGATCTGCACGAACACCGAGTTGAGCTTGCGCTGTACGGCCACGTCCAGCCAGGCGAGATATTCGGCCTTCTGCTCGTCGGCGCTGAGGCCGGGCTTCGACGGCCAGTTGATGTTGACCACGGACGCGATCCACATGCCGCGCATCTGCCGTAACGGCGGAACGTAGCCCGCTTCCGCGAAGGCGGGCAGCGGAACGGCCGAGGCGGCGGCGGCGAGGGCGAGACCCTTCAGGAGAGTTCTTCTGCTGGGCATGGGGGGTGGCCTCTCGGAAGTGGTTGTATCGAAGGCGACGATGACAGAAAATTACCTTCAGATCAACAACTGTGAAGGAAAATGCCGATGAGCGGTGACCTGTACAGACTGGCGATGACGGTGCTGCATCCGGGGTACGAGGGAACCTCCGCCCCCGACTGGCTCCGCCGGGCGCTGGGCGAGGGTCTGGGCGGCGTGGTGCTGTTCGCCCGCAACGCCATCGACGACCGGCTGATCAGGGATTTCCGCGCCGAGAACCCCGACACCGTCGTCTCCATAGACGAGGAGGGCGGCGCGGTCACCCGGCTTGAGGTCATGGCCGGCAGCTCCTTCCCCGGAAACCGGGCCCTCGGCGTGGTGGACGACGTGAAGCTGACCGAGCGGGTGGGCCGCCAGATCGGCAGGATGCTCGCAGATCTCGACATCACCCTCAACTACGCGCCCTCCGCCGACGTGAACGCCAACCCGGCCAACCCCGTGATCGGCGTGCGCTCGTTCGGGCCGACGCCGGAGCTGGTCGCCCGGCACACGGTCGCCTACGTCAACGGCGTCCAGGGCGCGGGCGTGGCCGCGTGCGCCAAGCACTTCCCCGGCCACGGCGACACGATCACCGACTCCCATCTGGCTCTGCCGACCGTGCACGCCTCGCGCGAGGTGCTCGCCGAGCGCGACCTGCCGCCGTTCCGGGCCGCGATCGACGCCGGGGTGCGTTCGATCATGTCCGGCCACCTGCTCATCCCCGCGCTCGATCCGTCGCTGCCGGCGACGCTGAGCCGTACCGCCATGACCGAGCTCCTGAGGGGCGAGCTCGGCTTCGACGGGATGCTCGTCACCGACGCGATCGAGATGCGGGCGGTGGCCGCCATGTTCGGCCCCGGCGAGATCGCGGTGCGGGCGCTCGGCGCGGGCGTGGACGCCATCTGCGTGGGACTGTCGACCGAGGACAGCCTGCACGAGATCCGCGACGCGATCGTCACGGCGGTAAGGAACGGCACGCTCCCCGAGGAGCGGCTGGCCCAGGCGGCCGAGCGGGTCCGCGCCCTGGCCGGCTGGTACGCCGCCCAGTCCGCGCTGCGCCAGGAGGTCCACGACGACGTCGACGAGGGTGTGGGCCTGCGTGCCGCCCGCGCGGCGCTGACCACCCAGGGCAGCGCCACGCTCGACCGCGGCCCCCTGGTCGTCGAGATCAACACCCGCTTCAGCAAGGCCGTGGACCCCGCCACGCCGACCGGCATCACCGCCGCGCTGACGTCCCTGCTGCCCGGCACCGAACGAGTGCAGATGGAGCAGGAGGGCGAGCTGCCCGCGTTCGACGAGCGGCCGGTGGTGCTGGTGGCGCACGACGCGGCCCGGCACGCCTGGGTGCGCGACACCGTGGCCAAGGCCCTCGCGCTGCGGCCCGGCGCGATCGTGGTGGACACCGGCATCGCCGCCGCCCCCGAGGGCGCGACCCACGTCGCCACGCACGGCATCTCCCGGGTCTCGGCGCAGGCCGCCGCGGAATGGCTGCTGCGTTGAGCACCGAGCCCGCGAACCCCGTCGCGGCCGTACGCGCCGTGCTGCCCTCGCTGACCCCGGCCGCGCAGTCGATCGCCCGCCTCATCCTCGACGATCCCGGGCTGGTCGTGCGCAGCACGATCACCGAGTTCAGCGCGGTGTCGGGAACGAGCGAGGCGACCATCGTGCGCACGGCGCGGGCGCTCGGCTTCGCCGGGTACTCGCAGATGCGCTTCGCGCTGGCCGCCGCCGTGGCCAAGGAGCCGGAACGGCTGGTGCCCGG
This sequence comes from Nonomuraea sp. NPDC048892, assembly GCF_040649735.1. NCBI lineage: Bacteria > Bacillati > Actinomycetota > Actinomycetes > Streptosporangiales > Streptosporangiaceae > Nonomuraea > Nonomuraea sp. NPDC048892. The sequence continues at coordinate 72,479 of NZ_JBEZFZ010000017.1, read as the reverse complement.
CGACCTCGCGCCCGACGACCCGCTCACGGACGTGATCGCCAAGGTCGCGCGGGCGGAGTCGGAGGCGCTGGCCGACACCGCCGCCCAGCTCGACCCCGACCGGCTCGGGGAGGTGGTGAAGGCGATCTCCGAGGCGCGGCGGGTGGACGTGTACGGCGTGGCGGCCTCGGGGCTGGTGGCCACCGACATGTCGCAGAAGCTGCTGCGCATCGGCCTGTCCAGCCATCCGTTCAGCGACGCCCACCTGGCGCTGACCAGCGCGGCGCTGCTGCACGACGGCGACGTGGCGGTGGCGATCAGCTGCAGCGGCGAGACCCCCGACGTGCTGGTGCCGGCCAGGACCGCGGCCGAGGCGGGCGCGCTGATCGTGGGGATCACCAACAACCCGCGCTCCACGCTGGCCGAGCTGGCCGATCACACGCTGGTGTCCGCGGGGCGGGAGACCGCCTTCAGGCCCGGGGCGCTGGCCAGCCGGATCAGCCAGCTGCTGATCGTGGACTGCATCTTCGTGGGGCTGGCGCAGCGGCGCTACGAGACGGCCGACGCCGCCATCCGCGCGACCAGGGAGGCCACCGACCGCTACCGCAACCGGTGACAACCGGTGACCCCTGGCGGATCGTGCTGATCAGAACGGGTAGGCCGCGATGTCGCCCTGCATCGTGACCCACTGCGTCTCGGTGAAGGCGTCCACGTTGGCCCCCGTCCCGCCGAACCTGCTCCCCGTCCCCGACGCCCCCACCCCGCCGAAGGGAGCCACCGCCTCGTCGTCCACCGTCTGGTCGTTGATGTGCACGATGCCCGTCGGCACCAGGTCCGCCAGGGCCATGCCCTTCATCACGTCCCTGGTCAGGATGCCGAGCGACAGGCCGTACTCCGAGTCGGCCGCCAGGGCCGCCGCCTCCTCCAGGGTGGAGAACGTGGTCACCGGCGCCACCGGCCCGAACACCTCCTCCGCGTACGCGGGCGCCGCGACCGGCACCTCGGCCAGCACCGTGGGCCGGTAGAACAGCCCCTCGAACGTCCCTCCCGTGGCCAGCCGGGCCCCGGCCGCCACGCTCTCGGTGACCAGCCGGTGCACCCGGTCGCGCTGGTGGGCGTCGATGAGCGGGCCGAGCGCGACCTGTCCCGTGGCCGGGTCGCCGACGGGCAGGCCGTCGGCCTTGGCGGCCAGACGTTCCACGTACTCCTCCGCCACGGCCTCGTGCACGAGGTGCCGTCCCGAGGTCATGCAGATCTGGCCCTGGTGGAAGAACGTCGCCCACGCGCCCGCCGACGCCGCCAGGCCGAGGTCGGCGTCGTCGAAGATCACCAGAGCGGAGTTGCCGCCCAGCTCCAGGTGCACCCGCTTGAGCAGGCGCGCTCCCGCCTCGCCGACCTTGCGGCCCGCCGCCGTGGAGCCGGTGAACGAGATCACCGGGATGTTCGGGTCGGCCACCACGGCCTGCCCGGCCTCGGCGCCGCCGGGCAGCACGTGCAGCAGGCCAGGAGGCAGTCCGGCCTCCTCGAAGACGCGGGCGATGGCGTACCCGCCGCAGACGGCGGTGCGCTGGTCCGGCTTGAAGACGACCGCGTTCCCGAGCGCCAGGGCCGGGGCGACCGACCTGATGCCGAGGATCAGCGGGAAGTTGAACGGGGCGATCACCCCCACGACGCCGACCGGCACCCGGCGCGCGAAGCTGAGCCGCTTGCGTGAGGTGGGCAGCACCTCGCCGAGCGGCTGCGAGGCCAGCGCCGCCGCCTCGTAGCACTCCTGCGCAGCCACGTGCGTCTCGAAGCCCGCCTTGCCCGGCACGCCGCCGGACTCGCGCACGATCCAGTCCTGGATCTCCTGCGCGTGCTCCTCGAACAGCCGCCCGGCGCGCCGCAGCAGCGCGGCCCGCTCCTCGTACGGCGTCGCGGCCCACGCCCGCTGCTCCTGCCTGGCGCGCAGGGCGGCGGCGGCCACGTCCTCGGCGCCCGCCGTTCCCGCGCGGCCGAGTTCTTCGCCCGTCGCGGGCTCGACCACGGGCGCGTCACCGGCGCGCGAGACCGTCCAGCTTCCGTCGAAGATCGAGCCCGTCCAGACCTTGGGGTCCAGGAACGTCATGATGAGCTCCTACTTGTTCGCGATGCGCACATGTATTCTCTGACCGAACAGCCCCGTATCGCGGAACCTACGCTCCTGCCGGCTCCTGTCAAGGGGGATCAGCATGGTCGATCACGTGCAGTCGCTGGCGCGCGGCCTCGCGGTGATCCGGGCGTTCAGCGCCGCGGAGCCTGAGCTGACGCTCAGCCAGGTCGCCCGCGCGACCGGGCTCAGCAGGGCCGCGGCCAGAAGGTTCCTGCTCACGCTCACCGATCTCGGGTACGTGCGCAGCGACGGGCGGCTGTTCGCGCTCACGCCGCGGGTGCTGGAGCTGGGCTACGCCTACCTGTCCAGCCTGTCGCTGCCCGAGGTGGCCGACCCGCACCTCGAACGGCTGGCCGCCGAGGTGGGCGAATCCGCCTCGGTGGCGGTGCTCGACGGGGAGGACGTGGTGTACGTGGCGCGGGTGGCCACGGCCCGGATCATGCGGGTCACGATCAGCATCGGCACCCGGTTTCCCGCGTACTGCACCTCGATGGGCCGGGTGCTGCTGGCCGCGCTGCCGCCGGAGGCGCTGGACACCTACCTGGGGCGGGCCGAGCTGCGGCGTCTCACCTCCCACACCATCGTCCTGCCCGCGGCGCTGCGGACCGAGCTGGACGAGGTGCGGGGGCGCGGGTGGGCGATGGTGGACCAGGAGCTGGAGGAGGGGCTGCGCTCGATCGCGGCGCCCATTCGCGATCGAGCGGGGCGGACGGTGGCCGCGGTGAACGTGTCGACGCACGCCACGCGGACGAGCTTGCAGGCGGCCCGGCGCGACCTGTTACCGCCCCTGCTGGCCACAGCCACCAAGATCGAGACCGACCTGTCCTCCCTCACCTCCGCCACCCGCTCATGACCGGCTCCCCTGAGCCGCGCCCGCTCGCCGGAACGCCATGGCAGCCCGGGTGTCAGAGGCGGTTTTCTGCGGCCTCGACCACGTTGGACAGGAGCAGGGCGCGGGTCATCGGCCCGACGCCGCCCGGGTTGGGCGTGAGGTGGCCGGCCACCTCCTCGACGTCGAGCGCCACGTCACCGGCGATCTTGCCGTCCACGCGGGAGACCCCGACGTCGAGCACCGCCGCCCCCGGCTTGATCATGTCGCGCTTGATGAGCTCGGGCACGCCGGCCGCCGCGACCACGATGTCGGCGCGGCGCACGTGAGCGGCCAGGTCTTGGGTGCCGGTGTGGCAGAGGGTCACGGTGGCGTTTTCGCTGCGGCGGGTCAGCAGCAGCCCCAGCGAACGCCCCACGGTGATGCCCCGGCCCACCACGACCACCTCCGCGCCCTTGATCGGCACGCCGTATTCCTGGAGGAGCAGCACGATGCCGTGCGGGGTGCAGGGCAGCGGGGCGTCGACCATGTGGACGAGCCGGCCCAGGTTGACCGGGTGCAGGCCGTCGGCGTCCTTCGCCGGGTCGATGCGCTCCAGCAGGGCCATCGTGTCGAGGTGCTTGGGCAGTGGCAGCTGCACGATGTAGCCGGTGCACGCGGGCGAGGCGTTGAGCTCGTCGATGGCCGCCTCGACATCGGCCTGGGCGGCGGTGGCGGGCAGGTCGACGCGAAGGGAGGCGATGCCCACCTCGGCGCAGTCACGGTGCTTGCCGGCCACGTAGATCTGGCTGCCGGGGTCGTCGCCCACGAGCACGGTGCCCAGGCCCGGGGTGATGCCGCGTTCCTTGAGCGCGGCGACCCGCCTCTTGAGGTCTTCCTTGATCTTGGCGGCGGTGGCCTTGCCATCGAGTTTCACTGCGCTCATGCCGCAATCCTTCCATGCCGCTCCCGCTCCTCCGCACCGGCGGGGCATCGTGCCGTACGGAAGCCGCACAACACCCACCATCGCCCAGTTATCCACAGAGGCCAGGCAGTCCACCCCGAGTTATCCACAGCCCTATGCTGACATCGTTGTCATTGATCTTGGAAGGGCCTAAAGTTACGCATGCCCCAGCAACCACCTGCCCCCACCCTCACGACCCGGGAGAGCGCCATCCCACACCTCGACACGGAGCCCGTCGCCCACCCCCGCGAACCGAGCGGCCCCGCCCACCATCTCCGGCCGAGAGCGCGACGGACGTCCGGCCCGCGCGCCACACGACGGATGTCCGGCCCGCGCGCCACACGACGGACGGCCTTCCCGCGAGCCACGCAACGGCCCGGCTTCCCGCAAGGCCCGGACCAGATGGACTTCCCGCGTGCCACACGATGCGTGATCCCGGCTCACCGGCTGGATGATCCGCGCGCCGGGAAATCGAGACCCGTGCCCGGCCTGGAGCACCCTGGCGATTCCCGCCGGCCCGACGACCAGCGCGGAAACCGATGACCTGCGTACTCGCCATCGACATCGGAGGGACCAAGCTCGCCGCCGCACTGGTGGACGAGGCAGGCTCCATCCTGCGTTCCGACACCCGGCCGACGCCGCGTTCCGACGTGATGTCCGCTCTGACCGCCCTCATCAAGGAGGTGATGGACGACGGTCCCCCGCCTCTGGCCGCCGGCATCGGCTGCGCGGGCCCGGTCGACCTCGCCGCCGGCACCGTCAGCCCGGTCAACATGCCGAGCTGGCGCGGGTTCCCGCTGCGTCGTGAGGTACGCGAGCTGACCGGCCTGCCCACCGTGCTGGCGGGCGACGCGCAGTGCTTCGCCCTCGGGGAACACTGGCTGGGCGCCGGCCGCGACTGCGCCTCGCTGCTGGGCGTCGTCGTGTCGACCGGCATCGGCGGCGGCCTGGTGATCGACGGCGTCCCGCTGCTGGGCCCCACCGGAAACGCCGGACATGTCGGCCACATGAGCATCGACCCGTACGGCGAGCGCTGCGAATGCGGCGGCCGCGGCTGCGTCGAGCGCTACTCCAGCGGCCCCAACATGACCCGCTGGGCCCTGGAAAACGGCTGGACCCCCGGCAGCGCTTCGGGCTCCAACGGCACCGCCTCCAGCACTGCCGGTGCCGGCCCCGGCACCGCTTCGGGCCCCAGCGGCACCGGCCCGGGCATCACTGGCGCCGACTCCGGCGCCACCGCCCAGGCTCCCCACGGCATCCCCGCGAAGGCGGACGCGCGGGCGCTCGCGCAGGACGCCGCGGCGGGCGACCCCATCGCGGTGGCCGCCTTCGAACGCGGCGCCCGGGCACTGGCCGGCATGATCGCCTCCACCGCGGCCGCCGTCGAGATCAACGCGGTGGTCATCGGCGGCGGCGTCTCGGCCGCGGGCAAGGTGCTCTTCGAACCGCTGGAGCAGGCTCTCGACGACGTCGCCGGCCTGCCCTTCGTCAAGGCGGTCCAGGTCAGGCAGAGCACTTTGGGCGTACGCGCCAGCCTGGCCGGCGCGGCTCACCTGGCCTGGCACCCACCACCCACGAGCTGACCGCGTCCATCCGGCCCACGAGACGCGGCACCCATTCCGGCAACCCGCCCGCAGGAACCGGGCCCGACCTGAGGGCGCACGCCAGGACCTGAGGGCATGGGCCTGCACCTGCGGGCGTGCGCTGGACTCGGAAAGGGTCAGGCGTCGCGTTCGGCGGCGGCGGCCTGGGCCTCGCGGCGCTCGATGATGCGGCGGGTGTAAGGAATGAGCTCCACGGCGCGGCTGCCGAGGTAAGCACCGACGAAGGCGAGTGCCACGAGCACGAAGGGGCTGGTGGACAGGCCGTTCAGGGTGACGAATGCCTGCAGGATCGCGTCGAGCGCCATAGGGGTACTCCGAGTGACGGCAACGGGGAGAGGTTCAGAGTAACCGGATGCGATGAGTGCTTGCGGCAAAATGGGATAAGGGCGACATGATCGGCACATGTCGCCCTTATCGCAGTGATCAGCACTTAACGGTGACGATCAGCCACTTGGGCGGCGATCAGTCCTTGAGACGATGATCAACCCTTGGGGCATGATCAACCCTTGGGGCGATGATCGGCCCTCTGCAGGAACGTTCAGCGCTCAAGGGCGTGGCGCCGGTCAGCCCTCTCCAGGAACGATCGGCGCCGATCGCACGTGATCAGTGGAAGAAGTGGCGGGTTCCGGTGAAGTAGAGGGTGATGCCGGCCTTCTGGGCCGCCTCGATGACCTGCTCGTCCCGGATCGAGCCACCAGGCTCCACGATCGCGCGTACGCCGGCCTCCGTCAGCACCTCCAGCCCGTCAGGGAACGGGAAGAACGCGTCGGAAGCCGCCACCGACCCAGAAACCCGCTCCCCCGCCCTGGTGACCGCCAGACGGCACGAGTCGACCCGGTTGACCTGGCCCATGCCCACCCCGACGGTCGCCCCGCCGCTGGCCAGCAGGATGGCGTTGGACTTCACCGAGCGACTGGCCCGCCAGGCGAACTCCAGGTCCGCCAGCAGCTCGGGCGTGGCGGGCGAGCCCGCCTTGAGCTCCCACTGGGCGGCCACGTCGCCGGGCGCGTCGACCCGGTCGACCGTCTGCACGAGCAGGCCGCCGCTGATCTTGCGGAACTCGGTCGGCTCGGCAGGCCCCTCCGGGCACAGCAGCAGGCGCAGGCTCTTCTTGCCGCGCAGCACCTCAAGAGCCTGCGCGTCGTACGCCGGAGCCACCACGACCTCGGTGAACACGTCGAAGATCTGCCTGGCCAGCTCCTCCGTGACCGTCCGGTTGACGGCGATCACGCCGCCGTACGCCGACACCGGGTCGCACGCGTGCGCCTTGCGGTGCGCCTCGGCCACGTCGGCGCCGATCGCGATGCCGCACGGGTTCTGGTGCTTGATGATGGCCACGCACGGCTCGGCGAAGTCCCACGCCGCGCGCCAGGCGGCGTCGGCGTCGAGGTAGTTGTTGTAGGACATCTCCTTACCGTGCAACTGCTCGGCGTTGGCCAGCCCGCCCTTGCCCGCCGTGCCGCCGGTGTAGAGGGCCGCGCGCTGGTGCGGGTTCTCGCCGTAGCGGAGGGTGGCCTTGCGCTGGTACGCCGAACCGGCGAAGGCGGGGAACTCGTCCTCGCCCGCGTACGACCCCGCGAACCAGTTCGCCACGGCCACGTCGTAGGAGGCCGTGTGCGCGTACGCGATGCCCGCCAGCCGCCTGCGCTCGGTCAGCGTGAAGCCGCCTTCGCTCACCGCGTCGAGCACGTCGCCGTAGAAGGCGGGGTCGACCACGACCGCGCAGGTGCTGTGGTTCTTCGCCGCGCCCCTGATCATGGCAGGGCCGCCGATGTCGATCTGCTCGACGCACTCCTCGGCGGAGGCGCCCGAGGCGACGGTCTCCTGGAAGGGGTAGAGGTTGACCACGACCAGCTGGAACGGGTCGATCTCCAGCTCCTCCAGCTGGGCCACGTGGTGCGGCTTGGTGACGTCGGCCAGCAGCCCGGCGTGCACGCGCGGGTGCAGCGTCTTGACCCGCCCGTCCAGGCACTCGGGAAAGCCGGTGAGCTGCTCCACCTTCGTCACCGGGATCCCGTAGGACGAGATGGCGGCCGCCGTGCCGCCGGTCGAGACGATCTCCACCCCGGCGCCGTCGAGGGCTCTGGCCAGCTCCTCAAGCCCGGACTTGTCGTAAACAGCGATCAACGCGCGCCGGATGGCGATGCGAGTCACGTGGATTCCCCTCCTGTGTGGTTGCCGATTCGGACGCTACGTCCGCTGACCGTCCAGCCCTCGCGAGCCATCCGGCCGACGATCTCGACGAGCAGCCGGCGCTCGACCGTCTTGATGCGCTCGTGCAGGACCTTCTCATCGTCGTCGGGGAGCACGGACACCGCCTCCTGCGCCACGATCGGCCCCGTGTCGACGCCCGCGTCGGCCAGCATCACCGTGCATCCGGTCACCTTGACCCCGTGGGCGAGCGCGTCGCGGACGCCATGGGCTCCGGGGAACGACGGCAGCAGCGCCGGGTGGGTGTTCAGCACGGGGAAGGCGTCGAGCGTGGGCGGGCCCAGAATCTTCATGAACCCCGCCGAGATGACGAGGTCCGGCTCGTACGCCGCGATTCGGGCCGCGATGGCGGCATCCCAGTCCGCCCGCGTCGCATAATCGCCCACTTTTTCGACAAATGTCGGGACGCCTGACCTCGATGCTCTGGTCAGCCCTTCGATGCCCTCCCTGTCGGCGCCGACCGCTACCACGCGAGCGCCGTACGACGGGTCGGCAGAAGCGTCCAGCAGGGCCTGTAGGTTGGTTCCAGAGCCGGAGACGAGGACGACGAGCCGCCCAGCCTTAGACACACATACTCCAAAGAGGAAACAGGGTGGGGGTCACAGGGTATCTGTTCCTCGCCCGGCGACGCAGAGGAGGTCAGGTGTCGACACCGGTGAAGGCACCGGCAGGCCAGCAGCCCGCTGACGCAGCGGGCCGCCGAGCGATTTGGTTGTCCATCGCAGCGCTGGCCATGACGTTCATGTTGCCGCTCGCGGGTCTGGTCATGGCGCTGTTCGCGCTGATGGCCGGGGTCCGGGCGCTGCCGCTGCTGAGGGCCGAGGGCAAGCCGACGGGCGTGGCGGTGGGCGGCATCACGGTCTCCTCCATCGCGCTGGCGCTGTCGGCCATGGCCGCGGGCATGCAGCTCTACCTGATGGACGAATACTCCGCCTATCAGGAGTGCCTGAAGGGCGCGGGCACGGTGTCGTCGCAGGGCGAGTGCTTCGCCCAGTTCAGGGAGGCGGCCCAGCGCAAGCTTCCGCCCGACGTCCTGGAGATGCTCGGCGCCATGCAGCCGTAGGCGGCGCGTCCCCTCGCGCCGCCTGTCGTTCCGCCGGCGCCCGACGGCGACTGCTCGCCGCGTCGAGCGTCGCCTGCCACCGGGATCAGCGCACGGTGCGGAAGAACGTGCGCAGGTCGCCGACCAGCAGGTCGGGCGTCTCCAGCGCCGGGAAGTGGCCGCCCCGGTCGAACTCCGACCAGTGGCCGACGGTGTTCGCCGGGTCGGCGAGGGCGCGGATCGTCATGTCCGCCGCGAACACCGCGATCCCCTGCGGCGGCATCGGCACGGACGGCCACCCGGCCTGCTCGGCACCGGCCTGGTCGCCGCTGGACTCACCGTCGCCGGACTGATCGGCACCGGGCTGGTCGTCGCCGGACTGGTCGTCGTCGTGCGACGAGGAGGCGGCCATCTCTCGGTAGGCGCGCATTCCTTCGTAAAGAACGCCGGCCGAGGATGCCCCTGACCCGGTGAACCAGTACAGACTCACCTCGGTGAGCAGCCGGTCACGGTCCACCGCGTCCTCCGGCAGTTCGGCGGCGGGATCCGTCCATTCCTTGAACTTCTCCACGATCCACGCCAACTGCCCGATCGGCGAGTCGTTCAGCGAGTAGCCCAGCGTCTGCGGGCGGGTGGACTGCAGGTGCAGGTAGCCGAGACCGTCCTCGCGGAAGGCGTTGAAGCGCTCGGCGCGATCCCGGTCCGCGCCGGACAGTCCGTCCAGCTCGATGGACGGCCCGAACGGGTACGGCGAAGGACCGTTGATGTGAGTGGCGACCACCCGGCCGGGGGCGACCATGGGCAGCAGCATGGTCACGCCGCCCCCGACGTCGCCGCCCTGCGCGGCGAACCGCTCGTACCCGAGCCGGGTCATCAGCTCCGCGAACGCGGCGGCCACCCGGAACAGGTTGCCCCAGCCCGGCTCCCGCACCGGGTTGGAGAAGCCGAAGCCGGGCAGCGACGGGATCACGACGTGGAACGCGTCCGCCGGGTCACCGCCGTGCGCGCGGGGGTCGGTCAGCGGCCCGATGACGTCCAGGAAGTCCGCGAACGAGCCCGGCCAGCCGTGGGAGAGGATCAGCGGCAGCGCGTCCGGCTCGGGTGAGCGGACGTGCAGGAAGTGCAGGTCCTGGCCGTCGATCGTGGTCATGAACTGCGGGTACTCGTTCAGCGTCTTCTCCTGCGCGCGCCAGTCGAAGCCGTTCGCCCAGTGGTCCGCCAGGTGCTTGAGGTGGTTCACGGGAACGCCGCGCTCCCAGCCGGCGCCGTGGAGCTGCCGGGGCCAGCGGGCGCGGGTGATGCGGTCGCGCAGGTCGTCCAGCTCGGCCTGGGGGATGTCGATGCGGAACGGGCGGATGTCCGTGTTGTTCGTCATACCGGAAATGTAGGATCGATACAGGAACCAACCGTTCCTGTATCAGGGCAGACTGGCAAATATGTCGGACACAGCACAACGACTGCTGCGGCTGCTCTCCTTGTTGCAGACGCCGCGCGACTGGAGCGGGCCCGAGCTGGCCGAGCGGCTCGGCGTCACCGGGCGCACCGTGCGCAACGACGTCGAACGCCTGCGCGGCCTCGGCTATCCGGTGCACGGGATCAGGGGCGTTACCGGCGGATACCGGCTCGGACCCGGCGCGCAGCTGCCACCCCTGCTGCTCGATGACGACGAGGCGGTCGCCGTCGTGGTCGGGCTGCGGGTGGGCGCCACGCAGGGCGCGGTCACCGGCATCGAGGAGGCGGCGCTGCGTGCGCTGACCAAGCTGGAGCAGCTGCTGCCGTCACGGCTTCGGCACCGGGTCAACGGCCTGCGTGCCTCGCTCGTCCCGCTGCCGTACGCGGGCTCCCACGTGGACGCCGAGACGCTCACCGCCATCGCGGCGGCCACGCGCGACCACGAGCGGCTGCGCTTCGACTACGCCGCCCACGACGGATCGGCCACCCGCCGCGAGGTCGAGCCGCACCGGCTCGCGCACAGCCGGGGCCGCTGGTACCTGGTCGGATGGGACGTCGCGAAGTCCGACTGGCGCACGTTCCGGGTGGACCGGATGCGGCTGCGGACGCCGAACGGCCCCCGCTTCACCCCGCGCGAGGACCCCGGCGGCGACCTGGTCGGCCATGTCACCACCGGTCTGGCCACCGCGACCTGGCAGTGCCGGGCACGGGTGACGGTCCGCGCGCCGGCCCAGCACGTACGCGACCGGCTGCCGTCCGGCGTCCGGGTGGAACCCCTGGGCGACGACGCCTGCGTGGCCGAGGTCGGCTCGGACACGCCGCAACTGCTGGCCTCCTACCTCGGCATGCTCGGCGCCCCCTTCGAGGTCACCGAGCCGCCCGAACTCGTCGCCGAGATCCGCGCCCTGGCCGACCGCTACCGGCGGGCGGTCCCGGCGGACTGAGACACGTCGCCGCGTCAGTCGCGGTCCCAGGCGTAGGGGTCGACGTAGATGACGTGGCCGCCCCGGTCGTCCGACTCGTCCACGATGTCCTTGCGGGGCGGGCGGGCGGCGGACTCGGGCTCCGGCGGGCGGGGCCGGGCCTGGGCCAGGGTCTCGGCCTCGGCGGACGCGTGCTCGTCCTGCCAGTCGTCCCTGATGACCGGGATCTCCTGGGTGTCTGCCTCGGTGGCGTCCATCCAGTGGCCGGGCAGCGGGCGCGGGTCGGACTCGGCCAGCCCGACCCTGCTGGCCGCCTTGGCGATGGCGGCGCCGGCCTTGCGTACGGGGGCGGCCGCCTTGTCGAGCGGGGTCCTGGCGCGTTTGTTGATCAGCAGCAGGTTGGTCACGCCCGCCGAGATGCCGGCCGCCACCCCGACCTCGATCGCGACCGACAGCGCCACCTCCCAGGGCGAGGGCCCGACCGTGGCCAGCCGTCCGCCGCCGATGGGCCCGCCGGACAGCGCCGCCAGCACCCCGGCCACCAGCCCGGTCGACACCCCGCTGATGAACCCCCACAGCGGCGCCGCCTCGTACGACGGCGAGGGCGCGATCCTGGCCACCATCACGCCCGCCACGGCCCCGGCCGCGAACGGCAGCGCGATCACCGCCATCATCCACGCCGGCACGGGCCCGCTCTCCGGCAGCGCCCCCAGCAGCGGCAGGCTCGGCACGGTGCCGAGTTGCACGCCCGTCGGCGCGACCAGGGTCTCGGCGCCGATCGCGAAGCCGGGCCCGGCGATGTAGGAGAAGGCCCAGATGACGGCGTTGAGCAGGTAGAGGAGCTGGACCAGGGCCAGCAGCACCCCGCCGACGAACCCGGGCGCGAGCACGTCGGACAGCTCCTTGACCTGCCCGAAGTTCAGCACGACCGCGACCAGCACCAGCGCCAGCCCGGCCACGAGCAGCACCGCCGTGGCGAGCGCCGTGCCGACGGTCAGCGCCCGCACCCGTTCTGGCAGCAGCCGCAGCATCACCCGCCACGGCCCGATCATGCGCGCGGTGGCCAGCGCGCCGCACAGGAACGCCAGCACGAAGTGGCTGAGCAGCGCCTCGCCGATGAAGGGCTGGGTGATCTCGTTGCCCGCGACGAGCGCGATCAGTCCGGCGAGCAGCGCGTACGGGGCCGCCAGCGACACCCCGGCCTGCATCACCAGCACGAGCTGGGCCCGGCGGCGGGCTCCCGCCTGCTCCTTCGGGCTGTTCTTGGGCAGCCGGGCGGGCAGCCGCAGGCGCAGGTCGGCGTCATTCGCCATCCAGCGGCCCGCGCGGTAGAGCAGCATGGCGGGCAGGATCATCAGCCCGAGCGGCAGCAGCCCGACGCGCCCGCCGGGGATCGCGAACCCGGCGTGGTGGGCGGCCAGCCAGAGCTGCGCCGCCGTTCTGAACACACCCGGCAGGCCGGCGCCCAGCGCGCCGCGTGGCGCGGCGATCCAGCCGACCAGGGTGAGCGTGGTCAGTGCGGCCAGGCCGACGCCGAGGGTGCAGGCGGCGGCCAGCATTCCCGACACCGGCAGCGGCCGCCGTGTCTCGTCGTCGTCGCTCGAGACCCCGGGGAGCTTGCCGAGCACCGACCGGGGGGCGGTACGCAGCTGGTCGAGAATCGCCGTCACAGTAGGCGATTTTCTCAAGCTTTCCCGACCGAAGCTTGGTTGACGCGCCGCCCGCCGCCCACTTTGTGCGCCTCCGCACGGGCTCTGAGGCCGTACGGCGTGTTCCGTCGGACGGTGAGGCAACGCGAAGGGCCCCGCATCGAGCAGGGCCCTGGCGAAAAACGGTGCGAACGGACGGAAACCCGTCAGCGCGCCTGCATGATCTCGCGCATGAGGCGAGCCGTCTCGGACGGAGTCTTGCCGACGCGGACGCCGACCTTCTCCAGCGCTTCCTTCTTGGCCTGCGCGGTGCCGGCCGAGCCGGACACGATGGCGCCCGCGTGGCCCATCGTCTTGCCCTCGGGGGCGGTGAAGCCCGCGACGTAGGCGACGACCGGCTTGGTGACGTGCTCCTCGATGTAGGCCGCGGCCCGCTCTTCCGCGTCGCCGCCGATCTCGCCGATCATCACGATGGCATCGGTGCCCGGGTCCTCCTGGAAGGCCTGGAGGGCGTCGATGTGGGTGGTGCCGATCACCGGGTCGCCACCGATGCCGACGGCGGTCGAGAAGCCGAAGTCACGCAGCTCGTACATGAGCTGGTACGTGAGCGTGCCGGACTTCGAGACCAGGCCGATGCGGCCGGCGGTGGTGATGTCGGCGGGGATGATGCCGGCGTTGGAGGCGCCGGGAGAGGCGATGCCCGGGCAGTTGGGGCCGATGATGCGGGTCTTGTTGCCCTTTTCGACGGCGTACGCCCAGAAAGCCGTGGAGTCGTGCACCGGCACGCCCTCGGTGATCACCACGACAAGCGGGATCTCGGCGTCGATGGCCTCGATGACCGCGTCCTTGGTGAACGCCGGCGGCACGAAGACGACCGACACGTCGGCGCCGGTCTGCGCGATGGCCTCCTTGACCGTGCCGAACACGGGCAGGCCCTCGTGCGTGGTGCCGGCCTTGCGCGCGTTGACGCCGCCGACGACGCGGGCACCGGAGGCGAGCATGCGGCGGGTGTGCTTGGTGCCCTCGCCGCCGGTCATGCCCTGAACGATGATCTTGCTGTTCTCAGTCAACCAGATGGCCATGGGTCACGCACCTACCGCAGCGAGCTCGGCGGCACGCTTGGCCGCCTCGTCCATCGTGTCAACCAGCTCGACGCGCGGGAGCGCGGCGTCGGCCAGGATCTGCCGCCCGAGCTGGGCGTTGTTGCCGTCGAGGCGGACCACCAGCGGGTGGGTGACGGCCTCGCCGCGGCTTTCCAGCAGCTTGAACGCCGAGACGATGCCGTTGGCGACGGCGTCGCAGGCGGTGATGCCGCCGAAGACGTTCACGAAGATCGACTTGACGCTCGGGTCGGAGAGGATGATCTCCAGGCCCGCGGCCATGACCTCGGCCGAGGCGCCGCCGCCGATGTCGAGGAAGTTGGCGGGGGACGGCTTGCCGGGGAACGCCTCGCCGGCGTAGGCCACCACGTCGAGGGTGGACATGACCAGGCCCGCGCCGTTGCCGATGATGCCGACGTCGCCGTCGAGCTTGACGTAGTTGAGGTCCTTCTCCTTGGCCTTGGCCTCGAGCGGGTCCTCGGCGGCCTTGTCGGCCAGCGCCTCGTGGTCGGGCTGGCGGAACGCGGCGTTCTCGTCGAGCGTGACCTTGCCGTCGAGGGCCTTCACCTGGCCGTCGGCGGACAGGATCATCGGGTTGACCTCGACCAGCGTGGCGTCCTCGTCGACGAAGCAGCACCAGAGCTTCTCGATGAGCTCGGCCGCGCCGTCGAGCGACTTCTCCGGCAGGCCGCCGGCCGCCGCGATCTCGCGGGCCTTCGCCCGGTCGACGCCGGACAGCGCCGAGACCGGCACCTTGGCGACCTTCTCCGGCGAGGTGTGGGCGACCTCTTCGATGTCCATGCCGCCCGCGGCGGAGCAGATGGCGAGGAAGGTACGGTTCGCGCGGTCGAGCAGGAAGGAGAAGTAGTACTCCTCCGCGATCGCGCTGGCCTCCTCCACGAGGACCTTGTGGACCGTGTGGCCCTTGATGTCCATGCCGAGGATGGCCTCGGCCTTGGTGACGGCGTCGGCGGCGTCGTCGGCCACCTTCACGCCGCCGGCCTTGCCGCGGCCGCCGGTCTTGACCTGGGCCTTGACGACAACGCGGCCGGTCAGCTCCGTGGCCGCCGACCGTACCTCCTCCACGGTGTGGGCGACGATGCCACGTGGCACCGGGATGCCGTAGTCAGCGAAGAGCTCCTTCGCTTGATGTTCGAACAGGTCCACGAGGGTCCGTCCTCTTCCATTGCGACTGATGTTCGGCGGCCCGGGCAACGGCACTGACGGTCGCGTCCGCTTCGCCGCTCCTTGGCATCGTGCCTTGCCCTTTCACGGCGAGCTCCTACGCTCGGGGATGCGTGCCGGGCGTTTCCGCCAGTGAAGCCTAGCCCGAAGCTTGACCTGACCAGGTCATCGGGTCGTGGTTCTTCCACTATGTGACGGTGATCTCACTTCTTCAGGGCGGGACGTGCACCGGAAGTGCACCGTTTCGGGGGCATATGGCCAGTTTCTCGATATAGGGTCGTGATCTTCCATTGGCAGGCTGCTGCTTCCCTCTTCTTTGAAGCGAAGGAAAACCCATGAAGCGAATTCTCGCGGGCCTCGCGTTGACGACGGCCGCCGCGCTCGTGACCGTGGCGCCGGCCCACGCCGCCCCCGTGGACCCCGTGAAGGCGCTGAAGAAGCAGTTCGTCGCCGGCAAGGGCGTGCGCATCGTCGAGACGTCGCGGATGGCCGTGGACGGCAAGAGCGCCTCCACCGGCAAGAGCAGCGGGACCTTCCTCTTCGGCAAGTCGGGGGTCGTGGCCTCCGACATGAAGAACAAGGCGCCCAAGGCCGCCGCCGCCGTGGCGCCGCCGCGCATCATCACGATCGGCGGCCACAGTTACGTCCAGGGCGGCGCCTTCAGCCAGGACCTGCCCGACGGCAAGAAGTGGGTCCGCTACCCGGGCGTGGCCGCCGGGGCCACGTTCAACCAGATGATCGACGTGTTCCAGCCGGGCGTGCTCAAGGCGCTGGTGACGAAGGCCAAGAGCGTCAAGGGCGGCACGTACAAGGGCGCGCTGACCCAGGACCAGCTCGCCGCCGCCTCGCACAGCCGCAAGCTCGGCGGCAAGCTGGGCAAGATCAAGGTGGAGTACGCCCTGTCGGTCAACTCCAAGGGGCTGGTCAGGGAGCTGCGGTCGAGCTGGACCATGGACTTCGGCGTGCTCGGGAAGTACAGCTCCAGCACCGCCACCAAGTACATCGGCTGGGGCTCCAAGGTCACCATCAAGGCGCCGGCCGAGGACCTGTGGATCGACGCCAAGGACCTCGGCGAGGACAGCGAGGTCCCGGACCAGCTCTCGGAGAGCTCCGTCGGCGCCATCGCCGGATAGCCGAGGTCGCTCCCACGGAGGACCACGAAGGACCCACGCCGCGGCCGGACCGGCCGCGGCACCTCACGCGGCCGGACCGGCCGCGATCGCCTCAGGCCAGGTGATCGCGGCGCCTCAGGCCAGGTGATCGCGGCGCCTCAGGCCAGGTGATCGCGGCGCCTCAGGTCAGGCGCCTCAGGTCAGGCGCCTCAGGTCAGGCGAGAGTCGCGCAGGGCGGCCCATTCGAGCGAATGCCTGATCCCCTCCTCGATCGAGTGGCGGGCCTGCCAGCCGAGCAGGCGGTGGGCCAGGTCGCTGCGGGTGTAGGCGCCGGCGACGTCTCCGGGCCTGGCCGGGGCCTCGACGACCTCGACGGGACGGTCGACGACCCGGTTGAAGGCGTCGACCAGCTCGCGCACGGTGGTGCCCGCGCCGGTGCCCAGGTTGATCACGTCGGCCTCCAGCCCGTCGAAGCGTTCGAGCGCCGCGACGTGGGCGGTGGCCAGGTCCCAGACGTGGACGTAGTCGCGGATGCCCGTGCCGTCGATGGTCGGCCAGCCGGTGCCGGTGATCCGGAACGGGACGCCGTCGTCGTACGCCTCGATCAGCTTGCCCAGGGCGTGGCTCGGGCGGCGCAGTTGCAGGCCCGTGCGCATCTTGGGGTCGGCGCCGATCGGGTTGAAGTAACGCAGGGACAGGATCCTGATCGGCGCGCCGGCCGCGATGTCGGCGAACATGCCCTCGCAGACGGCCTTGGTGCGCGCGTAGGGGCTCTGCGGGTCGAGCGGGGACTCCTCGGTGACCGTGTGGTCGTCGCCCGCGCGGTAGATCGAGGCCGAGGAGCTGAAGATCATGCGGGTGCAGCCGTTGCGGATCAGGTGGTCGACGAGCTCCAGGCTCTCGGCGACGTTGGCGCGGTAGTAGCCGATGGGGTCGGCCACGGAATCGGGGACCACGATGAGCGCCGCGCAATGGATGACGGCCTCGATATCGGGATTTTCGGTAAATATCCTGTCAATCAGCGGGCCGTCGCTGATCTTCCCCTCGTAGAGCACCCGGCCCTCGGCGAACTCCCGCCGCCCCGTCACGAGACTGTCGAGGATGACGGGCTCGATCCCGGCGTCGAGGCACGCCGACGCGATCGTACTGCCGATATATCCCGCCCCGCCGGTTATCAAAACGCGCATCCCTGAACCCTAGCCATTGCCGTGCGTCTCGGGAGCTGTCTCGCGGACGCCTGTGGACAACTTCCGCACCTGTGGAGAGGACGGCGGCTCCGTCATGCGGGCTGGATCCGGTCTTTCACATTCGGGCACTGGTCTTGTGGGCTTTGACGTGCGACATTTCGAGTTATGGGCAGAGATGTGCCAGTAGTCGTGTTCAGCCGGGACGACCGCCGGAAATATCGTGAAAAGGTCCATCAGTGTCTCGACGTCTTCGCCCAGATGCTGCGGGATGCGCGTTTCGACTTCGACCACCCGCTGGCCGGCCTGGAGATCGAGCTCAACATCGTGGACGGCCTCGGCGAGGCCGCCATGCGCAACGCCCAGGTGCTCAACGCCATCGCCGAGCCCGACTGGGCCACGGAGCTGGGCCAGTTCAACATCGAGATCAACGTCCAGCCCCAGGACCTGGCAGGCGACGGCGCCCTGCGCCTGGAGAACGACGTCAGGACCCGGCTCAACCACGCCAACGAACGCGCCCGTTCGCAGGACGCCCATCTGGTCCTGATCGGCATCCTGCCCACACTGCGCGAGCAGGACATCAGCGAGGGCACCCTGTCGGCCAACCCGCGCTACCGCCTGCTGAACGAGCAGATCTTCGCCGCCAGGGGCGAGGACCTGCACATCTCCATCGAGGGCGTCGAACGCCTCGACACGCGCGCCGACAGCCTCGCGCCCGAGGCCGCCTGCACGAGCGTGCAGCTCCATCTGCAGGTCAGCCCCGAGATGTTCGCCGCGCACTGGAACGCCGCCCAGGCCATCTCCGGGGCCCAGGTCGCGGTGGCGGCGAACTCGCCGTTCCTGTTCGGCAAGGAACTGCACAGGGAGACCAGGATCGCGCTGTTCGAGCAGTCCACGGACACGCGTCCGGCCGAGCTCAAGGCGCAGGGCGTACGGCCCAGGGTGTGGTTCGGTGAGCGGTGGATCACCAGCGTCTTCGACCTGTTCGAGGAGAACGTCAACTACTACCCGGCCCTGCTGCCCCTCTGCGAGGAGGAGGACCCGCGCGCCGAGCTCGGACAGGGCCGCATCCCCCAGCTCCACGAGCTCACCCTGCACAACGGCACGATCTACCGGTGGAACCGGCCGGTGTACGCGGTGGTCGACGGGGTGCCGCACCTGCGCGTGGAGAACCGGGTGCTGCCCGCAGGGCCGTCCGTGGCCGACATCTCGGCCAACGCGGCCTTCTACTACGGGCTGATGCGCATGCTGCCGTACGACGAGCGTCCGATCTGGAGCCAGATGTCGTTCCGCGCGGCCGAGGACAACCTCGCCGCGGCGGCCAGGCACGGGCTGGACGCGCGGCTGTACTGGCCCGGGCTGGGCGAGGTGCCCGCCGCCGAGCTGATCCTGCGGCGACTGCTGCCCCTGGCGCACGAGGGCCTGGTCCGGTGGGGCGTGCACGGTCCCGTGGCGGACCGGCTGCTGTCGGTCATCGAGGGACGGTGCCTGACCGGGCGTACGGGGGCCACGTGGCAGGTCGAGCACGTACGAGCACGGAAGGGTGATCGACACGAGGCCCTGCGAGGCATGACACTCGAGTACATCGAACGCATGCACACCAACGACCCCGTGCACACTTGGGACACGTGAAACCCGCACACACCGACCACTGCCGCACGGCTGGGACACATCGACCACCCTCACCCTTGGATGCCGACCGACCACCCCGCACACCTGGGATGCGTGAAACCCGTGACGCGTGACCGGATCTCCCCCACTCTGACCTCCCGCACCGGCCTCGCCCGGCTCGCGGCCGTACTGGTACTGCTGGTCGCCGGCTGCGGCATCGTCGCCCCGCGGTCGATGGACCGCCAGGGGGCCGACTCGTTCGAGGACGACATCCGCACGGCGCGCACGCTCACGGAGCAGTTCTGGACACAACACTTCCAGCAACTCGGCCAGACCTACCGTCCGATCGCCGACTTCGTCCCGTATTCGGGAACCTCCGGGCCGTCCTGCGGCGGGGAGAAATCCGTACCGAACAATGCCTTCTACTGCCCGATCGGCCACTTCATCGCTTATGACCAGGACTGGATGGAGTCGCTGTGGAGCGAGATGGGCGACGGCTCCGTCTACGTGATCATTCCGCACGAGTTCGGGCACGCCGTCCAGGCCCAGTTGCAGACGAACTTCCGGCTCAACGTCCAGATGGAGCTGCAGGCCGACTGCTACGCGGGCGGCACGCTGTCCGCCCTGGTCGGCTCGGGGGCGCTGACGGCGGAGGCGGGTGACGAGGACGAGCTGCTGCTGAGCCTGGAGGCGGCGGGCGACCCGACCGACAACTGGCTCGACCCGGCCGCCCACGGCACGGCCGAGCAACGACAGGCGTCGTTCGCGACGGGCTACCGGGACGGCGTGGACTCCTGCTGACGGTGAATTCCTGCTGGGAGACGCATGCTGGGGGACGCCCGTCGGAATGCACGCCTCCTGACAGTGGACGCAACCTGGACGCCTGTTGTGGGCGGGGCCGCCGAGGATGCGTGCGGCGAAATGCCGGACATGTGGTCGGCACCCGCACAGGGTCTACACGGGGGCGTGCGATCAAACCGTAGGACGTACACGAGAGTCAACCCGGAGAATGATGTGGTCGATCATGATCACGCTCTACCTTTGACCCATGCAACTGGAGGAGATCGGCTGGCTGCGCAGGGGGGCGTGCAGATCCAGCGACCCTGACCTCTTCTTCCCTCTCGCCCCCACGCCGTTGCAGGAGGCCAGAGCCAAGGCGGTCTGCGCCGGCTGCCAGGTCATCCAGGAGTGCCGTTCCTACGCCTTACGAGCCGGCGAGTCGGACGGCATCTGGGGCGGCCTCACCCCGGAAGAACGCCGCCGCGCCCGCACCCCCGAAACCTGGCGCCGCCCCGCAGCCTCCTGACCACCGCCCAGCCCGTCCAGGCAGCTGTGGCACCGACGTGCGGCCTGCCCAGACTCGCCCAGCGCGGTCAGCCCTCGGGGGCGCTGCGCGGGCTGGCCGGGTGGGTTGAGGGTGGTTGGGCGGTGGCTCAGGGGTGGATCGGAGGTTGCGGGGCGGCGGCTGCGTGGGGATTGCGTAGCCTGCAAGGGTGCTGCTTCGGTCGATCGTCGTGCTCACCGCCGCCAACCTGCTGAACAACAAGGTCGCCCCACGCCTGGGCCCATTGACGTCCACCCTGGCCACGGCCGCCCTCGTCGCGATGGCTCGTCGTTCCGGGCTGTCCTGGCAGGAGATCGGGTTCGAGGACGGGCGGCGGGGCGCCGTGGCCGGTGGGGCGCTGGCGGCGGGTGTGGCCGCCGTCTACACCGTCGGCATCCTCTCCCCCCGCACCAGGCCCTTCTTCCGTGACGAGCGCGCCCTGTCGCTGTCGCGAGCCCGCGTCCTGGAGGAGGCGCTGCTCCAGGTGCCGCTGGGCACGGTTCTGCTGGAGGAGGTCGGGTTCCGTGGCGCTCTCTACGGCATGGTGCGTCGCCGCCGGGGCACAGCCGCCGCGACGGCGGTCTCCTCCACCCTGTTCGGGCTCTGGCACATCCTTCCCGCGATCGACATGGCGCGCGCCAACCCCGCGCTGGGCGCACTGACGGCCGGTGAGTCGCCCGGACATCTCGACACCGCCAGGGTGGTCGCGGGCAGCGTCGTGTCCACGGCGGCGGCCGGGGTGCTGTTCTGCGAGCTGCGCCGCCACCGCGGCCTGCTCACTCCGGCCATGCTGCATCTCGCCACCAACTCACTTGGCTACCTTTTCGCCAGAATCGCCGCCAAGCGCGAGGGCGGCATATCAGGAGAAGGCGGGTTGACACCTGTGCGCCATGAAAAGTGAGCGAATGAGGTGACCGGCAGATCGCGTCGCGATAGATCATCTGCCTCGTGCGGGATAAGAGTTTTCACCTAACGGAAGGATTTTCTCCCCCGCCCACCCGGTCCCGCTGTGACCTGCGCATGTCCAGGCTTTACCGTCTCCGAGGCGCCTGTTTCGAACCCACCCCGGTTCGGGCTTGGCGCATGCCCGAAAAAGACGGATGAACACGGAAACTCAGATACGCCGGAGGTACGGAGGTGCTGTCGCATGCGTACGGTAATCGACATCGACCAGGAGCTGCTGGAAGCGGCCCAGCAGAAGCTCGGTACGCCGACCATGAGAGAAACGGTCCACGCCGCGCTGCGCGTAGTGGTCGACAAGGACGCGGACAAGGAGTGTGCGATCAGAGCGTTCGAGTTCTGGCGCACGGAGGGGAGCCCGGACCTGCTGGATCCGGAGATCACGACGCAGGTGTGGCGACGACAGGACTGATGTACCTCCTCGACAAGAGCGCGCTGGCCCGCATCAGGGCCAGCGAGGTGATCGCCAAGGCCCTCCAGCCGCTGTACGCGGCCAGGGCGGTGGCGACCTGCAGTGTCGTGGATCTCGAGGTGTTCTACAGCGCCCAGGACTACGGCCACTACCAGCGCATGGTGCACGCCCAGCGGCAGTGCATCCTGCTGCCGGTCGACCAGGAGGTGCAGACGCGGGCGATGGTCGTGCAGCGGCAGCTCGTCGAGATCTCCCAGCACCGCGGCATCGGCCCCGACGAGCTGCTGATCGCCGCCTGCGCCGAGGTGCACGGGGCGACGATCCTGCACTACGGGCACGCCTTCGACATCATCTCGGAGGTGACGGGGCAGCCGTCGCTCTGGGTGGTGCCACCAGGCTCCGTCCCCTGACCGCCCCGGGTGACGAGGGCGGCGCGGGTCGCGCGGGTCAGGCCGTGGGGACGACCTGGAAGCCCTCCGCGTAGCGGTCGTCGCCGAGGCCGGCCTGCTTCGCCCAGGCGGCGAAGCGGCTCTTGACGAAGTCGGCGAAGCCGTCCACGTGGGCGACCTGGCTGACATGTGACTGCAAGGCCGCGAGCTTGCGGTCCATGGCCTCGGTGATGTCCACGAAGTGGTTGGGGGTTGAGCCCCCGTTCAGCCACACCTCACGTACGGTCCACGCCTCTAGCCCCTCCTCCTTGATCAGCTCCGGGAACGCGTACGGGTTGCGCGCGTCCGGATAGACCGCGTCCAGGGTGGCGCCGCCCACGGCGCGGTGGTCCGGATGGCTGGGGGCGATGAACTGGTAGTTGCGGTCGGGGTGATGGGTGATGACCAGGTCGGGTCTGACCTGGCGGATGACCCTGGCGATCGAGCGCCGCAGGTCGAGCGAGGGCACCACCTGCCCGTCGGAGCGGCCGAGGAAGCGCACGTCGGTGACCCCGACCGCCTTGGCCGCGGCCAGCTGCTCGGCCCTGCGCAGCTCGGCCATGCCGGAGTTGTCCAGCTCGCGCTCGTTGCCGCCCGCGTCACCGTCCGTGACCAGCAGGTAGGTGACCTCGACGCCGCGGTCCACGAACAGCGCCACGCTGCCCGCCGAGCCGAAATCGGCGTCGTCAGGATGGGCGGTCACGACGAGCACCCGGTTGATCTCGCTCTCCGGCAGCATGATTCCCCTCTCTGGACCTTCCATGGAGGACAACCGGGACCCCGCCGGAGGCATTCCGGGCGCCGAATGTCGGTGGAGCGTCTTAACCTAGGTAGGTGCCGACCCAAGTCTCTGTTGACCACCCCTTGCTCGACGGCCTCAACCCGCAACAGCGCGAGGCCGTGATCCATCACGGCAGTCCACTGCTCATCGTGGCCGGGGCGGGCTCGGGAAAGACGCGGGTGCTCACGCACCGCATCGCCTATCTGCTGGCCGAACGTGAGGTGCATCCGGGCGAGATCCTGGCCATCACCTTCACCAACAAGGCCGCCAGGGAGATGAAGGAGCGCATCGACAAGCTCGTCGGGCCGCGCTCCAAGGCGATGTGGGTGATGACGTTCCACAGCGCCTGCATGCGCATCCTGCGCAGGGAGGCCAAGCGGCTGGGCTTCCCGTCCAGCTTCTCCATCTACGACCAGGCCGACTCCCAGCGGCTGATGGCCATGGTCTGCAGGGAGATGGAGCTCGACCCCAAGCGTTATCCGCCGCGTTCGTTCTCGGCGCAGGTCAGCAACTTCAAGAACGAGCTGGTCGACTACGAGAGCGCGATCGACCGGGCGGGCTCACACCTGGAGAAGACGCTCGCGCAGGCGTACAAGGCCTATCAGCTCAAGCTGACCGAGGCCGGCGCGATGGACTTCGACGACATCATCATGAACACGGTGACGTTGTTCCAGCTCTTCCCCGACGTGGCCGAGCACTACCGGATGCGGTTCAGGCATGTGCTGGTCGACGAATACCAGGACACCAACCACGCCCAATACATCCTGATCAGGGAGCTGGTCGGCCATCCCGAGCTGCGCACCGGCGACGGTGAGCTGGTGCGCTCGGGCGCCGACATGTCGCAGCTGTGCGTGGTGGGCGACGCCGACCAGTCGATCTACGCCTTCCGCGGCGCGACGATCCGCAACATCCTGGAGTTCGAGCGCGACTATCCCGACGCGCGCACCATCCTGCTGGAGCAGAACTACCGCTCCACGCAGAACATCCTGGCCGCGGCCAACGCGGTGATCTCGCGCAACGAGTCGCGCAAGCCGAAGAACCTCTGGTCCGACCAGGGCGACGGGCCCAAGATCGTGGGCTACGTGGCCGACAACGAGCACGACGAGGCCATGTTCGTGGCCCAGGAGGTCGACCGGCTCAGCGACGAGGAGGACGTCAAGCCGGGCGAGGTCGCGGTCTTCTACCGCACCAACGCCGCCTCCCGCGTGTTCGAGGAGATCTTCATCCGCACCGGCCTGCCCTACAAGGTCGTCGGCGGGGTGCGCTTCTACGAGCGCAAGGAGGTCAAGGACCTGCTGGCCTACCTGCGGGTGCTGGCCAACCCGGCCGACGTGGTGTCGCTGCGGCGCATTCTCAACGTGCCCAAGCGCGGCATCGGCGACCGGGCCGAGGCGATGGTGGAGGCGCTGTCCTCGCGCGAGCAGATCCCGTTCTGG
Organism: Nonomuraea sp. NPDC048892; assembly: GCF_040649735.1. Lineage (NCBI taxonomy): Bacteria > Bacillati > Actinomycetota > Actinomycetes > Streptosporangiales > Streptosporangiaceae > Nonomuraea > Nonomuraea sp. NPDC048892. Next base: position 48,183 of record NZ_JBEZFZ010000017.1, on the reverse strand, counting down.
GACGCGCTGCGCCGGGCCGACGAGGCATACGGGATGGCCACGCGCTCGCTCAACGCCATCCGCGAGTTCGTCTCGATGCTCGAGGAGCTGATCGCCAAGGCCGAGGGCATGCCGCCGTCCGCGCTGGCCGAGGAGATCCTGGTGGCCACCGGCTACCGCGCCGAGCTTGAGGCGTCGGAGGATCCGCAGGACGAGTCCCGCCTGGAAAACCTCAACGAGCTCATCTCCGTGGCCTCCGAGTTCGAGGAGGCCAACCCGGAGGGCACGCTGGTGGAGTTCCTGGAGCAGGTGTCGCTGGTGGCCGACGCCGACCAGATCCCCGACAGCGACGGCGGGCAGGGGGTCGTCACGCTGATGACGCTGCACACCGCCAAGGGGCTGGAGTTCCCCGTCGTGTTCCTGACGGCCATGGAGGACGGTGTGTTCCCGCACATCCGGTCCTTGGGCGAGCCCAAGGAGCTGGAGGAGGAGCGGCGGCTGGCCTACGTCGGCATCACCAGGGCGCAGAAGCGGCTCTACCTGACGCGGGCGGCCGTGCGCAGCTCGTGGGGGGCGCCGTCGTTCAACCCGGCCTCGCGCTTCGTCAGCGAGGTGCCGGGCACTCTGATCGACTGGCGTACCGATCCGGAGAAGTCCGCCTGGAGCGCCGCCACGAAGCGCGAGCCGGCCGCGCGCCCGGCCCCGGCCAAGAGCGGCGGGCGGAAGATCCCGTCCCTGACGCCCGGCGACCGGGTCACGCACGACGCGTTCGGGCTGGGCACGGTGGTGTCCGTGGACGGGGTGGCGGAGAAGACCAAGGTGAAGATCGACTTCGGCAGCGGCGGCGAGAAGACCCTGCTGTTGGCCTACGCGCCCTTGGAGAAGCTCTGAGCCTGGGCGCATAGTGGGCCTGCGCCTGGAAACCGGGCATCCGGCGTGAGCGTGGAAGGGTCTCAGGGCTGAGCGTGGAAGAGGAGCCGCTTTCCTTTGCGGGGAAAGCGGCCCCTCTTCATGAAGTGCCGGGTCAGGGCTTGAGGGCGCTGCCCTTCTTCCACTGGGTCCAGTTGAGCTGCCAGTAGCTCCAGCCGTTGTTCCACTGCAGTTTGCGCTTGGTGCCGGTGATCTTCACGACGTCACCGCGCTGGGCGATCGTGTAGAACCACTTGGCTCCGGCCGGAGTGGCCCGCACGCAGCCGTGGCTCTGGTTCGAGCGCCCCAGGAACTGGTAGTAGCCGGCGCTCTGGTGCACGTACTCGCCGCTGTCGGAGATGCGCACCGCCCACGGGATCTCCTCCTTGTAGTAGCGCGGATCCTTGGGATCCGTCACGCCCATCCAGGAGGAGGTCATGGTCTCGACGGCCTTCTTGCCCATCGTGAGGTGGGTGCCGCTGGTGGTGAGGTACACGTCCACGCCGTTGCGGACGAAGCCGCCCTTACCGGCGCTGATCGCGATCTTCTTGGCCAGCTTGCCGTTGCGGTAGACCTTCATCGTGTGGTTCCGCGTGTTGACCAAGGAGATCTGCTGGGAGCCGACCGCGAAGCGGCGTGAGACGTTCTTGGCCTTCTCGTTGCCGGGCAGCTCGGACAAACGCGCGGTGAAGAGCACCTTCTGGTACGGCTTCCAGTACGTCTTCGTCCGGTAGATGACCTTGCGCGGGGACACCCAGCGCCAGGCGCCCTCCACGGGCTTCTCCGGTTCGACGTCGAGCAGGGCCTCGACCGCGGCCTTGTCTTTGACGTCACGGTCGAAGGTGACGATGATCGGGAACCCGACCCCCACCTTCTCCGTCTTCTCCCCCATGGGGGTGATATCGGCGATCTCCAGCTTTGCCTTTTTCGCCGGGGCGGCGACGGCACCCGCGGCGGGGGCGGGAGCGGGGATCGTGGTGCTCTGGGCCACAGCGGCGGCTCGGGCGCCGGGCTGTGGAGCGGGGACGCTCTCCGCCGCACATGCCGTGGCGGCGGCCAGAGCGAGCAGAGCCGGAAGCATCCGGGTGACGCGCTTCAAAGGGGTTACTCCTGGACTTAAGTGCTTCGACTACCTCCTTGTGTGACAACGGAGACGAGAGTTTCGCTGGCGAAATCCCGATAACTTTCCTGTAACGGTCCAAGACCCGCCAAAAACTGGCGAGATCGGCGTAAGGGACAGATCAGACGAGGCGTCGCGCGGTGGCCCAGCGGGACAGCTCGTGCCGGTTGGAGAGCTGGAGTTTGCGCAGGACGGACGACACGTGGGTCTCCACGGTCTTGACCGAGATGAACAGCTCCTTGGCGATCTCCTTGTACGCGTACCCCCGCGCGATCAGCCGCAGCACCTCCCGCTCGCGCTGCGTCAGCGAGTCGAGCTCGGGATCGATGGAGGGAGCCTCCGACGAGGCGAACGCGTCCAGCACGAACCCCGCCAGCCGCGGCGAGAACACCGCGTCGCCGTCGGCCACCCGGCGGATGGCGTCGGTGAGCTCCTTGCCGCTGATGTTCTTGGTCACGTAGCCGCGGGCGCCGCCCCTGATCACGCCGATGACGTCCTCGGCCGCGTCGGAGACCGACAGCGCCAGGAAGCGCACCTGGGAGCCGGCACCCAGCACCCGGCGCAGCACCTCCTGGCCGCCGCCACCGGGCATGTGCACGTCGAGCAGCACCACGTCGGGCTGGTGCGCGGCGATCGCCTTGACCGCGCTCTCGACGTCCTCCGCCTCCCCGACCACCTCGATGGAGTCGCCGAGCTCGGCGCGCACGCCCGATCGGAACAGCCGGTGATCGTCGACGATCAGTACGCGCGTCATGCCTTCTCCACCTTCATCGTCAACATCACTTCCGTGCCCTCGCCGGGCTCCGTGCGAACGCGGGCCGCGCCTCCGTGACGTTCCATTCTCCCGATGATGGACTCCCTGATCCCCATCCTGTCGAGCGGCACCGCCTCAAGGTCGAACCCCTTGCCACGATCCTTCACGAAAATCGTGACCTCTTCACCCTCTACTTCGGCATAGACGGAAATAGAGGGACTCTCAGAGTATTTGGCCGCGTTGACCATCGCCTGCCGGGCCGCCTTGAGCATGGCCCCCAGCTTGCCCGCCGGATCGAGGGCGATGTCCCCCACGCAGACGACCTCGATCGGCACCCCGTGGGAGTCCTCCTCCTCGGCCGCGATCCTGCGTACCGCCGCCGCCACCGTGGCGTCGGCGTCCTGCGCCGGCTGGTAGAGCCAGTTACGCAGCTCGCGTTCCTGCGAGCGGGCCAGCCGCGAGACCTCGCGCGGGTCGTGCGCGACGCGCTGGATCAGCGTGAGCGTGTGCAGCACGGAGTCGTGCACCATGGCCGCGACCTCGGCCCGCTCCTCCTGCCTGATGCGCTCGCGCCGCTCAAGCTGCAGCTCTTTCCACAGGCCCGCCAGCCAGGGCGCGGCGATGACGGCAAGCCCGCCGACCACGACCACGGTGAACAGCAGGCTGTCCCTGATCTGGGGCAGCTCGCCTTCCGCGGCCAGGAATCCGGTCGCGCCGATCACGACCAGGCCGACGCCGAGCAGCGTGCGCACCCGGTTCTTGCGCATGCTGAGCGTGGCGCCGCTGACCCAGCCCTTGCGGCGTTCGGGGTCGGCCTGCTGCCAGAGAATCAGCGCGCCGATCCCGCCGACGGCGAACGGCAGCATGCCGATGCCGCCCTGCGAGGCCCCGGTCAGCCAGCCGAACGCCAGCAGCGCCACCCCGATCGCGCTGAACGCGGCCAGCTGGCTCCAGTCGCGCTGCGGCTGCTGGCCCTGGTACGGCTGCCGCGGCGTGACCATCCACAGCACGGCGTACGCCACCGCACCGATCCCATGGACGACGGTGAGCAGCACGAACATCAGCCTGATCACCACGGGATCAAGCTTGAGCTGCGCCGCCAGCCCCTGGGCGACACCGCCGAGCAGGCGCCCCTCCATGGGGCGCATCATCCGGCGGTAGGGCGTGTCGCCGCTCTGCTCGGCGAGAAGCTTCTGGTCAGCCATAACATGGCCATAGTCACATGTCGGGGGCATTCCAGCATCAGGGAACAACCCCCGGGTCGGGTCAGGGGTCTCCCGGATGCGAGCCGCCCGCGCGTGGGTCCACGATGTAGGCATGACAGAAGCTCCGCCCAGGCAACCGGCCGCCCCACCCCGTGAGCTGCGACGCAGCAGCGAGGGGCGCTTCCTCATGGGAGTCTGCGCGGGCCTGGGACGCTACACCGGCATCGACCCGGTGGTGTTCCGGGTGGGCGTCGCCGTGCTGCTGTTGGGGTCCGGGGTCGGGCTGCTCCTCTATCTGGCCGCGTTCCTGCTGATGAAGGAGCCGAACGGCCGGCCGGGGCTGATCGAGCAGTGGACACGGCGCGACTTCGACGCCGAGGCCGTGATGGCGTTGCTGTCGGCGGTGCTGGCGTTCGGGCTGGCGCTCAACCTGGCGACGGTCTGGCTCGACACGGGGACGCTGGTGGTCGGGGTGTTCCTGGCCGTGTCGCTGCTGGCCGCCCACTCCAGCGGGGTGGATCTGCTCGGGCTGGCCAGGTCGATGCCGGAACGGCTGCTCAGGCGGCAGGGCGAACGACCCGCCGCCCACTTCTCCCCGGCCCCGCCGACCACCCCGGTCCCCCGCGCCCCGCGCCCCGCGCCGGAGGGCGTGGACGAGGCCGTCCCCCCGGCGAACGCGGACGAATCTGTCACATCAGCGAACGAATCCGTCACGTCAGCGGGCGCGGGACGGGAGCCGGTGACCGGCAGCGTGCGCCCCCCGGCCACGCCGGCGGCTCCGGCAGAGAGCGCGATGCCGGCCGAGAGTGCGGCCCCCCAGGAGAGCGCGGCGCCGGCCGAGAGCGGAGCGCCGGGCAGGGAGGCGCGGGAGGCGGCGTCTGTCGAGGAGTTGCGGGCGGCGGCCGACAGTGCCAGGGATGCGGCCTATCGGGCCCGCCAGGCCGCGGCCCGCCGGGAGCGGGGCGTGTCGCCGGAGGCGGTGACCGCGGAGCACGCCGTGCCGGGGCCCCAGCGCCCCGAGGCCGCCTCGAGCGACCCGCGGCCCGCCTACCGCCCCGACCCCCCGGCCGCGCTCGACTACTCCGGCTACGGCGAGCCGTTCGCGCCGAACGGCCCCTACCAGCCGCTCGACCCGGCGAAGCGGGCCGGCGGCCACTCCCCTTACGACCCCGCCCTGTACGGCCGCCCGATCCCGCCCAAGCGCAACAAGCGGGCGCCCCGGCCCAGGTCGTACATCGGCGCCATCACCATCCTGCTGGCAATCATCATTGGAGGGATCGTCGTGGCGGTCCAAGCCAGGTCGGCCGGCGGAGTGAGCCCGACCGTCGTCGGCGGCGCCATGCTCATCACCGTCGGCGCGGGTCTGCTCATCGCCGCCTGGTGGGGCCGGGGCGCCGGTCTGGTGGCCGCGGGCACCGCGCTCGTGCTGATCGTGGCGATGGGGCTGGTGCTCGGCGGCCTGCCGCGCAACATCGGCCCGTCGGAGTGGACGCCGACCACGATCGCCGAGGCGAACCAGCTCTACGACGTGGGCCTGGGAGACGGCCGGCTGGACCTGTCGGAGCTGCGGCTGCCGCCGGGGACGCACGTGACGTTCAACGCCGCGGTGTCGGCGGGAGAGCTGGTGGTGATCGTGCCGCCGACCGCCAGGGTCGAGGTGCACGCCACCAACAAGATCGGCGACATCGTCATCGACCAGTCGCTCAAGGGCGGGGTGCAGGTGCGCTCGGACAAGGTGCTGGAGCCGGAGACGAAGCCGGAGGGCAAGGTCTCCACGATCGTGCTGTACCTCAAGGGCGGAGTCGGCGACATGGAGGTGCGGCGTGCGGCGTGACGTCGAGCGGCCCGATCGAGCGTACAGGCGGGTGCACAGGACGGACTGGATGGCCCTGCTCAGCGGTGTGCTCTTCATCGTTCTGGGCATTTTGACGGTGACACGCACGATCCGTGAGCCGCTGGTTCTGGTCGGGGTGACGGTGCTGGGACTGGCCTTCGCGGGGCTGGTCGCGATCGTCGCGCGGGTGGTCCGGGGTAAGTGACCCTTGACCGGTAAGAACACCGGCGTAGGTTCGGAGTGTCCGCCTTTCCCCCCCTGCTCAATGAGGGAGGACGTATGCCCCGAATCACCGTCACTGTCGACGGGATCACGTACGAGGAGGAAGTCGAGCCGCGACTCCTGCTCGTTCATCTCCTACGAGAACGACTGGGCAAGACCGGAACCCCGGTCGGATGCGACACCAGTAACTGCGGCGCCTGCACGGTGATGCTCGACGGCAAGAGCGTCAAGAGCTGCTCGGTGCTGGCCGTGCAGGCCGACGGCGGCGACGTCGTCACGATCGAGGGCCTGGGCGCGGCCGGTGAGATGCACCCGATGCAGCGGGCCTTCCACGAGGAGCACGCGCTGCAGTGCGGCTATTGCACGCCCGGCATGGTCATGGCCGCGATAGACCTGCTCAGGGAGGACCCTGAGCCGTCGGAAGAGACGATCAGACAGGGGCTTGAGGGCAACCTCTGCCGCTGCACCGGCTACTGCAACATCGTGCGCGCCGTCCGCAAGGGCGCGCAGGAGATGGGTCAGGCGGTGAGCACGCCGTGACCGTTCAGGAGGTGGGCAGGCCGCGTAAGCGCAAAGAGGACGCCAGGCTGCTGACGGGCCGCACGCAGTGGACGGACAACCTGTCCCGTCCTGGGATGCTGTACGTGACGTTCCTGCGCAGCCCGATGGCGCACGCCAGGATCACCGGGGTGGACGTGTCGGGGGCGCGTGCGCTTCCCGGGGTCGTGGCGGCCTTCAGCGGCCAAGATCTCGCCGCCGAGCAGGGCAGCCTGCCGTGCGCGTGGCCGGTCACCGAGGACATCGTGATCCCCGATCACCCGCCGATGGCGGTCTCCGAGGTCCGGTACGTGGGCGAGGCCGTGGCCTGCGTGATCGCGGTCGACCGCTACCGGGCGGCCGACGCGCTGGAGGCGATCGAGGTCGACTACGAGCCGTTGCCCGCGGTGGTCGACATGACCGAGGCGCTGTCGCCGGACAGCCCGAAGGTGCACGAGACGGGCAACAAGGCGTACGAGATGACGGCCGACTTCGGCGACATCGAGGCCGCGTTCAGGGACGCGCCCGTCGTCGTCGACCGGACCTTCGTCCAGCAGCGGCTCATCCCGACCGCGATGGAGCCGCGGGCGATCCTGGCCGACACCGACGGCGAGTCGTTCACGCTGTGGTCGTCCACGCAGATCCCGCACGTGCTGCGGGTCATGCTGGCCGTGGTCACCGGCATCCCCGAGCACAAGCTGCGGGTGATCGCGCCCGACGTGGGCGGCGGGTTCGGCTCGAAGCTGCAGGTCACCGCGGAGGAGGTGCTCTGCCTGCTGCTGGCCCGCAAGCTGGGCCGGCCGGTCAAGTGGACGGAGTCGCGCTCCGAGGGCAACCTGACCGTGCACCACGGCCGCGACCAGATCCAGCACGTACGGCTGGCGGCCGAGGCCGACGGGCGCATCAGGGGGCTGCAGGTCAGCCTGCTGGCCGACATGGGCGCGTACCTGATGCTGCTCACGCCGGGCATCCCGCTGCTGGGCGCGTCGATGTGCAACGCGATCTACAAGATGGACGCGTACCAGTTCAACTGCACGGGCGTGTTCACCACGAAGATGCCGACCGACGCCTACCGCGGGGCGGGCCGTCCCGAGGCCACGTTCCTCATCGAGCGGATGATGGACGAGCTCGCGGCCGCGGTGAACGTGGACCCGGTCGAGGTGCGCAGGCGCAACTGGATCAAGCACGAGGAGTTCCCCTACGCCACGATCTCGGGGCTGACGTACGACTCGGGCAACTACGAGGCGGCCACCGACCGGGCGCTGTCGCTGTTCGGCTACGACAAGCTGCGCGCCGAACAGGCCGACCGGCGGGACCGGGGCGACCCGGTACAGCTCGGGATCGGCGTCAGCACGTACACGGAGATGTGCGGCCTGGCCCCGTCCCGGTGGCTGGCGGACGCGAACTTCGGCGCGGGCGGCTGGGAGCACGGCTCGGTGCGCATGCTGCCCACGGGCAAGGTCGAGGTCATCACCGGCACCTCGCCGCACGGGCAGGGCCACGTGACGTCGTGGAGCCAGATCGTGGCCGACGCGCTCGGCGTGCCGTTCGAGGACGTCACGGTGCTGCACGGCGACACGGCGATCGCGCACAAGGGCATGGACACCTACGGCTCGCGCTCGCTGGTCGTCGGCGGTGTCGCGGTGCTCAAGGCGTGCGAGAAGGTGAAGGAGAAGGCCCGCAAGCTGGCCGCGTACGTGCTGGAGTGCTCGCCGGACGACCTGGAGTTCGAGGCCGGGGCGTTCAAGGTGCGCGGCACGGATTCGAGCAAGACGATCCAGGAACTGGCCTACGCCACGTTCACCGCGCACGACCTACCCGAAGGGGTCGAGCCGAGCCTCGACTCCGACGCCACGTTCGACCCGGACAACTACTCCTTCCCGCACGGCACCCATCTGTGCGCGGTGGAGGTCGACACGGAGACGGGCATGGTGAAGCTGCGCTCGTACGTGGCGGTGGACGACATCGGCAAGGTCGTCAACCCGCTGATCGTGGAGGGCCAGGTCCACGGCGGCATCGCCCAGGGCATCGCGCAGGCGCTCTTCGAGGAGGCCACGTACGACGCCGAGGGCAACCTGCTCACCACCACGATGGCCGACTACCTGCTGCCGTCGGCCGCCGACCTGCCGATGTTCACCCTCGACCGGACCGAGACCCCGGCGACCAGCAACCCGCTGGGCGCCAAGGGCGTCGGCGAGGCGGGCACGATCGCCTCGACCCCGGCCGTGGTGAACGCGATCGTGGACGCGCTGCGGCCGTACGGGATCGAGGACCTACGGATGCCGTGCACGCCCGAGCGCGTCTGGCGGGCCCTGGAAGGAGTGCGGCGATGATTCCCGCTCAGTTCGACTACGAACGTCCGAGCTCGCTGGAGCAGGCGTGCCAGGCGCTCGCCTCGGACGAGGACGCCAAGGTCCTGGCCGGCGGTCAGTCGCTGCTGCCGCTGTTGCGGCTGCGGCTGGCCTACCCGTCGAAGCTGGTGGACGTCGGCAGGATCGCCGAACTGAAGGGCGTGCACGACCGCGGTGACCACGTCTTCATCGGCGCGATGGCCACGCACGACGAGGTGCTGCGCTCGCCCGTGGTGCGGGACGGCTGCCCGCTGGTGGCGCTGGCCGCGGCCCAGGTGGCCGATCCGGCGATCAGGCACCGGGGCACGTTCGGCGGCTCGCTGGCCCACGCGGATCCGGCCGGCGACCTGCCGGCGGTGGCGCTGGCGCTGGAGGCGGTGTTCGTGGCCGCCTCGGCGCAGGGCGAGCGGGAGATCCCGGCCGCCGCGTTCTTCGTCGACTACTGGGAGTCGGCGCTGCGGCAGGGCGAGATCCTGACCGGGGTGAAGGTGCCGAAACTGGGCGCGGGCTGGGGCTTCCACTACGAGAAGTTCCACCGGACCGCGCAGGCGTGGGCCATCGTCGGCGTGGCGGCGGCGGTCAGGCGCTCCAACGGCTCGATCGCCGAGGCCAGGATCGGGCTGACCAACATGGGCGCCACTCCGGTGCGCGCCCGTGCCACCGAGGCCGCGTTGCAGGGCGTGGAGCTGGGCGATCAGGTACGCCAGGCGTGCGAGGAGGCGGCGGCCGACACCTCTCCGCCCGCCGATCTGCACGCCCAGCCCGACTACCGGCGGCATCTGGCCAGGGTGCTGACCCACCGCGCGGTGCGGACGGCGACGGCCTCGCCGTGATCTGAAGGGGGCGCCTCTTCCGGGGCGCCCCCGCTGCGGCATATCGTCACAGGCACTGGGAGAAGGAGCGGATCGATGGCGATGCGGTTCGAGCACGAGTTCACTGTTCCCGTTCCGATCGAGCAGGCCTGGGCGGTGCTGCTCGACGTCGAGCGGGTCGCGCCCTGCCTGCCGGGTGCGGCGCTCGACGTCTTCGAGGGCGACGAGTTCACCGGCAGGATGAAGGTCAAGGTCGGCCCGATCACGGTCACCTACCGGGGCACGGCCAAGTTCCAGGACGTGGACAAAGACTCCTACACGCTCACCATCCAGGCGTCGGGCAAGGAGGCCAGGGGCTCGGGCACCGCCTCCGCCACGGTCAAGGCGCGTCTGCGCGAACGCGACGAGGCCACGCTGGTCACGGTGGAGACGTCGTTCAACGTGACGGGCCGGCCGGCGCAGTTCGGGCGGGGGGTCATGGCCGAGGTCGGCGGCAAGCTCATCGAGAGGTTCGCCGACAACCTGGCCCAGCTGATCTCCGAGCCCACGGTCGAACAGGTGCCCCCAGTCCAAGAACAGGGCCGAGAACAGGGCCAGGAGGAGGAGCGGCACCTGAGCGCGGTGCCGCCGGCGCCCGAGCAGGAAGTACGGCCCGCGGCCCCGCTGCGCACCTCGCGCACGCCCGACGAGGAGGCGCTCGACCTGCTGCGGATCGCCGGGCAGCCGCTGCTGAAGCGGCTGGCGCCGGTCGCGGGCGCGCTCGTGGTGCTGCTCGCCATCATCTGGATTATTCGTCGCCTTATGCGGTGATTTTCGGCAAATAGTGCATCAAGTCCGGACACTTCGCCGTGGCTGAGGGAAGTCCCATTCCCGCAGGTAGAACTAGCTACGGGGGACTGGGATGCCGGACTGCACGGTCGTCGTCATCACGTACAACGACGCGGCCCGCCTGCCCAGGGCCGTACGTTCCGTGCTCGGGCAGTCGCTGCGCGACCTTGAGGTGATCATCGCCGACGACGCCAGCACGGACGGCACGCCGGAGGTGGCGCGGCGGCTCGCCCAGGCCGATCCGCGGGTGCGTTACCTACGCAGACCGGTCAACTCCGGCGGCTGCGGCGCACCGCGCAACGACGGCATCGACGCGGCCACTTCGCCGTACATCATGTTCCTCGACAGCGACGACGAGCTGCCCAGGCACGCGTGCAAGAGCCTGCTGGCCGAGATCGAACGCACCGGCGCCGACTTCGTCTCCGGGCAGATCTCCCGCCTGTACGAGCCGAGCGGGCGGCTGCAGCCGTACTACCCGTCGTTGTTCGCCAGAAGGCGGGTGGTCGAGGGCATCCGCGAGGAGCCCGAGCTGTTCCTGGACAGCTTCAGCACCAACAAGCTCTACGACGTCGGCCGGCTGCGCGACAACGTGCTGCGCTTCCCCGAGGACATCCACTACGAGGACCACGTCTTCGCCGCCGAGCTGTACGCGACCAGCCGCAGGTTCGCGGTCGTGCCGTGGGTGGTCTACCACTGGCACCGCGCGCCCGTGAACGACTCCATCTCGCTCAGCATCGACGACCTGGACAACGTGCGGCAACGGGTGATCGCGGCCCGGCTGAGCGACGACATCCTGCGCGAGCACGGGGCCGCGGACCTGGTGCCGCACCGGCAGTACCGGTTCGTCCGGCAGGACCTGCGCGTCTACCTGAACCCGCTGCCCCGGCGCGACCTGGTGTGGGTCAAGGAGTTCGCCTCGGTGGTGCGGCCGTACCTGGAGGAGGTGGCGGAGGAGGTGTTCGAGCGGATCGCCCCGCTCGACCGGGTCTGCTGCCGGCTCATCCTCGACGACCGGATCGAGGACCTGCGCATCGCGGCCGGCTCGCTGACCGGGCCCAGGGCGGCGCCGCGGGCGGCGGTGCAGCTCGACGGGCGGACGTACTGGGGCACGACGGCCTCCCCCGGCATGGACATCACCCGGCTGCGGCTGGCCGAGCTGCCCTACACCTCCTCCCGGCTGCGGCACGAGGTGGCGGACCTGTCCTCCGACGGGGACCGGGTGCGGATGACCGTGCGCACCTACGACCCGTTCGGCGTGCTGCCGCCGGCCTGGACGGCGTTCCTGCAGCTCGGCAGGGACCGGGTGCCCATCGCGCCGGAGCCGTCGAGCGCGGGCGGGTACGTCAGCCGGGTCACGTTCACGCCCAAGGGCCGGTGCGACCCGCGCATCGGCTTCACCAGGACCTCCGACGGGCACACCACGACCGACCGGATCATCGCCGACCCGCACACCGAGCCGATCGAGCTGCCCGGCTGCACGCTCAAGGTCGAGGGCTACGCGGCCTACCTGTGCGTACGGCCCGACTCCATCGCCCGCTCGGTGTGGCGGCGGATCAGGCGGCAGCTGATGAAGCGGGTCAACACGCCGGCGAACAAGCTGCGGGCGTACAAGCTGATGATCAAGGTATTGCCGCGCCGGCACGACCTCGCCCTGTTCGAGTCGGACGTCGGCAAGGGCTACAGCGGCAGCCCCAGGGCCATCTACGAGGAGCTGCGCCGGCGCGGCCTGCCGATCGAGGTGGTCTGGTCGGTGGCCAGGGGACGCAGGAACTTCCCCGCGGACGTGCGGCTCGTCCGCCGCGGAAGCTGGCGCTACATCTACACCATGGCCAGGGCCGGCGTCTGGGTGGACAGCCACGGCTTCCCGCTCGACTACCCCAAGCCCAAGGGCACCCGCTACCTGCAGACGTGGCACGGGCAGGGGATCAAGTCGATCGGGTTCGACGCGCCCGACCTGCGCGGCGACTTCGACAAGCCGCGGGCGCGGTGGCGGGCGGCGGTCGCGCGGTGGGACGCGCTGGTGTCGCCGAGCGCGGAGTTCTCGCGGGTGTTCCTGCCGTCGAACGGCTACTCGGGCAAGGTGTACCGGTGCGGCACGCCCCGGTGCGACGCCCTCGTCCGCGCCGAGCCGGCGGTGGACCAGGCGGACAAGGCGGCCGAGGTGCGGCGGCGGCTGGAGGTGCCGCCCGGCCGCCGGGTGCTGCTCTACGCGCCCACCTACCGGGACCGGGGCATCGGCAGCGGCCGGTCCGTACGGGCCGACCTGGAGCTCATGGCCGAGGAGCTGGCCGAGGACTGGGTGGTGCTGCTGCGTACGCATCCGGTCGAGCGCTACCAGCCGCCCGAGCACCTCAAGCACTTCGTCCGCTCGGCCGGGTCGTATCCGGACATCAACGATCTGATGCCGGCCTCGGACGCGCTGCTGACCGACTACTCCTCCGTCATGTGCGACTACGCGCTGACGGGCAAGCCGATGCTGTTCTACATCGACGACTGGGACGACTACCGGCTCGCCGAGCGCGGCGTCTACCACGACCTGCCGGCCATCGCCCCAGGCCCGTGCGTCGCGACGACCGGAGACCTGATCGCCGCGCTGCGCGACCTGCCCGCCGTGCACGCCTCCTACGCCGAACGGTACGCGGCCTTCCGCGAGCTGTGGTGCGCCGACGAGCACGGCGACGCGGCGGCCAGGATCGTCGCCGACTTCTTCGCCGACGCCGGTGAGGATGCCAGACAGGACTCCAGGGAGGGCGCCCAATGAGTGGCGCAGCGACGGTCGTCTTCACCTGCCTGGACGCCGACACGCTCGGCGGCACCCAGCAGGTCACCCACACCCTGGCCCAGGGCCTGGCACGGCGCGGGCACGAGGTGCACGTCATCGGCCTGCAACCGGCCGCCAGCCCGTTCCGCTACGTCCGGCACCCGCGTTACCAGCGGCACGTGATCGGCCGCCGGGCGTCCGAGGGCCCGCTGGCGCGCCGGTTGAGCGATCGGCGGCTCAAGGAGCTGCTGCGCCGGATCAGGCCCGGCTACGCGGTCCTGACCTCGCCGTCCGTGGTGGCCAGGCTGTCGGGGCTGCTGCCCGAGGGGTTCCGGCCGATCGGTCAGTATCACAGCTCGTACGACCACGCCCGCGGCTGCTGGCACCTGGCCTCGATCCGCCGCCACTACGCCGGGCTCGACCAGGCGCTCTTCCTCAGCGACGACGACGCCAGGCTGTTCTCCGAGCACGCGCTGCTGCCGAACGCGTACACGCTGCCGAACCCGCTGGCGGACTGGCCGGAGGAGATGTCGGACCTCGCCTCGCCGCGCGTGCTCGGCGTGGGCCGGCTGGAAGGCGTCAAGCGGTTCGACCGGCTGATCAGCGCGTTCGCCCGCGCGAAGCTGCCGCGCCCGTGGGAGCTGCACCTCATCGGGGACGGCGGCGAGCGGGAACGGCTGCGCGCGCACGCGGAGCGGGACGGCGTGGCCGACCGGGTGGTGTTCAGGGGGCTGGTGCCGGCCTGGCTCATGCCGGCCGAGTACCTGGCGGCCTCGGTCCTGGCGCTGACCAGCGAGCACGAGGGGCTGCCGATCGTGCTGCTGGAGGCGGCGGCGCGCGGGGTGCCCGCGGTGGCGTTCGACGTGTCGGGAGGGGTGCGCTCGGCCGGTCCCGTGCTGGTGCCGCCGGGCGACGTGGACGCGTTCGCGGCGGAGCTGGCCCGGCTGGCCGGGGACGAGGAGGAGCGGCGCCGGCTCGGGGCCGACGCCCGCGCACGGGCCGAGGCGTTCCGCCTCGACCACGTGCTGGACCGCTGGGAGTCGCTCTTCGCTCACATCGAGCGCTGAGCGCTCAAAAACGGCATGGAGCGCTGAGCTCTCAAGACGGCATCGAGCGCTGAGCGCTCAAAGCTGTGCCGACTCCCAGGCTGTCAGGCTCAGACCGGTTCGGTGAGTTCCTTGCGCTGCTGCGGCACCCCGGCCAGCGAACGCTGGCGGGTGGTGAGCATGGCGGCCACCGGGCTGGGCTCGCGCAGCCGGTTGAACCGGTCGCGCATGGCCTTGCGCATGCGGCTGGCCTTGCGCTTCTGCATCGTCTTCTGCGCGGCCGTCACGTGCTCCTTGGCCGGCTTGGGCGCGCCGGTCAGCTCGTAGCCCATGGACTCCAGGCGGTCGCCGAGCATGTGCTCGCACAGCGCGATCTCCCAGTCGTCCAGCCGGTTCGCCCAGCTCCCGACCCGGCTGCGGGTGACCTCGCGGTGGGTGTTGCTGTGCCAGACCTTGTGCTGCGGCACGGCCACGCTGGCGGCCTCGCGCGGCGAGATCATCGCCGGGGAGAAGTCCTCGTCCAGGAAGTGGCAGAGCTTCTTCAGCTCGGTCATCGGGTCGTCGGTGAGGTCCTCGTAGCGCAGCTCGTAGTAGGTGTCGTCGGGCAGCGTGCGCCTGAGCCGGCCGCCGGCGTCGATGGCCTCGGCCCAGGTGGAGACGGCGTGGAAGGAGTCGAGCGTGTACCAGGGCATCTCCTTCAGCGAGGCCACGCAGTCGCGGCCGTCCCTGATGAGGTGGATGAACTGGGCGTCGGGGAAGAGCCGGAGCAGCAGGTCGACCTGCTTGACGTAGCTGGGCCGCTTGTCGCCCCAGCGGGCCTTGTCGAACCGGTCGGCGTACATGCGGAAGGCCGTGCCGATCACCGAGCCGAGCGAGCCGGGGCCCTCCATGGCCTGCCTGACGAACTCGTCCTTGTCGATCTTGAGCTCGCGGAACTTCGTGCTGCGGTCGGTCGCGATCCACTCGGCGAGCGCGCGGCGGCGCTGGTCGAGCCGCAGGTCCCCCCACGTGCGGCGGCGGTAGTAAGCGGGAATGAGGAAGCGCGTCTCCGGCGGCACCGCCATGCGGGGGTGCGAGTGGAGCATCAGCTGGAGCATCGTGGTGCCGGACCGCGGGCATCCGATGACGAAGACTGGTCGGTCTGACATTTCGTACTAACCCCCGAAAAACTTAGACAAGAACGTGTTCTCGGCTCTCCTGAGACGAGCTCGCGCCGTGCCTGCGCGTGAAGAGCCACATCCGGTAGACAAGGAAGATCTCGTTGGCGAGCAGCAGAGCTCCGGACGCGGCGGCCAGCGGGATCAGCGCCCATGCCCCCGCAAGGGGCGCGATCACGAACACCGCCGCGTGGAACTCGATGCCGCTCACCAAGTGCGAGCGGACGCGGTGGCGGGCCAGGAACCTGTTGAGCCGCTTGAAGAGCCGGAAGAACGCGCGCGGCCGGGGCCCCCGCCCCATCCGCTCCCGCTCCGGCGGCTCCAGCGGATCCACCGAGAAGGGATCCGCCCTGTACTGGCCCGGGTACGGGCCCGGCGTGAAGGGATCCGCCGCGAAGGGATCCCCCGTGAGGGGATCGGCCGCCAGCGGATCCGGTGACATGATGTCCACCGCCAGCGGGTCAGGCCCCAGCGGCTCCAGCCCGTTCTCCTGCCGCTCCTCCCTGACCGCCTCGCGCACACGCTTCATCTGCGGCGCGTTGACGTACCTGAACAGGTCGAGCACGGCCACCGCCGCCCCGAGGACGACGAAGCTCACGTCGCCGGTCAGCGTGTACTGCCCGTATGCCAGCCCCCCGGCACACAGGACGACCCTGACCCGGTCCCCCACGTAGTCGAGCCAGAGGCCGAAGGGCGTCCCCGTGCCCTTGAGCCGGGCCACTTTGCCGTCCACGCAGTCGATCATGAAGCTGAGATAGAAGAAGCCTGCGCCCGCAATGAGCTGGTTCGTCGCGAAACAGGCGGCCGAGACCAGGCCGAGGACCAGCGAGATCACGGTGAGCCCGTTGGGCGTCAACCGGGTGTGATTGGCGACGGGGAGGGTGACCCGGCAGGCGACCGGGTCCACGAAATACACGGTCCACCAGGAGTCTCTCCGCTTGCGTGTCTCGTGGACGTCATCGAGCGAATAGGTCCTCATGCCTTCCAGCATGACCACGCACCGAGCCCGAGCGATTACTGTCTGGAACTACTGGGGGATGTCCATGCCGCTTCTTGACCAACCCGGCACGGAAAACCGCCACGCGGAGCCGGCCTCCCCGTCCCGGCACCAGCCCTTGAACACCAGGCCGCGCAGCTCGGCCCGCACCTGCAGCCGCCACGGCCCCGCGCCGTCCAGGCGGCCCGGATCGATCGTGGCCACGACGCCGTAGCGGCCCCGCCGCCGCGTCTCCAGGGGGACGCGGCGTTTGCCGTCGCTCAGCCACAGGCCGACCTTGGGGATCCTGCGATCGACGCGGTGGAAGGCCACGTGGGCGCGCAGGCGGTACTCGGCGCCGGTCCACTCGCACGCGTCGACCCTGGCGATCAGCTTGACCTCGTCGCGGGCGTCGAACACCTCGTCGGGGATGCGCAGGCGGCGGCTGCGGAAGAAGGGGTAGTCGCCGTACCAGTTGGTGACGCGCAGGCCGCGCGGGACCACCCGGGTGAGGTCCTCGCGACCGCGCCGGAACTCGCGCACCGCGCGCAGCTCCGAGATCAGGCCGCGGCCGAGCAGGTGCAGCTCAAGGCGGCGCAACGACGGCGCGCTCGCCAGCACGTGCGGGCCGAGCGCGGCCATCCAGGCGCGGCCCAGGTCGAGCAGCGGCCCAGGATCCTCCTCCCCGCGCTCCAGCGCCTGGAACAGGAAGACGGTGTCCTTCTCCAGCACCAGGGCGTCGAAGCCGTCGAGCAGTTCGGGCGCGCGCTCGTCCAGGAAGGCGCGCACCGACTGGATGGCCGTCAGCCGCTCGCGCAGATTGGACAGCTCGGAACGGCGCTGCGTGATCGAGTGCTCCCCCTCCTCGCGCTTGCGCCAGTGGTAGACCACCTCGCCCAGCATGTCCACGCTGGTGGCCAGCACGTGGGCCTGCATGGCGACGGGCACGTCCTCGTAGATGCCGGACGGGAAGCTCAGGCCGCAGCGCTCCCAGAAGTCGCGCCGGTAGACCTTGTTCCACACCGTGCGGTCCCTGATCAGCACCTGCTTGTCGGTGATGTGCGTGCACAGCTGCGGCCGCCTGAACACCTTCTCGTGCAGGACGGACTCCTCCAGCTCGCCGTCCACCAGCCGCCGCACCGCGCCGCAGGCCAGGTCGGAGCCGGTCTCGGCGAGCTTGCCGACCAGCAGCTCGTACGCCTCCGGCGGCACGACGTCGTCGCTGTCGGCGAAGGCCAGGTAGGCGCCGCGCGCCTGACGTACCGCCTGGTTGCGAGCCGGGCCCGGGCCCAGGTTGCGCTGACCGATCAGGACGAAGCGCTCATCCCTGGCGGCGAAGTCCTCGGCGACGCGCCGGCTGCCGTCCACGGAGCCGTCGTCCACCAGGATCACCTCGATGTCGTCGAGGGTCTGCGCGGCCAGCGACTTGAGGCACTCGGTGAGGTACGGCTCCACGTTGTAGAACGGGACGACGACGCTGAGCAGGGGGATCATGCCGAATTCACTCCTAGGCTCGGTGTGGTTCGAGGGCAGCATGACGTGAGCGGCGGGCCGATCCCGGCTTCGATGCCCGTCCCTGATGAGCTCTTTACCTGACGCGGAATCCGCTACGTTGTGCAAGTCATCGAGCACGAACAGTAGGGGGAGCGGTGCTCAGAGACGTCCACGACGGCGACCTGCCGGTCATGCTCCGCTGGCGCAACCACCCGCGCGTGCGCGCCGCCAGCTTCACCACCCACGAGATCACCGAGGACGAGCACGCCCGCTGGTGGGCGGCCGTCCGCTCCGACCCGGCCAGGCGGGTGCTGGTCTACGACCACGAGCGGGCCCCCGCCGGGGTGGTGACCTACTCGGACGTGGCGGACGGGAGCGCGTACTGGGGCTACTACCTCGACTTCGACGGCCTCGACCGGGCGGGCGCGCTGCTGCCGGCCTGGATCGGGCTGGAGCGGGCGGCCGTCGAGCACGCCTTCGGGCCACTCGGGGTGAGCACGCTGCGCGGCGAGGTGCTGGCCGGCAACGAGCCGGTCATGCGGCTGCACAGGCGCTTCGGGTTCGTCGAGGTGGGGGCGTACCGGAGGAGCGTGGACGGGGTGCCGCGCCAGGTCGTGCGGATCGAGCTGAGAAGGGACCACACATGATCACCATCGGGGGACGCACGATCGGGCCGGGCCATCCGCCGTACGTCGTCGCGGAGCTGTCCGGCAACCACAACGGCAGCCTGGAGCGGGCCCTGGCCATCGTGGACGCGGTGGCCGAGGCCGGGGCGCACGCGCTGAAGCTGCAGACCTACCGGCCCGACACGCTGACCATCGACTGCGACGGGCCCGCGTTCCGGCTGGGCGAGGAGCACGAGCTGTGGGGCGGGGAGAACCTCTACCGGCTCTTCGAACGGGCCCACACGCCGTGGGAGTGGCACCAGCCGATCTTCGAGCGGGCGCGTGAGCGGGGGCTGGCCGCGTTCTCGGCGCCCTTCGACCCGACGGCGGTCGAGCTGCTGGAGAAGCTGGGAGTGCCGGCGTACAAGATCGCCTCGTCCGAGATCGTGGACCTGCCGCTGATCCGGCTCGCGGCGGCCACCGGCAAGCCGCTGATCATCTCCACGGGGATGGCCTCGGCCGCCGAGATCGACGCCGCGGTGTCGGCCGCCCGCGCGGCCGGCTGCACGCAGCTCGCCGTGCTGTCGTGCACCGCCTCCTACCCCGCCGACCCCGCCGAGAGCAACCTGCGCTCGCTGCCGCTGCTGGCCGCGCTGACGGGCGAGGTCGTGGGCCTGTCCGACCACACGCCGGGGCTCGGGGCCGCGCTGGCCGCGGTGGGGCTGGGCGCCTGCCTGATCGAGAAGCACGTCACCATGGCGCGGGCGGACGGCGGGGTGGACTCCGCGTTCTCGCTGGAGCCGGCCGAGCTGGCGGCGCTGGTGGTGGAGAGCGAGCGGGCCTGGCGGTCGCTGGGCGAGGCCGCGATCGGGCCGCGGCCGTCGGAGCGTGAGGGGCTGCGCTTCCGGCGTTCCCTGTACGTGGTGCGTGACGTGCGGGCGGGCGAGCAGGTCAGCCCCGACAACGTGCGCTCGATCCGGCCCGCGGGCGGCCTGCCGCCGGACGCGGCCGAGCAGGTGATGGGCCGCCGCTTCACCCGCGACGTCCCCTTCGGCACACCGCTGTCCTGGGACCTCATCTAGCCGGACGCTCGCGCCGACCGGGCCCGCTCGCGCGGGGAGCTGTGTGTCAGCGGGGTGCGAGGAGGGCGTCGGCGACGCGTTCGCGGCCTCTGCCGTCCACGAGGCCGCGGCCGCGCCGGCCGTGCTCCTCGCGGGCGGCGGGGTCGGCGAGCAGGCCGGCCAGCACACCGACCGCCTCGGGTCCCGGTTCGGGGCCGAGTCCGGCGGCCACTCCCCTGCCGACCAGCTCCTCGTACCCGATGAGCTGGTTGCCGGCCACCCAGGTCAGCGCGGTGGGGACGCCGAGGTGGAGCAGCTCCCAGACGGCCGAGCCGGCCGCGGTGAGCACGAGGTCGGCGCCGGCCATCAGCTCGGGCAGCCGGTCCGTCGGCGCGATCACCTCGATCGGCCCGCCTCCTCCTGAATGCCCGGCCTCGAACGGCACCGGGCTGACGACCGTGCCCGCGAAGGGCCGCCCGGTCGCCATGAGCGCCCGCGTCCAGGCCGGGGCGACGCCGGCGCTGTCGGTGCCGCCGAAGAAACACAGCACACGCGGCACCCGGCCTCGGCGCGGGGCCGGGCGCTCATCCCGCCTGAGCCGCCGCACGCTGTCGCGCAGCAGCACATAACGCGCGCCCGCCAGCCGCTCGGCGCCGGCGGCGGGGACGACCAAGGGGGTGGGGAAGGGGCGGTGCTCGGCGCCGAGGTTCTGGTCGAGGTAAAGGTCGGCCTCCTGGCCCAGCGGGTCGCCGTCCACGATGGCCAGCACCCTGACGCCGGCCTCCCTGAGCACGGCACCGGTCTTCTCCGGCAGCACGTACGAGTCGAGCACCACGGCGTCCAGCCCAAGACCGGTCACCAGCGCGGCCTGCTCGGCGGGCTCGCGCGGAGCCGGGACCAGCAGCAGGCCACGCTCACGAAGCTGGGCCCGTGCCCACGCCGACCCTCGTACCTCGCCGAGGAAGACCACCTCGACGCCCCTGGCGCACAGCTCCTCCGCCAGCGCCACGCATCGCACCAGATGCCCGGCCCCGCTCTCGGCCCCGGCGTCGCAGCGCAGCCCCACCCGTCGCACCGTGCCGGCCGTCACGCGTCCTGCAGCGCCTTCTGGCGTACGTGGGCGTTGAGCCCGCGCACGTCCGGCCGTTCGCGCAGCCAGTTCACCAGCGTCCTGACCGGCACGCACCGGTCGCCCAGCTCGGCCGCCACCGCGGAGATGAGCCGCCAGTCGTCCTCGGTGTCGAGCGTGACCCGCAGGTCGTCGCCGGCCGGGCGGTAGGCCAGCCCGAGCAGCCGCGCGTCACCGGGGTGCTCGTAGATGTAGGAGGTCACGTGGGTGCGGTGGAAGCCGGTGGCCTCCTCGTGCGCCCTGGCCAGGGCGGCCCGGCCGGCGATCTCGACGTCGAGCCCGCGCGGCAGCGTACGCGCCAGGCTCGTGCTCAGGTAGTCGAGCCCGGGAACGGCGCGGAAGACCAGCGCGGCCTCCCTGATCACGGCGGGGTCGAGCATCGGGCAGTCGGCCGTGAACCGCATGACCGCGTCCCAGCGCCGCCCCTCCAGCGCCCCCACGAACCGGGTCAGCACGTCGTCCACGGGCCCCCGGTGACAGGCCACGCCGAGCCGGCCGCACTCGGCGGCCACCGCGTCGTCGCCTGGCTCGGACGTGGTGGCCACGACGAGGTCGTCGAGCGCGCCCGCCTCGCGGGCGGCCCTGACCACCCAGCCGAGGACGGAGCGGCCCTCCAGGTCCCGTAGCACCTTTCCCGGCAGACGGGTTGAGCCCATCCGAGCCTGAACCATTCCGACAATCCGCACCGAAGCCCCATTCCCCCGGATGACAGCGTGTGACAGGAGGTGCACTTCAGTCACATGCACAGGACTCACTGTGAGTCACCGAACGATCGCGCTATGCTACCGCCTGCCACGACGACGACAGCGCGTAAGCGCGATTTCAGGGGGCCACGTGAGCATTCTCAGTGGATCGTCGATTCTGATCACCGGAGGCACGGGGTCCTTCGGCAAGGCATTCATCCGTCACGCGCTCGACTCGCTCGGGGTCCGCCGCCTGGTGGTCTTCTCCCGCGACGAGCTCAAGCAGTACGAGACCAGGCAGCTGTTCGCCGACGACGAGCGGCTGCGCTGGTTCATCGGCGACGTCCGCGACCGCGACCGCCTGACCAGGGCCATGCACGGCATCGAATACGTGGTCCACGCCGCGGCGCTCAAGCAGGTCGACACCGCCGAGTACAACCCGTTCGAGTACGTCCGCACCAACGTCGCCGGCTCCCAGAACGTCGTGGAGGCCGCGATCGACTCCGGCGCGCGCAAGGTCGTCGCGCTCTCCACCGACAAGGCCTCCAGCCCGATCAACCTCTACGGCGCCACGAAGCTGGTCGCCGACAAGCTGTTCGTCTCGGCCAACCACTACGCCGCCGCCCACGAGACCCGCTTCTCCGTGGTCCGCTACGGCAACGTCGTCGGCAGCAGGGGCTCGGTCATCCCCCTGTTCCAGCGGCTGGCCGAGCAGGGCGGCAGTCTGCCGATCACCGACAAGCGCATGACCAGGTTCTGGATCACGCTGGAGCAGGCGGTCAGGTTCGTGGTCGACTCCTTCGACCTCATGCAGGGCGGCGAGCTGTACGTGCCGCGCATCCCCAGCATGCGCATCACCGACCTGGCCGAGGCCCTGGCCCCCGACAGCCCGATCTACGAGATCGGCGTGCGGCCGGGCGAGAAGCTGCACGAGGAGATGATCGGCGCCGACGACGGCCGCAGGGCGCTGCGGCTGTCCGACCGGTACGTGGTCCAGCCCACGATCGCGACCTGGGGCTACACGCCGCCGCAGACCGGCGAGCAGTTGCCCGAGGGCTTCGCCTACCGCTCCGACAGCAACGAGCACTGGCTGTCGGTCGAGGACCTGCGCGCCATGGTGGCCGGCTGATGCTGCCCTACGGACGGCAGTCGATCGCCGAGTCCGACGTGGCGGCGGTCGCCGAGGTGCTGCGCGGCGACTGGCTGACCACGGGGCCCGCCGTCGGCCGGTTCGAGGCGGAGCTGGCCCGGTGGACGGGCGGCGTGCCCTGCGTAGCGGTCACGTCGGGTACTGCGGCGCTGCACGTCGCGTACGTGGCCGCCGGGGTCGGGCCGGGCGACGAGGTGGTCACCTCGCCGCTGACGTTCGTCGCCACCGCGGCCACGGCCGCGCTGCTGGGCGCGCGGGTGGTCTTCGCCGACGTGCAGCCCGACACCGGCAACCTCGACCCCGACGCCGCCGCCGCGCTGGTCACCTGCCGGACGCGGGCGGTCACGGCGGTCGACTACGCGGGCCACCCGGCCGACTACGACGAGCTGCGCACGGTGACCGAGCGGTTCGGGGCGGTGCTGGTGGGCGACTCGGCGCACTCGATCGGGTCGGCGTACAAGGATCGGCCGGTGGGGGCCCTGGCGGATCTGACCACGTTCTCCTTCTTCCCGACGAAGACCGTGACGACGGCCGAGGGCGGGGCCGTGGCGGCGAGCGACCCGGAGCGCTTCCAGCGCGCCGCCGCGTTCAGGAACCACGGGCTGGTCAGGGAGCCGTCCGAGCAGCGTGAACCCGACGAGGGCGGCTGGCACCAGGAGGTGCACGCGTTCGGGCTCAACTACCGGCTGCCCGACGTGCTGTGCGCGCTCGGCCTCAGCCAGCTGCGGCGGCTCGACCGCTTCCGCGCGCGGCGCGCCGAGCTGGTCGCCCGGTACAACACGCTGCTGCGCGACGTGCCGGGGCTGACGCTGCCGGCCCAGCGCGCGTACGTGCGGCCGAGCTGGCACCTCTACCCCGTCAGGGTGCACGACGGGCGGCGGCGCGAGGTGTACGAGCGCATGCGCGCCTCCGGGATCGGCGTGCAGGTCAACTACCTGCCGGCGTACCGGCATCCGGTGTTCGCGGATCTCGGCTACCGGCGCGGCCTGTGCCCGCGGGCCGAGGCGTACTACGCCGAGCAGCTGTCGCTGCCGCTCTTCCCCGACCTGACGGACGCGCAGCAGGACCGCGTCGTGGAGACGCTGGCGGGCATCCTGTCCTGAGTTCGCGCGATCAGCGCTCGACCAACAGCAGGCAGCCGTCCTCGCCCCGGTCGATCTGGAAGCTCCGCCCGGCGACCGTGACCCGCGCGCGCGGCCGCGTACGGACCAGGGGCCGCTGCGCCCGCCCCTGGTCGATCAGCACCTCCCACCACGACTCGTGGCCGACGCGCTCGTCGATGCCGGCCAGGGGCACGCGAGCGTGGAAGTCCTGGCCGTCCAGCTCGACGGGGAAGTACATCTCCTCGCCGTCGTTCCTGCGCCGCAGCCGCAGCACCGGCTCGCCGTCGCCGGTGTCGGTCATCACCCCCGACAGCAGCAGGTCGCCGTCGTCCACCCGGCAGTCGCCGACGGTCATCGACGCCGTACGGACGCGCAGGCACCAGGCCCCCCGCGACGTGCGTACGGGCACCAGCCACACCCCCGACCTGCGCCGGGGCAGCGGGATCGGCGGCGGCAGCCAGCGCGGCCCGGCCACCTTGCCGTCCAGCCGCAGCCCCTGCCCCCTGAGCTGCACGCACAGGTCCCACAGGCCGTGCCTGGCCAGCCGGGCCCGCGACATCGCGCCGGGGTCGAGGGCGAACCTGAACGGGAACGCGTGCTCGGGCAGCCGGCCGCCCTCCTCGTCCTCGACGCTCTCCCAGGTGGGGGCGCTCTCCTCGTCGGACAGCAGCATGACGTCGCCGGTGCCGCGTTCCTCCAGCCAGATCCGCACCCGCACCCGGCGCAGCCCGCCCACGTCGAACCTGCCGACGGCCACCCGGCCCGCGCCGCGCAGCACGCCGTCGCGCCAGTCGAGGCTCACCAGCCTGGCCTGCAGGCCCAGCTCGCCGGAGATCTCGGACAGGTGGCCCGGCAGCGACGGGTGCCGGCCGTACCAGCGCTTGCGCAACATGCCCGCCGAGCCGACCTTGGGCCACAGGTGGCCGTCCCTGGCCTGGGCGAAGACGGCGGCCAGCTCGTCGAGGCGGCGCCGGTGCAGCAGGTGGACCAGGAGTCGGTGCTCGAACGGGATGCTCCGCCAGGCTTCCGGCGACACGCCGTCGAGGTAGCGGACGGCCAGGTCGAGCAGGTCGTCGTCGGCCGCCGCGCCGGCGGCCGCCATCGCCTCCACCGCCACGCCCATGTCGATGTCGAGCGTGTCGCGGTCGAAGTCGTCCTTGAGCCGCGGCGCCGCGGCGGCCAGCAGGTCGGCGGTCTGGAGCACCGACAGCAGGCGGTCGCGCAGGTTGCCCGGCTCCAGGCGGCGCTGGGTGATCGAGGAGGCGGGCTCGTCGCGCTGCCGCCAGTGGTAGACGACCCTGGCCAGCACGTCCACGGACTTGGCGCCGACGTGGGCCGCCATGGCGACCGGCTGGTCCTCGTACATGCGCTCGGGGAAGCTCAGCCCGAGGCGGTCCCAGAAGGAGCGGCGGTAGACCTTGTTCCACAACATGCGGTCGCGGATCAGCAGCGGGTGGCGGGTGATGTGGGTGCGCCTGAGCGGCTTGGCGAACGCCTCGCGGTGCGCCCACGACGGGATGAGCAGGTTGTGGTAGAGGCGCATGACGTTGCCGCAGGCCAGGTCGGAGCCGGTGTCCTCCAGCGTGGACACCATGCGCTTGAACGCGTCGGCCGGGACGGTGTCGTCACCGTCCACGAACGCGAGGTAGTCGCCGCCCGCGTGGCGCACCCCGACGTTGCGGGCGTGGCCGACGCCGTGGTTGTCCTGGCGGACGAGGGTGATCCGCGGGTCGGCCGCGCGCCTGGACGCCACCACGTCCGCGCTCCCGTCGGCGCTGCCGTCGTCCACGCAGATCACCTCCACCTCCTCCCCCAGCGTCTGCGCGGCGATGGAGTCGAGGCAGGGTCCGATGTACTTCTCGACATTGTGGAACGGGACGATCACCGAAAGAACCGGCACGGGCACTCCTCATCGTTGGCTCAGCCGGACAGCAGGCGTATGACGCGGCGGGCGACCTTGCGGGGACGGGCCAGGCGGCGGGAGAGGCGGTATCCGAGCGTTCTGCGATAGGCAGTGGCCTTGCGCTGGGTCCTGCGCAGCTTCGCCTTAGCCCTGACCAGCTCGCGCTCGCGGTAGGAGAGCTTGGTCTCCAGCCGGGCGATCCTGGCCAGCGCGGCGGTGAGCTGGTCGGCCAGGCGGTCGCGCGCGGCCAGCAGGTCGCGGTAGGCCGGGGCGTCCTCGGCCAGCTCGGCGGGCCGGCCGAGCTCGGCGTCCAGCTTGCGGGCCAGGTCGAGGTCACCGGGGTCGCAGGTGTGTCCTGCCATGCCGCACAGGGTCAGCGTGAGCTGGTCGGCCTCCAGCGGCCACGGCCACGGGTGGTGGTGACCGGCGGCCAGCAGCCTGACCGCGAAGCGCCACAGGATGCGGCAGAGCACGACGTGCGGCTCGGGCGGCGTGGACGGGGCCGCCGGCGGGTTGACGGCGGCGAACCGCTCCCCGTCGTGGACCAGGCTGTCGGCCGCCGCCGACACCTCGCCGCCCGCCTCCAGCCACGCGGCCAGCTCGGACAGCAGCTCGCGGATGGTCCTGACGTCCTCGCGGGCGCACGCCTCGACCAGCAGCTCCTCCACCACGCGGCCCGCGGGGACCGGCCGCTCCTCGCCGCCGGGCAGCCGGCGGGTACCCGTGGGAGTGAGCTCGTACAGGGCCTGGCCGTCCTCGATGAGGCCGAGCGGCAGCTCCACCGCCCTGGACGCGCTCGCGGCGCGCGGCGGCCTGGTGGCCACGGCCAGCCAGAGCGGCGCCAGCTCCTCGCCCAGCCGGTGCCGGAACACCAGCCGCGTCACCCGCAGCGGGTCGGCGACCAGCATCCGGTCACCGTCTCCCGCGCTCAGCGCGAACGTCAGCGCCTCGGGCAGGTCGAAGCCCAGCGCCTCCCTGGACAGCAGCGACCTGGGCGCCCGCCGGTCGGGGAAGGCCGCGTAGCAGCGCTGCACGCTCAGCCCGGCCGACTCCAGCCCCACGTCCAGCGCCCCCGGCCCGCCGGGGTAACTGGGGTCGAAGCCGTGGGGGGCCCACTGGTCGTCGGCGCACTCGCGGCCGGTCGGCCTGGCCTCGACGAACCGGTCCACGCCCAGGTCGTTGTGCACGCCGAGGACCAGCCGCCCGCCGGGCGCGACCAGGTCGGCCAGCGCGCCGAGCGACTCGTCCCATGCGGCGGCGGGCGCCTCGGCCGAGTGCGTGCGCAGCAGCCCGTCGAGGGCCACCACCAGCTCGTACGGCTCCTCCGCCGCGAGCAGCTCCAGCCGCCCGCAGTGGACGGTGAGCTCCGGATGCCGTTCGGCCAGGGCGCAGGCGTCGGGGTAGGAGCGCAGCAGCACGTCGGCCGACGGCGCCCGCGCGACCACGTCGTCCACGAGCGCCTGCGGATGCGGCCCGACCAGCAGCACCCTGCCGTCGTCCGGCATCACCCGCCCGAGCAGGTCCAATGCCGCGCCGCGCCAGTCCACCACGCCGCCCAGGCCGGACATGTCCGACCAGAGGAGCATCTCCCCGCCGATCAGCCGCACGTTGTCAGGTGTCTCGTTGGTGTTCACGCGGTGCGCTCCCGCTTCCATCCGAACATGCGCCGTAGCTCCTCCGGTGTCGCCTGATACTCGAATCCCAGCTCCCGCCGGGCCACCTCGGCCGCCAGCTCCCGATCGACGTCGGTGCCGTGCAGCTCCGGCCACAGCCGCAGGCGGCGCGCGGTGCCGCCGTATTCGGGCCGCTCGTCCTCGTACTGCATCGGGTCTCCGTAGACGGCCACGTCGCATCCCACCGAGGCGCCGTAGAACAGCGCGCTGCCGAGCCGGTTGGAGGCCACCCTGCGGTGGCCGCGCAACTCGATCAGCTGCTTGCGCAGGAAGTCGCGGCCCTTGGCCTCCCAGCGGGACCCGCGATCGCCATGACAGATGACCCGGAACCCCCTCGATCCATACGCTTGTCGAATGTCCGGATTTGCGTATTCCAACCAATAAAGGCAGATGGTGACCGGACCAGTCTCGACATTTCGTATCTCGTCGGCCAGCCGGGCGTGGTCACCGCTGACGGAATACTTTTCCCACCCATGAAAGGGATACCAGATCGTGCCCTCGCGATCCGGCCGGACGCCCAGCTCGGGTTCGAGGTCAAGAAGGTAAATCCAGGGCGCGCCGATCAGGTAGTGACCGCGCCGGCCCATCGACCAACCCCTGCGGCGCAGCACGTCCGACCAGATGAAACGGGGATAACCCGGGCTGCACCAGTGGTCGTTGGGCGGGAATCCGTGCAGATAGTTCCATCCGTGCTGGAGGAAACCTTGAATGCGCTTTGGCGTATCCTCGGGGAGGCCGCAGTATCTGCCGAGTATGCGGGAGTGCCCGTACCAGTGATTGGATTCGTCCATCATTCCCCCTGTACGGTTGCCGTGTCCCACCCGACATTCCCAGCACCCATCACGGGTCACGCCTCGTTATACGCTTCCATTACCCAGGCCGGGGTCTTGGTTTTTCTTCCCGAACAATTGCGGCTACACTTCGTCGTGGCTTGAGGACAGAGAGTGAGTGATCATGAGTCATCTCGATCGCCTGCGGGCCGTGTTCCGCATGGCGCTCAACCTGCCGCCCGACGCCGACGTCGACGACCTCCGATACCGGGCCATCCCGCAGTGGGACTCCCTGGCGCACATGGCGTTGGTCGCCGCGATGGAGGACGAGTTCTCCGTCATGATCGACACTGACGAGATGATCGACATGAGCTCGTTCGCGCTGGCGGCCGAGCTGCTCGAGAAGCACGGCGTCGGTGCGCCCGCCCGCTGAGCCCCGCCCGGCGGGCGCCGCCGGCCCCGCCGAGTGCTGCGCGGGCGGCCCCGGCGGGTGCTGCGCGGGCGGCTCGGTGGAGCGCAGGGTCGCTCTCGTCACCGGCTCGACGAGGGGCATCGGCCGGGCCGTCGCCCGCGCCCTGGCCGCGGCTCATCACACGGTCGTGCTGCACGGCCGCGACGAGGAGCGCGCCGCAAAGGCGGCGGCCGAGGTCGCGGCCGAGACCGGCGGCGCCACCGACCACGCCCACGGCGACGTGGCCGACGCCGGGCGGCTCGCCGACATGATGCGGCGGATCCACCAGCGCCACGGCCGTCTCGACACCCTCGTGGTCAACGCCGGCGTGCACGCCGGCGGCCTGCTCGGCCTCACGAGCCGCGACACGATCAGCCACCTGTTCGAGGTCAACGCCGTCGGCGCGATCCACACCCTGCAAGCCGCGCTGAAGCTGCTGCGCAGGGGTGCGGCTCCCGCCGTGGTGCTGGTCTCCTCGGTGATGGGCCGCGCGGGCGGCCCCGGCCAGGCGGTCTACTCGGCGAGCAAGGCCGCGCTGCTCGGCCTCACCCTGGCCGCGGCCAAGGAGCTCGGCCCCGCAGGGGTCAGGGTCAACGCCGTGGCCCCCGGCTACATCGAGACCGATCTGCTCGCCACGCTCGACGACGAAGGCCGGGCCGGGGTCGTCGCGGCCACCCCGCTCGGCCGCCTCGGCAGCCCCGCCGACGTCGCCGGCGCCGTGGCGTTCCTGGTCTCGCCGGCCGCCGCGTTCATCACCGGCCAGGTGCTCGGCGTGGACGGCGGGCTGGTGCCATGATGTTCCCCCACCCGCGCGCCCGGCTCATCGCCGCGGGAGACGCGAAGGGCCTGGAGGGCGACGACCTGGCCCGCTACGTCAAGCGCTCGGCGGAAAACCTCGACGGGCTGCGGCCAGGGCCGCTGTTCTGCGCCATGCGCAACACCCTGGCCTCGGTGTTCTGCTACCTCGGTGCCTGGCATTCCGGCCGGCCGATCGCGCTGCTCGACCCCGACCTGCCCACCGCCACGCTGGCCGACCTGGCCGAGCGGTTCAGGCCGGCCGCGCTGCTCGGGTTCACCAACCCGCTCGACGGCCCGCCGCCGCCACGCGGCGACCTGCCCGAGCCCCATCCCGACCTGGGCCTGCTCCTGGCCACCTCGGGCTCGACCGGCAACCCCAGGCTCGTCCGCCTGTCCCGCCAAGCGGTCCTGGCCAACGCCGCCGCCATCGCCTCGACGCTGTCCATCGGGCCCGACGTGATCTCGCCCACGAGCCTGCCGCTGCACTACAGCTACGGGCTGTCCGTGCTCAACAGCCACCTCATCTCCGGCGCGACCGTGGTGCTGACGGAGGCGGGGCTGCTGGAGCGCTCGTTCTGGGCCGACTTCTCCGCCCACGGCTGCACGTCGCTGGCCGCGGTCCCGTACCAGTACACGATGATGCGCCGGATGCGCTTCGACCGCGAGCGCTATCCCGCCCTCACCACGCTCACCCAGGCCGGCGGGCGGCTCGCCCCCGAGCTGATCAGGGAGTTCGCCGGCCAGGTCGACCGGTTCTACGTGATGTACGGCCAGACCGAGGCCACCGCCCGCATGGCCGTCCTGCCGCCCGAGCGGCTGGCCGACAAGCTCGGCTCGGCCGGGCTAGCGCTGCCCGGCGGGCGGCTGGAGGCCGACGACGACGGCGAGATCCTCTACCACGGGCCCAACGTCATGATGGGCTACGCCGACACCGCCGACGACCTGGCCAGGGGCGACGACCTGGGCGGGGTGCTGCGCACGGGCGACCTGGGGCGGGTCGACCCCGACGGGTTCCTGCACATCACCGGCCGGCTCAAGCGGATGGCCAAGATCTTCGGCATCCGGGTCAACCTCGACGACGTCGAGCGCATGCTGCGCGGCTCGGGCCCGGTGGCGGTCACCGCCGGCGACGACCGGGTGACCATCTGGACCGAGACGCTCGACCCGCCCGCGCGCGTGCTCATGGCCCGGCGGCTGGCCGCCGAGCTGCGGCTGCACTGGAGCGGGTTCGAGGTCAACCACATCGACCGGCTGCCGCTGCTGGCGTCCGGCAAGATCGACTACCGCACCCTGGAGTCACTCGCATGAGCGGGCGTCCCGCGCGATGAGCGTGTTCACCCTGGCCGGCCCCGAGCGGGACGCCGCGCTGCTGCCCCGGCTGGCGGAGCTGACCGAGCGGCACCGCGAGGCGTGCCCGCCCTACCGCCGCATCCTCGACGCGATCGGCTCGGCGCCCCCCTACGAGCGGGTGGCCGACCTGCCGTGGCTGCCGGTGCGGCTGTTCAAGACCCACGAGCTGCGCAGCGTACCCGAGGACCAGGTATTCCGGGTGCTGACCTCCAGCGGCACCACCGGCCAGCGGCCCAGCCGCATCTACCTCGACAAGGAGGCCGCCGCCGCGCAGACCCGCATGCTGGCCGCCACCGTGCGGGCCGTGCTGGGCGAGCGGCGGCTGCCGATGCTGATCGTCGACACCCGCTCCGTGGTGCGCGACCCCACGTTGAGCGCCAGGGGCGCGGGCGTGCTCGGCATGATGAACTTCGGCCGCGACCACACGTTCGTGCTCGACGAGCAGGGCGGGGTGGACGCCGAGGCGGTCACGTCCTTCCTGCGGCGTCACGGCGGCGAGCCGTTCCTGATCTTCGGCTTCACCTACATGGTCTGGCTCCACCTGCTCGGCCTGGGCTGCGACCTGTCGCAGGGGGTGCTCATCCACTCGGGCGGCTGGAAGCGGCTGGCCGAGCAGGCGGTCGGCAACGCCGAGTTCCGGCGGCGGCTGGCGGCCGAGTGCGGGCTGAGCAGGGTGCACAACTTCTACGGCATGGTCGAGCAGATCGGCACCGTCTTCCTCGAAGGCCCCGACGGCGACGGGCTCTACTGCCCCGACTTCGCCGACGTGGTCATCCGCGACCCCGAGACCTGGCAGGAGGCCGCTGACGGGGTGCCTGGGCTGATCGAGGTGGTCAGTACGCTGCCCACGTCCTATCCGGGTCACGTGCTGCTGACCGAGGACATGGGCGTGGTGCGCGGGGTCGACGACGGCAGCTGGCCGGGCAAACGCTTCGAGGTCCTCGGCCGGTTGCCGCGGGCCGAGGCGCGCGGCTGCAGCGACACCCTTGGGCAGGGCTGATGCCGGACAACAGCACCGCACTCGACGTCCCCGTGGTGGACGTCAGGTTCCCCGCCGCCGGCACCGTGCCGGTTGAAGAGCTGCTCGCCGGGCTCGACGGCAGCCTCCGCGTGGGTGACGAGCGGGTCAGGGAGTTCCTCGCGGCCTTCGGCCGGCGGCTGCTGCGGCCCGCGCTCGCGCGGCGCCATCCCGAGCTGGGCTCGCTGGGCTTCTTCCTGCGGCCGAGCGAGCTGGCCCGCACGGTCGAGGGCCTGGGCAGCCAGCACGTACGCGTCCCGCGCGGCCTGATCTTCCACGTCCCGCCGGCCAACGTCGACACGGTCTTCGTCTACTCGTGGGCCCTGTCGGCGCTGATGGGCAACCGCAACGTCGTGCGGCTGTCACCCCGTTCCGGCGTGGTCGCCGAGACGATCCTGGAGACGCTGCACGAGTCGCTGGCCGACGCCGACCCCGCCGTCGCGGCCACGCAGCGCGTCGTCTCCTACGACCGCTCCGACGCCGTCACGGCCGCGCTGTCGGCCGCCTGCGACCTGCGGGTGGTGTGGGGCGGCGACCGCAGCGTGAGCGAGCTCCGCCGCCACGCCCTGGCCCCCCACGCCCGCGACCTCACCTTCCCCGACCGCTCCTCCTTCGCCGTGATCCGGGCGGCGGCGTGGCTGTGCGCGCCCAGGGCGGCGCGGGTGACGGTCGCCGAGGGGTTCGTCAACGACACCTACTGGTTCGACCAGGCCGCCTGCTCCTCGCCCAGGACCGTGTTCTGGGTGGGCGCGCAGGGCGACTGCGACACGGCTCGGGCCGACTTCACCGACCACGTCTCTCGGGTGGTGACCGTACGCGGGTGGGGCGTCGACGCGGCCATGGCCGTGGAGAAGCGGGTCTCCACCTACGGGCTGGCCGCCGACGGGCTGGCCGAGGGCGTGGAGTTCCGGGGCAACGCGCTGGCCTGCGTCTGCCTGTCGGCCGCCGCCGCGGCGCCGCGCCGGTGGCTGGGCGCAGGCACGTTCGCGTACGCCAGGCTGGAGACCCTGGGCGAGCTGGCGGAGCTGGTCGAACGGCGTGACCAGACGATGACCCACTTCGGGTTCGGCCAGGCCGAGCTGGAGGAGCTGGCCATGGGGCTGGCCGGGCGCGGGGTCGACCGCATGGTGCCGGTGGGCAGCGCGCTGAGCTTCCACCGGGTGTGGGACGGTGTCGACCTGCCGGCCGAGTTCACGCGTCTGGTGACCGTGATCAGATGACACCGGCTCCACCCCGGCGCCGGCTCGTCCACCTGGCCCGCGGGCGCGCCCCCCGCCTGGGGTGGCCATCGGCCGCTCTGCTGCGCTTCCGGGGGCGGGGTCTCTTGCGTTTTCCGGGCCTGGGTCGGGTGCCGGCGGCTTTTGCACGCTTTCGCGGGTTCCGTTCGGGATGGACGCCGGCCTTCCTCGTGTGCTGCGGGGCGCTGGCCGTGTTCCTGTGGTGCGGGGTCTCCGCGCGCGACCTGGCGTTCTTCACCGCCTATCTGGGGGCAGGGGTGCTGCTGCCCGGCACGCTGCTGTGGCGGGCGCTGACCGGGGGCGGCCGGTCCCTGGCCGAGGAGCTGGCGGCGGGGCTGGCGCTGGGGTACGCGGTCGAGGTGCTGGCCTACATCCCGGCCAGGGCGGTGGGGGTGCCGCTGCTCGTGCTGGGTGCGCCGGTCGCGGTCCTGTGCGCGTTCACCTGCGTGCCCCGGCTGAGGCGGCACTGGTGGGCCCGCCACGCGACCGGACGGCACTCGACCGGAGCCTTCCCGCCCGCACGGCCCCCGTCGGAGCCGCCTTCGTCCGGACGGCACGCGCCCGAGCCGTCCACGTCCAGGCGGCACTCATCCGAGCCGGATGCATCCGAGCAGT
The DNA here is from genome assembly GCF_040649735.1 of Nonomuraea sp. NPDC048892. Classification (NCBI taxonomy): domain Bacteria; kingdom Bacillati; phylum Actinomycetota; class Actinomycetes; order Streptosporangiales; family Streptosporangiaceae; genus Nonomuraea; species Nonomuraea sp. NPDC048892. The sequence continues at coordinate 14,651 of NZ_JBEZFZ010000017.1, read as the reverse complement.
ACCCATCCGAGCCGTCTGCGACCGGGCAGCACCCATACGGGCCGACATCGTCCGAACGGCATCCATCCGGGCCGTCTACGACCGAGCGGCACCGATCCGCGCCGCCATCGTCCGGGCGACCCTACGCGCGACGGCACTCGTCTCGGCCGTTCCCCGGGAGGCGGCGTGGGCAGGGGGGCGGGCACGGGGTGCGGGAGCGGGTGCCGGGGTGGTGTGCGTGGGTGCTGGCGGGGATCGTGGCCTATCTGGTCGGGTGGAGCGCGTTGTTCCTGTACCGGGTCCCGGTGGCGGCCGCGTATGTGGACATGCCGTACCACCTGGCCCTGGTCGGCGAGGCCAAGCATCACTTTCCGCTCACCATGCCGTCTGTGCTGGGCGAAGGGCTGTCCTATCACTGGTTCGTCCACGCCGAGATGGCCGCCACCAGCTGGGTGACCGGGATCGAGCCAGTGACGCTGGTCTACCGGCTGTCCACGCTGCCGATGGCCGCGGCGACGGTCGTGCTGGTGGCGGCGATCGGGCGGCGGCTGGGCGGGCGGTGGGGAGCGGGGGTCGCGGCGGCCGGGGTGGCGTACTTCCTGTTCGGGCCCGAGCTGGTGGAGGACGTGAGCTTTCCCACGCGCTCGATGTTCACCGTCTGGGCCAGCCCGACGCAGACGTTCGGCGCGCTGCTGTTCGCGGCCGTGGTGCTGCTGCTGGTCGGCGAGTTCGGCCGGCGGTGGGCGGCGCTGGCGGTGCTGCTCCCCGTCCTGGCCGGCGCCAAGGCCACCTACCTGCCGATGCTGCTGGCGGCCCTGCTGCTCGTCCTGGCGGTGCGGGCGGTGCCTGCATGTGCGCGAGACGGCAGGGGTGCTGGGCGTTCGGGCGGAGGTCGGTGGGCGGCCAGGCGTGCGGGTGGCGGGCGGGGCGGGGTCGTGCGGGGGTTGGCGGGGCGGTGGCGGCGGGGGCCGTGGGCGGGGGCGGCGGTGTGGACGCTCGTCTGCCTCCTGTTCGCCCAGTTCGTGCTGTTCGGGCAGGGGGCGCAGGGCACGGTGGTGTCGCCGTTCGCGACGATGCGGGGGCTGTGGGCGCGGCTTGTGGCGCTGTCCGAGCCCGCGACAGCGCTGGCCGAGCCCGCGGCGGCGCTGTCCGCGCCCGCGACGGCGTTGGCCGAGCCCGCGGCGGCGTTGGCCGAGCCCGCGGCGGCGTTGGCCGAGCCCGCGGCGGCGTTGGCCGAGCCCGCGGCGGCGCCGGTTCTGTGGCTTGCCGTGCTGACCGGGGTGCATCTGTTCTGTCTGGCCTGTGTGTGGGGTGGGGTGGCGGGGCTGGGGCGGCGGGTGCTGGAGCCGGCCCTGTTGCTGGTGCTCGGTGTCGGTGCGGCCGGGATCGGCGCGGCCGCGCTGCTCGGTCACCCGGCCGAGTCGCAGCTGTACTTCCTGGAGGCGGCCCGGCCCTACCTGTCGATCGCCGCCGTGTGCGGGGTGCTGGCGGCGCCGCGCCTGCCGTGGATCCGGCTCGCTTGCCTGGCGGCGGCGGCGGGAGCGGTCGCCGCGCTGGTCGCCGCGCCGGCGGCCGGTCTGCTGACAGCGCAGGCGCCGGACGGTTTTCCCGGTGGACGGCTGGGGCTGGTCGTGCTGCCGTACGCGGTGCTGGCGGTGGCGGCGCTGCTGGTGTGGCGGCGCGGGCACGTGCTGGCGGTGGTCGCGGTGCTGGCGGGGTACGCCGTGCCGACCTCCGTACGGGAGGTGGCCGGGCACATCGTGCCGGACGGCGAGAAGCGGGAGCGGCTGATCCCGCCGGGGGCGCGGGCGGCGGGGCGGTGGCTGCGTGAGCACTCCGCGCCCGGCGACGTGGTGGCCACCGATCTGCACTGCCTCCACGACGGGTGGCGGGTGTGCGACAGCAGGCACTTCTGGGTGTCGGGGTTCAGCGAGCGGCGGGTGCTGGTCGAGGGCTGGGCGTACGCGGAGAGCACGCTGTCACGGGCCGGGCTGTTCGCGGGCTCGTACCTCACGGTGCCGTTCGCGGATCAGGCGCGGCTGGCGGCGAACGACGCGGTCTTCCGCGCGCCCACCGCGCAGAACGTGCGACAGCTCGCCGACCGATATGGCGTCACGTGGCTTTTCACCGGGATGAATCCGCGTCCGCAGGAATTCGCCCGGTTGCGGTTTCGCAATGCGTGCTGCTCCATCTATCAAATCCCCTGAGCAAGTAAAAAGATCCTCCCGTTCGCGGAATGGGCCGGGGAAATCACCCGCGCCCCGCCGGACGCCCCAGCACCATACCCGTGGATCGAAGGGCCACGAGAGATCAGGGGAGTCCATGGACACGCGTGCCATCGTGGAGCCGAGTCCCGCGATTCTCGACCCGGCGGCCCGGGTGGCGAGCGTCGACATCGTCATCCCCGTGCTCAACGAGGAACGGGCCCTGCCCGGCTGCGTCCGTACGCTGACCCGCTACCTCGACGGCGGCTTCCCGCTGCCGTGGCGCGTCACGATCGTGGACAACGGCAGCACCGACGCCACCTGGCCGCTGGCCAGGGCCCTGGCGGGTGAGCTGGAGAACGTGCACGCGCGCCGCCTGGACGTCAGGGGCCGGGGCGCGGCGCTGCGGGCGGCCTGGCAGGACAGCCCGGCCGACGTCGTGGCGTACATGGACGTGGATCTGTCCACCGGGCTCGGCGCCCTGTTCCCGCTCGTCGCCTCGGTGGCCAGCGGGCACTCCGAGCTCGCCGTCGGCACCCGGCTGGCGCACGGCGCGCGCATCCGCCGCTCGCTGCGCCGCGAGGTGGTGTCGCGGGGCTACAACGCGCTGCTCAAGTACGGCTTCGGGGTGCGTTTCAGCGACGCCCAGTGCGGTTTCAAGGCGGTCAGGGCCGACGTGGCCAGGCCGCTGATGGGCAAGATCGAGGACGACTCCTGGTTCTTCGACACCGAGCTGCTCCTGCTGGCCGAGCACAACGGGCTGCGGGTGCACGAGGTGCCGGTGGACTGGATCGAGGACGCCGACTCCCGCGTCCACGTGGTCAGGACGGCCGTGGACGACCTCAAGGGCCTGGCCAGGGTGGCCTGGTCGATGGCGCTGGGGCGGGCGGAGGTCGAGGTGGCCAGGCCGGAGCCCGAGCCCGCGCATCCCGACGCGGTGACGCCCGCGCCGCGGGCGGCGACGATGGCGGCGGTGGCGAAATTCACGTCGTTCGCCGCCATCGGCACTTTCTCCGTCATTCTCTATGCGCTGGCCTATCTGCTCCTGCGCGAATCCTGGTCACCCGCGTCGGCGAATCTCTGCGCGCTCGTCCTGGCCGGAATCGTCAACGTCGAAGCCAATCGCCGGTGGACGTTCGGGCCGCGCGCCGCGCCCCGGTTCAGCGCGCTGGCGTTCTTCTCCACGGCCACATACGGCCTGTTCACGCTGCTCCGCCTCTCCCGTACAAGGAAATGACGCATGGAAACCTCTGAGATCCGCCGGCTGATCGCGCTGGAGGACGGCCACTGGTGGTATCGGGAGCGCCGGGCCGTGCTGCGCCGCGAACTGCGCAGAATGGCCAGGCTCGGCCGGCCGGGGCGAGCGCTGGACATCGGCGCCGCCGGCGGCGGGAACACCAGAGTGCTGGTGGAGGCGGGCTGGGACGCGACGGCGACGGACAGTTGTGAGGCGGCGGTGGAGACGGCCAGGCGGCGCGGGCTCAAGGCGGTCCTGGCGGACGCGCGAGCACTGCCGTTCGAGTCCAGGAGCGTGGACCTGGTGACCGCGTTCGACGTGCTGGAGCACATCCACGAGGACGACCTGGCCGCCGCCGAGATCGCCCGGGTGCTGGCGCCGGGCGGGCACGCGCTGATCGCGGTGCCGTGCGACATGGCGCTGTGGTCGGCCCACGACGACGCCGTCGGCCACGTGCGCCGCTACGGCCGCGACTCGCTCACGGTCGTCGTCGAGGGGGCGGGGCTGACCGTCGATCGCGTCTGGAGCTGGAACGTGCTCCTGCGCCCGCTCGTGGCCCGGCACCGCCGCCGCTCGACCGGCAGCGACCTGGGCCGGATGCCGCTGATCGTCAACGCCGGCCTGTCGGTGATCATCCGCGCCGAGCGCTATCTGCCGGTCAAGTCGCTCAAGGGCGTCTCGCTCTTCCTGCGGGCGCGGCGGGGCCGCTGAACCTGCCGGAGTCGATGGGGCCAGAACGAGACATCCGGCGTAACTTCGGCGGGTTCTGTTGGCTTTAGGCTATCTGCTGTGGTGATTCATGCCCTCCTCGCGGCTTCCTTAGCCCTGACCTCCGTGCCCGCTCAGGCCCCCGTCGACTGCGGCCGGGTCAAGTGCCTGGCCCTGACCTTCGACGACGGGCCGGGGGCCCACACCCCCGCCCTGCTCAAGACGTTGTCAGCGGCGAATGCCAAGGCCACGTTCTTCCTGGTCGGCAAGCGGGTGGAGGAGCGGCCGAAGGTCGCGCGGCAGATCGTCGCGCGCGGGCACGCGATCGGCAACCACACCTACGCCCACTTCTCGCTGCCGGCCCACTCCGACAACGAGATCCTGGAAGCGATCAAGGTCAACCAGGAAGTGATCCAGAAGGCCACGGGGGTGCGGCCGAAGATGTTCCGGCCGCCGTTCGGTCACACCGACGAGCGCGTGCTCTGGGCGGCGTCTCAGACCGAGCTGGCGGAGATCCTCTGGACGGGCACCACGCTCGACTGGAGCCTGCGTGACGCCAAGAAGATCAAGGCGGCCGTGCTCAAGCTGGCCAAGCGCGACGGCGTGATCCTCATGCACGACACCGTCCCGCAGACGGTGAAGGCCATGCCGCAGATCCTCAAGGAGCTGAAGAAGCGCGGCTACCACCTCGTCACGGTGCCCACGCTGCTGCGCGGCAAGGGCCCGACGCCAGGAGAGACCTACTTCTAACACCTCTCCCCCAGCTCAGGATGGGAACCATGGGGAGTGACACCCGGCGCCGGCCGTGGACCGCGATGGCGACCTTCCTGGTCGTCCAGGCGGTGCTCGGATGCTGGTGGGCGGCGCTCTACCCCGGCCTGTTCAGCCGCGACTCTGTCCTCTATCTCAGCCACACCCTGGTCGGGCCATGGGTGAGCGATCACTCGGTGCTCTACGACGGGCTGGTGTGGCTGAGCTTCACCGGCACCGGTGACCTCGGGGCCGTGACGTTCGCGCAGACGACGGCCATGGCGGGGGCGCTGACGTACCTGGCCAGGTCACTCGTGCGTTTGGGCGCGCCGCGCGTGGCGACGACCGCCGTCGCCATGCTCATGCCGCTGGCGCCGCCGGTGGGCGCGTTCACAGTGACGTTGTGGAAGGACGTGCCGTTCACGATCTGCGCCGTGCTGATCGCGGGCGCGTGCGCGCGCGTCGCCGCCAGACGGGCCGTCACAGTGCCCGCGCTCGTCTGGCTCTCGACGCTGTTCGTGCTGCTCGGGCTCTTCCGCGCGAACGGCTTCCTCGTCGTGGCGGTGGCCGTGCCGGTGATGGTGCTCATCGTGCGCACCATGCGGGTGCGGCTGCTGCTGGCCGGCGCCTTCGCCGCCGCGATCCCGCTGCTGCTGAACAACCTCGTCTTCCCGCAGTACGGGATCGTGCCGCCGTCGCGGACGTACGTCTACCACACCGCCTTCGGTGACATCGCGGTCGCGTACCGGGAGAATCCGGAATGGTTCACCCCCGCCGACATCTCCCTGCTCACGTCCGTGGCGCCGCTGGAACGTTGGTGGGAGGGCGGCGCCTGCGCCACCATCAACCCGCTGATCTGGCGCAAGGACTTCAGCTGGTGGCAGGCCGGCATGCACGCCACCGAACTGCTGGAGCTGTGGCGGCGGCTGCTGGTCACCGAGCCCGCCACGGTGGTGCGGACCCGGCTGTGCCGCGGCGCCATCGCCTGGCGGCCGGTACAGGACGAGCTGACGACCGGCGGGATGACGTACCGGCTGTCGCGGCGGCCGAACGCCGACACCTACGTCGGGCCGCACGAGGTGACCGACTTCCCCGAGCGGTGGGTGTTCTCGCTGCGGCCGCTGTCGATGGAGCTGAACCGGGTGGCCGAGCCCTGGCTGGACCGTGCGCTGGCTCCCGAGTGGGACTGGGTGCTGTGGCGGGGGGCGTCGTGGGCGTACCTGTCGTACCTGGCGGCGGCGCTGGCGGCGTGGGCGCTGCGCAGCCGGTACGTCCTCATGGTGGTGGCGGGCGTGGCCGCGCAGCAGGTCGTGGTGCTGGCCAACATCTCGGCGCAGGACTTCAGGTACATGGCCGCGCCGATCCTGGTCGGGGTGCTGCTCGTACCGCTGCTGGCGGGAAGCGTGGTGCGGCTGCTGGTCCGGCTGGTGACCTGGCCGTTCAGGCGCAGCCGGCGGAGACGGTCTATGACGCGGCCGCACATCGCCCCTCCGCTGGACGCGGAGCGGGTGGGGTCGGTGCCGGCGTCCGGGCCCGAGGCGGAGCGGGTCCAGGCGGCGCATCAGCCGGGCGCGGAGGTCTAGCGGCGGCCGTCGTCGCCTATGGAGGGGGCGCGGCCGGGGAGGCGGACGACGGTGACGAAGAAGTCGTCGATCTGGCGGATCACGGCCATGAAGCGGTCGAGGTCGACGGGCTTGCTCACGTACGCGTTCGCGAACAGCTCGTAGCTGCGCAGGATGTCCTCCTCGGCCGAGGAGGTCGTCAGGACGACGACGGGGATCGAGCGCAGCGCGGGATCGCCCTTGATCTGCTCCAGCACCTGGCGGCCGTCGTACTTCGGCAGGTTCAGGTCGAGCAGGATGAGGTCGGGGCGGGGCGCACCCTCGTGCGCGCCTCTCCGGTAGACGAAGTCGAGCGCCTCCAGGCCGTCCCTGACGACGTGCAGGTTGTTGCGGATCTTGTTGTCCTCGAACGCCTCGCGGGTGATGAGCTCGTCGCCCGGATCGTCCTCGACGAGCAGCACTTCGATGGGTTTCCCATTCGTCATCAGCCGGTTCCCTCACTCTCGGCGGGCACTTCGGCGGGGGTTTCGGCCGGCATCTCGGCAGGGACTTCGGCTGGTATCTCGGCTGGTATCTCGGCTGGCACCTCGGCTGGCAGGGTGAAGCGCAGGCAGGCGCCGCCGGTGTAGCCGGTGTCCAGCCAGATCCGGCCGCCGTGGTTCTCCACGATCTTCTTGCACATCGCCAGGCCGATGCCGGTGCCGGTGTAGGTGTCGCGGCTGTGCAAGCGCTGGAAGATGATGAAGATCTTGTCGGCGAACTCCGGCTCGACGCCGATGCCGTTGTCGGCCACCGAGAACTCCCAGCCCTCCTCGCCCGCCGGCGCGCAGCCGATCCTGATCACGGGCGCGCGGCCGGGGTCGCGGAACTTGATGGCGTTGCTGATCAGGTTCTGCCAGAGCAGGCGCAGCATCGTGGGGTCGCCGACGACGCTGGGCAGCTTGCTGAGGCGTTCGAAGCGGGCGCCCGACTCCTCGATGGGCGCCGACAGGTCGTCGATGACCTTGTCCAGGGCCTCATCCAGCTCCACCGGCTCGCGGTCGTCGTACATCCTGCCCACGCGCGAGAAGCTGAGCAGGTCGTTGATGAGCACCTGCATGCGGGTGGCCCCGTCGACCGCGAAGCGGATGTACTGGGTGCCGCGCTCGTCCAGCACCGAGCCGTAGCGTTTCTCCAGCAGCTGGCAGAAGGTGGCGACCTTGCGCAGCGGCTCCTGGAGGTCGTGCGAGGCCACGTACGCGAACTGCTCCAGCTCGGCGTTGGAGCGGCGCAGTTCCCCCGCCTGCGCGTCGAGGTCGGCGGCCTGATCGCGCAATTGCACCTGCTGCCGGTGCGATTCCGCCAGCGCGCGGACGATCTGCATCCGCATCAGGTCCACGTCCTCGGCGACCTCGCGGATGTCGGCGGCGCCCCGCGCGGGGATCGCGTGCTCGAAGTCGCCGGCCGCGATCTGGCGGCTGGCCTGGCGCAGGTCGGTGAGCGGGACGCCGACCGCCCGGCGCAGCAGGACGCCCATGGCGATGGCCGCCAGCGGGAAGACCACGAGGATGGCCATGAAGGCCCAGTTGCGGATCTGCTCGGCCCTGACCAGGTCGGCCTGGGACTGCTCGCGCGCCAGCGCCAGCCGGGAGTTCTGCCGTTCGAGCAGCACCCTGATCTCGTCGAAGACCCGCTTGCTCTCCTCCACCCTGGCGGCGGCGACCGCGCCGTCGGCGCGTCGGCCCTCCGTCATGGGCTCGGCGTACTCGCTGCGCCAGACGGCGGCGCGGTCGCGGACGGCGTTGAGCTGGGCGAGCAGGTCCGGCCGGTCGGCGAGGAGCGTGGCGACCTGCTCGTAGCTGAGCCGCTCGGCGGCCACCCCTTCGCCGTACGGCTCCAGGAACTCCTGACGGCCGGTCAGCAGGAAGCCCCTGACGCCGGTCTCCTGGTCGATGAGGGCCTTCTGCATCTTGGCCGCCTCGATGGCGGCCGGGGAGATCTTGCCGGTGAGCTGGTCGGAGAGGCGGCTGGTGCGGTCGAGCATCAGGCCGCCGATCACCGCGCAGACGACGATGAGGAAGGTGATGATCGAGATCACCAGCACGAACCAGCCGTGCACGGTGAGCCGCCGCCAGAGGGAGTCCCGCGCCGCGCCCGCGCCGCCCGTGCCACCGCCTCCTGTGCCCGCGCCGCCGCCGCTCGCGCCACCCGTGCCCGCGCCGTCCGCGCCCGCGGTCGCGCGCGAGTCCGGGGGTGTCGTCACGTCGCTCATGGCGTGTCTTTCCAGCGCAGGTGCACCACCGCAAGGTCGTCGGCGGACGCCTCGGGGGCGGTGACCGACTCGACGTCGGCGAGCAGCGCGTCGAGGAAGCCTTCGCCGTCGAGGTGCGAGTGGCGGGCGGCGAGGTCGAGCAGGCCCTCCTCGCCCAGCCACGTGGGCGGCTCGCCGGGCAGGCGGCGCTCGAAGAGCCCGTCGGTGTAGAGGGTGAGCCCACCGCCCTTGGGCAGCTCAAGGATGTCCTGGTGCCAGTCGACCTCGACCGGCAGGCCCAGCGCCGGGCTCTGCCCCGGGTCGGCCAGCGAGACGGTGTCGTCCTCGTGGAGCAGCATGCCGGGGTGGCCGGCCCGCCAGATCCGGACCGTACGCTGGTCGGGGTCGAGCACGAGCGTGGTCATCGTGACGAAGATCTCCGACCCCGGCCGTTCGGCCTCCAGGATGCGTTCGAGCCTGCGCAGCAGGGCCGCGCCCGTCACGCCGCTGAGCACGAGCGCCCGCCAGGCGATGCGCAGGCAGACGCCCACCGCCGCCTCGTCGGGGCCGTGGCCGCACACGTCGCCGATCACCGCGTGCACGGACTTGTCGTCGGACTCGACGACGTCGAAGAAGTCGCCGCCGAGCGTGGCCGCGCCCCTGCTCGGACGGTAGCGGGAGGCCACCTCGATCGGCATGCTCTGCAGCAGCGGCCTGGGCAGCAGGCCGCGTTCGAGGCGTTCGTTCTCCTTGGCGCGCATGCGCTCGGCGTGCAGGGCCACCGCGGCCTGCTCGGCCTGCTTGCGCTGCATCGCGTAGCGCAGCGTCCGGCCCAGCCACTCGGCCTCGACCCGGCCCTTGACCAGGTAGTCCTGGGCCCCGGCGGTCACCGCCGCCAGCCCGGCCTGCTCCTCGGCCATGCCCGTGAGCACCACCACGGCCGCGTCGCCGGCCTTCTCCATGACGGCCGACAGCGCGGAGAACTCGTGGGAGTCGGGCAGCCCGAGGTCGAGCAGCACGCACTGGGGGCGCAGCCGGACCAGCGCCCTGCGGGCCTCGTCCACCGAACGGGCCCACTCCAGGCGCACCTTCAGTCCGCTGTCCTCAAGCAGCTCCTCGACGATGAACGCATCCTGCGGATCGTCCTCGACGAGCAGCACCAGCGGCTGCCTGCCGTCTTCGCTCGCATGGGCCATGCGGGCCTGTCACCCCCTCCGGACCGCGCGCTCAAGCACCCCGATCCGTCACGATCCGTCGAGACCTCGGGCGTCCCGGTCGCCAATCACGGTCCGCATTGGCCCAGGGGTAGCCCCACTTCCCAGTGATCTCCCTTGTATTCATGCCACCCGAAGCGAGCATCCGCCCCCGGCCGTGTCTCACTTCAGGAACGCGGTCACTCCCACTCGATGGTGCCCGGCGGTTTGCTGGTCACGTCGAGCACCACCCGGTTGACCTCGCGCACCTCGTTGGTGATCCGGGTGGAGATCCGCGACAGCACGTCGTAGGGAACCCGCGCCCAGTCGGCGGTCATGGCGTCCTCGGACGTGACCGGCCGCAGCACCACCGGATGCCCGTACGTACGGCCGTCGCCCTGAACCCCCACGGACCGGACGTCGGCCAGCAGCACCACCGGGCACTGCCAGATCGACCGGTCGAGGCCGGCCCTGGACAGCTCTTCGCGGGCGATGGCGTCGGCCTCGCGCAGCAGGGCCAGCCGGTCGCGGGTGACCTCGCCGATGATGCGGATGCCGAGGCCGGGACCGGGGAACGGCTGACGCCAGACCATGGCCGACGGCAGGCCGAGCTCTTCGCCGGCCCTCCTGACCTCGTCCTTGAACAGCGCCCGCAGCGGCTCGACCAGGGTGAACTGGAGGTCCTCAGGCAGGCCGCCGACGTTGTGGTGTGACTTGATGTTGGCGGTGCCGGTGCCGCCGCCCGACTCGACCACGTCGGGGTAGAGGGTGCCCTGGACCAGGAAGTCGACCGGGCCGTCGGCCATGATGGCGCGCTGCTCGTCCTCGAAGACGCGGATGAACTCGCGGCCGATGATCTTGCGCTTCTCCTCCGGGTCGGAGACGCCCTCCAGGGCCTTCAGGAAGCGCTCTGAGGCGTCGACGACGCGCAGCTTGACGCCCGTGGCGGCGACGAAGTCGCGCTCGACCTGCTCGGCCTCGCCCTTGCGCAGCAGGCCGTGGTCGACGAAGACGCAGGTCAGCCGGTCGCCGATGGCGCGCTGGACGATCGCGGCGGCCACCGCGGAGTCGACCCCGCCGGACAGCGCGCAGATCGCGCGGCCGTCGCCGACCTGGCGGCGCACGGCCTCGACGGAGTCTTCGACGATGTTGAGCATCGTCCACGACGGGCGGCAGCCGGCCGCCTCCAGGAAGTGTTTGAGCACCGCCTGCCCGTGCTCGGTGTGCAGCACCTCCGGATGGAACTGCACGCCGTAGAGGCCGCGCTCGACGCTCTCGAAGGCGGCGACCGGGGTCTGCCCGGTCGAGGCGGTCACCGCGAAGCCCTCGGGCGCGGCGGCCACGCTGTCGCCGTGGGACATCCAGACCGTCTGGCTCGCGGGCAGGCCTGCGAAGATGACGCCCTCGTCGAGCACCTGCATCGGGGTGCCGCCGTATTCGGCCACGCCGGTGCGGGCGACCTCGCCGCCCAGTGCCTGGGCCATGGCCTGGAAGCCGTAGCAGATGCCGAACGTGGGCACGCCCGTGGCGAACAGCCCGTGCGGCACCGGCGGCGCGCCCTCGGCGTAGACCGACGAAGGACCACCGGACAGGATGATGGCTTTCGGCTTCTTGGCCATCATCTCCTCGACCGTCATGGTCGAGGGCACGATCTCCGAGTAGACGTGGCACTCGCGCACCCGCCTGGCGATGAGCTGCGCGTATTGAGCGCCGAAGTCGACCACCAGCACTGTGTCGAATTCAGACACCGTGAGAACCCCCCAAAGGCGAAATGCGGTGACCACAGTGTATCGGCCCCGCGTCTTGCACCTGGCCTGGCTCGGGATACACCTGGTCTGACTCGGGCCGACGTGCTAACACAGAACAATGGATCTTGTCTGGCCGGCGGCGGCATGGGCGCTGTGGGTGGCCACGCTGGCCGCCGCCCTCAAGGTGTCCGCCCGGGGCGAGGACCGGCGGCGGGAGGCTGTGCGGGAGCCGGTGCCCGCCCCCGTGGCCGAGCTCTTACGCGGGATGCGGCCCCAGGACGTGTTCCATTCGGCCCTGTACGAGCTCGCCGGGCGCGGCTGGGCGACGATCGAGGGCGATCGGCTGAGCGTCGAGGGGCCCTTGGACGAGCCGCTGCGCCCGTACGAGAGGTGGGCGGTCGAACGGGTGCGTGCCCGGCTGGCGGGTGCGACCGAGGCCCCCGTGATCGACCTGATCCCGGAAGGGCCCGATCTGGAGGGCCACTTCCTGCCCCTCGTCCGGCGCAGCGCGATCGATCTGGGCCTGGCGCGGCGGCGCTGGCCGAGCGTGATCGTGCCGCTGCTGCTGGCGGCGGCGCTGGTCGTCCCCTGGTACGCCACCATCGCGGCGGCCGGCCTGTCCTGGCCTGGAATGATCGCGACGATGGTGTCCCTGGTGGCGGGGATCGGGCTGCTCATGGGCGGCCGGGGGTTCCTGCTGACCGAACGCGGGCGGGAGGCCGCCAAGGCGGGCTCGGCCGGCCACCGGCAGGAGTGGATCTTCACTGGAAGCGGATGGCGGGGCGGTCAGATCGAGCCCGCCGAGCTGCTGCCTCCCGTGCAGGGGCGGCAGGAGGTCACCGGGTACGTGGTCAAGCGGTGGGTGGACGCCGACGATCACTACATCGCCCTGCACGACGGCAACTCGCCGAAGGCCACGGCGTTCCACGTGGAACAGGGGCTCTATGAGGACGTGCTGCCGGGCGACTCCGTCCGGCTGCTGGTCAAGGCGCGGAAGGGAACCGTCGTACGGGTGCTGGCCCACGACCGCCACCGGTGAGGCCGAGGTCACGCGCGGCCGGGCGGGCTGGGTCGCGGGCGAGCTGTGCGAGCGGGCGGCCGGGGCTCACCTGAGGTCGGGGAGGTTGCCGGTGAGCAGGGCCTCGGTCTGCAGGCGCAGGCGGGCGGCGTACTTCTGGTCCGTCAGCAGCAGGAACCGTTCCTCACGAATGCCCGTCACGACCAGGTCGGCCACCTCGGCCGGGTCCAGGCCCCGGCCGGCCGCCCGGCCGATCCGCTCGCGTGACTCCAGCTCGTCCGGCGTCGGCGTGGTGACCAGGCCGGGCGGCCGGCTCCTGTCGGACTCGCCGATGCGCGTGTCCACCGCTCCCGGGCAGAGCGCGCTCACCCGCAGCCTGGATCCGGTGGCGGAAAGGTCCTGGGCGAGCGCCAGGGAGGCGGCCAGGGCGGCGAACTTGCTCACCGAGTAACCGCCCGACCCCGGCGCGACGAACAGCCCGGCCACCGAGACGGTGTTGACGATGTGGCCCTCGGTGTCCTGCTCGATCATGCGCGGCACGAACGCGTGGATGCCGTGCAGCACGCCCCACAGGTTCACGCCGAGCAGCCAGTCGAGGTCCTTCTCCTCGCGCGTCCACAGGTGGCCGCCCTGAAAGACGCCGGCGTTGTTGCACAGTACGTGCACCGCACCTAACTCCCCGAAACACCGGTCGGCCAGGTGCCGGACGGCCCAGGAGTCGGACACGTCGGTGATCTGCGTGAGCACTCCACCGCGCCCGGCCGTACCCGGACGAATCTCGACGTCCGCCGCCATCGCGGCCGTCTCCGCGAGGCCGCCGTGGTCCACGTCGGCGAGCATCAGCGTCATGCCCTCGGCCGCGAACCGAAGGGCCAGCGCCCGCCCGATGCCGCTGGCCGCACCCGTCACCACCGCGACCTTGCCGGAGAGCTCGCGCACGGACAGACCTCCTCGTGCCGGACGGCGCTACCCCGATCAGTTCGAGTGACACTACCGGATATGTCCGTAGTGCTCCGGCCTTCAGGCCGGGGGTGAGGCGGACTCTTTTGCGTAGCGGGGCAGGAACAGCTGTTTCGCTGCCAGGCGGACCGGCGTTGCCGTGGTCAGACCGGGCGGTTTTGCTGCTCGATGTACTGGCGCACGCTCGCCAGCGGGCGCCTCCCACGCTCCCCCGCGAAGTATGAGCCGGACCACAGCTTGTTGGTTCGGTAGTAGTGGGCGGCCAGGTCGGGGAACTCTTGGCGCATCCGCCGGGACGTCACCCCTTTCAGTGAGTTGACCAGCTTGGACAGAGCGGCCTTGGGCGGGAAGTTGACCAGCAGGTGGACGTGGTTGTCTGCGCCGTTGAACTCGGTCAGTTCGGTTTCGAAGTCCGCGCACACGTCCCGCATGATCTCTTCCATGCGGGTCAGGTGGGTGTCGGTGAACACCTGGTGCCGGAGTTTGGTCACGAAAACCAAGTGAGCGATTGGTCAAGCGGCAGCGCGGGCATAAAGCCCGTCTGGAGCTGACCTGCGAGCAGTCCGCGATCCTGCAGGAGCAGGCGTCCGCCGCGATCACCCTGTGGAACTGCCTGCACGCCTATTGGACGCATTTTCCCGGCAGAAGGCCGACTCTGGCGCAGGCCGATCAGGCGATTCGCCAGGCCCGCACGGATGTTCCGTTCCTGGCGGCCTTGCCCGCCCAGGCCGTGCTGAAAACGTATCAGCAGGCGTGGGAGAACTTCTTCAACCCCGGCCACCCTGCCAAGCGGCCGACCTTCAAGTCCAAGAAGAGGCGGCCTCGGCTGGCGGTCGACGTGCCGCAGGTGCGCACCATGCGGATCGTCCGCCTGTCGGCCAGGTGAGGACAGCTCAGCCTCCCGATGGTGGGCCGGGTCCGGTTCCGGTGGACCAAACCCCTGCCCGGCATCGGAAAGAACTCCCCCGCGGGGAAGGTGACCGGAGCCCGCCTGGTCAAGGACGCGTTCGGGTGGAGCATCGTGTTCCGCACCGAGACACTGGTCCAGCCCGCTGCCCCGCA
>NZ_JBEZFZ010000016.1:0-228514 GCF_040649735.1 Nonomuraea sp. NPDC048892 | reverse complement strand
ACCCCAGCCGCGATTACCAACCTCAGGCAAACCCCAGCAAGACGAAACCCCCGAACCCGTAGGTTCGAGGGTTTCCGATGTCCTGAGACATCACAAACGCGCGCCCTGCAGGATTCGAACCTGCGACCGTCGGATTAGAAGTCCGATGCTCTATCCAGCTGAGCTAAGGGCGCTCCCGCCTTATTGTGCATGATCCGGCGACATGTCACGTACATGTTTTCGTCGTGTCAGTCTGTCAGGCCGGTCACACCCCACATGAACAGCGTCCCCAGCACCTTACGGGGCCAGGACGTCGAGGGTGGGCGCGGTGGCGGGCGTTGCCGTAGAAGGAGATGATCTTGTACGGGTGGAAGCCGTCCGTGAAGTCGTGAGCGACTACTCCTATCGTCACGGTGACGGTCAGGGGCGTGTCCGTCTGGTGGGCGGCGCCGATGGCGGTTCCGTCCAGGAGGCTGTGGGCGATCAGGGCTGAGCCGGCTGAGAGGCTGACGTCGGCGTGGTGGTGGCGGTGGGTGGCGTAGTCGGTTTCGGACCGCATCGGCCGGCACCGCCGCCTTGTCCTCGGCTTCGCCGTCGGCGTCATGCTCGGCGTGGCGACCAGACCGCAGAGCTGGGTCATTAGGAACGTTGCCGGTGGCAGCGGGAGCGGCGTGAAGCGCCAGGCTGGCAAGGGCGCGGGGGCGACGGGGAGGGTTGGAAAAGGCTGGGCGGACGCGGGGCGAATGGGTCTAAGCTATTTCGCCATGGTCGCGACGCTCCTGCATGAGATTCCCCTGCAGGGCGGGGACGTGACAGACGGGGTGGTGCGCGTCGGTGACACCGTGCGCAGACCGGCCAGTACGTCGACGCCCGCCGTGCACGCCCTGCTCAGACACCTGGAAGCGGCCGGGTTCGACGGCGCCCCGCGGGTTGTGGGGATGGATGGGCTCGGTCGGGAGATTCTCACCTATCTGCCCGGTACGACCGGGTTGCGGGTTGAGAGTGTGAGTGATGAGGCGTTGGCGGGGCTGGCGCTGCTGGTGCGGCGGTTCCATGATGCTACGGCCGGGTTTCCGCTCACGATGGAGGGGTGGGAAGGGGGGTCTAATGATGATGCGGCGCCGGAAGTGATCGGGCATTGTGATTTAACGCCGGATAATGTGATTTTTCGGGCCTCGGCCCCGGCCCGGACCTCGTTCGAGTCCGCGTCCTCTTCGGGCTCGGGCTCCCTGGCGGCGGCGGGTGGTGGGCCGTACGCGATGATTGACTTTGATTTGGCTCGGCCTACTACGCGGCTGTTCGACATCGTCACGACTCTGCGGCATTGGGCGCCCATTGCTGATCCCGTTGATCGGGCTCCGCTGCTGCGTACGGTTGATGTGGGTGCGCGGTTGCGGTTGTTCTGTGACGTTTACGGGGTTTCTGCTCGTGAGCGGCGGCGGCTGCTCAGCCTGGCCAGGCTGCGGTTTCATCGTTCGTACGCCGTCATGCGCACCCGCGCCACGGCCGGAGGGAACTGGGCGAAGATGTGGGCGGGTGGCGCCGGGGCGCGGATCCGGCGGGCGGCCGCATGGCTGGATGTGCACGAAGATGAGCTTCATGCCCATCTGGTATGACCCTCTGGGGCTCGCCCTCGGCGTTGCCCTCGACCGGCTGATCGCCGATCCGCGTAGTTCCGTCCATCCCGTTGCGTTGTTCGGGCGGGGCGCGGCGAAGCTGGAAGCATCCCTGTACAAGGACGATCGGGCCCGGGGTGTGTTGCACGTCGCCGTGTGTGTTGGTGGTTCGGCTGCGCTGGGTGTGGTGGCGATGCGGTACGCGCCCAATCGGGTCGTGCGTACGGCCGTGACCGCTGTCGCGACCTGGGCGGTGCTCGGGGGCACGACGCTCGCCCGGGAGGGCGACTACCTGGCCGATGCGCTTGAGGGTGCCGATCTGGAACGCGCCAGGGCCCGGCTCCCCCACCTGTGCGGCCGTGACCCCAGCCGGCTGGACGCGGCCGAGGTGGCGCGGGCTACGGTCGAGTCGCTGGCCGAGAACACCTCGGACGCCGTCGTGGCGCCGCTGTTCTGGGGGGCCGTGGCGGGGGTGCCTGGGTTGCTGGCGTACCGGGCGATCAACACGCTGGACGCCATGATCGGGCATCACTCCCCCAGGTACGAGCGGTTCGGCTGGGCCGCCGCCCGGCTCGACGACGTCGCGAACTACGTGCCGGCCCGGCTCACCGGGGCGCTCACCGTGCTGACCGGGCCTGATCCCGGGCAGGCGCGAGCCGTGCTGCGCCGGGACGGGCACCGGCATCCCAGCCCGAACGCGGGGCGGTGCGAGGCCGCGTTCGCCGGCGCGCTCGGGGTGCGGTTGGGCGGGACGAACGTGTACGCGGGCAGGGTGGAGGAGCGGCCGACGATGGGGGACGGCCCCAGGCCGGCGGTCAGGGACATCCGGCGCGCCGTGCGGTTGACGCGGGCGGTGGGGTTGGCGGCGGCCGGGGTGGCCGTGGTCACCGCCTGGGCCCTCCGTCGGAGGTCACCGACGGGCTGACGGCCCGGGCGCTGCCCGCACGTCCGTGAAACGGTCCCCCCATGGCGCCGTTTCTTCACCACCACTGTCAGCCCTGCCGGCGCGGCTCACATGATGCGGTTGAGGTTGAGGGTGAGCCAGATCACGAACAGCGCTATGACCGTGATTCCGATCATCGACTTCGCCGCATTGTGCGCGACGACCTTTCTGGCCGTCACCTGCTTGGCGCTCTGCTTCCAGACCTGACGCATGATGATCATGTTCTGGAAGCGCCGCCCCAGGGCGAAGACGGCGAGCCCGATGAGAATGAAGAGAATGACGCGTCCATCGGCAGGTTCCACGGAGATCCCCCCTCGTGGTCCTTGATCTGCTAATCCCCCCGAAAGATATGAGAACACAGAATACTCGGCCGACAGCGGTTTGTAATTGCCTTTATCGCTCGAGGTCGACCACGATCGGCGCGTGATCGGACGGGCCTTTCCCCTTGCGGGCCTCACGGTCGACGTACGCCGACCGCACCTGCCCGGCCACGTCCGCGCTCGCGTACACCAGGTCGATGCGCATGCCCTTGTTCTGATGGAACATCCCGGCCCGATAGTCCCAGTACGTGTAGGGATGCGGGCCTTTCATCGGTGTCGGCACCACGTCCGTCAGGCCGAGGTCGCGCAGCTCGGCCAGGGCCCGCCGTTCGGGGGGCGTGACGTGGGTGGAGCCTGCGAACAGGGCGGGGTCCCACACGTCGGCGTCCGTCGGCGCCACGTTGTAGTCGCCGCAGGCCACCAGCGGCCCGGCGGCCAGCTCGGGGGCGAGGGCGTCGCGCAGGGCGGCGAACCAGGCGAGTTTGTACGCGTAGTGGGGCGAGTCGACAGTACGGCCGTTGGGCGCGTACAGGGACCACACCCGGATCCCGCCGCAGGTCGCGCCGATGGCCCGGGCTTCGGGGCGGGCGGCGCCGGTGCTGTCGAGCTCGCCGAAGCCGGGTTCGCCGGGGAAGCCGAGCGTGACGTCCGTCAGCCCGGCTCTGGACAGGAGCGCGACGCCGTTCCAGCGTCCGTCGCCGTGGGCGGCGGCGGTGTAGCCCAGCTCGCCCACCTCCGCCGCGGGGAACGCCTCGGCGGCGCACTTGGTCTCCTGGAGGCACACGATGTCGGGCCGGGCCTCGGCGAGCCATTCGAGCAGGCGGGGCAGCCGTGCCTTGACCGAGTTCACGTTCCAGGTAGCCAGGCGCATTTCCCTAGCCTGCCACCGGCCCGGCCTGCGCATGGGAGCCACCCCGCGCTGAGGGGCTGTCGGCCGCCAGGCGGCTCAAGCGGACGACCGGCGGACGACCGGGATCCTGGCTCCGTCTTCGAGCACGTCGACGGGGCCGAGCACGCGGATGTCCATCCCGACCCGACCCCAGTGCGTCAGACCGCCTTCATCAGCGCCAGGGAGACCTCTTCGAGCAGGCCGCCGACGCCCTGGTCGAGGGCGGCCTTGGCGTGCCGCGCGGCGTCCAGGGCGTTGCCCGCGGCGCTGGGCGAGTCCTCGACGACCATGCGCAGCTCCAGCTCCAGCGGGGAGGCGCCGAAGCCCACGCCGTCCAGCCGGATGTAGGCGACCTTGCGATCGTCCATGAAGGGCAGGTATTGAGCGCTGACGTGGGTGGGCGTCCCGGCACCGGTGGACTTGGTGGCCTTCTTGCTCTTCATCCGCTCGGCGTCCTCCAGGTTGACGAAGTCCATGTTGCCGCCGGCCAGCAGCTGGTGGCCGGCGGTGAGGTGGACTCCGCTCGCCGTCAGGGCCTCGACCAGCGCCCGGTGCACCAGCGTCGCGCCGAACGAGCTCTTCAGGTCGTCGCCCACCAGCGGCAGCCCGGCCGCGGCGAAACGGGCGCGCCATTCCGGCGAACGGGCGAGCACGGCCGGCATGCAGTTCACGAACGCGCATCCGGCCTCGACGGCGGCCGCCGCGTACAGCTCGGTGGCCCGCTGCGCGCCGGTGGGCAGGAAGTTCAGCACGACGTGGCTGCCGGTCCGCCTGAGGTGGGCGGCGACCTCACCCGGCGTGGCGCCGCCGCGCGGATCGATCAGTCCGGCCGAGCCGGGGCCCACGCCGTCGGCCAGGATGCCCTCGGCGACGGGCACGCCGAGAGGCGGCACGCCGGCGAACCTCCTGGCGTTGTTCGGCTCGGCCCAGATGGCCTCCGACAGGTCACGGCCGAGCTTGGCGGCGCCCACGTCGAAGGCGGCGGTGAAGCGGACCTGGGAGACGGCGTAGCCGGCGCAGGCGGGGTTCGGCAGGCCGGGGGCGTCGCCGTCGCGGTAGTGCTCGACGCCCTGGACCAGGGAGGAGACGCAGTTGCCCACGCCGATCACGGCGACGTTCACGCTAGTCATGCCCTGTATTGGATCAGGGGCGGCGGGCGCGCTCCAGCTCGACCCCGACCGTGATCTCGTTGCCGAGTCTGCGGCCGAGGAGCAGGTCGAGGTCGTCGCCGCTCCAGAACCTGCCGGGGTCGTACCAGTTGGGGCGGCGCCCGGCGGGCAGCAGGCCCATCTCCTCGTAGGTGACGGCCACCACCTCGGCGCAGTAGGCGCGCTCCAGCGTCTCGTCCTTGCGCGTACGGCGCGGCACGCGCCCCCTGGCCCAGCGGGCGGCCAGCCTGGCGGTGGAGGGGAACGGGGTGCCGTCGAGCCGGGCGACCGTGCGCAGGGCGGCGTCCTCCATCTCCTGCGTGGCCTCCGGCTCCAGCTGGCGCAGCCAGGCGCGCTGGTCGTAGCGGTCGGCCCACGTCGTGACCGCCGCGCGCAGGTCGTGCAGCTGCACGCCGCGATGGTGGGTGCCCGACCACAGGTCGAGCAGAGACTTGCCCAGTTCGGCGTGCCACATCATGGGCGGCAGGTCCTCGATCACGATGGCCATGCCGACGTGGTTGACCGGGCTGTTGGTCATCGTCTGGATGGCGCGGTCGGGCACGGAACGCCCGCGGAAGACCCACAGATCGCCGGTTCTGGTCACCTTGACGGCTTCGTCGAGAGTCAGCACAGGGCTAGCCTAGGCAACATGCGCTGGTGGAAGATGCTCGGTCTGGCGGGAATCATGGGTGTGGCGGCGACGGGCGTGGTCATCGCGCGGGCCGAACGGCGCCGGCGCGCGTACACGCCCGAAGAGATCAGGGCCCGGTTGCGGGAGCGGGTGGAGAGCCCGGCGGAAGGTTCTCAGCCCGACGGCTTGAGGTCGTAGACGAAGACGACGTCCGGATAGGCCGGGTTGTCGTCATATCCCTGGATGCCGCCCAGGAACGCCCGCCGTGACTTGACCACCCAGGGCAGCGCGGCGGCGGCCCGCTCGTCGAGCACGCGTGCCGTGGCCTGCTCGTACACCCGCTGCGCCGCGGGCTTGTCGGTCACCGTCAGCTCGGGCACCGTGTCGAGCATGGCGTCGAGGCGGTGGTCGTTGAGGTAGGTCAGGTTGAACTCGGGCGGGTTCGCGGCGCGGAAGACCTGGCCGAAGTAGGAGTAGCCGTCGGCGTAGTCGGGCCACCAGTACATGACGAAGATGTCCTGGCCGCGCTTCTTGCCCCGCTCCCACTGCGCGTTCCAGTGCATGCCCTCGGCCTTGAGGGTGACGTTGAGCGGGCGCAGCGCCGCGCGTAGCCGCTTGGCCAGCACCTCCTCGTCGGCCTCGCCCTCGCCGTAGGTCATCCGGAGCCGCAGCGGCGCGCCGCCGGGGCCGTAGCCGGCCTCCTGCAGCAGCCGGGTGGCGCTCTCCAGGTCCTGCTCGGGCACCCGTCCCGGCACGTGGCCGAGCAGCCCTTCCGGGATGACGCCGCTGGCCGGCGTCACGGAGCCCTTGAGCGCCTTGACGATGCCGCGGTAGTCGATGGCGTACTGCACCGCCTTGCGCAACCTGATGTCCTTCATGGGGCCGGTGGCGGTGTTGAACAGCATCATGGCCGTGGTGAACGAGGGCCGGTCGGAGGTGCGGATGCCGGGCGCGGCGCCGGCCTGGGCGAACAGCTTCGGGTCGAGCCGGTCCGTGAAGCTCGCCTCGCCGCGCTGCAACATCCGGTACGCCCGTTCGGGGTCGGGCACGACCCGGTACTTGACCGTGTTGTAGTGCGGCCGCTCGTTCCACCCGCCCCAGTACCCGTCGTACGCCTTGAGCGTGAGCTCGTCCTCCTTGCCCTTGTTCCACTTCGCCACCGTGTAAGGACCCGACCCGGCGTCCCTGCCCTGCGCGAGCCACTTGCCGAGGTCGGGGGCCGCCTTGGTGTCGTAGATGTAGGCCGCGTACCCGGCGGAGGCCACCAGGTCCAGCGGAACGGGGTACTTCAGCGCGAACGTCACCGTCAGCGGCCCCTCGACCCGGATGGACGAGACGGCGTCCCAGATGTAGGAGGCGCCGGTCTTGGCGCGCATCGTCCGCTCGATCGAGGCCTTGACCGCCTCGGCGTCCAGCGGGTTGCCGGTGTGGAACGTCACGCCGGAGCGCAGGGTGAAGGTCCAGCTCCTGCCGTCGGCCGTGGAGCGCCATCCGGTGGCCAGGCGGGGCGCCGACTTCTTGGTGACCGGGTTCCAGAGCGTGAGGGTCTCGTAGACGTTCTGGAAGGCGATGATCTCGTTCGAGTAGGAGCGGGCGGGGTCCCACTCGGTGATGATGTCGGTGTTCTTGACGTAGACGAAGGGCGACTCACCGACCGGGGCCTGGCGCACCTCGGTCGGCGATGAGCAGGCCGCGAGCAGCATCGCCGCCAGGATCGACACCAGGACGGACGCGGGGGCCGTTGAGACTCGCCGGCGCAACGCATCTCCCTCTGTCGCCGATGTACCCGGGAAACCTACTCCAAGATCGAGGCCAGAGGGACTCGTGTGTCCAAAAGTCCCGAAAAATTGGGCATTCTGGTGATCCAATTGCTATCCTCGGGGCTTGTCCCGTCCGGGGTTGCCAGCTTGGGACCAACCGGAGTGAGGTGCCATGGGTCGTAGCCGAACGATCCGGATGAAGATCATCGGACTACTACTGGTGCCACTGGCCTCCATGGTGGTGTTGTGGGGGGTCATCACCGCCGTCACCGCGAGCGAGAGCTTGGAGCTGCGTCAGTACAAGACCGTCTGGACGAACCTGCGCCTTCCCGCGTACAAAGTGATCACCGAGATCCAGCGCGAGCGCCTGATCTCGGCCAGGTTCCTGCGCAACAGTGCCGACAAGCCCGCCGTGGCGGCGCAGCGCCTTCGCACCGACGCCGCCCGGGACGCCTTCAAGCAGCTTTCCGTCAAGTCCAAGGACAGATCAGAAGAGATCCGCACACAGGTGGACGCGGTGTACACGCAGATAGACAGGCTCGACGCGGTCCGAGGTGAGATCGACACGGGCTTGTCCGACCGTCTGCACACCGTGGAGGCCTACAACGCGATCATCGACACGCTGTTCGGCCTGCACCGGCGGGTGGCCATGATCGACGACATCCCGATCTACGAGCAGTCCCGCGTGACCATCGACATGAGTTACGCCAAGGAGCTGCTGACCAGGGAGCAGGCGCTCGGGCTCGGCACGGTGACCAGAGCCGAGCGCAGGCTGTTCACCCAGATCACGGGCAACCGGCGCTTCCTGGTGGACCAGAGCCTCGGCGAGCTCGACCCGGCCCTGCGCGACCCCCAGGTCGTCCTCATCACCTCCCCCGCGTATCAGCGGCTGCGGATGATGGAGGACCAGATTATCGCCGGCGGCACGCCGCAGGGCTGGCTGTCCACCACCGAAGGCCTGGCCAGGTCGTTCCAGGAGGCCCAGCTGCGGGCCAGCACGACGCTGAACGAGCGCGCGGAGCCGGTGGCCGATGAGGTGCTGTCGCGGGCGTTCCTGCTCGCGGGCACGGCCCTGGCGCTGGTGATCGTGTCGATCGGGTTCTCGCTGCGCATGGGCAACCGGCTGTCCGAGGAGCTCGGGACGCTCCGGCTGGCCGCCCTGGAGGTGGCCCAGGAACGGCTGCCGCACGTGGTCGCCAAGCTGCGCAAGGGCGAGACCGTCGAAGTGCCCGAGGTGTCGCTCACCAGCACCACGGTCGAGATCGACGACGTGGGCAAGGCCTTCTCCACCGTCCAGCAGACCGCCGTCGAGGCCGCGGTCGGCCAGGCGCAGCTCAGCGAGGGCGTCGGCCACGTCTTCAGGAACCTGGCCAGGCGCAGCCAGACGCTGCTGCACCGCCAGCGCATCCAGCTCGCCGACATGCAGCACCGGGCCACCGACCCGGGCCAGCTGGACGACCTGTTCAAGCTCGACCACCTCACCACCCGCATGCGCCGGCACGCGGAGGGCCTGATCATCCTGTCGGGCGCGACGCCGGGACGCGGCTGGAGCCGTCCCGTGCCGCTGCTCGACGTGGCCCGCGGCGCGGCGGCCGAGGTGGAGGACTACCAGCGGGTCGTCGTCGAGCCCATGTCCGGCCAGCGTCTGGCCGGCCCCGTGGTCGGTGACGTGATCCACCTCATCGCCGAGCTGATCGAGAACGCCACCGTCTACTCCCCCGCGCACACCTCGGTCTTCGTCCGCGGCGACGCGGCGGCCCGGGGCTTCGCCTTCGAGGTCGAGGACCGCGGGTTCGGGATGAGCGAGGAGCAGCTGGCCGAGTACAACGAGCGGCTGGCCAGCCCGCCGGAGTTCGACCTGGCCGACAGCGACAGGCTCGGCCTTTTCGTCGTTTCCCGCCTGGCCGCCAGGCATGACATCCGCGTGACGTTGCGCGGTTCACCATATGGAGGGACCACCGCGATCGTGTTGATCCCGGAAGAGCACGTGGCAGAGCCAGAGGACGAGGCCCCGAGGGCGGCTCAGCAGGAGTCCGAGCGCCCCATGCGGGTGGTGCGAAGTGACTGAAGAACGCTGGCTGGACGAGGACGCCGGTCCCATCGTTCCGGCCTACCTGCTGACCAGGGGCCGGACGGTGCCCGCGAGCGAGGCCATCGACCTCATCGCGGTGATCATCACCGCCGGCGGCCTGGCGCCGCCGCGCGGCCTCGACCCCGAGCATCTGATCATCCTGCAGAAGTGCACCCAGCCCACGCGGCTGGTGGACGTGGCGGCCGAGCTGAACCTGCCCATCGGGGTGGTCCGCGTGCTGGTCGGTGACCTGCACGCGCAGCAGCTCGTCCAGGTCGAGCTGCCGCCGCCCGCCCCCGACGCCAAGGTGCTGCTGGAAGTGATCAGCGGGCTGAAGGCCCTGTGACGGGCCCTGTGACGGGCCCAGTGACAGGTCCCGTGACGGCCCCGCGGTTGAGATATCCGAACCCGGCCGCGAAGAGCGCGGCCAAGACGCCAGCCCCGGCGGCTGCCCCGAAGACCCACTGGTAGCCGCCGGCGCCCGGCCGCGCCGCCAGGATGGCGGCGATCACCGCACCCGCCGTGCTGCCGCCCACGATGCGCACCAGAGCGTTCACCCCGGAGGCCAGGGCCGTCTTGCCCTGGTCCACGTGCTCGACGGCCATGGTGCCCAGGGCCGCGTATCCGACGCCGAGGCCGACGCCCATGAGCGAGGAGGCCGCGTACAGGTGCCAAGGGCTGTCGTTCTCGAAGATCAGCCACAGCGCGGCCAGCCCCGTGACCAGTGAGCCCGTCGCCACCATGGACGCGGCGGGCAGCCGGCGCATCAGCCGGCCCGCGAACAGCGAGATCACCAGCATGAACAGCGTGCTCGGCAGCAGGTAGAGCCCGACCTGCAGGGTCGTGGCCGAGAAGCCCACGGGAGCCTGGGCGAAGCTGGACATGCCGGTCAGCAGGGTGAAGAAGGAGAACCCGAGCAGCATCGAGGACACCGTCGCGCCGACCGTGCCCCTGTGCACCAGCATCGCCATGTCCACCAGCGGCTCGGCCACCTTCAGCTCGACCGCCACCCATCCGGCCGCGAGCACGACCGCCGCGCCGAACAGCCCGAGCACGCCGGGCGAGGTCCAGCCCCATGAGCCGCCCTCGCTGATCCCCAGCAGCAGCGCCACCAGCCAGGCGGCGAGCAGCGCGGCCCCGAACAGGTCGGGGCGGCCCTTGACGGGCGGGGCCGCGTCACGGACGAGGAAGGCCACGACGATGCCGGCGGCCAGCGAGAAGCCGCCGATGATCCAGAAGACCAGGTGGAAGTCCCCGTCGGCGAGCCCGGCCAGGATCATGCCGCCGCCGCTGCCGAAGCCCATCGTCGCGCTGAGCACGCCGACGCCGGTCGCGAACTGCGCGCGCGGCAGCGCGTCGCGGACCACTCCGATGGACAAGGGGACGAGCGCGGCCACAGAGCCTTGCAACACCCGGGCCACGATCAGCCAGGGCAACGAGGTGGCCATGGCCGCCATGACCGAGCCGGCCACCAGGAACGCCAGGGCGCCGAGGATCATGCGGCGCCTGCCGTACATGTCGCCGAAGCGGGAGAGCAGCGGCGTGGACACCGCGCCGACCAGCAGGCTCACCGTGAGCGTCCAGCTCACGGCGGTCAAGGAGGTGTTCAGCTCCCGTTGCAGCACGGGAAGCAACGGCACCACGGCGGTGTTCTGCATGGCGGCGATGGAGGCCGCGACGGACAGCGCGACCACCGCGGGCCAGGGATTTCTCTTCAACGTCTCACGTGCTGCGGGCACGACGACTGTCGCCATGACGGCTCCTTTGGATAACTTAGGTAAGTAATCGAGAACCGATAATACATACGTAAGTTAGGTAAGCAAGCGGATGGACGAGGATCTGCAGACGACGGTGAGCGCCTTTCGCCGGCTCGTCACCATGCTCAACCGCGGCAAGACGCATGAGCGGCTGACCGAGGCGGCGGGCGTCCGGCTGGACCGGCCGGACGTCCAGATCCTCGTCAACCTGCTGGAGGCCGGCGAGCCGCGCAGGGTCGGAGCGATCGCCGACAGCCTCCAGGTGGAGAGCCCGCACGTGACGCGGCACGTCGCCGCGCTGGAGCAGCGCGGCCTGGTCGAGCGGGTACGCGACCCCGACGACGGCCGGGCCTGGCGCATCACGCTCACGGACGAGGGCGCCGTGGCGGCGGACCGGTGCCGCCGGGTGACCAACGACTGGCTGGGCGCCGCCGTGGCCGGCTGGTCCGGCGCGGATCGGGCCGAGCTGAGCCGGCTGATGAGCAAACTGGCCGACGACCTCCAGGACCACCTGAAGGCCCGTCAGGTGATCAGGTGAGGACGTCCTCCGCACGGTGGCAGGCCACCTGACGTCCCTGGACGTCCCTCGGCTTGGGCGCCACCTCGCACTCGGGCGCGGCCAGCGGGCAGCGCAGCCGGAACGGGCAGCCGGTGGCCGCGGGGACGGCCTCGGTCCTGCCCTTGGCCTCGGGCGGGTCCCCGCCCAGCTTCGGTACGGCGTCGCGCAGGGCCCTGGTGTAGGGGTGGGCCGGGTTCGCCAGCAGGTCGGACGTGGGGCCCGACTCGACGACGCGGCCCGCGAAGAGCACGTGGGAGGTGCGGCAGAGCCGTTCCACCACGGCCAGGTTGTGCGTGATCAGCAGGCGCTCGGTCTCCAGGGAGGCCAGCAGGTCGAGCACCCTGGCCTGGACGGTGACGTCGTGCGCGCTGGTGGGCTCGTCGAGGATGAGCAGGCGTGGGCCGACGGCCAGGGCGCGGGCGATCACCACGCGCTGGCGCTGGCCGCCGGAGAGCTCGTGGGGGCGGCGGACGGCCAGGGCGGGATCGAGGCCGACCTGTTCGAGCAGGTCGGGGACGCGGGAGCGGGCGGCGCGCGGGAGGGCCTCGGCGATGGAGGTGCCGACGCGCATCCGGGGGTCGAGGGCCTCGGCCTGGAAGACGGGCTGGACGTCCTTCCGAAACTTCCTCATGTCCGCTTTTTTCAGTGTTTGGTCGCCGTACCAGATATTTCCGGAGATGGGGCTCAGGAGGCCCAGAAACGCGCGCGCCAGCGTCGTCTTGCCCGAGCCGCTCTCCCCGATCAGCCCCACGCCGCCCTCGGTGATGTCGATGCTCACGTCGTGCACCACCGGGCGGCGGCCGTACCCGAGCGTCACCCGCTCGGCCCTGAGCTCGGCCCTCGGCTCGGCACTGAGCTCAGCCCTGGGCATGGTCACGGCAGCGCCTCCAGCAGTTCGCGGGTGTAGGGGTGGGACGGCTCGGCCAGCACCTGGGCGGCGGGGCCCGACTCCACCACCGCGCCGTCCTTCATGACCAGCACCCGATCGGCGATCGTCGAGACGAGGGCCAGGTCATGGGAGACCAGTAGCAGCGCGAGGTCCCGTTCTGCCCGCAGCCGGCGCAGCACGCCGACCACCTCGGCCTGTACGGTCACGTCCAGCGCGCTGGTGGGCTCGTCGGCCAGGATGACCTCGGCGCCCAGGGCGATGGCCAGCGCGATGGCGAAGCGCTGGGCCTGGCCGCCGGAGACCTCGTGCGGATAGCGGCGCAGCAGCTCGCGGTCGAGCAGGACCGCGTCCATGGCCCGCGCCATGGTGCCGGCCACGTCCTTGACGCCGTGCAGCTTGAGCGCGCGGCGCATCAGGACGCCGAGGCGGGTGGCGGGGCTGAGCGCGGCGTGCGGCGACTGCATCACCAGCGCCGCCCGCGCGCCCCTGAGCTCGCGCAGCGCGCGCGGGGCGGCCGTGAGCACGTCCACCCCGCACACCCGTACTTGTCCCGATACTTCGGCATTTTGGGTGAGGCCGAGCAGCGAGAGCAGCGTCGTGGACTTGCCCGAGCCGCTCTCCCCCACGATCGCCACGCACTCGCCCGCGCCCACGTCGAGCCGCGGCACGTCGGCCACCACCCGCCGGCCGTAACTGACGCGCAGGTCGCGTGCCTCGATCAGGTGCCCTGTCACTTGACCGCCCTTCGCGGGTCGAGCGCGTTGCGCAGCCCCTCGCCGAGCACGTTGAACGCGAACGCCGTCACCAGGATCGCCAGCCCAGGGAAGGTCACCACCCACCAGTTCGTGGTGAACAGCGTCTGTCCCTGCTGCACCATCAGCCCCCATTCGGCCGTCGGCTCCTGCGCGCCGAGCCCCAGGTACGACAGCGCCGCCGAGGTCAGGATCACCCCGCCCGCGTCCAGCGAGAGCTGCACCAGCACCGGCGTGAGCGAGTTGGGCAGCACGTGGCGCAGGATGATCAGCGGCGCGGGCACGCCGAGGCAGCGGGCCGCGTCCACGTAGGGGCGGGTGGCGATCGAGGCGGCCATGGAGGCGGCCAGCCGCGTGTACCAGGGCCACCAGGTCACCGCGATGGCCAGGATCACGGTGTTCACGCCGGGCTGCAGCACGACCGCCAGGGCCAGGGAGAGCAGCAGCGCGGGGAAGGCCAGGAAGACGTCCGTGACGCGCATGATCACGTCCCTGATCCAGCCGCCCGCGTACCCGGCTACCACGCCGAGCGTCACCCCGGCCATCGCCGAGACGGCCAGCACGGCCACGGCGATGAACAGCGAGGTGCGCCCGCCGTACAGGATCCTCGTGAGCACGTCGCGGCCGACCTGGTCGGTGCCGAACCAGTGCGCGCCGCTCGGGGGCAGCAGCCGCTCCAGCGGCCTCGGGTCGTCCACCGGGTACGGCGCCAGCCATGGCGCGAGCACCGCCGCCAGCACGACGACCACGATGAGCACCGCCCCGAACGCGGCGAACCGGTCGGGGATCCGCGGCAGCGTGCGGCGCAGCGGCTGTGTCTCCTGTGTCTGTGTCTCCGTGGTCATCGTGTCCTGGCCCGGGGGTCGACGAAGCCCTGGAGGATGTCCACGACCAGGTTGGCCAGGACGTACACCAGGGCGACCAGCAGGGTGACGCCCGCGATGGCCGGGGTGTCCAGCGAGCGGATGGACTCGGCGGCGTAGCGGCCCAGGCCCGGCCAGTTGAAGACGGCCTCGACGAGGAAGCCGTTGACGATCGCGTACGCGAAGACGAGCGCGATCAGCGACAGCACGGGACCGAGCGCCGGTCGCAGCGCGAACCTGGTCAGAATCGACGTCTCACCGAAGCCCAGCGCGCGCTCCAGCCTGGCGTGGTCCTGCCCTGACTCCTCGATGAGAGCGGCCCTGGTCATCTGCGCGATGACGCCGGTGGGATAGGCGGCCACGACCAGGGCGGGCAGCACCAGGTGTTCGAGGGTGCTGGTGAAGATGGGCCAGTTTCCGGTGATGAGGGCGTCGACGACGGTGATGTTCGTCCAGAGGGTGAGCGGGCTGGTGGTGTCGAGCGCGGAGTCGTACTCGCCGGCGATGGGGAACCAGCCGAGGTTGCTGGCGAAGATCGTCTGGAGGGCCAGGGCCAGCCAGAAGACCGGGACGGAGACGGCCAGCATGCTCCCGAACCGCACCCCAAAGTCCGGAAATTTCGTCTTATAGCGGGCGGCGAGTACGCCGAGCGGAATGCCCAGAACAACCGCGATGAGCAGCGCCGTACCGACGAGTTCGAGCGAGGCGGGAAAGGCGAGGTAGAGGTCGTCCCGCACGGGCTGCCGCGTGCGCAGGCTGACGCCCCAGTCGCCGGTCATCAGGTCGCGCACGTACGTGAGCAGCTGCGCCGGCAGCGGATCGTCGAGCCCGAACCGCGCGCGGGCCTCGGCCAGCTGCTCGGGCGTGGCCTTCGGCCCGGCGAAGGCCACCGCGGGATCGCCGGGCACGAGCCGCATCACCGCGAACGTGAGCACGACCACGCCGGCCACGACCAGGAGGGCCTGGCCGAGGCGGCGGGCCAGATAGCGCAGCATCGTCAGGAGGCGCGGGTCAGGTCGTAGAAGAAGACGACGTTGGGATAGGCGGCGTTGTCCTTGTAGCCCTGGACGTCAGAGGAGAGGGCGCGCTGGTATTTCTGCACGTAGGGCACGGCCACCGCGGCCTGCTCCTGGATGATCTTCTGCTGCAGCGTCTCGTACTCCTCCACGGCCGCCATCCGGTCCGTGGCCGTCAGCTCGGGGAGCTTGTCGATGGTCGCGTCGATCTCAGCGTTCTTCAGGTAGGAGAGGTTGAACTGCGGCTTGTCGGCGCTCTTGAACACGTTGAGGAACCAGGAGTAGGCGTCCGGATAGTCCGGGTACCAGTACATGACGAAGACGTCCTGGCCGCCCTTCTTGCCCAGGTCCCACTGCGCGCTCCAGTTCATCGGCTTGGCCTGGAGGGTCACGTTCAGCTTGCTGAGCGTCGAGCTGAGCAGCGTGACCAGCAGCTTCTGGTCCTCGTCACCGATGCCGTACGTGAGGCTCAGCTTGAGCTCCTTGAGGTCGGGCCCGTAGCCCGCCTCGGCCAGCAGCGCCTGCGCCTTGGCCAGGTCCTGCTTGGGCTCCATCCCGCTGACGTGGCCGACCAGGCCCTGCGGCACCAGGCCGCTGGCCTTCTGGCCTGCGCCCTCAAGCGCCGCCGCCAGGCCGTCGTAGTCGATGGCCAGTTGCAGCGCCTGCCTGACCTTGACGTCCTCCGTCGGGCCCGCGGCCGTGTTGAACAGCACCAGCAGGTTCTGGAACGACGGCGACTCGGCCGTGCGCACCGACTCCGTGGTCTGCGCCTGCTCGAAGAGCTGCGGGTTCAGCCGCTCGACGAAGTTCACCTCGCCCTTCTGCAGCAGTTGCCAGGCGGTGGTGATCTCGGGCGTGACGCGGAAGGCGACCTTCTTGTACTGCGCCGGCTTCCAGCCGCCCCAGTAGTCCTCGAACGCCTTCAGCGTGAGCTCGGTCTCCTTGCCCTTCTGCCAAGTGTCGATCGTGTACGGCCCCGTGCCGGCGGTCTTCTTGCCGTCGGCGTCCACGGCGTCCACGTCGTAGATCCAGGCGGCGTAGCCGGAGGCGGCGACCAGGTCGAGCGGGGCGGCGTACTTCAAGGTGAACTTCAGCGTGCTCGCGTCCACCGCCTCGATCTTGTCGACCGGGTCCCAGATGTAGGCGGCGCCGCCCTTCTTGTCGATCGTCCGCTCGATGGCCTTCTTCGCGGCCGTGGCGTCGAACGTGGCGCCGGAGTGGAACTTCACGCCCTGCCGCAGCTTGAACGTCCACTCCTTGCCGTCCTTGGCCGAGGTCCACTCGGTGGCAAGGCGCGGCGCGGCCTCGTGGGTCTCGGAGTCGTACCTGGTCAGGCCCTCGTAGATGTTCGACAGGGCGATGATCTCGTTGGAGTAGGAGGTGGCCGGGTCCCAGTCGGTGACCACGTCGTGGTTGGGCGCGTAGACGAAGGTGCTGTCGTTGGCCTGCCCGCCGGCCGGGCTGCCGCTGCCGCTCGTCTGCGGCTGGGGTGTGCCGCCGGCGCCGCGTACCTGGCCGCCCGCGCACGCGGACGCGGTCAGGGCCATGAGACCGGCTACCCCGGCGACGAGCAGACGCTTGTGCCAGCGCATGGTGGGGGATCCTTTCGGTGGGTCACCGGGCGAGGGGTCCGGCTGCTTTGACGTGTACCCGCACGGCGGGCTCGGAGAGGTAGCTCAGCGGCACCTCGAGAAGGTCCACGATCTCGACTCCTGAGGGGTCGGCCCCGGCCGCCACGGCTCGGGCCCGCGCCTCCTCCTTGACGCTTTCGATCGCTTCTGTCCTGCTATCTCCCGCTGGCAAGATCGTATCCACTCTGCCGCTCGCGAGCGCGATGGCGGCCCCCACGGCGTTGGCCACCTCCGCGTGCTCGGGGCGGATCACCGTGCTCGCCCCGGTGATGTGATCGGGCAGCAGGAACGCCCCGCCCCCCACCGCCACCAGCGGACGGTCACTCCGGCCGAGCGACATGCGGTCCACGGCGTCGGCCACCATGTCGTCGGCGACCGCCAGCGCCCTTTGCAGGATGTCGGCGATTCCTTCCGACATGTCAGATTCGAGCCGCTCGCGCCACCCCTCAGCGCCCGCCGGGACGCGGCCCGCCGCCACCGCCGCGTCCGTCATCGTCGCCGTCGTCCCGCCGAAGACCAGCGACTCGCGCCCGATCCGGTAGCCGACGGAGTCGGGCCCGACGCCCCCGCTCCGCGCCACGGTGCCGCCGCCGAGGGCGATGGCCAGGATGTCGGGCATGCGGAAGTTGGTCAGCACGCCGCCGATCTCGACCGCCGCCGCCGACTCCCTCGGGAAGCCGCCCATCAGCACACCGAGGTCGGTGCTCGTGCCGCCCACGTCCACCACGATCGCGTCCGGCACGCCGGACAGGTAGGCGGCGCCGCGCAGCGAGTTCGCCGGGCCTGAGCCGATCGTGGAGACGGGCAGGCGGGCGGCGTGCTCCAGTGTCATGAGCGTGCCGTCGTTCTGGGCCAGGTACGGCCGCGCCCCGAGTCCTCGTTCGGCCAGGGCCGTGACCAGGGCGTCGGTGACGTGGGCGGCGACGCCGTACAGGGCGGCGTTCAGCACGGTCGCGTTCTCGCGTTCGAGCAGGCCTAGCGAGCCGATCTCGTGGCTCACCGAGACCGGCAGGCCGTACTCGGCGCGGACCAGGTCCGCGACGGCCCGCTCGTGCCCGTCGTCGGCCGGGCTGAACACGCTGGTGACCGCCACCGCGTCAGCCTGCACGCCGTCGAGGAAACGGCGTACGGCGTCCAGGTCCAGCGGGCTGATCTCCCTGCCGTCCACGTAGTGGCCACCGGGCACGATCGCCTCACCGGCCGAGACCACCTTGCGCAGGTCGTCGGGCCAGTCGGAGAGCGGGGGCACGGAGGTGGTGGCGGGCGCGCCGAGCCGCAGCACCGCGACCCGACCCAGCCCGCGCCGCTCCAGGATCGCGTTCGTGGCGTGCGTGGTGCCCAGCATGACACGTGTCACGCCGGCCCGGTCCTGGACCTGCTCCAGTACGGCGTCCAGGGCCGCGCGCAGCCCGTCGGTCACCTCGGGCGTGGTGGGCCGCTTGGCCTTGGCGAGCACCTGGCCGTCCGGCCCGAGCACCACCGCGTCGGTGTTGGTCCCGCCGACGTCGATCCCTATCCGCAGGTCAGGCACGCGCCATCAGCTCCTCGACGGGTACGTAGTCCAGGTCGTATCCGAAGGCCGCGGGCCCGGCCGTCTCCAGCCCCTTGGGCGTGCGCCAGAGCGGGTCGCAGGGCCAGGCGAGCACCGTGACGCGCTGGCCGTAGCGCAGGCCCTCCGTCTGGACGGCGGCGGCGGTCTCGGTGTCCACCACGGTGATCAGGTCGGGGACCATGGCCAGCGTCCGGCCGTCCTCTTGGGCGACCAGGTTCTCGTTCTGCAGCTCCAGCGCGAGCCGGCGGCCCCGGTCGTCGCCCGTGCCCTCGATCGTGGCCGTGCCCCGGACGAATCCGCCCGTGGTGCGGCGTTCCACGTCGGTCAGCTTGCCGGTGATCAGCCGGGCGGCGCCGAGGCGGTCCTGGAGCGCTTGGAGCGGGTCGGCCGCGCCCTGCGTGGCCCGGCCGATCTCCAGCGCGCGGGTGACCGTACCCTCGATGACCGCGCCCCTGGCCCGTCCGGCGGTGAGCACGTAGTCGGCCATCAGCGCGTGCGAGCCGGCCGCCACGCAGACGGCGCGGGCCAGGCGCTCCGACCAGAGCCCGTCCACCGGGCGGATCGTCACCACGTTGCCCGCGACGTCCGACATCACCACGAGGTCGGCGGGAAGCCCCGCCACGTACATCGAGACCATCTGGACCTCGGGGAACGCCCGGCCCATGCCGTCGGCGTCGAGCAGCGGCACCCCGAGCTGGGCGGCCCAGGCCACGGGCGCGACCCCGTTGGCGCCGCCGATCTCGGAGGACATGATCGCGCTCGGCCGGCGGCCGAAGATCCGCTCGATCTCCTCGACGATGCGCCTGGGCTCGTCCTCGCCGTGGATCATCTCGTGGCTGACGGTCGGGGCCCCGATGCCGGACAGCGGCACGACCAGGGCGTCGTCGTCCAGGTCGGCCAATCGGGTCAGCGGCACAGGACCGTGCTCCCTGATGGCCCGTACCGCCGCCAGCGAACCCGTGCGCACGTCTCCCCCGCCGCCCGTGCCCAGAACGGCACATCCCCGGGCGAGCGCCGCGATGTCATTCGCGTCAATACTCATAAGACTCATATGACGCCACAACCAAGCACATACCGCCCCACCCGCGCCAGTCCGCGTACGTGCGAGTATGGGCAGATGCGGATATCGGTGGCCGCCGACGGCAAGGACGGCGTGGCCGAGCTGGTGGTGTCGGAGCTGCGCGAGCGCGGGCACGAAGTCGTCACCCACGGCGCGCTCAACGACGGCGAACGCGACGACTGGGCGTGGGCCTGCGAACTGGCCGCGAGAGACGTGAGCGAGGGGCGAGCCGAGCAGGCGGTCGTCTGCTGCTGGACCGGCACCGGCGCGTCGATCGCGGCGAACAAGGTGCGCGGGGTGCGGGCGGCGCTCTGCGTCGACGCCTACACCGCCGACGGCGCCCGCAGATGGAACGACGCCAACGTGCTGGCGCTCAGCCTGCGGCTCACGTCCGAGGTGGTGCTGAAGGAGATCCTGGACGCCTGGTTCGGCGGCCGGCCGAGCGCCGACCCCGCCGACGTGGCCAACGTCTCCCACCTCGACGACATCTGATGGGTGAAGCGGCGCTGGCTTCGTGCCGCTTGGTGCCATGGCCGGGTTCGGCGTACCGGCGTACTCCCATGAGGAGCCTCAGAGGGCGGAAAGGTATCCAAGACCGTCACAGCAGAGCCAGCGAAATCGTCGGTCCCGCCCTTTAGGGTGCTGGGCATGACCGACGTGCTGCCCAGTGTGCTGTTGCGTGGCGGGCTTCCGTGGCGGCCCGCCGCCCCCGGCGTTCCGCTCGACATCCTGGTGCGCGACGGGCGCATCGACCAGGTGGCGCCGGCTCTCGACGCGCCCGGGGCCACGGTGGTCGACGTCTCCGGGCAGCTCGTCCTGCCCGGCCTGGTCGAGGCGCACTGCCACCTCGACAAGACCCTCTACGGCGGCCCGTGGGTGCCCCACTCCGCCGACGACACACTCGCCGGCCGCATCGGCAACGACCTGCGCCGCCGCGCCGAGCTGGGCGTGCCGAGCGTGGAGCGGATCGCCGCGCTGCTGGCCGCCATGAGCGCGGCCGGCACCACCCACGTCCGCACCCACACCGACATCGACCCCGAAGTGGGTTTACGCGGCGTGGAGGCCGTGCGCGAGGCCGCGGCGGGCTCCCTCGTCGAGGTGCGCCAGGTGGCCTTCCCGCAACACGGCCTGCTCACCAACCCGGGCACGGCCGAGCTGCTCGAAGAGGCGCTGAAGAGCGGGGTGGAGGCGGTGGGCGGGCTCGACCCGGCGGGCATCGACCGCGACCCGGTCCGCCACCTCGACCTGATCTTCGGCCTGGCCGGGCGCTACGGCACCCACCTCGACCTCCACCTGCACGACGGCGGCACGCTCGGCGCGTGGGAGCTGGAGCTGATCATCGAACGCACCGCGGCGCTCGGGCTGGGCGGCCGGGTGGCGGTCAGCCACGCCTACGCGCTGGGCCAGCTCGACGAGGCCCACCAGGACCGCCTGGCCGAGGGGCTGGCGCGGGCGGGGGTGGCGATCGTGACCGCCGCCGTCTACAGCTTCCCCGTGCCGCCGGTGAAGAAGCTGCGGGCCGCCGGGGTCACCGTGGCCTGCGGCCACGACGGCATCCGCGACCTGTGGGGGCCGTACGGCAGCGGCGACATGCTCGAACGGGCGATGCACGTCGCCTACCGCAGCACGTTCCGCGCAGACCACGACATCGAGCTGGCGCTGGAGGCGGCCACCCACGGCGGGGCGCGGGCGCTCGGGCTGGAGGGCTACGGCCTATCCCCCGGCGACCGGGCCGACCTTGTCGTGCTCCCCTGCGGGAGCCCGGCGGAGGCGGTGGTCGTTCACCCTGCGCGCACTCTGGTCATGAAGGACGGCGTCGTCCTGCACAATTGACCGGCGGGACCATCGAAAGGCAGGCAAGTGCTCTCTATTTCCCAGCGGATCGCGGCCGAGCTCGGCGTACGCGACGGGCAGGTTCAGGCCACGGTCGAGCTGCTCGACGGCGGCGCGACCGTGCCCTTCATCGCGCGATACCGCAAAGAGGCCACCGGCGCCCTCGACGACGCGCAGCTGCGCACGCTGGAGGAGCGGTTGCGTTACCTGCGCGAGCTGGAGGAGCGCAGGACGGCGATCCTGGAGTCCATCGAGTCCCAGGGCAAGCTCGACGACGAGCTGCGCGAGCAGATCATGGCGGCCGAGACCAAGGCCAGGCTTGAGGACATCTACCTGCCCTACAAGCCCAAGCGCCGCACCAAGGCGCAGATCGCCCGCGAGCTGGGCCTTGAGCCGCTGGCCGACCAGCTCCTCGCCGATCCCACGCTCGACCCGGCGACGACCGCCAAGGGCTTCATCGCCGAAGGCGTCGCCGACGAGAGCGCGGCGCTCGAAGGGGCCAGGGCGATCCTGATCGAGCGCTTCGCCGAGGACGCCGACCTCATCGGCGGCCTGCGCGAGCAGCTGTGGACCCGTGGCCGGCTGGTGTCGAAGGTGCGCGAGGGCAAGGAGGAGGCGGGGGCCAAGTTCTCCGACTACTTCGAGTTCGGCGAGCCGTTCACGAAGCTGCCTTCCCACCGGATCCTGGCCATGTTCAGGGGCGAGAAGGAGGAGATCCTCTCCGTCACCCTGGAGCCCGACGACAGCCCCGACTACGAGCTGCGCATCGCCTCCCGGTTCGGCGTCTCCGACCAGGGCAGGCCCGCCGACAAGTGGCTGAGCGAGACCGTGCGCTGGGCCTGGCGCACCCGCATCCTCGTCCACCTCGGCATCGACCTGCGGATGCGGCTGTGGCAGGCGGCCGAGGACGAGGCGGTACGGGTGTTCGCGGCCAACCTGCGCGACCTGCTGCTCGCCGCTCCGGCCGGCACCCGGCCCACGATGGGGCTCGACCCCGGTCTGCGTACGGGCGTGAAGGTCGCCGTCGTCGACGCCACCGGCAAGGTCGTCGAGACCGCCACCATCTACCCCCACGAGCCCAAGCGGCAGTGGGACCAGTCGCTGGCGGCGCTGGGCGCGCTCGCCCAGCGCCACGGCGTCGAGCTGATCGCCATCGGCAACGGCACCGCCTCCCGCGAGACCGACAAGCTGGCCGGCGAGCTGGTCAAGCACATGCCCGGGCTCACCAAGATCGTGGTCTCCGAGGCGGGCGCCTCGGTCTACTCCGCCTCGGCCTACGCCTCGCAGGAGCTGCCCGAGCTCGACGTGTCGCTGCGCGGCGCGGTCTCCATCGCGCGCCGGCTCCAGGACCCGCTGGCCGAGCTGGTCAAGATCGACCCCAAGTCGATCGGCGTCGGCCAATACCAGCACGACCTGGCCGAGTCCAAGCTGTCCCGCTCGCTCGACGCGGTGGTCGAAGACTGCGTCAACGCGGTGGGCGTCGACGTCAACACGGCCTCGCCGCCCCTGCTCACCCGCGTGTCGGGCATCGGCGCCACGCTCGCCGAGAGCATCGTGCGCCACCGCGACTCCAACGGCCCCTTCCGCACCCGTTCGGCGCTGAAGAACGTGCCCCGGCTCGGGCCCAAGGCGTTCGAGCAGTGCGCGGGCTTCCTGCGCATCCCGGGCGGCGACGACCCGCTCGACGTCTCCAGCGTGCACCCCGAGTCCTACCCCGTGGTGCGGCGCATCCTGACCTCGGCCAAGACCGACCTCAAGTCGCTGATCGGCAACACGGCGGCGCTGCGCTCGCTCAAGCCCGACGAGTTCACCGACGACAAGTTCGGCCTGCCGACGGTCACCGACATCCTGCGCGAGCTGGAGAAGCCCGGCCGCGACCCGCGTCCCGCCTTCAAGACGGCCACCTTCAAGGAGGGCGTCGAGAAGATCTCCGACCTGGCCTCCGGCATGATCCTGGAGGGCGTCGTCACCAACGTCGCGGCCTTCGGCGCGTTCGTCGACATCGGCGTGCACCAGGACGGGCTCGTTCACGTGTCGGCCATGTCGCGCAACTACGTCAAGGACCCGCGTGACGTGGTGAAGCCCGGCGACATCGTCCGCGTCAAGGTCCTCGACGTGGACATCCCGCGCAAGCGCATCTCCCTGACCCTGCGCCTGGAAGACGAGACCACCGCCCAGGGCGGCGGCGACGGCTCGCGCAGGGGCTCGGGAGCCCGCCGAGGCGGCGACGGTCCCGAGAGCCGCGGCGACGGGGGCCGCAGCCAGGGTGGTCGAGACGGTGGGCGCGGTGAAGGCGGCGGCCGAGACGGCGGACGCGGCCGCGGCGACGGTGGCGGCGGACGAGGCGACAGCGGCCGTGACCGTGGCCGTGATGGTGGCCGTGATGGTGGCCGTGATGGTGGCCGTGATGGTGGCCGTGATGGTGGCCGCGGTCGTGGCGACCAGCGAGGCGACGGCGGCGGCCGGGGTCGCGGCGACGGCGGGCGAGGCCGCGGCGACGGCCCGCGCCGCCAGGACCGCCCGGCCCCGACCGGCGCCATGGCCGAAGCCCTCCGAAAGGCGGGCCTGGGCGGCGACAACCGCTAACAGCCACAGCCCAACACAGCACGCGCGTGCCCGCCGGCCGAACTGAGCCGCCGGGCACGCGCCACCCACCCCTGACCAGCCGTGGCAGCAGCCAGCGAGCACCGCCACCCTGGTCAGAGGGAAAGCGGCGCACGCCACCCACCCCAGCCGGCCAACGCATGGACCCACCACCGCCCTGGCCGCCCGGCGCAGGAACGGCACGTCTCACCACCGACCCAGCCAGCCGGCACACCGAGCAGCTACCACCCCAGCACCACGATCCGGCCGATAGGCGACGGGCGCCACTCGCCCCCTCGCCCAGCCGACGCACCGACCGGCTGGCTCCCGCCTGGTCGCCCTGGGTGCCTGAGCCGACTACAGAGGGGCAGCCCACCCACCCCAGTCAGCCGGCGCACCCACCGGCCCCCGCCCCATCACGCTGGCCCGGCGAAGAAGTAACGGGCCCAGCCAGCCGACATAGCGGCCAGCCACCGGCCCATCTGCCCAGGACCGGTGGATGGGGTGGCCTGTGTCGCTCAATCGCTCAGGTCGGCGCAGAGCCAGCCGGATATGTGCAGACGAGCACGCACTGCCCGGAGTGCTGGCCCTTCCTCCGGAGGAGTGGGAGGTCGGTCGGAGACGCGTGATCAACTGCGCTCAACCCTGCCGGGAGGGCCCCGTGCGTCCGCTGGGGCGGTGAGGATGGGCGGTACGGTGCAAGGGTGAGCACGACTGCGTTCGACACGGCGATCACTCAGGCCCGCGACCTGCTCAGGTGGCGTTCTCCCCTGCGCACCGAGCTCTGGGCGGCCAGGCTCATGGCCGAGTTGGAGGAGGCCGGGGAGGCGGAGGCGTTCGCGCGGCGAGCAGCGGAGGACGGTCGCCTGGAGGCGCGTCTCGCGGTGGCGGCCATGGCGGTGCTCGATCATCCGGGCGAGACTCCCGTCGAAGACAGCGGCGAGGGTGGCGGTGAGCTGCCCGGGTGGGTGCGGCGGATGGGGCGCGTGACCTGCGAGGGCGCCTGGTACGGCAAGGCCGATCCCTACGGTGAGCAGGTTCTCGCGGTCCTGGCCTTCCGTTACGAGAACGGCAAAGAGCCCCACATCCTGGTCACCGGCATCGACCAGCCCCACGGTGGCCTGGCCGTGGACGCGCTGGTGGAGGAGTTGAAGTTCCTCGACGATCTGGGCCTGCGGGAGGCGGAGCCGGGGGTGGTGGCGGGCCGGATCCTGGACGCGTTCGAGCTGGGTGATCGGCTCATGGGCGCGGAGGTGGCGGAGACGTTGCCGGCGATCCGGCCGCTGGCGGTGGCCCGCGCCCGGTCCGTGCCCGGTCTCGTACGGGGTGGCGCTCCCGACGGTGCCATGGCCGCGTTCCAGGACCTGCCGGACTTGCCGGGGGCCGAGGAGGCGTTCGGGAAGCTGACCGAGTTCGTCGGGGATCGGCCGCTGTGGTGGAGTCCGGGAAGGGTGCGGCAGTTCCTGACGTCGTGGCTGCCCAGAGAGGCGATCCTGTCGCAGGAGGCGATCGAGGCCATGCCGGAGGTCGTCAGGGCGTGGACCCGGCACTGCGGCGACCAGCCGGCCGTGCTGCGCCAGATCGACGAGGACGCACCCCGCCTGCCCGTCCTCATGGCCGACGCCTCCTTGGCCGGCCTGGGCAAACGCCTCGCCCAGCAGAACCTCCCCGAATAGGCGTCCCTACGACCTCGGTACCCCGACGGCGCGACGTCGTCGTCAGGGTCAGAAGGCGTAGCGGATGCGGCAGTACGGGAGGCGGGTCCCCAGGAGGTCCGTGAGGGCGTTGACGTAGCGGCCCTTGTGGCCGGTGCGGTAGCGGACGTTCCAGCCGCCTGTCTGCGAGCGTTTGGCCTGCTGCAGGTCCGGGCGCCAGAGCACCTCCTCGGCCTTGGGGTGCCAGCCCAGGTTGACCTCGTGCAGTCGGTCGTTGTGGGTCAGGAAGATCACTTCGGCGGCCAGTTGTTCCCGGGCTTGCGGGCTCAGCCCGTCGTCCAGCTGGGTGAACAGGTCGGCCCACGACTCCAGCCAGCCGTCCCGTACGACCACAGGGCTGAAGTTGACGTGTACCTCGTAGCCGGCGGCGACGAAGTCGGAGATCGCGGCGATCCGGTCGGCGATCGGGGAGGTGCGAATGTCGAGCAGCTTGGAGTCGGCGGCGGGCATGAGGCTGAACCGAATCCGGGTGCGGCCGCGCGGGTCCCAGTCCAAGAGCTCCGGGTTGACGCATTTGGTGGCGAAGCTGGCCTTGGCCTCGGGCAGGTCGCGGAAGAGCTCCACGAGGTCGCGGACGTTGCGCGAGACGGTGGCGTCGAGGGAGCAGTCGGAGTTCTCGCCGATGTCGTAGACCCAGGCGTGCGGGTCCACCTGGTTGGGCTCGGTCTTGGGCCCCTGGCGGCCGGCGTGGCGGCGTACGTAGCCGAGGATCTGCTCGATGTTGGCGAAGACCGTGATCGGATTGCTGTAGCCCTTGCGCCTGGGCACGTAGCAGTAGGCGCAGGCCATGGCGCATCCGTTGGCGGTCGAGGGGGCGATGAAGTCGGCCGAGCGGCCGTTGGGCCGGGCCGTCAGCGACTTCTTGACCCCGAGCACGAGCGCCTCGGTCTTGATCCGCACCCAGCGCGCCACGTTGGTCTCGTCGCCGTAGAGCTCGGGGATGCGGTGGTGGCTCTCGATCTCGACACGTTCGGCGGCAGAGTATCGGGCCAGGATCTCCTGCCCGCGCGGCAGCTCGGCGGCGGCGGGCTCGACGTAGATGCGGCGGATGTCCAGCAGGTTGTTACGAGAAGTGAGCTTCATGTTACTCCTCGTCTCAGGCTACCTGCTCTGTTCGGCTGGGCACGCGTAGGCGGTTCTGGAGGCCAGGGGCCAGGTCTCGACGGGGGTGCCGCAGCGCCGGCAGCGTTCGCGTTTGTAGACCCAGCGTTCGTCGGGCGCTGTCGGGTCGCTGATCACCTGACCGGCGTCGCGTCCTATGGCGAGGTGCTTCACCGCCGTCTGCCACAGGCGCAGGGCCGCCGGTTCGTCCACGTCGCGCCGGCTCGGGTGCAGGCCGGTCAGGTAGAGCAGTTCGGCTCGCCAGGCGTTGCCGATGCCGGCCCACACGCTCTGGTCGAGCACGGCCGCCCCGACCGGTCCCTTGAACGCGGTCAGCCGCCGCACCGCCTCGCCGGAAGAGGCGTCCGCGCGCAGCGGGTCGGGGCCGAGCGAGGCGCGCAGTGCCGCCACGGCGTGCGCGTCGAGGGGTTCGCAGCGGGAGGGGGCGATGAGGTCGTACGCCACCTCGTCCGTCGCCAGCCGCAGCCGGGTGCCGGCCCGGGGTTCGGTGGCCGGGTCGTCGTAGCGCAGGAAGATGCCGCGCATCCCCAGGTGGACGTGGATCGCCAGGGGGACGTGGATCGCCATCCCCGAGTCCGGGTTCGGGTTCGGGTTCGGGTCTTCGTGCTCGTCGTCGTCGAAGTGGTACAGGAGGTGTTTGCCCACGGCCTCCACGCTCGTCACCGTCCGTCCGTCGTAGGGGCGCGCGTCGAAGCGGCCCTGAGGGCCGGACGCGTGCACGACCCGTCCGGCGAGGTCGGCGTCCTGGGCGTCGGCGTAACGGTGGATGAGGTGTCCTTCCGGCATACCCGGGCATCTACCCCGTGAGCTGGGCGGACGCGCTGGACAACAGCATGTCCAGTGCCGTCGGGTACGCGCTGTCGTTCATCGTTGCCACCAGCAGCGGCGCGGTGGCCGCGATGTTGGGGTGGGTACTGGCGGGCAGGTGGGCGTACGTGTCGCGCCACACCTCCTCATCGGCTTCCCGGGCCGCCTTCGGCAGGGCCAGGGTGGCGGCGTCGAGGATGGCGAAGGCCAGGCTCTGGTCGATGAAAGCGTGATAAATCCGGACCGCGTCCGCGTCGCGAAAGCCGGCCCCGCGCACGATGCCGAGGATCGTCTCGTCGCCGGCCACCTCGTTGGTCCGGCCGGTGACCCGGCTGGCGGTCAGCACGGCGGCCTGCGGATGGGCCAGGTAGGCGTGGTGGATGCGCAGGCCGAGGTCGCGCAGGTCGGCCCGCCAGTCGCCGGTGGCCCGCCAGTCCTCCATGGCCTGGCGGAACAGCTCGTCCGCGATGGCCAGGATCAGATCGTCCATGCCGCGGAAGTACCGGTAGACGGTGCTGGCGTCGGCACCGAGCGCGAGGCCGAGCCGGCGGGCGCTCAGCCCGTCGGCACCGTGCTCGCGCAACATCCGCAGCGCGGTCTCGACGATCAGCGCGTGCGTCAGCACCTGCCCCCGCTTGGTGGGACGGCGCCGCCTGCGGGCCGCCTCCGGCACCACTCGCTTGGCCATGAAGGCCCCTCCTTATGCCAACACCATTGACGTTGAACAGCCTACGGCCGTTGGATGGTCAGCACACCCCGAAAAATCATCTCAAAAGGGGATTTATCGTCATGCGTATCCTCCTCGTTGGAGCCGGCGGCGTGGGAACCGCCATCACCCGGATCGCCGCCCGCCGCCCCTTCTTCGACCACATGGTGGTCGCCGACTACGACCTGCCCCGCGCCAAGGCCGCCGTGGCCGCGCTCGGCGACCGGGCCGAAAGGTTCACCGCGGCCAAGGTGGACGCCGCCGACGCGCGCGCCGTCACCGCGCTGCTGGCCGAGCACCGCTGCGACGTGCTGCTCAACGCCACCGACCCGCGTTTCGTGCTGCCCCTGTTCGAGGCGGCGCTGGCCGCCGGGGTCGACTACCTCGACATGGCCATGTCGATGTCCAGGCCGCACCCCGACCGCCCGTACGAGGAGGTGGGCGTCAAGCTCGGCGACGAGCAGTTCGCCCGCGCCGCCGAATGGGCCGAGCGGGACCGGCTGGCGCTGGTCGGCATGGGCGTGGAGCCCGGCCTGGCCGACGTCTTCGCCCGCTACGCCGCCGACGAGCTGTTCGACGAGATCGAGGAGATCGGCATCAGGGACGGCGGCAACCTGACCGTCGACGGCTACGACTTCGCCCCCTCCTTCTCCATCTGGACCACGATCGAGGAGTGCCTCAACCCGCCGCTCGTCTACGAGAAGGAGCGCGGCTGGTACACCACGGAGCCGTTCAGCGAGCCCGAGATCTTCGACTTCCCGGACGGGATCGGCCCGGTGGAGTGCGTGAACGTCGAGCACGAGGAGGTCGTGCTGGTGCCGCGGTGGATCCCGGCCCAGCGGGTGACCTTCAAGTACGGCCTCGGCGAGGAGTTCATCGGCACGCTCAAGACCCTGCACGCGCTGGGCGTGGACCGCACCGAGCCGGTCGCCGTCATGACCGACCGCGGCGAGGCTCGGGTGTCACCGCGCGACGTGGTCGCCGCCGTGCTGCCCGACCCGGCCGCGCTCGGCGAGCGCATGCACGGCAAGACGTGCGCCGGCACCTGGGTGAAGGGCGTCAAGGACGGCCGGGCGCGCGAGGTGTACCTCTATCACGTGGTCGACAACGAGTGGTCGATGCGCGAGTACGGCTCCCAGGCGGTGGTCTGGCAGACCGCGGTCAACCCGGTGATCGCGCTGGAGCTGATGGCCACGGGCGTCTGGAAGGGCGCGGGCGTGCTGGGGCCCGAGGCGTTCGAGCCGGAGCCGTACCTGGATCTGCTGGTCGAGTACGGCTCACCATGGGGTCTGCGCGAGCAGTGAGGGGGCCGGGGTCCACCGGTGAAGGCGGGCGCAGGATCATGGGAGGCAGCGAACCGAACATCGGAGGTTTCCCTTGAGCATCGCCGACGATCCCGACCGCGCACCGGCCCGATCCCACCTGTACGCCATGGGCCTGTCGGAGGAGGAGATGCGCCGGCCCGTGGTCGGCATCGCCTCCACCTGGACCGGCACGATGCCGTGCAACCTGAACCACCGCGACCTGGCCGTCCAGGTGGCCGAGGGCGTGCGCGCGGCGGGCGGGCTGCCCATGG
The DNA here is from genome assembly GCF_040649735.1 of Nonomuraea sp. NPDC048892. Classification (NCBI taxonomy): domain Bacteria; kingdom Bacillati; phylum Actinomycetota; class Actinomycetes; order Streptosporangiales; family Streptosporangiaceae; genus Nonomuraea; species Nonomuraea sp. NPDC048892. Next base: position 198,736 of record NZ_JBEZFZ010000016.1, on the reverse strand, counting down.
AGTTCAACACGATCGCCGTCTCCGACAACCTCACCATGCACACCCCCGGCATGCGTGCCTCGCTGATCAGCCGCGAGGTCATCGCCGACTCCATCGAGCTGATGGGCCGCGCGCACGGCTTCGACGCGCTGGTGGCCATCGTCGGCTGCGACAAGACCGTACCGGCCGCGATCATGGCGCTGGCCAGGCTGGACGTGCCCTCGGTGATCCTCTACAGCGGCAGCATGCTGCCGGGCCGCTGGCGCGGAAAGGACGTCACCATCCAGGACATGTGGGAGGCGCTCGGCGAGCGCGAGGTCGGCCGGATGAGCCAGGCCGACCTCGACGACCTGGCCAAGCACGCCTGCCCGGGTGCGGGCACCTGCGCCGCCCAGTACACCGCCAACACCATGGGCACCGTCGCCGACTTCCTCGGCCTGGCCCCGTTCGGGATCGGCGACATCCCGGCCACCGTCCCCGACAAGGGCGCCGCCGCCCGCCGCGTGGGCGAGATCGCCATGCGCGCGCTGGCCGCCGACGCCCGCCCCTCCAAGGTGGTGACCGCCGACGCGCTGCACAACGCGATCGTGTCGGTGGCCGCCATGGGCGGCTCCACGAACGCCGTCCTGCACCTGCTGGCCATCGCCCGCGAGGCCGGGCTGCCGCTGGAGATCGACCGGATCGGTGAGGTCTGCCGCCAGGTCCCGATCATCACCGGCCTCAAGCCCAGCGGCGGCGACGCCACGGCGCTGGACCTGTGGCGGGCCGGCGGCACCTCCCTGGTGGTCCGCCGCCTGCTGGAGGCGGGGCTGCTGCGCGAGAACGTCACCCTCGTCGACGGCCGCACCCTCGCCGAGGTCGCCGCCGACGCCCACGAGACCCCGGGCCAGACCGTGGTGGCGGGGGCCGACCGGCCGTTCAAGCCGCGCGGCGCGCTGGCCATCCTGCGCGGCTCGCTGGCCCCGGGCGGCTGCGTGCTCAAGCTGGGCGGCAAGGACGACTTCCGCCACGAGGGCCCGGCCCGGGTCTTCGACTCCGAAGCCGACTGCTACACCGCCATCCAGCAGGGGCGGATCGTGGCCGGCGACGTCATCGTGGTCCGGTACGAGGGCCCGGCGGGCGGGCCCGGCATGCGTGAGATGTTGTCGATCACCGGCCCGCTCGTGGGACGCGGGCTCGGCACCTCGGTCGCCCTGGTCACCGACGGCCGCTTCAGCGGGGTCTCGCACGGGCTGGTCATCGGGCACGTGGCGCCCGAGGCGTACCACGGCGGGCCGATCGCGCTGGTCCACGACGGCGACACGGTCGTGATCGACAGTGCCGCCGGCACGCTGGACCTGCTCGTCCCCGAGGAGGAACTTGCCGCGCGCCGCGCCACCTGGCAGCGTCCCGAGCGGCCGGTCGAGCGCGGCGTGCTGACCAAGTACGTGGCCAGTGTCGCCTCCGCCTCCGACGGCGCCGTCACGGCCTGAGCCCTGGACCGGACACGGGGCGCGGGCGGCTATGCTGCGCAATGACGTATGCCGCCCTCACCCTTGAAGGAGACTTCCGCGATGTACAAGGAGTTCGCTGTCGAGGCCGTGATGTGGGTCGTCCCGGTCGTGGTGCTGATCGGGGTAGCGCTCCTCGTCACCGCGTGAGCACTTGGGGGCCCGGCCGTCGCCGGCCGGCCCCCACACTCTCTCAGCGGTAGTAGCGGTAGGCGACGCTGGTCCTGGCGTAGCGGTTGAAGCTGGCCCAGCCGTCCAGGTAGTTGTTCCACTTCTGCGACAGCGCCCTCGTACGGACGGTGCAGGCGGCGTAGCGGACCTTGCGCGGTTTGATGGTGCCGACATAGTCGTAGCAGCTGCCGACAGACCTGCCGTTGACGCTGAGCCGGGCGTTGAGCTTGACGCGGTAGAGGTACGTGCGAGAGATGTTCGTGATCCGGACGTTGATCCGGCACGTGTCCTTGCATCTGCCGAAATAGACCTTGGTGCGGATCAGCTGACGTGCCGCCGTCGTGGCGGTCCCCGCCGCCGAGGCCGAGACGGACACCGGTGTGAACGACGCAGCGGTGGTCGATGCGGTGGTGGACGCGCCGGCGGGTGTGGCCATGAGCGATGTCGCGGCAGCGGCCACTAAGGCCGCGCCGGCGAGGCGCTGGAACATTGTGCCCCCAGAGTCGAAACGGCCGCTTCCCCCTCTTGGCAGCGACCCGTGTCCCTTCGACTACTATCAGGCGCTCGAGTAAAATAGTGCACGACGCGCAAGATTCGATATCGAACGGTTATCCGCTTATATCGGCTTTATGCGCACAAGTATCCGCCGCCTCAGGAGGCCCACGCCAGCAGCGGACTCCCTTCCCTGAGCCGCCGTAACGCCTGTTTCTCCAGCTGACGAACCCGCTCCCTGGTCAGGCCGAGCCGCTCGGCGATCTGGGTGCAGCTCTGGGCCTCCTGCCCGGCCAGGCCGTACCGGCAGCTGATCACGAACGCCTCGCGCGGCGGCAGCGTCGTGACCAGCGCGCGCAGCTCCGCGCCGAGCGCGCGGCGCTCGGCGAGCTCCTGCACCTGCGGCCCCTCCTCGTCGGCGATCATGTCGCCGATCCGGCTGTCGCCGTGCTCCCCCACAGGCAGGTCGAGGCTGACGGTCTCCTGGCCGAGCCGGCGCAACGCCGCCACCTGGGCCGGCGACCGCTCGGCCACCGCGCCCAGCTCCGCCTCGGTCGGCTCGCGGCCCAGCTCGGCGGCCAGCCGCCGCTCGACCCTGACCAGCCGCGACAGCTCCTCCGCCATGTGGATGGGCAGCCGCACCGTACGGCTCTTGTCGTGGATGCCGCGCTCGATCGCCTGGCGGATCCACCACATCCCGTACGTGGAGAACTTGTATCCCCGCGTGTAGTCGAACTTCTCCACGGCCCTGATGAGGCCGAGGTTCCCCTCCTGGATGACGTCCGGCAACGGCAGCCCCCGGTAGGAGTAGCGCCTGGCGGCGGCCACGACCAGCCGGAGGTTGGACCTGATCAGCAGGTCCTTGGCGCGCCGCCCGTCACGTGCGACACAGTGGAGTTCCGGCGTGCCCTCACCACGCCCGATCAGATGGCCCGCGTACAGGCCTGCCTCGATCCGCCGGGCGAGGTCGACTTCCTCCGCGGCGGAGAGCAAAGGGATTTTGCCGATCTGCTCCAGGTACATGCCGAGCAGGTCGGGCTCGTCGGCCGACATGCCCGGGCACTACCCGGTAAACGGCGGCGGATTCCCCTCTTCGTTGAGTTCGGCGATGGCCAGCTCGGCCGTGGAGCGGATGTCGAAGAACTTGTCCAGCGCGGTGATCGCGAACAGGTGCTTGCACCTGCCGTTGAGCCCAGACAGCAGCAGCCGGCCGCCCGAGGCGGTGACGGCCTTGTGCAGGTAGACCAGGACGGAAAGGCCCGATGAGTCGCAGACGGCCACCGCCTGCATGTCGATGACCAGCATCGGGGGCTGGGTGAGATCGAGCGCCTTGGTGACGCGATCGCGAACCTCGGCCGCCGACCCGAAGTCGAAGTCCCCCGTCAGCCGCGCGATGACGCAAGGTCCCTGGAGCCCGAGGCTTATCGACAAGGCCTGCTCCGAAGTCACCCAGCTCCACCTACCCGCGTTGCTTTCCCGATCCGACCACTTTACGAGAAGTAGCGCTTCGGGTTGAACACCAGCATCTGCTCAATCTGGCCATCGGTCACACCCGAGTCCAGCAGTGCGGCCAAAACGTCGTCGTGAATGTGATCGTAGCGCCAGTTCGGCGCGAGCGTGCTGCGGGTCTCCTCCCAGTCACCGCCGAAGTAGTCCATGAAGCAGGCCGCGTCATGGCTGAGGACCATGCGGTCGGCGTAGCCGCGCCCGCACAGCGCGGCGATGGTTGCCACGCGCTGCGCCGTCGGGTTGTAGACGTCGAGGCCGAACCGGTCCATGCCGAGGATCGCGCCGGTGTCGGCCAGGCGCATGAGGTAGTCGAGGTCGTTGCTGTCACCGGCGTGCCCGACGACCACTTTGCTCAGGTCGACGCCCTCCTTGGCGAACAGGTCGAGCGCGAGGAGCCCGGTGCGCTCGGTGGAGTTGGTGTGCACGGTGATGGGCGCTCCCGTACGCACGTGGGCCTGCGCGACGGAGCGGCAGATGCGCTCGACGCCGGGCGTCAGCCCCTGCGCGTCCACGGCGCACTTGAGGAAGGCCGCCTTGACGCCCGTGTCCGCGATGCCCTCGGTCAGGTCGCGGACGAAGTCGTCGATCATCGGGTCGGGGCGGTCGATGATCAGGCCCGGGCCGCGGAAGGCGTAGGTGTGGGGCAGCTCCTCGAAGACGTAGATGCCGGTGGCCACGATGAGGTTGAGGCCGGGCACCTGCTCGGAGACGCGGAGAATGCGCGGGATGTGCCGGCCGAGCCCCCACACCGTCGGGTCGACGATCGTGCGCACGCCCTTGGCGGCCACCGCGCGGAGCTTCGTGACGGCGTCGGCGACGCGCTGCTCCTCGTCCCACCAGGCGCCTCTGCCGTAGTTCTCCAGGTGCTCGGTGGCCGTCACGAAGACGTGTTCGTGCATCAGCGTCTGCCCGAGCTCGCCGACGTCGACGGGGCCGCGAAGGGTCTCGACCATGGACATGCGCGCCTCCATACCGGCTGGTCGGTGTGCGCCAAACTAAGCTCCCACCGACCCGCCGTCAACAGCCACGCCGCACGCCCTCGCCAATGTCAGCCCGCCGGGCGGGCGTGGCGGGGGAAGAGCGGGTCGGGGCGGGTCAGCCGGTCGGCGCCGACCGCCGCCGCCACGCGCGCCGCCGCGCCCGGCAGGAACGGCTCCAGCTGTACGGCCAGTTCCCGGCACGTCCGCACCAGCGTGCCCAGCGACGTCTCCCGCTCCCGCCCGGACTGCTGCCAGGGCCTGGTCAGCTCGACATACTTGTTGGCCTCCTCGACGAGCGTCCACACGGCGAGCGCCGCCCGGCGGAAGTCGAAGTCGGCCAGCGCCTCGTCCACCGCGCCGTCCACCCGCGCGAGCGGCTCTCCCTCGTCGGGTACGTGGCCGTCCAGGAAGCGGACGACCATGGTGGCGACCCGGCTGACCAGGTTCCCCAGGCCGTTGGCCAGGTCCTCGTCTGCCCTGGCGACCAGGCGCGCCTCGGTGAAGTCGGCGTCGCCCACGCGCGGCACCTCGCGCAGCAGCCACCACCGCACCGCATCGGTCCCGTACGCCGCCACGAGGGCGGCCGGATCGGCGGCGTTCCCCGACGACTTACTGATCTTGCGGCCGTCGGCCGTGAGGTAGTCGTGCACGAAGATCGCCGTGGGCAGCGGCCGCCCGGCGGACAGCAGCATGGCCGGCCAGTACACCGCGTGGAACCGGATCACCCCCTTGCCCACGAGATGCACCTTGCGCGGCTCACGCACCCACCACCGCTCGTAGTCCCCACCGTCCAGCGTGGTCCCGCCGCCGTCCGGCCTGGTGCCGCCGCCGTCCAGCGCGGTGATGTAGTTGGCCAGCGCGTCCCACCACACGTACACCACCTGGGCCGGATCGCCGGGCACCGGGATCCCCCACCCCCTGGCCCGGGCGGCGGAGCGGGAGACGCTGATGTCGTCGAGTCCGGCCGCGACGAAGGCCAGGACCTCGTTGCGGCGCGCGGCGGGCTCGATCCGCAGCCGCCCGCTGCTGATGAGGGCGAGCAGCTCGTCCTGGTAGCGCGAGAGCCGGAAGAACCAGTTCTGCTCGGAGACGCGCTGCAGCGGCGCCTCGTGCCCGTCGGGACAGGGCCCGTCCGGGTAGAACTGCTCGCAGCCCACGCAGTAGAGCCCCTCGTAGTGGCGCTGGTAGAGGTCGTGTGCGGTCTCCCGCCAGATGCGCTCGACGCCGTCGCGATGCCCCGGATGCGTGCTGGTCCTGATGAAGGAGTCGAACGACAGGGCGAGCGGCCCGCGCAGGCCCTCGAACGCGGCGGCGTTCCTGTCGACCAGCTCGCGCACCGGCACGCCCGCCGCCTCCGCGGCCAGCACGTTCTTCAGCGAGTTGTCGTCGGTGCCGGTCTGGAACCGCACCGGCTCACCCCGCCGCCGGTGGTGCCTGGCCAGCACGTCGGCCTGGACGAGTTCGAGCGCGTGGCCGAGGTGGGGCCGGGCGTTGACGTAGGGGATGGTGGTCGTGATGTACATCGGATGCCTCCCGAGGGGCCCCGGACACGACGAGAGGCCCCGGCTAGCAGGGCCTCAACGTGGACGTGGCGGTGGGACCCCTAGGGGGTCATCATCACCGCGCGGTTCGTCATGAGGACATCGTACGCCGTCGCCGCACCGCGTAGATCACCCATCCCACGGCGAACACCGCCAGCCCGGCCAGCACCGACGTGAGCGGCAGCGTGGCCGCCAGCACCAGGCACAGCACCAGCCCCAGCACGGGAACGACGCGCGGCGGCGCCCCCTCCTCGCGGCCGAGCGTGAGCGCGGAGGCGTTGGCGACGGCGTAGTAGACCAGCACGCCGAACGAGGAGAACCCGATCGCCCCGCGCAGGTCGGCCACCAGCAGCAGCACGATCACCGCGGCGCCCACCGCCAGCTCGGCCCGCCTCGGCACCTGCCGCACCGGGTCCACGGCGGCCAGCACCCCGGGCAGGTCGCGCTCGCGCGCCATGGCCAGCACGGTGCGGGAGACGCCGAGCAGCAGCGCCAGCAGCGCACCGAGCGCCGCCACCGCCGCGCCGACGGTCACGACGGGCGTCATCCAGCCGAACCCGGCCTCCCTGACCAGGTCGGACAGTGGCGCCGCGGACCTGGCCAGCAGCTCCGGCTTCAGCGCGCGCAGCGCGGCCAGGGCGACCAGCAGGTAGACGACGAGCGTGATGGCCAGCGCGATGCCGACGGCCCTGGGGATGGTGCGGGCGGGATCGCGCACCTCCTCGCCGAGTGTGGCGATCCTGGCGTATCCGGCGAAGGCGAAGAACAGCAGCCCGGCCGCCTGCAGCACACTCCATAAACCCGGCTCGACCAGCGTCGGCTCCGGCGTGTAGGAGAACCAGCTCACCACGTCGTCGCCCGCCAGCCCGGCCACGACCACCCCGGCGAGCACGGCCAGCACGAAGACCACGATCGCCCGCGCCAGGCCGGCAGAGCGGCGCACCCCGAACAGGTTGAGCACCGTCAGCACGACCACCGCGGCGACGGCGGCCGGCCGTTCGCGCCCCGGCAGCACGTAGGCGCCGAACGTGAGCGCCATGGCCGCGCAGGAAGCGGTCTTGCCGACCGTGAAGCCCCAGCCCGCGAGGTAGCCCCACAGGGGGCCGAGGCGGCGCCTGCCGTAGACGTAGGTGCCGCCGGACTCGGGGTAGAGGGCGGCCAGGCGGGCCGAGGAGGTGGCGTTGCAGTAGGCGACGACGGCGGCCAGCGCGAGCGAGACCAGCAGCCATTCGCCGGCGGCCGCGGCGGCGGGGGCGAAGGCGGCGAACACGCCGGCCCCGATCATCGCGCTCAGGCCCACGACCACCGCGTCGGTGGTGCCGAGCCGGCGCGCCAGCTCCTCCGGCATCGTCCCTCGCCTCCTCCCGCCAGGAGGAACCCACTCTGCCCTATCCCACCGACAGATCCACACCAACGCCGGATGAACGTCCCGCTCAGTCGTCCTTGTCCGCGGCCGGCACCACCAGCACCGGCCGGCGCGCGTGGTGCAGCACCCGGTCCGAGGTGCTGCCCAGCAGCAGTGAACGCACCCCGCCCAGTCCTCTGGTCCCGGTCACGATGAGGTCGGCGTCCAGTTCGTCGGCCACGTCCACGATCGTCGACCAGACGGCCACGGAGTCAGGCTCGCACCGGGGCGCCGCGTCCAGCCCCGCCTGCCTGGCCAGCTCCGCCCCCTGCCGGGCCAGCGCGGACATCGCCTCGGCCACCGCCTCGTCCTCCGCGCCCGTCTGGTCGAACGTCATCATGAGCCCGGCCGAGGCGCGGGCCGTGGTCATCGCCACCCGCTCCCACACCGTCAGCACGACCGCCTGCCGCCCGGGGAACTGCCGCCCGGCGAAGGCGATGGCGGCCTTGGCGTCGTCGGAACCGTCGTACGCGATCAGAATCGTCATTTTCAGCCACTCCACAAGAGGTTCGGAACCTGACCTCTATCCCGGACGGCGGCTTTCACGCCTGCTGATCGTCAGGCCAGTGCGGGCGCGACCTCGCGCCGGGCCCGCGGCCTGAGCAGCGACAGCCCGGCCAGCGCCAGCACGCCGAGCTCGGTGACGACCACGACCCGCTGGGTGAGCCCGGCGGGGATGTCGTCGTTGCTCAGCGGGATGCCGAACATGCGCACCACGTACGGGACCACGACCAGCAGCAGGGCGCCCAGGGCCAGCGCGCTGAGGATCCGCAGCGCCTTCGCGTACGGGATCTTCGCCCTGGCCAGCAGCATCCCCGCCGCCGGCATCACCAGGAAGGCGGCGAAGGCGGCGTAGCGGTGGATGCCGCCCGACAGCGACAGCGGCACGCCCGGCCTGTCGGTGGGGAAGGCTCCGACCAGGAACATGCTCGCCCCCCACAGCAGCAACAGGGCCACGATCCAGCCGCTCGCCCCGGAGCGGCGCAGTGCCTCGGCGATCAGCGCCGAGCCCACGGCGAACAGGGTGAGCGAGGCGGGCAGCAGCCAGCCGGCCGACTGCCAGACGTACTCGCTGATCACGCTGTGCAGCGGGTCCAGGTTCGATCCCGCGTGCAAGGTGAGCATGGCGCCGCTTCCCGCGCCGATGGCCGCGAATCCCGTGACGAGCAATCCCTTCATGTCTTTTACGCTCGCGGAACGCGGCTTTTGCGAACATCGGAGATGGGCCCGAACCGGCCCTGAAGGTTCCCTTAATACCTTGGTCGGAGTACGCCCTGGGACCGGCCGCTGACCTGCGCGGACGTGACCCCGAGTAGGGCCTGCCCCCTCAGGGTGGGGACGGCTGCCCTGACCCGTTCGACGGCCGGGCGCTTACGGGCAGGGGCGGCCGGGGTCGAAGTAGACGCGGACCGTGGTGGCGCCGGCCCTGGTGTGCACGCGTACGAGATCGCTGAGCAGGTTGACGATGAGCAGGCCGCGGGAGCCCGCGGTGCGCGGATCGACCGGTTCGCGGCCCGCGAGCGGGTCGGTGATGTGGCCCGCGTCGCTGACCTCGCACACCAGCCTGCCGTCCTCGGCCCACACCCGCAGCGTGCCCGCGCCGCCGCCGTGGTCGAGGCTGTTGGCGCCCAGCTCGGCCACCGTCAGCCGGATGTCGTCGAGGCGGTCGGCGCCGAAGCCCATCGCGGCGGCCTCGCGGGCGGCCAGGCTCCGCGCCGCCGACAGGTTGCCGTTGTCGAAGCGCAGCGACACGAACGTCTCGGGTTCGTCGAGTGGCCGGTTGTGCCCCTCGATCACCAGCTCGGGCGCGTAGTCGGCGCTGTCCCATTCGCGGGAGGCGTCGCGCAGCACCGGATGGGTGCGCGCCGCCTCTTCGAGCACGTCGGAGGTGAGGCCGTCGAGGTCGTACGGGCACAGGATGGTGGCCCGCCGGCCGCTGAACGCCAGGTTGATCAGCGCCTCGTGCTGGGCGCAGGCCGGATATTCCGCCGCGCTGCGGCCCGGCCAGATCGGCTCGCCGATGATGCGCACGTGCCGGCCGGGATGCCGGTCGGCGAACTCGCGCAGGACGCCGGGGATGATCCGCCCCGGGTTGCGCCCGGCCTCCGTCATGTCGAGCAGCAGCACCTTGCCCGCCTCCGCCCCGAGCGCCGTCTCGATCAGGGCGAGATTGGCGGCGGGCACGGCGACCGCCACGGGCTCGCCCGCGGCCAGCCCCGCGCGGACGAAAACCGTGGTGGCGGCCACGTATTCGGGTGCGCCCCGGTAGAAGAGCGCCGGGTGCGCGAACGGTTTCGCCGACATCACCAACCACGCTACCCAAGGTTGATGAATTCCCGGCAATCCATTGGGGTACCTAAAGTGATGTGAAGAGAGTCCAGCTCGTTCGCCGCCCCCGTCCGGTCCGTAACCCCTACCCCTCCCTCGATCTCCGTACCCCTTCAGGGCGACGGCTCCCCTTCTGAGCCGCTCGACCTTATGCTCGGGACATGTCGGAATTGCAGATGAGAGTGTCCGACGAGGACCGGGAGCGCACCGCACAGCAGCTGCAGCGCGCGTTCACCGAAGGCCGCCTCAATCAGATGGAGCTCGAAGACCGGCTGGAGATCGCGCTGTCGGCGAAGACGTACGCGGACTTGCTGGGCCTGATCGACGATCTGCCCAGCGAGCAGCCCGCGGCCGGCGACGTGGTCGAGCTGGAGTCGAAGACCGGCAATCTCAAGCGTTCCGGCGACTGGAACGTCCCACGCCGGCTGCGGGTGTCGTCGAAATACGGCAGCATCGAGCTCGACCTGTCCGAGGCCGTCATCGCCCATCCCGTCGTGGAGATCGAGATCGACCTCACCTACGGCTCCGGCAAGATCATCGTGCCGGAGGGCGGCGTGGTGGACGTCGACGGTTTCAGCAGTGAGTGGGGCAGCGTCAGCACCTCCGGCCTGCCGAGCAGGCCACGGCCCGGCGCCTTGCGGGTGGTGATCACCGGGCGAGCGAAATACGGCGGTCTCACCGTGCGCTATCCGCGCAAACGCTGGTTCACCCATTGATGGAAGAGCGAGATGTGGTGCTCACTGGGCACCAGCACCCCGCCCTCCTTGTACGCCCGTGACGACATGCCCGGCTGGGTGCGTTCACAGGCGTCGAAGTCCTGCGCGTTGACCCGGTGGAACAGCTCGACCGACAGCGACAGGTCGGCCCCTGAGGCGATCACGTCCGGGTGGTAGAGCCAGTCGCACTCCACCACGGTCCTGTCCACGGCCATGGGGATCATGCGGTGCAGGATCACGTGGTCGGGCACCAGGTTGACGAACACCTGCGGCTTGACGGTGATCGCGTAGTAGCGCCGGTCCTGCTCCTCGGCGACGTCGGGCAGCTTGCCGAACCCCGGGCTGCCGTCCACGGTGAACCCCTCTGCCCGCGCGGCGAACTCCGCGCCGTGACCGACGTAGTACTGCGCCGCGAAGCCGCCGGCGAACTCGGGCAGCACGGCGGTCAGCTCGGGGTGGATGGTGGCGCAGTGGTAGCACTCCATGAAGTTCTCGACGAGGAGCTTCCAGTTGGCCTTGACGTCGTAGACGATGCGGCGGCCGAGCGCGAGCTCCTCGACGTGGTAGCGCTCGATGGCGGCGGGGTCGCCGAGGCGTTCGGTGGCGGCGTACATGACCTCGTCCTCGAACGAGGGCGGCTCGGCAGCCAGGCACACCCACGCGTACCCGAGCCATTCGCGCAGGTGGACGGGTGACAGGCCGTACTGGACGCGGTCGATGTCGGGCATCTTGGCCAGGTTGGGCGCGGCGGCCAGGCGGCCGTCGAGGTCGTAGGACCAGGCGTGGTAGGCGCACCTGATCGTCCGCTTGACCTCGCCCGCCTCCTCGGCGCATAAGCGCGCGCCGCGGTGCCGGCAGACGTTGAGGAAGGCACGTAAGCGCTGGTCGCGCCCGCGTACCACGATCACGTTCTCCCTGCCGACCTGCACGGTCTTGAACGCGCCCGGCTTCGGCAGGTCGTCGGCCCTGACCGCGCAGAACCAGAGATCTTCGAAGATCCTGGCCTGCTCGTCCGCGAAGATCGCGGGGTCGGTGTAGGAGCGTCCTGGCAGCGTGGAGATCAAGCTCGATGTGGTGGTCAACCGACACCCCTAGTTGCGTATTACGCACCGAGTTGCTCTATATGCGTCATAGTCGGGCGGCCTCAGGGGGCTGTCAAGAGGTAGTTGCTGTAGCGGCGCAGCAGCCTCGCGTACACGCCGCTCATGAGCCCGTCGGGCAGCAGCCCCGCGAACGGCCGCTGCATGTCGGTGAGCTCGGTCCCGGCCAGCCTGGCGGGCCTGCGCACCACCCTTGACCTGGCCTTCTCGTACGCCCGCAGGTCCCCGATCGACCCCCTGAGCACCCACGCGTCCTCCAGGGCCTGGTTGGCGCCCTGGGCCATGGTCGGCGGCATGGTGTGGGCGGAATCACCGGCCAGGGTCGTCGGACCTCTGCCCCAGACGTCGCGGATCGGCTGCCGGTGGTGGGGGAAGAAGTCGACGTCCGTGAGCGTGGCCAGGATGCCGGGCACCGGCTCGGCCCAGCCGCCGAAGCGCTCGCGCAGCCGCGGCACCACGTCCTCGTCGTCCGCCCAGAACGGCCCGCCGGGCGCCGACCGTACGTCGAACCACCACAGCAGCCGCCCCCTTCCCGCCGGGATCAGCCCGCACAGCCCCGCGCCGCCCGCGATCATCACCGCCCTGCGCAGCTCGGTGAGCGCGGTGGGCATCGTGGTGAACCCCTGCCAGGTCACGAACGGGCTCAGCGTGGCGGAGTCCTCCCCCCACAGGGCGGCGCGCACCACCGAACGGCGGCCGTCGGCGCCCACGAGCACGTCGCCGCGCACCGTGCGGCCGTCGGACAGGCGCGCCTCGGCCCGCTCGGGCGTCACGTGCTCGGCCCGCGCACCGTAGGTCACCGGGACGCCGTCGGCGAGCAGCTCGACCAGCTCGTGGCGGGCCACGTGCACGACGGGGTAGCCGTAGCGGCGCTCGGCCACGGTGAGGTCGAGGGTGAGCAGCCGCCTCCCGTCGGAGGCCCACGACTCCAGGGTCTCCAGGCGGCGGCCGACGCCCGAGCAGTCGACCTTGAGCCGCTCCAGGATGGCCGTGCTGCCGGGCCAGAGCGTGACGGAGCCGCCGGCCGTACGCGGCTCGGGGGCCTCCTCGTACACCTCGGCCTCGTGTCCCGCGTTCAGCAGGCCGCGCGCCAGGGCGAGCCCCGCGACGCCCGCGCCGATGATGATTACCCTCATAACGACCCCTGATTAATGAGACTCTCAATATCAGATACTAGGAGTATCACAATGTCTGCGCGCGGTCGCAAGCCCGACCCCACGGTCGACACCCGGATCAGGCAGGCCGCGGCCGGGCTCGTGCTGACCCACGGCTTCGACTTCACCATGGACGACGTCGCGGCGGCGGCAGGCGTGGGCCGGGCGAGTGTGTTCCGCCGCTACGCCACCAAACGCGACATGCTCCTCGAAGCCATCGCGGGCCTGATGAACACGCACGTCGCCATCCCCGACACCGGCTCGCTGGAGGGCGACCTGCGCGTGGTCATCTCCGACACGCTCGCCCTGTGGCGCCTGCCCGGCCTGTCGCGCACGGCCAGACAGGTGTACGGCGAGGCCGGCCGGGACCCCGCGGTCGCCGAGCTCATCCGCACCAGCATGCGCAGCCGGATGGAGCGCTCATGGGTCGTGTACGAGCGCGCGATCGAACGCGGCGAACTCCCCCCGAACGCGGATCTGTGGATGCTCACCGACATGTTCGCCGGCTTCGTGACGTACCGGGGGCTCCTGGATCTTCCGCTGCCTGAACCGGAGGAGATCGTGCAGGTCCTGCTGCATGGCTTTACACCGAGTTGATGCCCGTGGTGTTAGCGGGGTGCAAGTGACCGTCAAGGGAGGACCCATAATGTTCCCTTCGTTAGCTCAACCTACGAAGGGCACAGAAAATGACACCCCCTCGTCGTCGCCTCGCCGTCGCGGGCGCGACGCTGACTCTTGCCGTGCTCACCACCGCCTGTGGTGCGATCGGCCAGGCCGTTGACTGCAACACCGCCGCCAACGACGCGGCCAAGATCGCGACCGAGTGGAGCTCCGCGGTCACCAAGGACGCCGCCAACGCGGACGCCGTCGAGTCCGCCTCGAAGACCGCGGAGACGAAGACCAAGGAGCTCGCGGGCAAGTACGACGGCGAAGTCGCCGCCGCGCTCAACGACCTCGCGGACGGCTTCGGCTCCATCAAGGGCGGCAACCTGAGCAGCATCACCGAGTTCAGCGGCAAGGTCAACGGCTTCACCAGCAAGATCACCGCGGCCTGCTCCTGAGTGGGCTCGCGGTCGCCGTCACGGCCTGTGGGGGGCAGGACCGCGGCGGCGGCCGCGTCGGATCCGGCGTCATCTCCGCGATGACGCCGGCCGTGGCGGGGTGAGACGTTCCGCGGCGCGCACGGGGGGTGAGCGCCGGCCGTCTCCCGCCCACGGACCCAGGGCCACCGCCTGCGAGTGAGCGCCATCGCGCTCCTCGCGGCGGTGGCCTTCTCCATGCCCACGACCGGGCCCCTGCCGGGGGCGGGGCCTGCCGGGGTGTGGCGCTTTGTGCTCTCGCGGCCGGGCTCCTTGCCCTGGGCGGTGCTACGCCGGGCCGTGGTGCGGGCGCTCGGCGCGAGCCTTCTCGTACGCCGCGTCGAACCCCGCCAGCACGGCCGGCCACGAGCCCGCGGCCGGGGGCGTGCTCCTGTTGTGCGCGGCGATCGAGGCGCGCAGCCGCGCGTCCGCGCACAGCCGCGCCACCGCCCGCGCCAGGTCGCCGAGCGTGCGCCCGAGCAGCCCCTCGGTGCCGTCCTTGACGAAGTCGGCGACCCCGCTCTGCGCCCTGGCCACCACCGGGACGCCCGCGGCCCGCGCTTCGAGCGCCGCGATCCCGAACGACTCGCGCGGCGCGGGCGCCACGAACACGTCGGCCGAGCCCAGCAGCTTGAGAATCTGCTCGCGGGTGTAGCGGCCGGGCAGCGAGACCCAGCCGGACATGCCGTGGCGGGTCAGGAAGCGCTCCATCTGGCCCCGGGCCGGCCCGTCGCCGACGATCGTGGCCCGCATCGGGATCCCGCCCGGCACGCGGGCACGGGCCGCCTGGAGGAGCCTCAGCAGGCGTACGGGCTGCTTGCGCGGCGCCAGCCGGCCCACGGCGACGATGTGCACCTCACGCCCCTTCTCCCGCGCGCCGGAAGCCCGTTCGTCCGGCCCGCCTGGAGACGGAGCTCCGCCGTCCCATCCCACGGAAGCCGGCGCCCAGCCCGACAGGTCGAGGCCGTTGGAGACCACCCGCACCGGCACCTCGGGGCCCGCGACGGCGCGGATCGGGGCCGCGGCGGCGTTGCTCACCGTGGTGGCCACCAGCCGCCACCGCTGCCAGCCGAAGGCCAGCCGCAGCAGCCGGTAGAGCAGCCGCGTCACCGGGTCCCACATGCTGTGCACGGTCACCACGCACGGCACGCCCGCGCGAAAGGCCGCGCGCACCCCCATCCACGCGAACGGCGACACCGCGCCGGTGTGCACATGCACCACCTCAGGCCGTCCCGAGGTGATCCAGCGCGTGAGATGCCCCACGCCGAAGGGGTGCACGGGCAGGTCGAACGGCATCCGCGCGACGATCCTGCGCACGCCGGGCAGCGGCTCTCCCCTGGTCGCCGTGGCCACCGAGACCTCGTGCCCGGCCTGCCGCTGCATACGTACGAGATCGGCCACCTGGACCTCGATCCCCCCGAGTCGCGGCAGGTAACAGTCGCTCACGTGAAAGATCCGCACGCCTCCCACACTAATCTGGGCGTGTGCCTCCACGTACCGCTGTGTTCTTCCACGCTCATCCCGACGACGAGGCCCTGCTGACGGCGGGCACCATGGCGATGCTCGCGGCCGAGGGGCATCGGGTGGTGCTCGTGGTGGCCACGGCCGGCGAGCGCGGCCTGGCCGAGATGGAGCCGGGCGACGAGCTGGGCGAGACCAGGCTCAAGGAGCTGTACGAGTCGGCCGCACTGCTCGGCTGCGCCCGCGTCGAGTGTCTCGGCTACGGCGACTCGGGGCTCAGCCCGAAGGGCGGCGTCGCCGACGAGCGGCCCGACAACGCCTTCATCGACGCCGACACCGAGGCGGCCGCCAAGGCGCTGGCGGCGATCCTGCACGAGGAGAAGGCCGAGCTGCTGGCGATCTACGATCCGGCGGGCGGCTACGGGCATCCCGACCACGTGCAGGTGCACCGGGTGGGCAAGCGGGCGGCCGAGATCGCCGGCACGGAGATCGTCCTGGAGGCGACGGTCAACCGCGATCCGCTGGTGCGGCTGCTGAAGCTGGCGGGCAGGTTCTACCGGTTCCCGCCGGAGTTCGACGTACGGACGTTCGAGAGCGCGTACTCGCCGGGTGAGACGATCACCCATCGGGTCAATGTCCGGAAATATACGAAACAGAAGCGGGCGTCCATGGCCGCACACGCCTCCCAGGCCAGCGGCGGCGACAGCGACCGCACGCTCGCCGTGATGCTCAAGGTCCCTCGCCCGATCTACCGCTTCGTCTTCGGCACCGAGTGGTACGTCCGCCGCGACCTGCCCCCCGGAGCCCGCCTCGGTCATCCGTTCGACCGGTGGCCGAAGTAGTTCTCAGGGTTGACGTGCGCGCGGCCGGGACCCGGCAGACTGGACCCCGATGAAGAACAGATGGCTCCAGATCCTCCTGTCGGCGGCCTCGCTCGGCCTGGCCGTGCTGCTCATGGTCTACCTGCCGCAGATCGTGCGCGTGCTGACCGGCAAGGACGTGTCCTGGGCGCAGGTCGGAGCCGTCTTCGCCGCGCTCGGCGGGGGCGAGGTCGCGCTGATGGCCGCGGTCTGGCTGCTGAGCCTGCTGGCCTACACGTTCGTGCTGACCAACTCCCTGCCGGGGCTCAACAACCTGCAGGGGCTCACGCTCAACGCGGCGGGCAGCGCGGTGAGCAACCTGCTGCCGTTCGGCGGCGCGGTGGGGGTCGCGGTGTCGTTCGCGATGACCAGGGGCTGGGGCTTCGGCAACCGGGCGATCGTGGTCATGACGCTGGTCAGCGGCATCTGGAACACCTTGTTCAGATTCGTCCTGCCGGCCGTCGGCATCATCGCGCTGCTGATGGCGGGCAAGGCGGCCAACCCGACCGTGGCCAACGCGGGCTGGACGGGCGCGGTCTCCATCCTCGTGCTCTGCGCGATCGTGGCCGCGGCCCTCTACTGGCAGCGCGCCGCCGATCTGCTCGGCAGGGCCCTCGACGGCATCACCCGGCTGCTGCGGCTCAAGCTCGACGCCTCCGGGGCCTTCCACCGGCTGCGCGCCGACACCGCGGGCGTCGTCAGGACCAGATGGCCTGGCCTGTCGCTCGGCATGGTGTTCTTCCTCGGCTTCCAGTGGGCGATCATGGCCGTCTGCATGCAGGCCACCGGCGCCTGGCCCGGCCTTGCCGAGTCGATCGCCGTCTTCGCCCTGTCGAGGGTCCTGACCAGCGCTTTGATCACGCCCAGCGGCGCCGGGATCATGGAGAGCGGGGTGGCCGCGCTGCTGATCGCGTTCGGCGTCGACTCGACTCCCGCCATAGCCACCGCACTGCTTTTCGGCTTCTGGACTTACACTATCGAGATCCCGTTCGGCGGCCTGGCACTGGGCGCATGGGCGCTCCTGCGCAGGCGCAACGGCCGGAACGCCGGCGCGGAGCCCCCGTCCGCGATCTCGAAGGCCACCTAGTGACAATCCCAAACCCCTCAAAGACCTTGTGCGTGATTCGTAGGCCCGCATAGCGTGGCGGCTGACATGGTGGCGTTCCGAGTTCTGGGGCCAGTCGAGGCGTACGAACACGACGACGAACTCGACCTCGGCGGGTTGCGGCAGCGGGCCGTCCTCGCCCGGCTTCTCGTGGCCCGAGGTCAGGTCGTGCCCGTTGACACGCTTCTCTACGATCTGTGGGACGACGACGCGGCCAAGGGCGCGCAGTCGGGTCTGCAGGTCTACATCTCCCGCCTGCGCCGGGTGCTGGAGCCCGGCCGCCCGCGCGGAGGGCCCAACCGCCTGCTGGTGACGGTCGCGTCCGGCTACGCCCTGCGCGTGGCCTCCGAACAGGTCGACGCGCTCAGGTTCGAGCAGCTCGTACGGGCCGCGGGCGAACATCTCGAAGAGAGCGATCCGCAGTCCGCCAGAGGCCGCCTGGAGAAGGCGCTGGGCCTGTGGCGCGGCACCCCCTACTCCGACTTCGCCGACCAGGCGTGGGCGGAGGCCGAGGTCAACCGGCTGACCGAGCTGCGCCTGGTCGCGCGTGAGCGGCACGCCGACACCGGCCTGCGGCTCGGCCTGCACGCCGAGACCGTGCCCGACCTGGAGGCGCTCACCACCGAGCATCCGCTGCGCGAGGAGGGCTGGCGGCTGCTGGCCCTCGGCCTCTACCGCTGCGGCCGTCAGGGCGACGCGCTGGCCGCGCTGCGCCGGGCCAGAAACATCCTGGCCGACGAGCTCGGCATCGACCCGGGCCCCGCGCTGCGCAAGCTGGAGTCCGACATCCTGGCCCAGGCGCCGGAGCTGGAGCTGGCCCCGAGCGCGCGTCCCGCGCGGCCGGCCGCGCCGGTCACCGACACCTGGCCGCCGCGTCCCGCCGCGCCGGTCGAGCCGCCGCCGCTGGAGCCAGAGCCGTTCGTCGGCCGGGACGCCGAGCTGGCCAGGCTGACCACCGCCGCCTCCCGTACGGGCCGCTTCCAGGTCGCGATCGTGACCGGGGTCGCGGGCGCGG
Organism: Nonomuraea sp. NPDC048892; assembly: GCF_040649735.1. Classification (NCBI taxonomy): domain Bacteria; kingdom Bacillati; phylum Actinomycetota; class Actinomycetes; order Streptosporangiales; family Streptosporangiaceae; genus Nonomuraea; species Nonomuraea sp. NPDC048892. Next base: position 180,351 of record NZ_JBEZFZ010000016.1, on the reverse strand, counting down.
GCAAGACCACGCTGCTGCGCCAGCTGGAGAGCAGGCTCGGCGCCGACGGCTGGACCACCGCCTCCGGCGCCTGCCCCGACTCCAGCGCCACGCCACCCGGCTGGGCCTGGGTGGAGATCCTGCGCACGCTCATCGGCATGACGGGCGCGGGCGAATACACCCAGTTACTCGCACCGCTGCTCGACGACGCCGCCCCAGACCCCGACGAGGACGAGGTGTCCGGCGGGTTCCGGCTGCACCGCGCGGTCGGCGGCTACCTGGCCGGGGTGGCGCGGCGCGGGCCCGTGCTGCTGACGCTCGAAGACCTCCACTGGGCCGACGACCAGACGCTGGCCCTGCTGCGCGCGCTGCCGAGCCTGCTGGCCACCAGCCGGGTACTGCTCGTGGTGACGTGCAGGGAGAGCGAGCTCGACGACCGCCAGTCCGACGTGCTGGCCGCCCTGGCCCGGCTTAGCCCCGTGCGCGTGGGCCTGTCGGGGCTCGATCCGAAGGCCGTGGCCGAGCTGGTCAAGGCCACCTGCGTACGCGAGATCGACGAGGACGCGGTCGAGTCGATCGTCGAGCGCACCGGCGGCAACCCGTTCTTCGTCCGCGAGACCGTGCGCCTGCTCGACTCCGAGGGCGCGGCCGACCGGGCCAGCGCCACCGAAGTGCTCTCGCAGGTGCCGTCGGGCGTGCGCGACGTGCTGCGGCGGCGCATCTCGCGGCTGCCCGCCGGCGCCCAGCAGATACTGCTGCAGGCGGCGGTGATCGGCCGCGACGTCGACCTCGACGTGCTGGTGGCGGTGGCGGTCGACGAGGACTCGGTGATCGAGGCCGTCGAGGCGGCTCTCCTAGCCGGGCTGGTCACCGAGCCGGGCCCCGGGCTGCTGCGCTTCGACCACGACCTCGTCCGCGACACGATCTACTCCGACGCCTCCCGGCTGCGCCGCACCAGGCTGCACGCCGAGGTGGGGGCGGTCATCGAGCAGCGCACGCCGTCCGACGTGGCGGCGCTGGCCCACCACTACTTCCTGGCCGACGCGGCCGACAAGGCCGTCCACTACGCGGGGCTGGCGGCCGAGCAGGCCGAGCGGCGCTTCGCCCACCGCGAGGCGGCCAGCCTGTGGGAGCAGGCCATCGCCGCGTTCGACCGCTCGCGCGGTGACGAGTCCAGGAAGGACGAGCAGAGCGGCGAGCAGCGTCCCGAGCGGACCAAGGAGCGGCTGCGGCTCATGCTGCGCCAGATCAGGGCGCTGGCCCTGTGCGGCGACATGACGGCGGCCCGGCTGCTGCGCCGCCAGGCCATGGACGCCGCGCTGCCGCTGGGCGACCTGGAGATCACCGCGAAGGTGGCGGCGTCGCTGGCCGTGCCGCACAAGGGCATGGCGCGCGACTTCACCCGCACCGCCTGGGAGATCGTGGACGTCACCGAGAAGGCGCTCATGGAGCTGCCCGAGGGTGAGCAGCGGCTGCGGGCGAGCCTACTGACCACGCTGGCGCTGGAGCTCGAAGGCTCCTCCTCGCCCGAGCGGGGCCGCCAGGCGTCGCTGGAGGCGCTGGAGCTGGCCCGGCAGAGCGGCGACCCCACGCTGATCGCGGCGGCGCTGAGCGGGCGGTTGCGGCAGTCGTACGACATCCCGGCCGTCGACACGCGGGAGAGCATCGGCAGGGAGCTGCTGGAGGTGGCCCAGCGCTCCGGGCAGATGGCCACCCAGGCGCTGGCCCACCTGGTGCTGCTGGAGTGTGCGGCGGCCCGCGGCGAGTTCGCCGTGGCCGACGAGCACGCGGCCGCGGCCGACCGCCTGGCCAGGCAATACGACCTGTCCGCGCCCGCCGCGGTGGTCGTCTGGTACACCGGTCAGCGGCTCATGATCAGCGGCGACTACGAGGGCGCCGAGCGGGCCTACCGCGAGGCGGCCAGGATGACCGCGCGGGCGGGCATGCTGGAGGGCCGCCAGGACCTGCCGTTGATCACCACGTTCTGCCTGCACCTGGTGGCCGGGCGGGCCGCCGAGACGGTCGACCTGCTGGCCGAGAAGCATCAGCAGGGCGCCAAGTGGACCCTCGACGCCTACGCCCTGGCCCTGGCCTCGGCCGGCCACGTCAACGACGCCAAGGCCGTCGCCGCGACCAGGCCGCCGGTGCGGCCCGACTTCCTCTACGAGCTGGCCATGACCTGGCGGGCGCTGGCCGGCATGCTGCTCGACGACCGCGAGCGCATGGTCGACTGCTACGACAAGCTCAAGCCGTTCGCCGACCGGGTGGCGGGCGCCGGCACCGGCGTGGTGGCGCTGTGGCCGGTGGCGCTGACCCTCGGCGACCTGGCCATCCGGCTGGGCCAGCCGGACGCGGCGCGCGAGCACTACGAGAAGGCGCTGGAGGTGGCGGAGCGGGTGGGCGTGCCGCGCTGGGTGGAGGCGGCCAGGCAGTCGGTCAGCAGTTCCCTCGGCAACGGCCGCTCCTGACCGGCCGTGCGGCCGGTCAGGAGATCATCGGGAACGAGGCTGAGTGGCCGGTCAGCAGCTCACCTGGAAGCGGTCGCTCTTGATCGGCTCGGCGCCCTGGATCTTCAGCTCGACGCGGTACCAGCCCGGGTTGCCGGTGACCCGGAGCCGCCACTGGACGGTCTGCTCGGCGGCGGCGGTGCCGTCGTGGTCGGACAGGTAGGTGCGCCAGGTCTTGGTGGCCGGGCTCCAGCGGGTCAGCCGCCAGCGGTAGGAGACGCCCCGGTCGGGGTCGGGGTTGATGAGCAGGCTGCGGGCCACGTACGACTTGACGCAGCCGGTCTGCCCGTCGGCCATGGTGTTCACCGTGACCTCGCCCGCCACGGGGGCGGTGGTGATCTCCTCGGTGACGGGCACCTCGCGGGCCGCCAGGGTGATCGTGGTGGCGGGGCCGGACGACACGGCCGCGGAGCCGGCGCTGCTGTAGGCGGAGAAGCCGACGTACGCGCTGGTGAAGGCGAGGGCCGCGATGAACAGCTTGGCGGCGTTCGTGGTTCCACTGGCCAGGACGGCTGCGCTTCTGGTCGGCATCGTCAACACCCCTTTTACTCACCCTTAGAGTGGGGCCGGGTGGTTGAGTCCTGGTTGTCGGTTGGTTGCACCCTTTGCGGAAGGCTTGCAACCCGGTGTGGCACCGGACCCACCGCTGAAATAAGGTAAGCCTGACCTAAGGATCGTGGAGGGGTGGTGGGCCGGCCATGTGGCGCGCGATGATCGCCGTCCCCGCTCCGACGGAGCCGTTCTTCCTGGGGATGCCCTACTGGCTCGTGGGCGCCATCCTGATCCTGGCCCTGTTCGGCGCGTTCCAGGTCTACTACTGGGTCGGCCGCAGGCTGGGCGAGAAGCTCTACGACTCGCGCGTCGGCGTCAGGCTCGGCCGCGACCGCATCGCCAAGATCGAACGCGTCGTCGAGCGCTGGGGCGCGCTCGCCGTCTACGGCTGCTTCTGGGTGCCCATGCTGCGCCACACGCTGCCCTGGGTCGCGGGGGCGCTGCGCGTCTCCTATCCCTGGTACGTGGTCGCCAGCGCGCTGGGCTGCCTGACCTGGGCGCCGATCTGGTGGTTCGGCCTCACGGCGCTCGTGTGGGGCTGGCTGGAACTGGCCGCGCGCTCACCGATGACGGCAGCGGTCGCGGCGGTGGCCGTGGTCGCGCTCGTCGCCTGGCTCACGGTCCGGCGCCGACGCCGCCGCCGCGCCGCCGAGGACCAGGCCCTCGCCTCCTGACCCGACCGGCGAAGGAGCCGGCCTGTGGTCAGTCCCCGGCTGCTTCGAGCAGGATCCGCGCCAGCTCGCGGGGCCGGGAGAACATCGGCCAGTGGCCGGTGTCCATCTCGACCAGCCGCCAACGCTCGCCGGCCAGCAGCTTGGCCACGTCGTCGGCGGGCTCGGCGTCGGCGAGCAGGCACAGGACGTACGTCGCGGGAAGCTCGCCGAGCGGCCGGGCCAGCACGGCCGCCATGATCGCACCGTAACGGAGCCGCCCGCCGGACGACACTCTCGCTACGCGCCCTCGATCTCCTGGCCGTTCGGATCCTCTATGGGGGCGCCGGGAGCGTTCCTGCGGACGGTTTCTATGCCGTTCACGCATGCCACCTTGCTCGGGAAGCCCTCCCCCACCGCCAGCGTCTGCCCGTTGTTCGCGATCAACGCGAACCGGTATCCGCCCTGCTCATCCCTACTGATGATGAATCTTCCTGCCATGGTGGCCTCCCCCCGCCATATCGGATCTATCAGAGATTTACCCCCATCTGATGCCGCCGCATGGACGTGTTGAGCAAACGAAGCCTCGATCTCCTGTCACCATATTGGGCATGCGTATTGCGGGTTTGATCAGTTCTGCGGTAGTCGCCGTGGTTGTGGGGGTATCCGCTCCCGCCATGGCCGCGGAGGCCCCCAAGGTGGGCGCCAAGGAGGCGTACGTCATCGATTCCGCCGGAACGGTCCACTTCGGCAGGCGGGAGACGAAGCGGGTCCCGGTGGCCAGCCTGGTCAAGGTCATGACGGCGTACGTCGTGCTGCGCGAGGCCCGGCTGAGCGACACGATCACGATCAGCGCGACCGACGTCAAGTACGCCGCCCGTGGCGGCGCCGCCACGGCGGGACTGAGGAAGGGCGAGCGGTTCACGGTCAACGACCTGCTGTACGCGCTCATGCTCCCCTCGGGCGCCGACGCGGCCAACGCCCTGGCCCGGCACTACGGCCCCGGCAAGGAGGCGTTCATCGCCAAGATGAACCGCACCGCCCGCTCGCTCGGCCTGACGAACACTCGCTACACGAACGCGGACGGCATGCCGACCCCGGCCAACGGCGGCTACTCCACGGCCCTCGACCAGGCCAAGCTGGCGCAGCGGGCGCTGGAGGACAGCACGTTCACGGCGGTCGTGGGCAGCAAGACGCACAAGGTGAGCAAGACGAAGGTGCACAGGAAGCACACCTGGACGAACACCAACAAACTGCTGTCACGGGCGGACGGGGTGCTGGGCGTGAAGACCGGCTACACGAACGCGGCGGGGCACTGCCTGCTGTTCGCCGGGGAGCGCAACGGGCGCAAGGTCGTGGGCGTCCTGCTCGACGACCAGAACGAACGCCGCTTCACCACGGCCGAACGCCTCCTCGACTACGCCGAAGAACAGATCGCCTTCGGCTGACCGGCCACGTGGCCTGATCCGGCCGGCCGGAGGTGTCCCCACAGGTGCGACAGCGAAAAGTCGTGGATCGGCGTGAAGTCGCGAACCGGTGTGGCTGGGTCAGCCGAACGTGATGCGGCCGTCGCCCTGGAGGGCGGACATGCCACGGGTGGCGCAGCCGAGGAGGGCGGTGGCGGGTGAGATGCCGCCCTGGACGCGTTCGCCCACGAGCCACCCCGCCGCGACGTCACCGGTCAGCAGGGTGTCGGCCGGGCGCTGGGCCACGAGGCGGTCGGCGCGTACGCGCAGCCTGGAGGTGCCGACGGGACGGCCGTCGGCGCCGAACCAGGTGATCACCGCCCGGCCCCTCACCTGACGGGCACTGGTGCAGGACGCCTGCGCCCCGGCCTTCACCACGGCCCAGCCCGAACGCAGGAACGCGGCCGAGCCGTCGGGCGAGGAGCACCCGGTGAGCTCCAGGTTGGCCCGCGCCGTCACCTGCCGCGGGGTCAGCCCGACCTTGGGCGCGAAGGTCACCGGCCGCCCGGCCGGCGTCGAGACGGCACACGTCAGCGCGGCGGCCGGCACGGACATCGGAGCCAGCAGCGGAGTGGCCGGCACGGACATCGGAGCCAGTGACGGGGTGGCCGACATCGGGGCCGGTAGCGGGGTGGCGGGCATCGGGGTCAGGAGCGGGGTGCTCGCCGCCGTGGCGAGTGCGACGATGCGGGCCGCGTTCATGGGTCCCCTTTCGGCTGCCTGACATTCGCACAGAGTAATCGACCGTTCACATTGTGCAGCATCGACCGGCCTCGTTCGACCCCCTCGGCGGGCGAGCGCACGGGTGCTGACCAGGGGTGCACGCCTGCCATGCTCAGTATGTGGACTTTCCCGGCGAAAGACCGCTCACCGTACATTCGGCGGGTAAGGTGAGGCCGTCACTCCCCCATTAAGGACGACCTCATGGCGGAATTCTTCGAGGTCCGCACCACGATCGGAGGCCGCGAGCAGGCGGCGGAGCTGGCTCACGGCATCCTCTTCTCCGGCCTGGCGACGTCGATCGACATCGCCGAAGCGCCGGACGCGACGCCCGGCCGCGAGGCGCCCGGCTGGCAGCTCACGTTCATCGCGACCGGCCCGCAGGTCGCCGCCCTGGAGCGGCACATCAGGCACGCCTCCCCCGACGCGCCCGTCGAGGCCGAGCCGGTCACCCACGACATCGACAGCTATCCCGACTGGCTCACCGACGGCCAGAGCTGACCGCCTTCACTCCCAGCCCCAGAGCGGCACCTCCCGCAGGGGATGGAGCTGATCGTCGGTCTCGGCGTGGGAGTTCTGCTTGGCCACCTCGGTGCCGAACTCCACGTGCGAGCGCAGGGCGGCACGGAACGGCTCGTCGTCGGGCAGGCCCGCGCGGTCGGCGGCGGCCATGTAGAGCTCGACGAAGCGCAGCCGCTGCTCCTCGGTGATGCGCAACCCCCGATGGGCGCGGATGAGCAGCGGGAACCCGCCCATTTCCGTGGAGAAGGTGTCGGGGCCGCCGAAGGTCTCCGCCGTGAAGGCGGTCAGGTGATCGACGTGGGTGGCCCGGCCCGTGCCGAAGAGCGGCTGGAGCAGCGGGTCGGCCAGCAGGCTGCGGTAGAAGATCTCGATGAACTCGTGCAGCTTGTCCTGGCCGCCCGCGTGCTCGAATAAGGTCTCCATGACTCCAGGGTCACACGCGCACCGGGGGCGGGCCAGGCTTTCTACCGACCCCGGCGCTGGAAGGCCCTGGCGCCCGTACGCTGCACCGCGGCCCTGACCAGGCCGAAGATCGCGCCCTGCACGGCCGCCGCGACGAGGACCTCCGTCCAGCCGCGATCGAGGTCCTCGGCGTCGGGGGCCTCGTCCTGGCCGGTGGCCAGCGTCCACACCCGCTTGGCGAGCGCGACCGCGAGCGCGCCGCTCACGAAGCTCATTCCCAGCGCTGTGGCCTTCTCCAGGGGTTGCATCCCATCTCCTTACGACGATGTGGTGTGTGCAGGTGCCCCGTGTCACGCTTCTAAACGCCCTCTCCGCCCCGGCGATCAGGAGGGCGGTCAGGAGGGGATCGTCCGTTCCGTGCCGGGCCGCCGTGCCGGGGCGGCGTCGAGGGTGCGGGCCAGCCAGCCTGCCACGAGGGTGAGCACGCCAGGGTCGACCGGCTGACGCAGGAGGCGGCGGTAGGAGCCGAGCGAGGGGCGCCCGGGGTCGCGGCGCAGGAGGTGGGTGAGGTCGGGCACGCGGTGGATCTCCGTACGGCCCGGCACCAGGCGGCGCACCACGTCCAGATCATCCGGGTCGACCTGGATGTCCTTGTCGCCGGTGACGGCCAGGACGGGCACGCGGATGGCGGCGAGGTCGGCGCGGGTGTCGTGGACGAACAGCTCACGCATCCACCGGGCGTTGACCGGGGCTCCGGCGACGCGGGCCACGTCCGTGCGGGTCTGCTTGATCCGGGCGATCAGGCGGCCGGCCAGGGCGGGCAGCAGCGCTCGCAAGGGGGCGGGCAGGGTCTGGGCGACCGAGCGCGCCTGCCCGCGCAGGGCGTCCTCACCCGATCGCGCGTAGCCCGCCAGGAGCACCGCGGCGCGGGCCCCGTGGTGCGCGGCCAGCGCCATGGCGTGGGTCGCGCCCTCGCTGTGACCGACGACGCCGACGGCCTCGGGCCGGATGGCGGGGTGGCTCGACAGCGCGCGCAGGGCTGCGGCGGCGTCCTGGCGATTGCCGGTGAAGCCGGCGGCGCGCCAGGCGCCGGGGGTGGCGCCGGTGCCGCGCCGGTCGTAGCGCAGGGTGGCGATGCCCGCCGCCGCCAGAGCGTCCGCGAGCGGGCGGCCGAGGTTCATGGCGGCCTTGCGGGTGTTGCCGTCACGGTCGAGCGGGCCCGAGCCGTGCAGCAGGAGCACGGCGGGGTACGGGCCCGGCCCGGCGGGGAGGGTCAGGGTGCCGGCCAGGGGGGTTCCGTCGTCCGCTGTCACCGTCATGTCGATCTCGGGCATGGCTGCGCCTTCCGATCCGATTGTTATCGATTTCGATAATGCTATCAAACATGAGAACATGGGGACATGGCAACCGCACATCATCTGCTCCATCCCGTACGACTGCGCATCATGCAGACCATGCTCGGCGCCGACGAGCTGACCACGGCCCAGCTGCGCGAGCGGCTGCCCGACGTCCCGCCCGCCACCATGTACCGGCACGTCGCCGCCCTCGCCGAGGCCGGTTTCCTGGAGGTGGTGAGCGAGAGGCGCGTCCGCGGCGTGGTCGAACGCGGTTACCGGGTCCGCGGGGACAGGTCGCTCCTGGACGCGGAGGAGCGTTCGAGCATGACGAAGGACGACTACCAGCGCGCCTTCGCCCTGTACAGCGGCGCTCTGATGGCCGACGTCGACCGCTATCTCGCCCGCGACGACGCCGACCCCGCCCGCGAGGGGCTGCTGTGCCGTCAGGCCGCGGTCTGGCTGACCGAGGAGGAGTGCGCCGAGCTGGCCGCGGAGATCGAGGAGGTGGTGACCCGCCGCACGAGCACCGGCCCAGGCGACGGCCGCACCCGCCACCTCGTCAGCCTCACCGTGGTCCCCGACAAGTCCGCGAACGAGCCCGCGGGCGGGTCCCCGGGCGGATCCGGCGACTGACGAGCGCGGCGGCCTCAGGCGGCGGTCAGGTGGACCGCATGAGCCCATGGCAGGCGATGGCCGCCGCCGCGACGACGTTCAGCGAGTCGACCCCCGCCGCCATCGCCTCCGCGCTCATCGGGATGCACACCGCCTCGTCGGCCTCCTGCAGCCAGTGGGAGGACAGGCCGTCGCCCTCGGAGCCCAGCAGCAGCGCCACCCGTTCGGACAACGAGACCGTGTCGAGCGGGGTGGCCGTCTGGTCCGGGGTCAGGGCGAGGGTCTGGAAACCGGCCTTGCGCAGCGTGGACAGCCCTTCGAACCAGTCGTCCATGCGCGCGTACGGGATCGAGAAGACCGCGCCCATCGCGACCTTCACCGCCCTGCGGTAGAGCGGGTCGGCGCAGCGCGGCGACAGGACGATGCCGCCGACCCCGAGCGCGGCGGCGCACCTGAAGATCGCCCCCACGTTGGCGTGGTCGACCAGGTCCTCCAGGACGAGCAGGCGGCGCACACCGCCCTCCAGCAGGGTCTCGACGGCGGGCAGCGGCAGGCGTTCCATCGAGGCCAGGGCGCCGCGGTGGACCGGGAAGCCCGCGATGGCGGACATGGTCGCGTCGTCCGCCACGTAGACCGTCGCGTCGCCGAGCACGTCCTCCAGGGACGCCAGCCAGCGGCGGGTGGTCAGGACGGAGCGGATCGGGTAGCCGGCGCCGATGGCCCGCCTGATCACCTTCTCGCCCTCGGCGAGGAACAGGCCGCGCTCGGCTTCCAGGCTCTTGCGCAGCTCCACGTCCCTCAGCCGGGTGTAGTCGGTGAGGCGCGGGTCGTCGGCGGCGGTGACGTACTCAAGCACCTTCCGATACTGCCATGCGCCGCCTGACCTGCCAGACGAGCGCGTAGCAGACGAGCACCAGGCAGAGGCCGATCACGGTGCCCGCGCCCGTCTTGGTGATCACACTGGCCAGGCCGAACTTCGGGTTGGGTGCGTCCACCAGGGGCCAGAGGAGGGCGCCGGCCACGATGCCGGCGGCGGAGCCGGCGAGGACGGTCAGGCGGGTGCGGGCGGAGACGCGCAGCCGGTCGGGCACGGGCGCCGCGGGCATCCTGGACAGCCCGCGCCAGGCCCACCACACCACCAGGGTCAGGCCGATCGCCGACGAGGTGTACTGCAGGAGGCGGAAGAGCCTGATCACGCCGAAGACGGAGACGGAGAGCCACGCGCCCCACTCCGCCGGGCCGGTGGAGTGGGTGAAGCTGTCCCACAGCACGTGGGTGGCGGCTCCGGCCACGGCTCCCGCGACCATGGGGAGCGGGCGCGGGCGCTCGCTGGTCAGCAGGGCGGCGCGGCCCGCCAGCGCGGGCGGGAGGAGGGAGATCAGGGGGTCGCGCAGGACGAGGTGGAAGAAGGGGAGCAGGATCAGGACCGCGAGCGGGTCGATGGTGACCACGCCGAGCCAGGAGTGCCAGTCGGTGTAGTCGGGCAGGAACGGCAGGAAGATCGGCAGGTCGGGGACCATCGCGCCCATCGCCAGCGCCCAGGGATCGACGATCCGGCGCAGCCGGGACGACGCGATCAGCGGTACGACGGCGGCGATGTGGCTGGGCGTGAACGGCACGAAATCCCCCCGGATCTCCACTCACCTAAGCATTCGGTGATCATTCGGCGATCAAAGGCTCATTATGCGGCCGAAGCTTGACCTTCCTTTGCCACCGCCGTGCGAGGTCACGGAGTGCGATGGGTACGGTACAGATCGCTGTCGACGGCCGGATAGCCGGGAGTTCGGGGGTTCATGGTGCCTGATCAGCGAATTCATGAGCATCCGGCCGCGTCAGCCGAGTGGCTGCGGGCCGCGCGGACCGCTCGTTCGCTCTCGGTGGCCACGCTGGTCTGGCTCGGCGTGGAGAGCACGCTCGGCCTGGCGGCGGGGCTGGCCGCGCATTCTGTCGCGCTCATCGGCTGGGGCCTGACCGCGCTGGTCGAGGCGGTGGCCAGCCTGATCGTGGTGTGGCGGTTCACCGGCGCCCGTACGTTGTCGTCCAGCGCCGAGAGCACCGCGCGGCGGCTGGTGGCGCTGAGCTTCTGGCTGCTGGCCCCCTACCTGATCCTCCACGTCGCGCACGACCTGGACGCGGGCCACCGGGCGGTGCCGAGCGCGCTGGGGATCGTGGTGACGTCGCTCAGCCTGGCCGGCATGCCGGCGCTGGGTCTGGCCAAGCGGCGGCTCGGCCGGCGGCTGGCCTCCGCGGCCACCGCGGGCGAGGGCACGCAGAACCTCATCTGCGCGGCCATGGCGGCGGGCGTGCTCGCGGGTCTGTGGCTCAACACGATGGGCCTGTGGTGGGTGGATCCGGTGGTGGCGGTGGTGCTGGCGGTGGTCGCCGTACGAGAGGGAAAGCGCGCCTGGGGTGGTCACACTTGTTGCCATTGACCGCCACGCTCGGTAATCGCCGCACCAAAAGGGCTGTTTTGCCACACAGACCGCACCGAGTATCGTTCCCGGAGTATTGCGGAGCAACTCCCGCTAGGGTCTCCGGAAGGTCTCAAGCAACCTAAGAGGACATCGTGGGGCGACACCGCACAGACGAGCTCGACGACGGCTACCGAGCCAGCGAACCCCCTCCCCGCAGGCGGTCCAAGAACAGCCGCGGCAGAGTGCTCGTACCGCTGGCCGGAGCGGTCGCCATGGCCGTGCTCCTCGGTGTCGCGGCCTTCGTCATCTTCAACCGGGACCACGACTGCTCGGCCGGCAAGCTGCCGCTGCGCGTGGTGGCCACCCCGGACATCCAGCCCGCCCTGAACAAGATCGCCGGCACCTACAACAAGGCCATGCACTCGATCGACAGCAAGTGCGTCGAGGTGTCGGTGGCCAAGGAGGCGGCGGCCAGGACCGCGAACGCGCTGGCGGCGGGCAAGGCCAAGGCCGACTTCTGGGTGGCCGACTCCAGCCTGCTCATGGAGAGCATGCGCGCGATCTCGGGCAAGGACACGCTGCCGCAGGTGGAGGGCTCGATCGCGAGCTCCCCCGTGGTGCTGGCGGCGGCGAAGGCGTCGGCCCAGAAGCTGTCGGGGGCGCTGCAGCCGAGCTGGACCGCCATGGTCTCGGCGGCGAACGTGGCCAACGTGGACGGCCCCGGCAGGAAGGTGCGGGTGCTCGCGCTCGACCCGCAGAAGAACTCCGCCGGCCTGGCGGCGCTGCTGGCCGCGGCCGGCACGGCCAAGGAGGCCGGCCAGGACAAGGCGCTGGTGGGCGCGCTCAAGGAGCTGTCGGGCCAGCTCGCGCCCGACTCGACGGCGCTGCTGGCCAGCCTCACGGTCAAGTCCGGCAGCAGGGTGCCGGTGGGCGTCACCACCGAGCAGGCCATCCACGCGCACAACGTCAAGAAGCCCGAGGCCCCGGTGGTCGCCCTCTATCCCAAGGAGGGCACGCTCAGCCTCGACTACCCCGTCACGATCCTGACCAAGGACACGGGCGTGCTGAAGGCCGCGACGGACTTCAAGCAGGAGCTCTCCTCGGAGTCGGCCAAGAAGGTCCTGCGCGCGGCCGGGTTCCGCAGCGCGGACGGCAAGGCCGGCGACGCGCTGTCGGAGGACAAGGGCTTCACCCCCGAGGCCCCGGTGGCGCTGGACCCGCCGGACGGCGCGACCGTGGGGCGGATGGTCCAGACCTGGTCCAGGCTGAACCTCGGCACCCGCCTGCTGACCCTGCTCGACGTCTCCGGGACGATGGCGCTGCCCGTGCCCGGCACGGGCATGACGCGCATGCAGGCGATCAACAAGATCGCCGCTGAGGGCCTCGGGCTCTTCCCCGCCGGATCCGAGATCGGTCTGTGGACGTTCTCCACACACCTGGACGGAAAGGGCAAGGACTGGAAGGAGAACGTCCCTGTCGGGCCGCTCAGCGAGTCGATCAACGGGGTGCTGCGCAAGGACGTGATGGGCAGGACGCTCGCCCAGATGCGGGCCAAGGCCACGGGCGACACCGGGCTGAACGACACGGTCAAGGCCGCCTACGGGCAGCTGACGAAGACGTACCAGCAGGACAAGGTCAACACGCTGCTGATCCTCACCGACGGCGCGGGCAACGACGACCCCGACGGCGGCGTGAAGAACGCCGAGATCATCCAGTACCTGAACAAGACCTACAACCCGAAGCGGCCGATCTCCATCCTGCTCATCGCTTTCGGGCCGGACGCCAAGAAGGGCAAGAAGCAGATGGAGACCCTGGCCAAGGCCACGGGCGGCGAGGCGTACATCGCCGAGGACATCCTCCAGGTGCGCGACTTCTTCCTCCAGGGCATGGAGCGCCGCCTCTGCACGCCGAACTGCGACGGGTGATCCGCCCCCTTCATGCCCATTGGGCATGAAGGGCGAACCGGCCTGTTGACGGCCGCGTCCTCTCCGCGTGGGGCCGAAGCGCCTGTGCTACCCGCGGGGAGGGAATCCGTGCCTGGATGGCCGACCATCGATCGTGCCGCCGATCAGCAGCTCGTCGAAGCTCTGAGCCGGGGTGAGAGCGATGCTCCCGCCAAGCTGTACGACTCCTACGCCGAGCGGCTGCACGACTACGCCTTCTTCCTCTCCCGGGCCGACGACCTGGCCGCCGACGCCGTGCACGACGCGCTGGTCACCGCGCAGCAGTGCGTGGGCCGGCTCAAGGACCCGGCCAGACTGCGGCCCTGGCTGTACGCGCTGACCAGGTTCCAGGTACGCGCCAGGCTGGCCCGCCGCAGCGGCACCCCGGCGGGCGGCCTGCCACTGCCCGAACCGGACGAGCACGAGGACCCCGAGCTGGCCGACCTGGTCCACGAGACGCTGGGCGAGCTGAGCGGCGGCGAGCGCGAGGTGCTCGAACTCTCGCTGCGCCACGACCTGACCCCGTCGGAGGTCGCCGCGGTGCTCGGCCTGACCTCCCGGCAGGCGGCGGCCAGGCTCGGCCGGGCCCGCGACCAGCTGGAGATCGCCGCCGCGGCCGTGGTGCTGGCCAGGGTCGGCCGGGCGCACTGCCCCGACCTGTCGGCGATGGTGGACTCCTGGGAGGGCCCGCTCACCCCGCTGCTGCGCCGGCGGCTGTCGGGGCACATCGGCGGGTGCGAGGTGTGCACCGAGCGGCGCCACCGGCAGGTCTCCGCCGCGCGGCTGCTGGAGATGGTGCCGGTGGCCTACCCGAGGATCTCGCTGCGCCGCCGGGTGATCGACACGTGCGTCAAGCCCGAGCTGGACCAGACGCGCGTGCTGATCACCGACCTGGGCGACAACTTCGACCGGACCGGGTTCCCCGTGTCGGCCGACCGGCGCACGCGCCGCCGCCGGCCGCGCCGCATGGGGCCGCTCGTGCTGGCCGGCGTCTGCCTGCTGGCCGCCACGGGAGCCGTGGTGGTGATCAACGGCGGTGAGTCCTCCGACACGACCACGCTGCGTCCGCTCCCCTCCCCCACGCTCCCCGCCGAGGAGAGCCCGGCGCCGTCGTTCGAGGAGGAAGAGGAGCCGGATCCGACGCCGACCCCAACACCGACGCCGACGCCGAGCCGGACCCGCACGCCGGACGCGCCGCCGGCCGCCACCCGGCCGAGCACCAGACCGGCCACGGGACGCTCGGCTCGCCCCGCTCCCACCCGGCGCAGGGCGGCGCCCGCCGCCAGGCTGGGCGCCTCGTGCCCGGACGGGATCGACGGCGCGGCCAAGATCGGGCTGAGCGCCCGCAACGCCGCCGTCTCCTGGGTGGCCACGGCCTCGCAGGGGCTGGACGTGTTCCCGGCCAGCGGGTCGATCAGGCGGGGCGCCTCGGTGACGCTCATGGTCACGGTCGTCGACCCGAGCGGCTCTGGCAGCGGCCGCGTCGCCTTCACCTCGAACGGCGGCACCGCCACCTGCTCGCTCTCCTGGCGCGGGCAGGACGCCCCGAGCGCCTCCGACCCGCCCGGTGACGAGCCGTCGGTCACCGGGGAGCCGACCTCGGGCCCCGATTCACCCGACCAGGAGCTGCGGACGTCCTCGACGAGCGAACCGCTGCACGACTGATGTGCAAAACGGGTGGAAACTCACAGTAGATCCACAGGATTGATCGACAAATAGGCATATATCGGGCCCTGAGTCGAAGATCCTAGGCCACATAGGGCATCCTGGTGTGCTTGGGGACGGCGTCGGGGCAGACGATCTCTTGACCGTGTGTTTAACGTCACACGAAGAAGTCTCCGCCTGCGGTAAACCGGAGTGCGTCGCCAAGCGTCGGCATTGACGTGTCCACGCGCGGATTGGTCCCATGAACTGCGATCAAACGCGCTCGACCAGTAGGAGCGGGAGATAAACAGGAATGCTCAAGCAGCATCGCAGAGCGCTGGCCTGGCTGGTGGCGCTCGCCTGCATAGCGGGGGCGGTCATCGCGCTGTTCGACATCGAGACGCCGCTGCGCCCGTTCCTGATCTCCCTGTTCCTTCTGGTGGTTCCTGGGGCGGCAGTGGTGGGACTGTTGCGTGATCGTGATCCCCTTGCCGCACTATCAGTAGGAGCCGCCGCGAGCCTCGTACTGAACGTGCTCCTAGCCGAGGCCATGCTGCTCTTCAACGCGTGGTCACCCCGAGCCGGCGTCGCGACGGTCGCCGTGCTCGGAGGGTTCATGTACGTGCTTCGCGTGTTGTACCGGGGGAAGAACATGCAGACCGAACAGGGGGCCAGGGCAAGGTGAACATCCAGGTAGTTCGGCCGGGAGAGCTCGGAGACTCCGAGCGGGCCCGATGGCGTGAGCTGCAGAAGGCCGACCCGAGTCTGGACAACCCGTTCCTGTCGGTCGAGTTCGCCGTGGCGATGGACCGCTTGCGCGACTACGTGAGGGTGGCGGTCATCTCCGATGGCGGCGGCATCAAGGGATTCTTCCCGTACGAGCGGCACAGCTTCGGCATCGGCAAGCCGCTCGGCGGCTTCCTGACCACGTGCCACGGGTTGATCGCGGAAAAGGACCTGCGGCTCGACGCCAAGGCCCTGCTGCGTGCCTGCAAGCTCAGCGTCTTCGACTTCGACCACCTGGTCGCGGGGCAGCCGACGTTCGCCCCTTACGAGACCGATGTGCGGCCCGCGCCGGTGATGGACTTCACGGCCGGCTTCGACGCCTGGCTCGAACAGGTCAAGACCAACTCGCCGAAGAACCTCAAGACCGTCCGCTACAAGGAGCGGAAGTTCGGCAGGGAGCAGGGCGGGCTGCGCTTCGAGTGGTCCTCGGCCGATCCCGAGGTGCTGCGGACCCTGCTCAACTGGAAGTCCGACCAGTACCGCAGGACCGGACGGGTCGACAGGTTCGCCCAGCCGTGGATCGTCGAGCTGACCGACATGATGCATGCCGAGAACTCATCGGACTTCGCGGGCGTCCTGACCATGCTGTATGCCGGGGACGTCCCGGTGGCCGGGCATTTCGGCCTCCGTACGGCGACCACGCTTGTAGGGTGGTTCCCCGCCTACGACACCGAGTTCGGCCGCTATTCGCCGGGCATCGTCCACCATCTCCAGATGGCCGAGGCCGCCGCGAACGCCGGTCTGCACATGGTCGACATGGGCAAGGGCGGCAAGGAGTACAAGGACTGGCTCAAGAGCGGCGTCCTGTACGTCGCCGAGGGCCGCATCTCAAGACCGTCCCCGGCGGCGACGGTTCACTGGATGGGCCGAACTCCTTTCAACAAAGCCCGAACAATTGTCATGGATCGGCCGTCTCTCTATAGGGCAGCCGACCGTGTACTCAAGGGTTTCGGTCGGGTGCGCAGTTCCATGCAGCAACAGGAGTCACCCAACACGTAACCCAGCAGCAAACGGAGCGCCCGCGTTCCGCCCCAGAAAGACCCCCGGCACAGCACACCCTCACACGCACAGGACCCTCCGATGCACCGTTCGCCGGCTTCGCCATTCCCGCAGCACCCGGGGATGACACCGTCCGGTTCGCACCGTAGGGCCCCGGAAGGATTTCCCTCGCCATGAGTCCCGAGATCACCAAGCACAACGGCAAGGTTCACTCCTCGCCCCTCCGCTCGATGCCGCCGCCTTCGAGCTTCACCCCCGTGACGCCGCACCTGGCCATCTCACCGACGGTCAGCGTGGTCGTCCCGGCCATGAACGAGGCCGAGAACCTGCCCCACGTGTTCGCCACCATCCCGCAGTGGGTGGACGAGATCGTGCTCGTCGACGGCAACTCCGTGGACGACACGGTGGCCGTGGCCAAGCGGCTGCGGCCCAACGTGAAAGTCGTGACGCAGACCGGCAAGGGCAAGGGCGACGCCCTGTCCGCCGGCTTCGCCGCGTGCACCAGCGACATCATCGTGATGATCGACGCCGACGGCTCGACCGACGGCCGCGAGATCATCAACTTCGTCGGGGCACTCGTGACCGGCGCCGACTTCGTCAAGGGCTCGCGCTACGCCGCCGGAGGCGGCAGCGACGACCTGACGATCAACCGGCGGCTCGGCAACAAGGTGCTCACCGGCATCGTCAACGTGATGTACCGCACCCAGTACACCGACCTGTGCTACGGCTACAACGCCTTCTGGGCCCGCCACCTCGACACGCTCGACCTCGACTGCGACGGCTTCGAGGTGGAGACGCTGATGAACGTGCGGGCGGCCAAGGCCGGGTTGAAGGTGCACGAGGTGCCGAGTCACGAGCGCAACCGCATCCACGGCGAGAGCAACCTTCACGTCGTACGAGATGGCTTCCGCGTGCTCAAGACCATCCTGAAGGAGTGGCGTCGCCAGCCCGCTCCCCCTCAGCCTGAGCCCACCGCCACTCCCGCCGCTGACCGAGGCGTCGCATAAAAAAGAGGACCGTTGTGAACACGTCTGTTGTCATCTGCGTCTACACCGACGAGCGGTGGGAGGACATCAGGCAGGCAGTCGAGTCGGTCGAGAACCAGACACGCCCGGCACACGAGCTGATCCTGGTGGTCGACCACAACCCGGACCTGCACCTCAAGCTCAAGCTTGAGTACCCGCAGGCCATCGTGGTGGAGAACACGCACGAGCAGGGGTTGTCAGGAGGCAAGAACACCGGTGTGGCCACGGCCAACGGTGAGATCGTGGCCTTCCTCGACGACGACGCGGTCGCCGACGCCGGGTGGCTGGAGGCTTTGGAGGAGGGCTTCCAGGAACCCGGCGTGGTGGGCGTCGGCGGCCGGACCGACCCCTTGTGGGCGTCGGGCCGGCGGCCGCGGTGGTTCCCGTACGAGTTCGACTGGACGGTCGGCTGCACCTACCGCGGCATGCCCGCGGTCAGGGCGCCGATCCGCAACGTCATGGGCGGCAACGCCGCCTTCCTGCGTGACGCCGTGTCCGAGGTGGGCGGGTTCCACAGCGGCATCGGGCGCAGCGTGCAGGGCCGCAAGTCGCGCCCGCTGGGCTGCGAGGAGACCGAGTTCTGCATCAGGCTGAGCCAGCGCAGACCGGGCTCGGTGATGCTGTTCGAGCCGCGCGCCGTGATCGGGCACAAGGTGTCCACGGCGCGCGAGCGGTTCGCGTACTTCAGGTCCAGGTGCTACGCGGAGGGGCTGTCGAAGGCGCTGGTGACGCGCGAGGTCGGCACCCAGGACGGGCTGTCCAGCGAGCGGGCGCACGCGCTGAAGACGCTGCCGCTCGGCGCGCTGCGCGGGGTCGGCGAGGCGCTGCGCGGCGACGTGGGCGGGCTCGGCCGGGCCGCCGCGATCGTGATCGGGCTGGCCTGGACGACCTGGGGTTACGTCGTCGGTTCCGTACGGCTGAAGGCGGCACGATCATGATCCGCGTACCGATCCTGATGTACCACTCGGTCACCGACGCGCCCAACGACGAGACCAGGCCGCACGCGGTGCGGCCGGGCGACCTGGCCGAGCAGCTCGCCTACCTGTCCGAGAGCGGCTTCACGCCGCTCACGCTGGGCGACCTGGTGGCCTCGCTGAACAAGAACAACGGCCGCTCGGTGCCGGACAAGCCGATCGTGGTGACGTTCGACGACGGCTACGCCGACTTCCACAGCCACGCGCTGCCCCTGCTCGAACGCTACAACTTCCCCGCCACGGTCTTCCTGACCAGCGGCTGGGTGTCCGACGCGGGCAAGGACGCCGCTGGCAGGGCCCTCGACGACATGTTGTCCTGGGGCCAGGCCCGCGAGGCCGCCCAGACCGGCATCGAGATCGGCGGCCACAGCCACAGCCACCCGCAGCTCGACCAGCTCCGCATGGAGGACCTGCGGCAGGAGTTGCGCAAGAACAAGGGCCTGCTGGAGGAGAAGATCGGCGCGCCGGTCGCCACCATGGCCTACCCCTACGGATATTCGAGCGCCCGCGTCCGCCGCGAGGTGCGCAAGGCCGGCTACTTCGCCGCCTGCGCCGTGAGCAACACGATCGCCGCCGACCGGCACGACATGCTCGCCATCCCCCGGTTGACGGTCGGCAAGGGCACGACCATCAACATGTTCAAGCGCGCCGTGGAAGGCAACGCCGTACCCCTCATTTACCTGCGCGAGCGCATCCTCACCAAGGGGTACGCGGTCGTGCGCAGGACGAGGTACGGGCTGCAGCGGGTGCGCGGAAATGTCTAGCGTCTGGGCGAAGGTCCGCACCGACCTGCGTAACCCGCTGTTCCGGCAGGGCTACGCGCTCATGGCCAACACCGTCGTCACGGGCGTGCTGGGCATGGGCTACTGGCTGCTGGCCGCCCACTTCTACACGCCCGAGGAGTTCGGCCGCGGTCAGGCGGTCATCACGGCGATGCGGCTGTTCGCGTCACTGACCGCACTGGGGTTCGTGGGCGCGCTGGCCCGTTTTCTGCCGGTGGCGGGCCGCCGCACGCCCGAGCTCATCCTGCGCGGGTACGGCCTGGCCGCCGCCACGGGCGGGGTCGCCGCGCTCGGCTTCCTGCTGACGCTGCCGCTGTGGGGGCAGACGTACCAGGTGCTCGGCGGGTTCGGGCCCGGGCTGTTCTTCCTGGCCTCCGTCGTGGTGTGGGCCGTGTTCACGCTGCAGGACGTGGTGCTGACCGGGCTGCGCCGGGCCACGTTCGTGCCCATGAACAACCTGATCTTCGGCCTGGTCAAGATGGGGCTGCTGGTCGCCCTGGCGGGGGCTCTGCCGTCGGGCGGCGTCTTCGTCTCGTGGGTGATCCCGACCGCGCTCGCGCTGATCCCGGTCAACTGGCTGATCTTCGGCGTCGTGGTGCCCCGGCATCTCAAGCAGGCCGCCCCCGTCCACGAGCCGCCCCGGCTGCGGGAGGTCGGCCGGTTCCTGGCGGGCGACTTCCCCGGCACCCTGTCGATCCTGGCGATCGTCTACCTGGTGCCCGTCGTCGTCGCCACGCAGGTGGGCGAGGCCACGTTCGGGCGCTTCTCGATGGCGCACACGCTGGCCAGCATGATCGAGCTGCTGGCCATGAACATGGCGGTGTCGCTGACTGTCGAGGGCTCTTTGGATCGCGCCAAACTGGCCGAGAACTGCCGGCGGGCGCTGCGGCGGGCCTTCATGATCGTCACGCCGATCATCACGGTGGCGATCCTCGGGGCGCCGCTGATCCTGCGCATCTTCGGCTCGGAGTTCGCCGAGGAGGGCACGACGCTGCTGCGGCTGATGGCGCTGGCCGTGCTGCCTCGGGTGCTGATCGAGGTCTATCTGAGCGCGCTGCGGGCGCAGAGCAAGGCGCGCACGCTCGCCGCCGTCCAGATCGGGCTGGCGGTGGCGGTGCTGGTGTCCACCCTGGCGCTGTTCCCGTACTTCGGGGTGAACGCGGTGGGGTACGGATTGCTCCTCAGCGAGGTACTCGTCGCACTTTTGATCTTCGGAAATCTTCGCAAAATTCTCAAGTACGGCGAAAGCGGTAGGCCGACTGTCACCCAGGGGTCGTCCGGGGCCGCATGATGGTCAACGTGAGGCAACGGGACGGCGATGGCATGGCAACCGGGGGCACCGGCTCTCCGGACGTGCGCGGGGACGACGTACGTGAGGACGTGCGCGCGGACAAGGAGGAGTCAGACGTGCCCTTCGATCCGGAAGCTACGGGAGTCATCCCGAAGCTGACGTTCGACCCTCCGCCCGCGGGCGAGGGTTCCGGCGCGGCTGACGACTCCCCCAAGAGCACCGCTGCCTCCTCCGGGAGCACCGCCGGTTCTTCCGGCGACACCGACTCCCCCACGAACCCTGCCAACGCGCCCAAGACCGCCACCGGCTCTTCGGGGAGCGCCACCGGTTCTCCGGGAGACTCCGCCGGCCCTTCGGGGAACTCGGCCGGCCCTTCGGGGAACTCGGCCGGCTCTTCTGGGCACTCGGCCAGCTCGTCGGGGGGCTCCGGCGGTCCTTCCGGCGGGCCCGCCGACGACGGTTCCGAGGCGAGCGCCGACCAGACCACGGCGATCCGGCTGCCTTCGCCGCTGCACATCGGCCAACCGCCCACGGGGCGGGCCGACGACGACGGGGCGGTTCCCACCCGGCCCGGGCTGCGCTCGCAGCCGCCCAGCGGGCCTCAGACGGCCGGTGGGAAGCAAGGGGCCCTTGGGGCTCAGGCGACCACTGCGACGAAGCCAGGCTCGCCTTCAAAGCCGTCCAGCACCCCTCAGCCAAGCGGCCCCCAGCCCTCTGGCCCTCAGCCGTCCGGCGACGCTGAGCCGACCGACGGTTCCCGTCCCGCCACCGGCCCGAAGCCGGAAAGCCCGCGCCCGCCCGGTGGCACCGGCACCAAGCCCGGAACGCCCGCCAAGGGCACGACTCCGGCACAGGCACGGCCGAGCACGGCGAGCCCCGTAGCCGGCACCCAGCCGATGAAGGTCCAGCCCACCGGCACGTCCGCCACCGGCACGTCCGCCACCGGCACTCCGGCTTCTGGCACACCGTCCACCAATGCTCCCGGCACCCCAGTCGCCGGTGACCCGGGCAAGGCGGGGGCTGCCGGGGCGGCGCCCGCTCAGGCCGGGCCTGGTGCCGGAGGTGCGGTCGCGGGGGTTCATCCGTCCGGTGGGCCCGCGACCGGAGCAGCCCTCGGTGGTGCGGCACCCGGCAGTGCAGGAGCCGGGGCGGCGCACAGTCTCAAGGATCTGGTGCGGCCGGCCACCGCGCCGCCGCCCGGCGGGGGTGCGCCCGCGCAGAGTCCGCAGGGGGCGCCGGTTCAGGCCGGACCTCCGCCGCAGGGCGAAGCGCAGGGGCGGCCGCAGGGCAAGACGCAGCAGGCCCCCGCGAAGCCCGGGACGCTGCGGGCGAGGGCCGGGGCGCTGATCGCGAGTGCGCCCAAGTGGCTGCCCGTGCTGCTGACCCTTGAGGGCCTGGTCATGTACATCCTCGCGCTCAAGGTGCCCCCGGGCCCCCTGCGCGGGGTCAACCCGGCCGACATCGACGGACTGGGCCTGATCTCGGCGCTGCCGACCTCGGCGTTCATCGCCATCCTGATCATGCTCGTGTCGTTCTTCGTCACGGTCTCCCAGAGCACGGACCGTAAGTTCCTGCTGCTGTTCCAGATCGCCGCCATCACGTTCGCGCTGCACGGCGCGGGCGCCCTGGTGGCGGAGGAGCCGCGCTTCCCGACGGCCTACATCCACGCCGGTTTCGTGGAGTTCATCGGCAGGACCGGCGAGACGGCGATCAACATCGACGCCCGCATGGGCTGGCCGGGCTTCTTCGCGTTGTTCGCGTTCGTGACGAAGGCCGCCGGCATCAGCGACATGACGACGATCCTGCAGTGGACGCCGCTCCTGTCCAACCTGCTCTACCTGCTCCCGTTCGTGCTGATCCTGCGTCAGGTGGTGGCCACCACGCGGGCCAGGTGGTTCGCGGCGCTGCTGTTCGTGCTGGTGCAGTGGATCGGTCAGGACTACTTCTCGCCACAAGGCTTCACCTTCGCCCTCTATCTGGCGTTCGTGGCGATCCTGTTGCGCTGGTTCGGCCGGGTGGAGACGCGGACCAAGCCGGTCCCGCCGAAGGGCCTGCGCAAGTTGCTCGGCAAGCTGGACGCGATGACGCCGGGCGAGCTGGCCAACACCGGCACGTTCAGGGCCGACAAGCTGCTCATGCTGATGATGCTGATCGCGCTGTTCGTGGCGTCGGTGGCCTCGCACCAGATCACGCCGTTCATGATGCTCGGCGTGGTGACGGCGTTCCTGATCTTCAAGCGGACCACGCTGACGTGGGCGCTGCCGTTCTTCCTCGGGCTGATCGTGCTGGCCTGGATCAGCTACATGACGGTGGGCTTCTGGGCCAGCCAGATCGACACGATCTTCGGCGGCCTGGGCAACATCCTGGCCAACCTGCAGAGCAACACCGGCGACCGGATCGAGGGCAGCGACCCCGCGCACGCGCTGGTGCTGCAGGCCCGGCTGGGCATCCTCGCGGCGATCCTGGCCTGCGCGGCGGCCGGGCTGTTCCGGCGGCTGCGGCGCGGGGTGTTCGACCGGTCGGCGCTGATCCTGCTGTGCGTGCCGGTGCTGGCGCTCGGCCTGCAGAGCTACGGCGGCGAGATCGGGCTGCGCATCTACATGTTCGCGCTGCCGGGCGCGTGCCTGCTGGCCGCGTACGCGTTCTTCCCGAACCTGCCGGCCGACAGCGCGGACGTGCGCGAGGAGACCGTGCCGCTGCGCAAGCGGAACGTGCGCTTCAACCCCGAGCTGACCAAGAAGATCTCGCTGGTGCTGGCCGCCTGCTTCGCGATCATGTTCGCGATGGCGTTCTTCCTGGCGCGGTACGGCAACGAGAAGTTCGAGCGGGTCACCACCGGCGAGGTGGCCGCGCTGCACTACGTCTACGACCACGACAAGCCCAGCGCGAAGGTGCTCTACCTGGTGCCGAAGGAGGGCCCGGAGGTCACGCCGACGCTGCCGTGGGGCGAGCGGGACGTGGAGCGGGTCAACTTCGCCGAACAGGCGCTGGTGTTCAAGGACCCGTCGCGGATCGACAACGCCGTGGAGAAGCTCAAGACGCAGCCGCGTAACTCCTACCTGATGGTGAGCCGCGGCCAGGTGAGCTATCTGCAGCTCAACGAGGGTTTCCCGGAGGACTGGGGCGAGCGCTTCCGTGCGGCGCTGGACAAGTCGCCGGACCTGAAGAAGGTGCTCTCGAACGAGGACGCGGCGCTCTACACCTGGAAGAAGTTCGTCAGGGGCACCGAGATCCCCGAGCCGAACCCCTACAAGGGGCGAGGCGACCCCACGACGCCGTGGACGCCGGTCGGCATCGCCGCACTCGCCGTGACCTGGCTCACTCTCTTCAGCTACGAGATCATCCGGCTGAACGGCCCGACCCGGGCGCCGAGGGCGCGCAAACGCCTGCTGTTCCTGGCGGTGCCGGCTTTCGCGATCGCCCTCGCGGTGATCGTCGAGCGGTTCATCTACATCGCGCAAAATAACTGAATTCACAGGAAACACTCAGGTTGTGCGGGATGATGTCCCTCGATGAGGACACAGGGGACATCTCCCGCCAGGCCGGACGCACCACTCGCGGCAGCGAGGATCGCCTCCGTCGACGCCTTACGGGGTTTCGCGCTGTTCGGCATCCTCGTCGTGAACATCGCCTTCCTGGCCTCCGGCTACCGGATGGCCGGGCTGGCGGAGCCCGCGTTCGACTCGTCCCTCGACTGGGGCGTGCGGTGGGTCGTGACGCTGCTCTTCGAGAACAAGTTCTATCTGCTGTTCTCTTTACTGTTCGGTTACAGCTTCACGCTGCAGGTCGACTCGGCCGCGCGCCGGGGCCTGCCGTTCACGCCGATGTTCCTGCGCCGGCTGGCGGGGCTCGGGCTGCTCGGGCTGGCGCACGCCGTGCTGCTGTTCCCCGGGGACATCCTGACCACGTACGCGGCCGTGGGGCTGGCCCTGCTCCTGTTCCGCGCGGTCAGACCCAGGACGGCGGTGCTGCTCGCGGTGGCGCTGACGGTGCTGCTGGCGCTCGGCTTCGCGCTGCTGGCGGTGCTGGCCACGAGCGGGATGGACATGTCGGGCCGGGTCGCGGACGGGTCCGCGCAGGCCGCCGCGTCCGACTCGGCCCTGGGCGGGGCGTTCTGGGACATCGTCTCCGAGCACCTCAGGAAGCTGTCGCTGATCATCGTGGCCCGCGTGTTCTTCCAGGGACCGGCGGTGCTGGCCGCGTGCCTGATCGGGCTGGCGGTGGGCAAGCTGGGCGCGCTGCGCGACGTGCGGGCCTACACGGGGACGCTGCGCCGGCTGCAGTGGACGGGGTTCACGGTCGGGCTGGCCGGCGCGCTCTACTACACGCTGTCGGCCTGGAACGGCGCGGCGCACAAGTTCTGGGGCGAGGCGGTGGACCTGGTCACTGCTCCGCTGCTGGCGGCGGCGTACGCGGCGACGTTCCTGCGGCTGCTGCCGTACCTGCCGCGGCTCGGGCGGGCGCTGGCGGCGCCGGGCCGGATGGCGCTGTCCAACTACCTGGCGCAGTCGCTGATCTGCTCGCTCATCTTCACCGGGTACGGGCTGGCGCTGATCGAGCGGGTCAGCCCGCCGGTGGAGGTGCTGATCGCGCTCGGGATCTTCGCCCTCCAGGTCGGCTACAGCCGGTGGTGGCTCAAGGGGCATCGCTACGGGCCGGTGGAGTGGTGGCTGCGTTACCTGACGTACTGGCGCAGACCCGCCGATCGTACGGGCGGAAGCAGCGGCACGGGAGGCGGCGAGACGGGCGGCGCCAGGCGCGGGCGGCACGGGGCGCCGGCGAAAATGGCATGACCGCGGCGGCGTGAGCTGGAACAATGGCGCGGCATGCGCCACCTACCCCTCTTCGGCCTGCGCCTGACCACACCCCGCCTGGAGCTGCGGCTGCCCACCCTCGATGACCTCGACGAGCTGGCCGATCGCGCCCTGGAGGGCATCCACGACCCTGAGCGGATGCCGTTCTTCGTCCCGTGGACGGAGGCGCCCGCCGACGAGCTGCCGGCCAATCTGATCCGTTACCACCTCGGCGTCATGTCCCGGTGGCAGCCGGACGACTGGTACTGCAACTTCGCCGTCGTGCACGAGGGACGGGTGATCGGGGTCCAGGACCTCTCGGCGCGCGGGTTCGCGGTCACCCGCCACGTGAGCACGGGCTCCTGGCTGGGCCAGGCCTACCAGGGCAAGGGGTTCGGCACGGAGATGCGCGCCGCCGTCCTGCACCTGGCCTTCGCAGGGCTGGGCGCGCTGACGGCGGGCAGCGGCGCGTTCGTCGACAACCCGGCCTCGCTGGGCGTCTCACGCAAGCTGGGCTACCGGCCCGACGGGGTGTCGGTGCACGAGGTCCGCGGGCGGCGGGCCGTCGAGCAGCGGCTCCGGCTCGAACGGGACGAGTTCACCAGCCCGGTGCCGGTGGACGTCAAGGGCCTTGAGCCCTGCCTGCCCCACTTCGGCCTGAGCCCGGCGAGCGACGCCGACCGGCCCGAGCCGAGCTGACCGGACGACGCTGACCGGACGACGCCGATCGAGCCCGGGGTTGAGGAACGGGCGGACAGCCGTTGGCGGTGAAAAGGATCTTGATTGCGGTGAGGTGAGGCTGCTCTTGGCAGCTCATCATGGGCAAGACGCTGCCCCTTTTCTCGTACTTGGTCTGGCCCCCCAGTAGGGCGGGTTGTGCGGGTGGTGGTCGCCGATGCCGTCCGGTGTTCGACGTGGACGCTGAAGCCCAGAGCTTGACGTTCATGCCCGGTCATGGACCATGATCGGGTATGAACGCCTTAATCCGGGCGGCCCTGGTGGGGGCCGTGATCGGGATCGGGGAAGCCGCCCTGGCGCAGGTGGATGACGACATCCTCGTGTTCCTGGTGATGCTGGCCATGCCCTTTCCCGCGGGCATGCTGCTGACTCTCTGGGGCCGGCTGCCCTTGTGGTGGCTGATCTCGATCCTGGGACCGGTCTTCGTCGTCATGGGCTTCATCGCGGTTCCGGTCCCGCCTGCCGAGATCGCGGAGATGGGCGGGTGGAGCAGCCTTCTGGCCTTCATGGGGATAGGAGCGGCCGGCTACCTGCTCGCCGGGGCCACGGCGCTGCCGCTGGGCACGGTGACGCGCGTGGCCACCATCGGGACGGTCCTCGTCCTCGGCATCGCCGCCGTCCTGGGAGACAGACCCCTCTCGGCGCTGGTCGCCGCACAGACGACGGCGCGTGAACACGTGCCCGTCATCGCCACCGACCAGCCGGACTACCGTCTCGACTCCGTCGAGGAGGAGGAAGGGATCCTCTTCCTCCACTACGAGCGCCGGCGCGATGGTCTGGAGGTGGCCGTCACCGTCCAGGCACCTTATGGGCTGACGGCCGGGCAGGCTTGCGGCTCCGGGGTGCGGGGCGCGTGCGAGGAAGTAGCCCCGGGAATCTGGGGCGATCACGTGGACCTGGGCTCGACGATGGTCACCGTGCGGGGGAACGCGCTCGTGGAGGTGACGGGCGAGCTGGCGACGAAGGACGACCTGCTCCCGGTGCTGCGGAACATGCGCCCGATGCACGCGTGGGAGCTGGCCTGGCTGGCGCTGAAGGACAGCTCCTACGACCTGGGGATGATCGTCGCGGAGTGAGGCGTCCGGGGGCGTCCCGCGCGGCGGTGTCGTAGGACAGCGGATCGCCTGGCCGGCGACAGCTCGGCGAGCTCGGCCAGAAAAGCGCGGACCGGCGTCGCGGTCAGCTCGGCGAGTTCTTCGCCGTGGTGGGGGCGAACGCGATCAGGTCGCCGCGGTAGGCGCGCCGGGTGTGCGCCGACTTCCCGGCATTGGCCAGGTCAGTGAGGAAGTCCTCGAGGTGCCGGGCGAGCACGGTAGCGCCATATCGGTCGCGATCAACTCATAGCGATTAATGCGTTACAAGTGAGGATCTTTCAGTCCTAAGCGTGTCTTGATCCTTCTCAGCGCCAACGGCTGTCCGCCGGTTCCTCGACCCCGGGGCCGGGCCGAACTGAGCGGTGATGCGGGCGGGCCCTGTCAGGCCCGCGCCGATCCCGGACGCCGGGTCAGGCGCCGCCGCGTCCCGACCACTTGATCTCGTACGGCGCCAGCGTGACCTGACGCCCGTCCACGGTCGCCGTGACGTCCTCGCCCGTGGTGTTCACCATCACGGTCTGCCGCTCCTGCGCGATGGCCTTGACCTTCGGATTGGAGGACTCCACCTCCTGCACCCGCACCCCGGAGGGGAACCACTTGGTGAAGCCGCTGAGCAGCCCCGCCATCGGCAGCTCACCGCCCACCTTGGGCCCCCAGAGGCAGCCGGCGCACTCGCCCTTCCCCTTCAGCTGGGGGTTCCAGTACAGGGCCGTGGTGACGCCGCTCTTGGCGAACTCCATCAGCGCGCTCGCCTGCACGGCCGTGCGCTTCGCCTCGCTCCACTGCGAGTTCTCCGGCTCGACGTACCACTCGGCCCACCACACCGGCAGGTCGTCGCTCTTCTGCCGCAGCCAGGTGGTGATGGCGCCGAACTTGGCCTGGGCGCCGAAGTCGTCGGGCACGTTGCCCTTGTCGTTCGTCATCGACGCCCCGTCGACGACGATGAAGTCGGCGCCCTTCTTGTGCTCGATCCAGTACTTGACGGCTTCGAGCGCCCGCTGGTCGACCGAGCCCCAGGGCCCGCGCAGCTCCGACGGCCCGCCGCGGGCGGCGTTGCTCTCGATCGGGATGTAGGGGCCCCCGACCTTGATGTCCTTGCTGACCTTCTTCAGCGCCGTGTAGACCTTGTTGTACATCTCGGTGTACGCCTCGGCGTCCCACCGGTTGGTGGTCGGGTCCCAGAAGCCTTTGAACTCGTTCCACACCATGTAGTGCTTGACCGTCGGGTACTGCTTGGCCACCCGCGTGGCGAGCTTGGCGAAGTCGTCGAAGTGCTCCCGCTCGGGCGCGACCGTGTGGTTCTTGTTCCAGTCCGTACGCCCGGCCTGCCCGCCCTTCATCCAGTCGGGCGCGCAGCAGAGCGTGATGATCGGCACGCCCCTGGACGACGACATGAACGTCAGCCGCCGGTCGAGGTCACGGAAGTTGAACTGCCCAGGGCTCGGCTCGGGGTTGCCGACGCCCCAGCCCATGATGTGCTGGTTCTGCAGCATCGGGACCCGGCCCAGCACGCCTCTGGCCTCCTCCACGACGCCTTGCGGCTCGTTGTCGGCGCTGTACTGCGTGTGGGTGATGCCCCAGCGCGGCCAGTTGGACAGCGCGGGCGGCTGCTCCAGCTGGGGCGCCGGCTCGGTGGGCACGTTGGTGGCCACCTCGCTGCCCCTGAACTCGCCGCGGGCCTTGGTGCGCAGGGCAGCGTAGACCATGATGCCCGCCACCAGGACGACCGCGAGAATGCCGGCTCCAAGTGCGATCGGCCACGGCGATCGTCGGCGCGCGTGCCGGCCGTCGGTCGGTATCACTGAACGCTCCTCATCCTCGCGAGACGTTAGGGAGGATCACGAACCTACAAGATTCGCATAGGTAGAAGGGGCCGGGCAGCAGCCCGGCCCCTTCTACGGTAATAGTCCCGCTTGCAAGGCACTTGCCGTCAATCTGCACGTGGAGGTCGCTGCCCGCCCGCCGGTCCAGGCACCCCGGCGTAGCGGTACGGCACCGGCTGGCGGCCCGGCTGGACGATGAGGAGGGTCCCCGGGGTCTCGGAGTAGAAGGCGGTCTCGACGGCGGCGGCCACGTCCTCGGCGGTGAGCAGGGGGAAGCCGGCGTTGACGAACATCTCCCGCGATCCGGCCACCAGCGGCGTGTCGGTGAAGCCGGGGCACACCGCGCCGATGCGGACGTTCTTGGCGGCCAGCGGCTCGGCCAGCGCCCTGACCAGGCCCACGACGGCGTGCTTGGTCATGGTGTAGATCGGGTCGCCCGAGAAGCCGACGAGCCCGGCCAGCGACGCGGTGACCACGACCGCGCCGCCGCCCGAGCGGGTGAGCAGCGGCAGGCCGGCCCGCACGCCGAAGACCACGCCGTCGACGTTGACGCCGACGACCTGGCGGTAGCGTTCGAGGTCGAAGTCGGCCAGGTCGACGCCGCCGCTGACGCCGGCGTTGAGATGCATCAGGTCGAGCCGCCCGAAGCGGCTCTCGGCCAGCGCCACGGCCTCCAGCGAGGCCTCCTCGGTGCTGACGTCGGCCGCCAGGAAGGCGCCGTCCACCTCTTTGGCCAGCCGCTCGACGCCCTCGCCGTCACGGTCGACGAGGACGCACCTGGCGCCCCCGCCCGACAGACGCCGGGCCACGGCGGCCCCGATGCCGCTCGCCGCTCCGGTGATCAGTGCAACTGTGCTCATGGGCGCTCCTTGCGGGGGTCGGAACCCGTGGTCGAGGCGTTCAGTGCTGGTCGAGCATGCGGTGCGCGCGGGAGATCAGGGTGGGCACGGCGGATCCGATGCGGTCGAATCCCTCTCCCACGGTCTTACCCTGCCGGAAGCGGGCGTGGATACCCTCCACGATGACGGCCAGCTTGAAGTTGCCGAAGGCCACGTAGAAGCCGAGGTCGGAGATCTCGCGCCCGGAGACCTTCGTGTAGTGGGCGGCGAACTCGGCGGCGCTCAGGAAGCCCGGCGCCACGGTCACGTCGCCGGCCACCGGGATGCGGGCCCGCTCGTCGTCACCGCGGTCGTGCCAGTAGGTCAGGGTGAGCCCGAGGTCGGCCAGCGGGTCGCCGAGCGTGGACATCTCCCAGTCGACCACGGCCGTGATCTCCAGGTCGCCGAGCCGCAGCAGCGTGTTGTCCAGCCGGTAGTCACCGTGCACCAGCGTGCCGGCCGCCTCGGCGGGCAGCCGCTCGCGCAGGCGCTCCACGAGCCGGTAGTAGTCGGGCAGGTCGGCCGTCTTCGACCGCTCCCACTGCTGGCACCAGCGGTCGAGCTGGCGCGCCATGTAGCCCTCGGGCCGGCCGAAGTCGCCCAGGCCCACCTCGCGGTAGTCGACGGCGTGGATGGCGGCCAGCACCTCGGCCAACCGCTCCGACAGGCGGCGGGTCTGCTCGGGCGTCGGGTCGCCGAGCTGCTCGCTCTCGCGTACGGCGACGCCCTCGACGTACCCCATGAGATAGAACGGCGCCCCGATCACGTCCTCGTCGGCGCAGAACGCGACCGGCTCGGGCACGGGCACCGGCGTCGGCGCGAGCGCCGAGATGACCCGCCACTCGCGTCGCATGTCGTGGGCGGTGGGGAGCACGTGCCCGAGGGGCGGCCGGCGCAGCACGAGACGGCGCTCCCGGGCCTCGACCACGTAGGTCAGGTTGGACCTGCCGCCCGAGATCAGCGCGACGGACTGCGGCTCGCCGGCGTCGGGCACGTTACGGCCCATCCACTCGACCAATCGGGGGTGGTCGATGCCAGGTACGGTCATGAACACACATTAGAACGTCACTCGGTCCTGAACACCACCTGGGAGTTGTGTAACGTTCCGGACCTGCGGCTATACCACAAGGCGAGATCCTTTAATCTGGCTGTAGAACACCCCCCGCCCACGCCGGACGAAGAGTGCATGCCGACAGTAGGAGCCCATGCGCATCACCCTTGCCCTGCCTCGCGAACTGGGCCCGACGGAAGTGACCCGATGGCGCGCACTCCAGGAAGCGCACGCCGCCTTCGACAATCCCTTCCTCTCCCCCGAGTTCACGCTCACGGTGGGCGAACTCCGCGATGACGTCAGAGTCGCCGTCGTCCACGACGGCCAGGAGATCGTGGGTTTCTTCCCGTTCGAGCGACATCCCCTGGGCGTCGGCAAGCCCGTCGCCTCCGGGCTCACCGACGCGCAGGGGCTGGTGCACGCCAAGGACGTGCACATCGACCCGGTCCGGCTGATCAAGGCCTGCGGGCTGTCCGTCTACGAGTTCGACCACCTGGTGGCCGGTCAGCCGCTGATGGGCGAGCATCACGAGCGGCATCCCTCGCCGATCATCGACCTGCGCGACGGCTGGGAACGTTACACGGAGTTCCTGCGCCTGCACTCCGGCAAGACGTACAAGTCCACCCTGGCCAAGTCGCGCAAGCTCCAGCGCGAGGCCGGGCCGATGCGCCACGACTACGCGACCACCGACCTGGCGCCCCTGCGCACGCTGCTGGGCTGGAAGACCGATCAATACCGGCGCACCGGCCGCACCGACAGGTTCGCCCACAAGTGGATCGTGGAGCTGGTCGAGCGGCTGCTGGCCACGCAGTCCGAGAGCTTCGCCGGGGTGCTGGACATGATCTACGTGGACGACCGGCCGGTGGCCGGCCACTTCGGCATCCGCACCCGCACCACGCTCGCGGGCTGGTTCCCCGCCTACGACCCGCAATACAGCAAATACTCCCCCGGCCTCATCCACCACCTGGCGATGGCCGAACGGGCCGCCGAGTCCGGCATCGAGATCGTCGACATGGGCCGGGGCCAGAAGGAGTACAAGGACAAGCTCAAGAACGGCGAGCTGGAGGTGGCCGAGGGGCGCGTGGCCAGGGTGGGCGTGGCGGCCGGGGTGCACTGGCTGATGCGGGTGCCCGCGCGCAAGACCCGCGCGACGGTCATGGCCAATCCGTTGCTGCTCAAAACTGCTGACAAGGCGTTGAAAACGTACGGAAGACTGCGTACTGTCCTACAAGGGTGAAACGCATCGCAGAGCGCACAGGCCGTCACTGCCTGTCGCTACCGTCCAACCGGCTCGGCCTCTACCTGGCGCTACGCCACTGGTGCCGGCCCGGTCAGCGGCTGCTGATGTCCCCCATCTCCGCCGACGAGATCCTCTTCCTGGTGCTCGCGGCCGGGCTGCGCCCGGTGATCGCGCCGCTGTCTCCCCGTGACGGCAACATCGACGTCGCCCGGGTGGATCTCGGCGCGGTCGACGCCGTGCTGACGACCAACCTGTACGGCCTGCCCGACGACGCCCCCGCCTTCGCCGGGAAGATCCTGATCGAGGACGTCGCGCACGCGATGGAGACCGACCTCGGCGGACGGCCCCTCGGCACCTTCGGCCAGGCCGGGGTGTTCAGCCTGTCCAAGCACCCCGGCGCGGGCTCGGGCGGCGTGCTGGCCGTGGAGAGCCAGGCCGATCTCAAGGCGCTGACCCGCGCCCGTGACGAGTTGCTGACCCGCGGGTCCCTGCGCGCCGACCTGCTGAGCGTGGGCACGTCCATGGCCCGGCAGGCGGCGCTCAAGCTCGACCTGGTGCGCCCCGCGCTCAAGCTCATGCGCCGTCTCGGCCTCCAGGAGCCGCGTGAGGGCTTCCGCATCGCGCTGGCCGCGCCGGAGCTCGAACGGGCGCTCAAGCAGATCCCCTCGCTGGCGCCCTTCGACCCCTGGGTCCACGCCGACCTGCACCTCTACCGCGCCCGCCGGGGGCGGGTGGCCCGCTGGTACCAGGCGCGGCGGGTGGCCAAGGTGCCCCGCGACCGGGCGCGCCGGCTGGCGGGCGTGCAGCGCCTGGCCGAGCTGCCCACGGTCGCGCCGGCCGTGCTCGACGACCTGCGGCGGCCGCTGTTCCGGGTGCCGCTCCTGGTGCGCGACAGAGACGCGGCCATCGCCGAGCTGGAGCGGCACGGGGTCTCCACGGGCTACCTGTACGACCCGCCGTACGACGACTACGCCCCCGCCTTCACCGAGCACTCCCCCGACCCCGCACCCGCGCGCTGGTGGGCCAGGCACGTGCTGCCGGTGGACCCGATGTACACCGCCCGCTCCCTGCCCGTTCTGCGCCTTCTGGAGCCGCCTACGGCCGGCCCGCACGGATGAGGGCGGCCAGGATCTTGCAGCCCCGCCTGACTTCGGGGAGCGAGGCGGAGCCGTACCCGATGACCAGGCCGTGCAGGCGCGTGCCGGCGTGGTGGTGGCGCTCGGTGGAGTCGAGCAGCACACCCTGCTCCCCGGCCCGCGCCA
Organism: Nonomuraea sp. NPDC048892; assembly: GCF_040649735.1. NCBI lineage: Bacteria > Bacillati > Actinomycetota > Actinomycetes > Streptosporangiales > Streptosporangiaceae > Nonomuraea > Nonomuraea sp. NPDC048892. Next base: position 146,867 of record NZ_JBEZFZ010000016.1, on the reverse strand, counting down.
CGACGACGGGCACCAGGGGCGCGGGCAGCTCGGCCAGGACGTGCAGCCCGGCCGTGTCGCCGCGCAGCCGGCAGACCGGGCCGAGGAGCTCGACGACGGCGGCGCGGCGGCGCGCGTACTCCAAGCGCATCCTGCGCAGGTGCCGGTCGATGTCGCCGCGCTCCAGCAGGGTCGCCACCGCCTGCTGGACGGGCCCGCTGGTGCGGTCGCCCATCGCGCGGCGCAGCTCGGCGAGCCGGCCGACCAGCCCGGCCTCCCCGACCAGCCAGCCCACGCCCACGTCGGACGCGAGGATCTTGGACAGCGTGCCGAGCAGCACCACCCGCTCGGGGTCGAGGCCGTAGAGCGCGGGCAGCGGGGCGACGTCGTAGCGGAACTCGGCGTCGTAGTCGTCCTCCACGATGGTCGCGCCCGTGCTCCGCGCCCAGGCCAGCAGGCGCTCCCTGCGCGGGATCGGCAGGCGGCCGCCCAGCGGGTACTGGTGGGCGGGCGTGGTGTAGAGCACGCGCAGGTCGGACGGCAGCGTGTCGACGATCACGCCGTCGGCGTCGACCGGGCAGGGCACCACCTCGGCGCCCCTGACCCCGAACACCGTGCGCGCCACGTGGTAGCCGGGGTCCTCCACGCCGGCCTTCGCGCCGGGGCGGAGCAGGGCCAGCGCGCACAGGTCGAGGCCGTTGCCGGTGCCCCGGGTGACCATGATGTTCTCGGGGCCGACGGCCATGCCCCTGGCGCGTCTGAGGTGCTCGGCGAGCAGCTCGCGCAGGCGTGGCAGGCCGTACGGGTCGGGGTCCGCGCTCGGCGGCAGGTCGGCGGCCCGGCGCCAGGCCCGCTTCCAGGCCGCCCGGTCGTAGTCGCGCACCCAGGGCCGGCCGGCCGTGAGGTCGATCACGTCCGCCGGTGGCGGCGGCGGGGCGGGCGCGGACACGCCGCGCTCGGCCGGCGCGGGCGGGCGCGCCGGCTGCTCGATGTCGGCCACGAACGTGCCGGAGCCGTGCCGCCCGTCCAGCCATCCCTCCGCGTAGAGCTGCTGGTACGCCTCCGTCACCACGGTCCTGCTGACCGCGAGCTGGGCCGCCAGGCCGCGGGTGGACGGCAGCCGCTCGCCCGCGGCCAGCGTGCCGTCCAGCATGGCGTGGCGCAGCCAGCCGGCGAGCTGGGCGGTGAGCGGTTCGTCCGCCTCGCGCGAGAGCGATATGGGCAGGTCAACGTGGTTGCGCATGGAAGTGGTCTCTGCGAAGGGGTGGATAGTGGCCCTACAGCGTAGGTCCACTTCCTGGCTACGGTCGAATCATGCTCTCCACCACTCCCCGTACGACGCTGGGACGCTCGAAGGAGCGCGGCAGCACCGACCGTGACGACCTGTACGAGGTGCTCGACACCGGCCTCGTCTGCCACCTGGGCGTGATCGTGAACGGCCACCCCATGGTCGTGCCGACCGGCTACGGCCGCATCGGCGAGACCCTCTACCTGCACGGCTCCACCGGTGCCTTGTCACTGCGCGCCGGCGAGGGCACCGAGGTCTGCGTCACCGTCACCCACCTCGACGGCATCGTGCTGGCCCGCTCGATCTTCCACCACTCCGTCAACTACCGCTCGGCGATCGTGTACGGCCGGGCCACGCTGGTGACGGACGAGGACGAGCGCATGGAGGGGCTGCGGGCGCTGGCCGAGCAGCTCGCGCCGGGCCAGTGGGACTACGTGCGCAAGCCGAACCGCAAGGAGCTGGCCGCCACGGCGGTGCTGGCGCTGCCGCTGGACGAGGCCTCGGTCAAGATCCGCAGGGGCGGTCCCGTGGACGAGGAGGAGGACTACGACCTGCCGGTGTGGGCCGGGGTGTTGCCGCTGGTCACGTCGTGGGGCGAACCCGAGCGGGATTCGGTGCTCCCAGAAGGTATCGATACGCCTGTTCACATCCTCCATCGGGAGTAGTTCCATGAATCCGGTACCACCTGGAAAACCCCAGCCCTTGATCACGCGTCTCATCAGGTGGGCCGGCTCCTGATGGGAGAGCGGATATGCAGTGGAGTGCTCCCGGTTACACGGAGATAAAGCAGCTCGGGGCGGGTGCCAGCGGGCGCGTCGTCCAGGCTGTGCACGACGACACCGGGGTCAGGGTGGCGATCAAGTACCTGTCCGAGGAGTTGCGGCGTGATCCGGCCGCGCTGGCCAGGTTCCAGTCGGAGGCGCGGCTGCTGACCACGCTGCGCGATCCGAACATCGCCACGATGTGGGAGTACGTCCAGGACTTCGGCGGCGCGGCCATCGTGATGGAGCTGGTCGACGGCGTCTCCCTGCGGGCGCTGCTGCGCGAGAACGGCACGACCGAGCCGGAGGCGGCGCTGGTCGTGCTCAAAGGCTCGCTGCTGGGGCTGGCCAAGGCGCACGAGATGGGGCTGGTCCACCGGGACTACAAGCCGGAGAACGTGATCGTCCGCGACGACGGAGCCAGCAAACTGGTCGACTTCGGCATCGCGGTCAGGCAGGGCACGACGGTGCAGCCGGAGGGGACGCCTCCGTACATGGCGCCCGAGCTGTGGGAGAGGCAGCCGGCCTCGCCGGCCACCGATGTGTACGCGGCCACGGCCGTCTTCTTCGAGTGCCTGACGGGGCACCGGCCCTACCGCTCCACGGAGCCGAGCGTGCTCGGCTACCAGCACGTGCACGCCCCCGTGCCCTTCCTCGACGCGCCGGAGCCGGTGCGCGAGCTGGTGCGGCGCGGGCTGGCCAAGGATCCGGCGCGGCGGCCCGACGGGGCGATGGCGTTCGTGGCCGAGCTGGAGGCGGTGGCCAGGGCGGCGTACGGGGAGGACTGGGAAGAGCGCGGCAGGCGCCGGCTGGCCGCGCTCGTGGCGCTGCTCGCGCTGCTGTTACCGACTCCGCAGACCGCCCCCGCGCCCGAGGTGGCCACGTCGCTGGCCAGGACGGTCTTCCGCGGCCTGCGCTCGAACACGCGGCGCCTGGCCATGGGCGGCGCGGTGGCCTCGGCGGCGGCCGTGGCGGTGGTGGTCGTGCTGGTCAACCGGCAGCCGCCGCCGGAGACGCCGGTCGGAGCGGCGGCGGCGGTGCCGCCCAGCCTGGTCGAGACGGCGCCGGTCGCCGCGCCGACGTCCGATCCGCCGTCGGAGCCAGAGCCCGATCCGAGTACTGGTACCGATCCCGACGTCGATCCCGCCGCCGAGCCCGGGACCACGCCGCAGGCCGTCCCGCAGGACCCGCCAGGAGCCGACGACCAGGATCCGGACAGGCCCGGGACCCGGCCGAGCAGCACGATCACGCCGACTCCCACCCCAACGCCCACTCCTACGCCGACCCCCACTCCCACCCCGACCCCGACCCCGACGCCGACGGAGCCGAGCACGCCGCCAGCCCCCTCGGTGCTGGGAGTGAGCGTGGGCGGCATCACGCTCGGCGACGACGACGTCGCCCGCAGCACGGTCACGTTCCGCACGAACGGCCCCGGCGCGGTCACCGTCACCGCCACCTGGGCGGCGCGGGGCGCGGACGGCACCGTCCAGCGCCTGCGCCTCAGCGGCGCCACCTCCTACACCCGCACGCTGACCTGGCGGATCGGCGAGCGTCCCTGCGGCAGGACGGTCACGTTGAGCGTCGCCACGTCACCTGCGGCCCCCGGCGGCACCAGGACGGCCTCCCTGTCCGTGCCGGCCTGCCCGGTCAGGGTGAGCGCCCTCAGCGTTGCCCTCGGCCTGCCCGAGGCGCCAGGACGCACGGCCACCGCCCGGGTCAGGCTCACCGCGAGCGGCACCGGCGCGATCCCGGTCGAGGCCAGGTTCGCGGTGGACGGCGAGGCGGTGGGCACCCGCGAGGCCACCCTGTCCGGCCGCACCTCCTACTCCAGGGCCTTCACCCACACGTTCAGGTCCCGTCCCTGCGGCTCGACGCTGTCGGTGCGGGTGAGCGCGGGCGGCAGGACCGACACGGCGCGGGTCTCGGTGCCGTGCCCGCCGCAGGTGCGGCAGGTGGCGATCGTCGAGGCGGGCGCGGGGAGCGGCGGGATCACCGCGCAGGTCAGGGTCACCACGGCGGGCACCGGTCCGGTACAGCTCACCGTCAGGCTCGCGGCCGGAGAGGGGGCCGACACGCAGGCGGTGACCCTGTCGGGCGATACCTCCTACAGCCGCTCGTTCACCTACCGGGCCAAGCTGCCCTGCGGCTCGAAGTGGTCGGTGACGGCCGCCACCGACCCGGCGGCGGCCGGCGGGGGCGACAGCCGTAGCGGCGCCACTCCGGCGTGCCAGGAGGAGGAGCCGCCCAAGGAGCCGCCGAGCGACAAGCCGGTGGAGAAACCGCAGGACACACCCAGCGAGAAGCCGCAGGAGCCCGCGAAGGAGACGCCGCGAGCGACGCCGAAGATCACACCGAGGCCCGACTCTCCCGGTACCGTTGGGTGACATTTCCCCGCCTGTCTGAATAACGGTAGCGGGAAAGCGGCTCCCTCTGGTTAAGCTACGGACCGTTTGATGAGGGTGGGGGCCCTAGTTACTCCAGAGGAGAACCGTTATGTACGGTGATGGGCCGTGGGGGGTCCCGGGCTACACCGAGGTCCGCGAGCTGGGCTCGGGGGCCGCGGGCCGGGTGGTCCTGGCCAGGCGTGACTACGACGGCGCCGAGGTCGCCATCAAATACCTCAGTGACGAGCTGAGATCCGACGTCGGGTTCGTGGCCAGGTTCCGCCACGAGGCCAGGCTGCTGGCGACGCTGCAGAGCGCGTACCACGCCAGGCTGATCGACTACGTCGAGGCCGGGCAAGGCGCGGCGATCATCATGGATCTGATCAACGGGGTGTCGCTGCGCGAGTTACTGCGCTCCGAGGGGCCCACAGGGCCCGAGGCGGCGCTGACGGTGCTCAAGGGCTCGCTGCAGGGTCTCGCCTCGGCGCACGCCATCGGGGTCGTGCACCGCGACTTCAAGCCCGAGAACGTCATGGTGCAGCGCGACGGCACCACCAAGCTGGTGGACTTCGGCATCGCTGTCAGGACCGGCGAGCACGCGAGCGCCGCGGGCACGCCGCCGTACATGGCGCCCGAGCAGTGGGCCGGCAAGCCCGCGGGGCCGGCGACCGACGTCTACGCGGCCACCGTCGTGTTCTTCGAGTGCCTGACCGGCACCCGCCCCTTCCGCGCCCCCAACCTCGCCGCCCTGGCCCACCAGCACCAGGCCGTGGCCCCGCCGACCGAGGAGATCCCCGGGCAGCTGCGCGACCTGGTCGAGCGCGGCCTGGCCAAGGACCCGGCGCAGCGGCCGCCGTCGGCGGAGGCGTTCCTGACCGAGCTGGAGGCCGTCGCGGCGCAGGCGTACGGGGACGACTGGGAGGAGCGCGGGCGCCGCCGCCTGGCCGCGCTCGCGGGCATGCTGGTGCTGCTCTTCCCGAGCGCGCTGGAGGAGCCCGCGCAGACGGAGACCGCGCTCGCCGAGACGAGCTTCGAGGACCCGCCGAGCCTTCTGAGCAAGCTGCCCGTCAAGATCGCCCTGGCCACGGTGACGGCGGGCGTGCTCGTCGCGGCCGTGGTGATGTTCGTCAGCACCGGATCCGAGGAACCGGTGCTCCAGGCGCAGACCACCGAGGTCACGCCGACCGCCTCCGAGCCCGATCCGGCCGCCGAGGAGACTCCGGAGGACGTGCCCGACGAGGCCACCGAGCAGCCCGAGGAGCCCACTCCGGAGGAGAGCACCTCCGCGCCGGTCCCGACGGCCACGAGCAGTGTCGCGCCACCGGTCGTGCGGCCCACGGCAACCAGGAAGCCGACCCCCACCCCGGCGCGGACGCCGGTCAGGACGCGGAAGCCGACCCCGAAGCCCACCACCGCGAAGCCCACGGCGACCGACACCGAGGAGCCCGAGCTGAACGGCGACGTCTACCGCCCCGACGGCGAGCGGCCTCCCACCCCTGACGCCCCGAGCTCCACGCCTCCGACCAGGCGGCCGGACCCGATCCCCGAACCGACCACGGCCTCGCCCACCCAGGGCGAGCCCAGCCCCACGAGAGGCGACGGCGGCGCGACGGCGACCGGGGGCGGTCAGGAGCCGCCACGCGCCGAGCCTGAGGTGCCACGGGCCGCCGGAGGAGGCGCCGCAGGCGCGTTGCTCGCGCTCGGCCTGATGACGACGGGCGCGCTACCGGTCACACTTGCGGTGAGGCGCCGTATGGCGGGACGTCACAGAAGGAAGCGCTAGACGCGCCCGGGGGGCAGGCGGCGATGAACAACCCTGATCACGGTATCGCCGGATTCCGGCTCACCGAGCACACCTGGATGACCGAACTCGGCAACTGGATCGACGCCATCTCGCCCGACGGCCGCAGGGCCGGCGCGCTGCTGTTCGATCCCAAGATCGTCGGCCTGCCCGGCGTCCGCGACCGCGTCGTGCAGGCGGTCATGACCGACCAGCGGCTCGTGCTGGCCGGGCTGAGCGGGCTGATCCCGGTGGCGGACGTGGTCGCGGCGGGCGAGCAGGTGTGGCTGCTCACCGCGCAGGCGGTCAGCCCGACGCTGGCCGACCTGCTCGCGGCCGGTCCCGTCGATCCGGGCGGGGCGGCCTCCGTCCTGGTGGAGACGGCCCAGACGCTGCTCGCGCTGCACTCGGCCGGGGTCACGCACGGCTCGGTGCATCCGGGCACGGTGGTCGTCACGTCCGAGGGCGTCTCGCTGCTGTCGGAGCGCGGGCTGTCCGACGCGATCAGGGCGCGGGTCTCTCCGCGCGAACGGGACGCGGCCGGCTGGGCGTCCCTGGCCCGCGGCCTCGGCGCCTCCGCCGGCCGGCAGGCCCCCGAGGTGGCCGCGCTGTTCGAACGGGCCGCGAACACGGCCGGCACCCTGGGCCTGGCTGCCGCCCGCGATCTGCTCGTCAACGAGCGCGGCACGCTGCCGGGCGGCCGCATCAGCAGGGACGCGCTGGCCGCCGCTGCGCGGGGCAGATCGGCGTTCGCTCAGGCGCCGGCGTACGGGCGGGCCTCGGTGGCGCCGCCGGTCCTGCCGCCGAACAGGGACGAGGGCGACATCGTCACGCTGCTGCACGTCCCCGGCCGTTCGGCGGGACCGGTCCAGTTCGGGCCGGGGGTCGGGACCCAGCCGCAGCAGAATCGGCAGGAGACGGAGGCCGAGCGGATCTGGCGGGCGGGGCGCGACGAGGCGGCCACCATGCACCGGCCCGGCGGGCGGGCCGACAAGGTCGCGCGAGCCCGGCGGCGGCGCACGATCCTGTCGGCCGTCGTGTTCGCGATCGTGATGGCGGGGGCCGTCCTGGCCTGGCTCAAGCTGGGGACGGGGCCGGACCTGGCGGTCACGTCGGTGAACGTGACGGCGCCGAAGAAGACGCAGGGCTGCGACCGCGCTGTGGTGATCACCGGCACGGTCGTCACGAACGGGGCGCCGGGCGAGATCACCTACGAGTGGCGGAAGAACCTGGACAAGGAGGTCGTCAAGGGGACGTTACGCACGCAGGCCGACAAGACGTCGTACACGGTGCCGCTGCGGTGGACGCTGCGGGGCAGGAGCAACGTCAAGGCCACGGCCACGCTGCGGATCCTCACGCCTGGGCCGGTGCGCTCGGACAAGGCGACATTCTCCTACAAGTGCTGACGGGCTCGTACAAGTGCTGACGGGCTCCTGCGAGGGGTGACGGGCTCCTGCGAGGGGTGACGGGACGGCCGCGCTGAGACCGTCCGATCGAGCTCAGCAATGCATATCAAAGCGGTTCTTACTAATCTGGCGAACATGACCACGCAGACCCCCGCGGGCTGGTACCCCGACCCCTACGGAGAGCCTCAGCTCCGCTGGTGGGACGGCAGCCAGTGGACGGACGCGCTCCATGCCCAGGAGCCGCCGGGCCGGCAGCCGGCGTCCGGACCCCAGCCGCAGCCCTCCTCCCAGCCGTCCGCCCAGGCCCCGACACAGGCGTTCCCCCAGCCCCAGCCCCAATCACAGCCCTCATCACAGCCCCAACCCCAACCGCAGACCGGTCCAGGCTGGGCGGCGACGCCGGCGAACCCCACGCTGCAGTTCGGCCACCCCACCTACGGACAGTCGGCCTACGGCGCGCCCGGCGGGCCCGCCCAACCGTCCATGCAGCCCCCCACGCAGCCGCCGCCAATGCAGCCGTCCATGCAGCCCCCCACGCAGCAGCAGTGGGGCGGGCCACTGCCGGGGCCCGGCTACCCGCCGCCGCCCAAGCAGGGCAACCCGCTGCCGTGGGTGTTCGGCGGCCTGGCGGCGCTGGTGGTGCTCGCACTGATCGTGGTGGCCGGGATCTTCTTCATCAACCGGGACAGCACGCTCGTCGCGTCGCCGCCCAGCGAGACGGCGGAGCCGCGCTTCCCCACCGAAGATCCTCCGTCCCAGGATCCCCCGTCCCAGGATCCGCTGCCGAGCCAGGGAGCCGAGTTCCCGCAGCCGGTCGACGGCGTGATCACCGACCCGCGCAGCGGACTGGCCTTCAAGGTGCCCAGCGGCTGGCAGGTGGCCGCGGTCAACGAGGTCAACAGCGGCAGCCCGGCCGAGCAGCAGTGGACGGCCGCGGTCAAGCAGGACGCGCAGGAGAACTACGATCGCGAGGCCGACTGGATCGGCAACGTCTTCACGGGCGTGCTCAACGAGCTCTACCCCTACTCCGGCGTCTCGGGTCTCGGCGACACCGCCAAGGCCGTCTTCGTGGACTTCACCACCCATTACTACGCGCCCGCCCACGAGAGCAAGATCGTCGCGGACAAGGCGATGAAGGTCGGCGACAAGGACGCGTGGCTGTTGCAGTTCGAGCTCGACTTCACCAAGATCTCGGAGGAGAAGGGCTTCAAGTGGAAGAAGGAGAACGGGGCGATCGTGCTCGTGGACCGGGGTGACGGGCAGAGGCCGGCCATCGCGTACGTCTCCGTTCCCGACAATCTGGGCACCGACGTGGTCGAGCAGGTTCTCGGCTCGCTCAAGCCCGCCTGAGCAATAGCACTAGGCTGGTGGGGTAACAAGCGGGCGGATTGCTCCGAGCCGCTGGGCGAGGAGATCGAATGAGTGACGTGCTGGTCTGGATCGACTGTGAGATGACCGGGCTCGACCTGGGGCGAGACGCGCTCGTCGAAGTGGCGTGCGTGATCACCGACAGCGAGCTCAACCAGCTGGACGAGGGCGTCGACGTGGTCATCAAACCGCCGCCCGAGTCCCTGGAGCAGATGTCGCAGGTCGTGCGGGAGATGCACACCGCCTCCGGGCTGCTGCCCGAGCTGGCGGGCGGGGTGACGCTGGCGGAGGCGGAGGCGATGGTGCTCGACTACATCCGCCGCCACGTGCCCGAGCCGAAGAAGGCCCCGCTCTGCGGCAACTCGATCGGCACCGATCGCACGTTCATCTCCCGCGACATGCCCGGGGTGGATTCGTATTTGCACTACCGGATGATCGACGTCTCGTCGATCAAGGAGCTGGTGCGCCGGTGGTATCCGCGGGTCTACTTCGCCGCGCCGGAAAAGCAGGGCGGACACCGTGCTCTGGCGGACATCACGGAGAGCATCAGGGAGCTGCGCTACTACCGCGCGGCCATCTTCGTGGGGCAGCCGGGGCCCGATTCGGCGACCGCGAGAGCGCTGGCAGAGCGGGTCAGCGGCTAAACGGGTGGCGTAAAGACTCCCGAATCCCGCTACACTTTTCCTGTGCCACCACACAGCGGGTGGTCATGGTGGGTGTAGCTCAGTTGGCAGAGCGCCAGGTTGTGGTCCTGGATGTCGAGGGTTCAAGTCCCTTCACTCACCCCAGCGCGAACGGCCGGTCCTTCGGGACCGGCCGTTTGTCTTTTCTACCGACAACGGCCCCAAATCATGACAATGCGGGTTATGCTCGCTGTCTACCGCTAACGCCGGAAGCACGGGGGCCCTCGGCGATCTGACCGTCTGCGCGCCCCCGGAGGCCGGATGAGAGTCGACGACGCAGCGTTCGATAGCGTGTTCACGTCCCTGAGCAAACGCGAAGCCGAGGTCATGGACCTCATCGCCACTGGCCAGTCCAACGGGCAGATCGCGCGACGGCTGTTCCTCAGCGAGAAGACCGTGAAGAACCACGTCAACCGGATCTACGCCAAGCTCGGCGTCGACTCCCGCGTCACGGCCATCGGCCTGTGGCGCTCACGCCAGGAGTAGCCGCCGGCCCCGTCACGGGCCTTCTCGCTCCCCCGATCACGCGAGAGGGCCCTCTTGCGTGCGGCGAAATTTCGCACCGATCCCGTATTCAGTGGTTTAAGAGATGCTGGCGGTGCCATAGGCATCCATGACGCGGCCGAGGGGGAAGGACTCTGTCATGGTGAAGAGAGCGCGGGTCGTCGTCGTGGGCGCGGGTTTCGCGGGGCTGAACGCGACGCGGGAGCTGGCCAGGCGCGGGGCCCTGGTCACGATCGTCGACCGCAACCCCTACTCCACGTTCCAGCCACTGCTATACCAGGTGGCCACGGCGGGGATGGGGACGTCCGACGTGTCCTACCCGATCAGGACGTTCGCCGCCAAGTGGCCCAACGTGCGAGCCCGGCGGGCCTCGCTGAGCAAGGTGCTGGCCGACGAGCGGCGGGTCGAGCTCGACGACGGGACCACGCTCGACTACGACTACCTGGTGCTGGCCACCGGGGTCACCACCAACTGGCTCAACGTGGCGGGCGCGCAGGAGAACGCGCATCCCATCTACTCGCTCAACGACGCCGCCAGGCTGCGCCGGCTGATGCAGCACTGCCTGGAGGACACCGCGGCCGGCCGGCGCGAGGGCACCCACGTCGTGGTGGTGGGCGCGGGCGCGACCGGGGTCGAGATGGCCGGCACGCTGGCCGAGCTGCGGCGGCGCACGATCCCGCTGACGCATCCCGAGGTGCGGCCGGACCAGACGAGCGTGACGCTGGTCGAGCGGTTCGACTACGTGCTCGCGCCGTACAAGCCGCGGCTGCGCGACTCGGCGGCCAAAGCGCTGCGCAAGCGCGGCGTGCGCCTGCGGCTGGGCTCCACCGTGGCCTCCGTCGAACCGGACGCGGTGGTGCTCAAGGACGGCACCCGGCTGCCCAGCGACGTGACCGTGTGGGCCCTGGGCGTCACCGCGCCGCCCGAGGTGGGCGCCTGGGGGCTGCCGCAGGGCAAGGGCGGCCGGATCACGGTCACGGAAGCGCTCACCGTGCCCGAGCATCCCGAGATCTTCGTGGCAGGAGACCTGGCCGGGCAGCCGGATCCGCTGCCCCAGCTCGCCCAGCCGGCGATCCAGATGGGCAAGCACGTGGGCAAGCAGATCGCCGCGGCGATACAGGGCCGGCCGCTTGAGCCGTTCGCGTACCAGGATCCGGGGATCATGGCGACGGTGGGCAAGGCGGAGGCCGTGCTGCAGCTGGCCAACGGGCTGACCATGCGCGGGCTGCCCGCGTGGCTGGTGTGGATCTTCATTCACGTGGCGTACCTGCTGGGCGGGCGCAACCGGGTGAGCGTCCTGCTCAACTTCTTCTGGCGGTACGCCGGGCCGAGGCGCACCGCCACCAGCGTCACCCAGTAGCCCCCACCGAGAGTGCTGTCTACAGGGCCGCCGACAGGGCGGTCAGGCCGTGGTCGAGGTCGGGCTCGGGGATGTTCAACGCCGGGCGCAGGCGTACGGACCTGGGCCCGCACGGCAGCACCAGCACCGCGTGCTCCTCCCTGAGCCGGGTCACCAGCGCGTCGCGGGCGGCCTGGTCGGGCAGGTCGAAGGCGCACATCAGCCCGCGCCCGCGCACGTTGGACAGGATCTCGGGCCGTTCGGCCTCCAGCTTGGTGAGGCGTTCGAGCAGCATCTCTCCCACGGTCGCGGCACGGGCGATCAGGCCGTCGCGCTCGACGATCTCCAGGATGCCGCGGCTGCGCACCATGTCCACCAGGCCGCCGCCCCACGTCGAGTTGATCCGGCCGCTCTGCCGGAAGACGTTGTCGGGCACCTCGTCCACCCTGCGGCCCGCCATGATCCCGCCGACCTGGACCTTCTTGGCGAAGGCCACCACGTCGGGCTCCAGCCCGAGCTGCTGGTACGCCCACGGCGTCCCGGTCGTGCCGCCACCGGTCTGCACCTCGTCGAGGATGAACAGGGCGTCGTACTCGTGGCACAGCCGCTGCATGGCCTGGAGGAACTCGGGCCGCATGTGGTTGTCGCCGCCCTCGCCCTGGATGGGCTCGGCGATGAAGCAGGCGATGTCGTGCGGGTGGCGCTCGAACGCCGCCCGCGCCTGGGCCAGCGCCCGCTCCTCGGCCGCCTCGACGTCGCCGAAGTGGATGGCGGGCACGTCGATGCGCGGCCAGCCGAAGGTGGGGAATCGGTCGGTCTTGCCCGGCTCGGTGTTGGTCAGGCTCAGCGTGTAGCCGCTGCGGCCGTGGAAGGCCTTGGTCAGGTGCAGCACCTGGGTGCCCAGGTCGCGTGATCGGCCCGCGGCCTCGTTGCGGCGGCTCTTCCAGTCGAAGGCGGTCTTCAGCGCGTTCTCGACCGCGAGGGCGCCGCCCTCGACGAAGAACAGGTGCGGCAGGGCGGGGTCGCCGAGCACGCGGGCGAAGGTGTCGACGAAGTCGGCCAGGTGCTCGGTGTAGATGTCGGGGTTGGCCGGCTTGTTGCGGGCCACCTGGCCGAGCAGCTGGGTGAAGTCGGGGTCGAAGGGCGGGTTCACGCCCAGGGGGGCCGAGGCGAAGAAGGTGTAGAAGTCGAGGTAGCGGCGGCCGTTCCTGGCGTCGACCAGCCAGGAGCCGTGGCTGAGCTCCAGGTCGAGCACGAGCCGGTATCCGTCGACGAGAAGGTGGCGGGCAAGGCGGGCGTGTACGTCCATAGCGCCTCCGCAGCGAATCGGGTGCCTGACATTCCTCTTGAAGAATGTCGGCATCCATACAAAATTTACGGGATACCTGCCCCCGAAGTGAAGTTCTTCACGCGTAGAGACAGAGCGATCATCGCGATGCCGTAGAGGACGGCGAAGACGCCGATCAGCCAGGCCAGGCCCAGCAGACCCGCCTTGGGCCAGATGAGCAGCAGGACACCGAAGATCACCGACAGGATGCCGCCGACGATGAACATCCACTCGTTGTCGATCACCTTGCGCAGCTGCACGCCGGCCACGATCTCGGCGATGCCGCTGAAGATGGCCCAGAAGGCGATGATGTAAAGCAGGGCGACGGCGGTGATGCCCGGCCAGACGAAGGCCACGATGCCGGCCAGGATGCCGAGGATGCCCGAGACGATCAGCCAGACACGTGACCGTTCCCCGTGCCGGAACCCGGCGAACAGTTCGGACACGCCGCTGACGATGGCGTACACGCCGAAGAAGACCACCAGGACGAGCAGCGTGATCCCGGGCCAGATGAGCGCCAGGATGCCGAAGACGATGGCTGCCAGGCCCCGGATCAGCAGCAACCACCACGAACGAGCGATATCCCCCATGCTGGTCTGCTTTCCGCAGAGCGCCCTCGAACAGACCAGCGTCGGGTCAAATGATGCCTTTTACCACCGCGTGGGGATCAGTGGAGATCAGACGTGGGAGTAGACCACGATCGACACCGCGATGTACTGCACCAGGTACGCGGCGACGGTGAAGGCGTGGAATACCTCGTGGAAGCCGAACCAGCGAGGGGACGGATCGGGGCGGCGCAGGCCGTAGACGACGGCTCCGGCCGAGTAGAACACGCCCCCGACCGCCACCAGCACGACGGCGGCCACGCCGGCGCCTTCGAGCAGTTGCGGCATGACGAAGACCGCGGTCCAGCCGAGCCCCAGGTAGAGCACCGTGTAGAGCCAGCGCGGCGCGTTCATCCACAACACCCGGAACAGCACGCCGGCCAGGGCGCCGCCCCAGCTGACCGAGAGCACCGCGACGCGGGGCACGCCGTCGAGCGCGAGGAGGGCGAACGGGGTGTAGGTCCCGGCGATGATCAGGTAGATGTTCGCGTGGTCCACCCGGCGCAGGAACTCCGCGAGCCGGGGGCCGAGCTCACTGCGGTGGTAGGTGGCGGAGATGCCGAAGAGCAGGGCCGAGGTGACGGCGTAGACGGCGGCGGCGGCGCGCGCCTGCAAGGTGGGCCCGAGCGCCACGAGCACGAACCCCGCGACGAGGGTGACAGGCAGTGCTCCGGTGTGCAACCAGCCTCGCAGCCTGGGCTTTACGGTGATGGTCGTCATGAAACCTACGGTACCGTAGGTTAGCGGACGCTCTCCTTCCGGCCCCGGTGGAATCACAGGCCCTGCAGGAAGCGGGCGGCCACCGGGACGGCCGCCGCGCGGCCCGAGCCGCCGTTCCTGATGAAGACGCAGAAGGCCAGGTCGTCGCGGTATCCGATGAACCAGGCGTGCGAGGTCTCCCCCTCCACCTCGGCGGTCCCGGTCTTGCCCGCGACCCCCTCGGGCAGTCCCATGTCGCGGGCGGTGCCGTGGTCGACGACGGCCGACATCATGTCCCGCAGCGCGGCCACGATCGTCCCGTCCATGACGACGTCGCCGTGCGGGACGCCGTCGATGCGGCGTACCTGCTCCTTGGACAGCAGCCGCGGCGAGCGCCAGGTGCCGCTCTCCACGGCGGCGGCGAGCGCGGCCATGCAGAGCGGGGTGGCGACGACCTCGCCCTGACCGATGACGTCGGCGGCGAGCATGTCGAGGTCGGTGGTCTCCGGCACGGTGCCGCAGGTCCCGCCGATGCCGGTGGCGATCGGCCGGCCGAAACCCCATTCGTCCGCCGTCTCGCGCAGGGCGGCGCCCGCCAGCCTCGTGGTGCCCTGCTCGACGAAGGTGGTGTTGCACGAGTGGGCGAAGGCGTCGGTGAACGTGACAACCCCGCGGTCCACTTCGCCGTCGTTCTCGTACAGGCCGTGGAAGGGGATCTGGTACGTGCCCGGGCAGCCGACCTGGGCCCCCGGGTCGAGCCCGCTCTTGAGCAGGGCCGCCGCGGTGATCGTCTTGAAGACGGAGCCGGGCGGGAAGACGTCGCGGACGGCGCTGTAGTTGTCCTTGAGCCGGTCGGCCAGGCCGATGATCTCGCCGGTGCTGGGCCGGATGACGATGATCGTGGAGTCCTCCACCCCGTCCAGCGCCCGCGCGGCCGCCGCCTGGACAGGACGTGACAGGGTGGTGCGCTCGACGTTCGCCTCGGGCCGCCGGGTCATCAGCTGCTTGTCCGGCTGCCCCGGCACCTTGGAGACCAGCGCCCAGCCGTGCACCGCCTGCTCGAACTCGGGTTTGAGCGGGTTGAGGTAGGCGTCGGCGTAGCTGTCGTTCGGGATCTTGTCGCCCTCCGCCGTGACGAGTTCGGCCGCCGAGGCGTCGATCTCCGCCAGTTCCAGCGTGCCACCGTCCTTGAGCAGCGGGTGCAGGGTCTCGGGCGCCCACAGCACCTTCCAGGCCCGGTCGCGTACGGCCAGGCGTAACACGCTGTCGAACGGCCACGCCCCGAACTCCGACAACTGCCGCACCCCCGAGAACGGCACCTCGGCGCTCTCCTCCCCCGTACTCTTCACCGGGCCGGGCACGAGTTCGATGGACTCGACGTGCAGGTCGTCGCTCAGCGCGCGGTGCCGTACGACGAAGTCCGGCGGAGGCTGGTAGACCAGGCGGGCCATCTCCGTCGCGTCCGCCTCACGCCAGGCCGCGAAGTACTTGGAGGCCGTCTCGGCGGCGCTGCCCTTGACCCGGCTCGACGCCATGACGGCGAAGGCACCCGCCCCGACTACCGCGACAACGGCGATAACGAGCACAATCAGCCTTCGTCGTCGCATACGGTTTCTCCCAGGAGGGGATCAGACGTGGCACGTGGACAGCGAGAGCCGATGCCTGGCCTGTACCCGGTGACTTTCGGCGAGATCGAGCTGCTCCGGGATCTGGACAGGCAGGACGGCTGGGTGCTGTCCAAGGATGGCGTACCTCAGTCGTATGTAGATCTACAAGACCCGACATTTCTGGAATTTGAGTATGTACGACTCATGGCGGATGTGATCGACCTTTTGCCAGAAGGGGCGCTCAGCTGCGTCCATGTGGGCGGTGGCGCCTGCACGATCCCCCGCTACGTGGCCGCCACCCGGCCCGACACCCGGCACATCGTCATCGAACCGGACGGCCTGCTGGTCAACCTGGTACGCGAGCAGCTCGACCTGCGCTCGGTGCCCCGGCTGAAGGTCATCATCGCGGGCGGTCGCGAGGGCACGGCCAAGGTGTGGGACGAGACCGCCGACCTGGTCGTCCTCGACGCGTTCACCGGGGCCACGATGCCGGTCGAGCTGGCCACGGCCGAGTACATGGGTGACATCGCCCGTGTCCTGCGCCCGTCCGGGACCCTGCTGATCAACCTGGCCGACGGCAAGGGCCTCGCCTTCGCCCGGCGCCTGGTGGCCACGGTCACGGGCACGTTCCGGCACGTGGCCCTGCTGGCCGAGCCCGGCATCCTGCGCGGGCGCCGCTTCGGCAACCTCATCGTGGCCGCCTCCCGTACCGAGCTGCCGATGGACCTGCTGACTCGGCGGGCGGCCGGCGGCCTGACGCAGGCGCGCTGCGTCCACGGGGAGGCGCTGACGAACTTCGTCGCCGGCGCGGCCCCCATCAAGGACGGCGACTCGGTCCTCGCCCCGGTCCCACCCCCCGCCGTCTTCGGCTGACCCCCGAGCCCCGCACCTGAGAGCCGCCGGCGGCATGTGCCCCCGCGGTGACATCGCCATGCCCGCATGAAGGTCCCATCCGCCGAAGGGTTTCCCCGTCCCGCAAAAAGTGATATCACTTTGCTAGCAAGGTGAAGTCACATGGGAAGGGAGACAGGTCGATGGCGAACACATCGGGCGGGGTCGCGCTCGAAGGCACGGTCGTGGACATGCCGGAGCCCCAGACGAGCGAGCGGCCGCTGCGCGCGGCCAACGGATTCGTGATGGCGGGCGTGGCGACGGCGCTGGAGCTGGCCGGCATCGCGCTGTTCATCGTCGGGATCGTCGTGCTCACCATGGACGGCGGGCAGGCCGGGGTGTGGGCGCTCGTCGCGGGCGTCCTGGTAGGGCTCACCGGGTTCTTCCTCTACTTCGGCCTCACCGCGGTGGCGCCGGGCGAGGCGAGGGTGGTGCAGCTGCTCGGCCGCTACATCGGCACCCTGCGCACCCCCGGCTTCCAGTGGATCAACCCGATCACCCAGCGCCGGCGGGTCTCCACCAGGATCCGCAACCACGAGACCGACGTGACCAAGGTCAACGACGCCGACGGCAACCCCATCCAGATCGCGACCGTGGTGGTCTGGCAGGTGCAGGACACCGCGCAGGCGGTCTTCGAGGTGGACGACTTCGTGGAGTTCGTGGCCATCCAGGCTGAGACGGCGGTGCGGCACATCGCGGGCAGCTATCCGTACGACGCCCACGGCGAGCCCAGGCTGTCGCTGCGCGACAACGCCGAGGAGATCAATGACCAGCTCTCCACCGAGATCGGGGCCAGGGTCGCCTCCGCCGGCGTGAAGGTCATCGAGTCCCGCATCATCCACCTGGCGTACGCGCCCGAGATCGCCCACGCGATGCTGCGCCGCCAGCAGGCCGGGGCGGTCGTGGCGGCCAGGCAGCGGATCGTCGAGGGCGCGGTCGGCATGGTCGAGATGGCCCTGGAGAAGCTCGCCGAGCACGACGTGGTCGAGCTCGACGAGGAGCGCAAGGCCGCCATGGTGAGCAACCTGCTCGTGGTGCTGGTGGGCGACCGTGACACCCAGCCGGTGGTCAACACCGGCACGCTCTACCAGTAACCACCGTGGAACGTAAGAAGATCCTTCTCCGGCTCGACCCCGTGGTCCACGACGCGCTGGCCCGGTGGGCGTCCGACGAGCTGCGCAGTACGAACTCCCAGATCGAGTTCCTGCTGCGCAGGGCGCTCACCGAAGCCGGCCGGATGCCCGACGGGGTGGGGCGGATCCGCCCGCGCGGGCGGCCGAAGAAGGTCCCAGAAGAGGGCCAGGACGAGGGCCAGGATAAGGGCCGGGACGAACAGGAGCAGGCGGATGGAGACACCGGCGAAGCAGACTGAGCCGCTGACCAGGGCGGCCTTCATGCTGGCCTTCGACCTGAGCAAGGAGCGCCTGACCAACCGCGGCGAGCTGGGTTACCTGCTGCGTGCCGCGGCCCTGGCCGAGCTGCTGCTGGCGGGGCACCTGGCCGACGAGTCCGGCAAGCCGCGGGCCCGCAGCGCGCCCCACTCCGGCGGGCTGCCAGAGGTCGTGTGGGAGCAGATCTCCAACTCCCCGCCCCGCTCCTGGCGTCACTGGATCCGAAAGGAGAGTGGCAAGGCGGTCCGCCTGGTGCGCGACGAGCTGGCGCACGACCGGGTGATCAGCGTCGAACGGCGCCGGTTCCTGCTGTTCCCGCTCACGGTGGTCCTGCCGCGCAAGGCGTACCTGTGGCGCAGGCTCGCCGAGCGCGTCGGCCAGGCCATCCGCGGCGGCCGGCCGGTCACCCGGATGGAGCAGGACGCCCGCGTGCTGGCGGCGCTGGCCGCCGCCGCCCGGATGAAGGTGGTCCTGACCAGGACCGAGTCCTACCGGCACCGCAAGCGCATCGAGCAACTGTCCGAGCCCGTCAAGCCGATCACGACCGCCCTGCGCAAGAACATCGACGCGGCCAGGAGCGCCGCGACGGCGGGCTGACCCGCGGAAGGAGAACAATGACCACGCTGACCCAGGCGCCCGGCCCCCCGGGCGTCGCCACCGGCCGCGCGCTGGCCCCCGACCTCGCCCGAGGGGCGATGCTGCTGGCCATCGGATTCGCCCACGCGCCGCTGTTCGTGACCGCCGTCGATCGCGGCCCGGCGGTGGCCAACACGATCACCGATCTCTTCCACGTCCTCTTCGTCGGCAACCACGCGCGGCCGATGTTCGCCTTCCTCTTCGGGTACGCGCTGGTGCAGCTGCTCGATCGGCGGCTGGCCCGCGGCGACTCCTGGGTGAGCGCCCGCAAGCTGCTGCGCCGGCGGGGCTGGTGGCTGATGGCGATCGGGTTGGCTCACACGGTGGCGCTGGTGCCGATCGACATCCTCGCCGTCTACGGGTTCGGCGCCGTCCTGCTGACCGGCCTGCTGCGGCGCGGCGACAAGGCGCTGCTGTGGACGGCCGGGCTCACGCTGATCCCCGCCACCGCCGTGATCGGGGCCGTGATGTGGTTCCCGCTGTCGCAGGGCGTGTCCAGCTACACCAAGGGCAGCGTCGCGGCCGGCGCCCAGAGCTTCGGAGAGCTGCTCGTCGAACGGACCCTCGTCTGGCCCTTCGGCGTGCTCTCCGCCGTCGTCACCGTCCTTCCCGGGATGGCCTTGGGCATGTGGGCGGCGCGCCGCCGCATCCTGGACGAGCCCCACCACCACCGTGCCCTGCTCATCCGCTTCGCGGTGATCAGCACCGTCGTGTCCGTCGCCGGGGGCCTGCCCGCGGGTCTCCTGCAGATCGGGGCGTGGAGCGCGCCGGACGCGGCGGTCTGGGCGGCCGCGATGGCGCAGCCGCTCACCGGGTACGCGGGCGGCATCGGCCTGGCGGCCGTCGTCGCCCTGATCG
Organism: Nonomuraea sp. NPDC048892; assembly: GCF_040649735.1. Taxonomy (NCBI): domain Bacteria; kingdom Bacillati; phylum Actinomycetota; class Actinomycetes; order Streptosporangiales; family Streptosporangiaceae; genus Nonomuraea; species Nonomuraea sp. NPDC048892. The sequence continues at coordinate 127,361 of NZ_JBEZFZ010000016.1, read as the reverse complement.
CGATCCGGGCCTCCCGGAGCAGGGGGCGGCTCACCACGATGGTCGAGGCGCTCGGGCAGCGCTCGATGACCTTCTACCTCTTCCAGTCCGTCGTGTTCGTCCTGGTCTTCTACCCCTACGGTCTGGGGCTGCAGGACGACCTCGGCCTCGCCGCCGCCACCGGGGTGGCCGCGCTGACCTGGCTGGTCTCGCTGGTGCTCGCCGACGTCATGCGGCGCGTGGGCCACCGCGGCCCGGCCGAGATCCTGCTCCGCCGCCTGTCCTACCGCTGAACCAGCTGCTGATGAGCCGTCTGCCTGGGGCCGGTTACGAGGGCTCCGGCCCCAGGTAGGCCAGCACGCCCGACGCCACCGCCCTGATCGCCCCGAGCAGCTCGTCCAGGTCCCCCACCCGGTCCTTTAGCAGGTACGCGTACCCCTCCGTGCCGTGCTTGAACAGCTCGAAGGCGAACAGCGCGTCCGCGAACTGCGACAGCACCACCACCCCGACGCCGGGATGCGCGGCGCGGATGCGGTGGGCGGCGTCGATGCCCTCGAAACCCTGCCGCCACTGCCAGCCCGGCATCCGGATGTCGGTGATCACGACCTCGGGGCCGAGCCTGCGTACAGCGTCCATGAGCTCGTCGGCGTCGCCCACCGCGCCCACGACCGTCACCTCGCCCGACATCTCCAGCAGCCGCCTGGTGCCCTCGCGCACGAGGTAGTGGTCGTCGGCCACCACCGTGCGGATCATTGGGCGGATCATTGGGCGATTCACTGTGCGGATCACGTCATCCACCGATCGGCACCCACGCGTTCACCCGTGTTCCCTTCCCCGGTTCGCTGTCCACCGTCAGTTCTCCGCCGAGCGCGTCCAACCGGTCGGCCAGCGTGGCCAGGCCCCTGCGACTCGTCGTGTGCGGGTCGAAGCCCTTGCCGTCGTCGGCGACCGTGGCGCTCAGGCGGCCGTCCGGCCGCGCCGATCACCGAACAGGACACCCTGGACCAGCTGATCGTCTCCCGCGCCGCCTTCACCCTGCTCACCAAACCCTGACCAGCAGGCCCTGACCTGTCGATTCTTTTAGGAGTGCACTTCTTATAAGTGCACTCCTAAAAGCAGGCGTACGATTCCGCGGGCTGTGCGACCTTCTGTGCAACCTTCTGTGCTTCCGAGGGCGTAAGACGGGTGATTGTCCCCTGAGGAAGGATCGCGCATGGCGGATCGATCGGAGTACGACGCGTTCGTCGAAGCGTCGTGGCACCGGCTGCTCCGCACCGCCTACCTGCTCGCCCGTGACTGGGGCGTGGCCGAGGACCTGGTGCAGACGGCGCTGTTGAAGGCGTGGCAGGTTTGGCCGCGCCTGGAGGCGGAGCGTGAGGCGTACGTACGCAAGATCATCGTGCGTCTGCACATCTCCTGGTGGCGGTTCGGCGTGTACGAGTGGACACCGCCGGCCACCCCACAACCCCCCGCGCCCCCGGTCGAGCCGCCGGCGACGATCAGCGCCGGGAGTCTCCACCTGGTCACCAAGGGCAGCGCCACCTGGCCCGGCACCCGCGAGGTGACGCTGACCGTGCCGGACAGGGGTCGCAGAGTGGCCATCGTCACCTACTGCGGGGACGGTCTCGCCGGGCGGCTCACCACCGACGTGTGGGTGAACGGGCGCCCGATCAAGGGGCCCCATGACTGCGCCGCCCCGCCGACCCCCGCGGGACCGGGTTCCTCGTCCTGGGCAGGCAACCACGCGGCGAGAAGACGCTGACGATCAGGGTCCGGCTGGAGGCGCCCATTCCCGGCTACCGGCAGCGCGCGGGAACGCTGACGGTAGCGGCCTATGACGGCACCCTCTGACGGGTCACTTGAGCGTCAGGCAGGCGATGCGGTCGCCGGCCGTGCCGGCCTGCGGGCCCGAGGGCTTGGTGGCCTTGGCGTGGATGACGAGCGAGCCGGGCACCTTGGCCGGGTCGAGGGTCCACTCGTGCCGGGCGCTGGCGCGCCCGGCGCCCTCGCCGTCGGTGGTGAAGTCGAGCCAGACCTCGCTGGTCGGGTCGATCTGGCCGGGGTGGTGCTGGTAGTGGGGGCCCGAGTCGTCGGGCTTGGCGCCGCAGGGCTTGGTGTGCAGGTGGGCGCCGTAGCGGCGGTCGGGCAGCAGGCCCTCGGCGACGAGGGAGGTGCGGGTCTGCCCGTGGCCGGACTCGACGGTGACGCTCGCCTGGCTGCCCTTCGGGGCGAGCTTGCGGTCGTAGGCGATGGCCGCGGTGTCGTCGTTGCTGAACTCGCCCGCGGCGGACAGGTTGACCGACTGCTCGGGGGCGGTCTTGGCGTTCTGTACGGGAGCGGGCGGTGCGGCACAGGCCGCCGTCAGCATGATGAGCAGGAACGCGGGCACGCGCATGAGACCCCCCATGACGAGAGCCCCACCGGCACGAGGGCTCAGAGAGAGCACCCACTCTAACCAGTGACAGCATGGTCACGCTGGGTAATTAGCGGCTAGGCGCCATGTTTTTCCGCGATGTCGTCGATCACGGCGGCCAGCTTGAAGTCGAGCTCTGTGAGCCCGCCCGCGTCGTGCGTGGTCAGGGCCAGGTGGAGGATGCGCCAGCGGATGTCGATGTCGGGGTGGTGGCCGAACTCCTCGGCCTTGACCGCGATCTCGTCCACGATGCGGATGGCGGCGGGGAAGTCGGGCGCGGTGAGCGTGCGCCTGATCTCGTCGCCCTCGCGCCGCCAGCCGGGCAGGCCGGCGAGCCTGCTGTCCACGTCCATGGGGCCTCCCGCGTGCGTCGCCTACGCGCCCACGTTACTTCAGGGCCCCCGAGCCCAGCCCCGACTGGATCTGGCGCTGGAAGATGATGTACACGATCATGACCGGCAGGATGGAGATGGACAGGGCGGCGAACAGGCCGGGCCAGTCCGCCTCGTAGCCGGCCAGAGTGGAGATCCTGGCGATGCCCTGGGTGAGCACCCATTTGTCCGGGTCGCCGGCCAGGAGCACCAGGGGCAGCAGATACTGGTTCCACTGCCCGAGCACGTTGAAGATCGTGATGCTGATCAGGCCCGGCCTGGCCATGGGCACCATGATCTGGAAGAACGTGCGGGTGTGGGAGGCGCCGTCGATCTGGGCGGCCTCGGCGACGGCCTCGGGCAGCGTCCTGAAGAAGGCCGCGAGGAAGAACACGGTGAACGGCAGCGAGTACGCCACGTACACCAGCACCAGGCCGACGTGCGAGTTGAGCAGCCCGACCTGCTTGACCACGAAGAACAGCGGCCCGAGCGCGAGGAACACCGGGAACGCCAGCCCGGCCACGAAGTAGTAGTAGATCAGCCTGCCACCGGGGAAGCGGTAGCGCGCCAGCACGTACGCCGCCATCGAGCCGAACACCATCGTGCCCGCCGTGCCGAAGCAGACGACGATGACCGTGTTGAGCATGTACCGGCCGATGTGCGCCGTGTCCCAGGCCCGCCCCCAGGCGTCCAGCCGCAGCGCGCCGGGCAGTTGCAGCGGGTCGCCGAAGATCTCGGCGTTGCTCTTGAACGAGGCCAGGAACGTCCACAGCAGCGGCGCGACGATGAGCAGCGCCCACACGGCCAGCGCCACGTGGGACAGCCCGTTGAGCACGCCGATCCGGGGTCTTTCGAGCTTGCGAGCGGCCATCTACAGCTCAACCCTCTCCCGCCTGGTCGTCCGCAAGGTCAGCACCGCGAAGGTCACGGTGAGGAAGAACAGCGCCACGCCCATGGCGGAGGCGTAGCCGACCTTCTGGTAGGAGAAGGCGGTGTTATAGATGGTGATCGGCAGGATGGTGGTGGCCCCGTCGGGCTCGCCCTTGTCGCCGGCCAGCACCTGGATGAGCGCGAACCCGTCGAAGGCGGCGATGCCGAGATAGATCCACCCGACCTGTACTGTGTCGCGCAGCAGCGGCAGCGTGATGGAGAAGAAGAGCCGCAGCCGGTTGGCCCCGTCGAGCGCGGCGGCCTCGAAGTAGTCCTTGGGGATCGCGGCCATGCCCGCCGAGAACAGCACCACGTAGAAGCCGACCGCCTGCCAGACCATCACCGCGATGATCGACCAGAGCGCCAGGTCCGGCTCGATGAGCCAGCCGACGGGGTCGATGCCGAACCGGGCCAGCACGCCGTTGATCACGCCGTCCTCGTCGGGCCGGTAGACGGCCTGGAACAGCACGCCGACCACGGCCACGGCCAGGACCTGGGGGAAGAAGAACACCATCCGGTAGAAGTTCGACCCCCACACCCCTTTCATGCCGTTGCCGCGCGTGCCTCCGCCGAGGTTGAGCAGGAAGGCGAAGACGAGCGCGATGAGGATGGTCACGAGCGGCAGCACCAGCAGCAGGATCCCGTGGTTGCGCAGGGCCCGCCAGAAGACCTCGTCCTGGAAGAGCCGCCCGAAGTTGTCCAGCCCGACGTAGCGGACGATCGAGCTGTAGCCGTTCCAGCTCGTCAGCGCGAGCTGGAACGCCTGGACGTACGGGCTGATGACGAAGACGGTGTAGAGCACGAGCGGCACGGCGAGGAAGCCGGCCACGAACCCGTACCTGCGCAGCCGCTCCATCGGTCACTGGCTCCGGGTCTGCTTGGTGACCGCGTCGTCCGCCTTGACGGCGTCGGCCTTCTTCTGCAGGTTGGCGCAGAACTCCTCGGGGGTGATCCGGCCGGCCATGACCACGTTGATCTGCTCGGTGCCGTAGTCGAAGAGCTCCTTGTACCAGCCTTCGAAGCGCGCCTCGGTGATGATGTTCGCTCCGGCCTTGTCCTGGGCCCTGGCGGCGCTCATGAGGCCGGCGGGCAGGTCGACGCCCTCGGCGGCGCCGTTCACGACCGTGACGTTCTTGGTCTTCTCGGTGAAGCCGCGCGCGCCTTCCTTGGAGAGCATGAGGCGCAGGTACTCCAGCCCGCCCTGCGGGTTCTTGCCCTTGGCGGTGACCACGAAGTTCTCGCCGACGCCGACCTGGATGGCCCCGTACGGCATCCGGTCGGAGCCGGTGACCTCGGGGATGGGGGCGATGGCGTACTCGAAGTCGTCCGGCATGTCCTTGGCCATCTCGTTCTCGATCCAGGAGCCGACCGGGTAGAAGAGGACCTTGTTCTGCAGTTGCTTGATCTGGGTCTGGGTGTGGTCGAGACCGAAGTACGCTTTGTCGCCATATTTCGCCTGGACGTCCGCCCAGACGGTGACCGCGCGCTTCATGGGCTCGGCGTTCCAGGCGTTGTCGACCAGGTTGTCGATGTCGATGATGACCTGGTTCCCGCCGATCTTGGCGGCGGTGTAGAGGACGTTCCAGAGCTGGTAGTACGGCCCCTTCTGCCCCGGATACGCGAAGAGCAGGATGCCCTCCTTCTTGGCGGTCTCACCCAGCGCCGTGAACTCCTCCCAGGTCGCCGGCACCGTCCAGCCCTTCGCGGCGAACAGCTTGGCGTTGTACCAGAGGGCCCGGTGCGACACCGAGTAGTTGAGCACCAGGTCCTTGCCGGTGACCTTGGCGTTCTCCAGCACGGCCGGGGTGATCGTGTCGCGCACCTTCTTGGCCGGGTCGTCCACCGAAGGGGCGTCGAACAGCGGGGTCAGGTCGGCCAGGTGCCCCTCGGCGGCCAGGGCGGCCAGGTCCATCGACTTGGGGCCCGAGTTGTTGATCACGTCGGGGGCGTCGCCGCCGATCAGGCGCGGGCGGAGCTGGGTGCCGATCTCCTGGGTGGCGGTGTGCTTGATCGTGACGCCGGGGAAGGACTTCTTGTAGAGCTCCTCGTGCAGGTCCTTGGCGTAGGCGTCGCCGTACCCGCCGCTGAAGATGACCACTTCGAGCGGCTTCTTGGCGTCCACGCCGAAGGGGTTCTTCGGGTCGGCGGAGGCGGGGAGCGAGGTGGAGGGGGCGGCGGAGGGCTCGCCTCCGGTGCCGGCGGTGGCGCAGGCGCTCAGCAGTCCGGCGCCTGGGCCGGCGGCGAGCGCGGTGATGCCGATCCGGCGGAGCAGCTGACGCCTGGTGATGTCACCGGGGTGGGTCATGGGGGCTCCTGAATTAGGAAAGTTTCCTAAACGATCTCCGCAACGTACGAACGGGTCCGCGGGGGCGTCAAGGGGGTGCGATCGAGACGTGACCTTGCCGTGACGGGCTTGCACAGAACAAAATTCTAGAATTAGAGTTGATCCATGATTGCCGAGTACGCGGAGCGCGTGTGGCGGGGCGAGGCCGACGACAGCATCGTCGACCCGGGCATGCAGGGCAGGGGCGTCCTCACCGTCGCCGGCGGCGTGGGCTGGTGGCCGGGTTTCGGCAACGTGATCGCGTTCGAGACCGAGGGTGAGCTGGCGCTGTTCGACACCAGCAGCCCCTTCTCGGCCAAGCGGCTGCACGAGGACGTCCGCGCCTGGACGCGCGCGCCGCTGACCACCGCGTTCTACTCGCACGGGCACATCGACCACGTCTTCGGCACGGGCCCCTTCGAGAGGAGGAGGGGCGGCGGGCCACGGTCTACGCCCACGAGGCGGTCGTCGCCCGCTTCGAGCGTTACCTGCTGACCAACGGCTACAACGCGGTGATCAACCAGCGCCAGTTCCAGGCGCCGCGACTGCGCTGGCCAGACGCCTACCGGCATCCTGACGTCACCTACGCCGACCGGCTGACCGTGCGGCGCGGCGGGCTGACGTTCGACCTGATCCACGCCAAGGGCGAGACCGACGACGCCAGCATCGGCTGGGTGCCCGAGCACCGGCTGCTGCTCCCCGGCGACCTGTTCATCTGGGTGACGCCCAACTGCGGCAACCCACAGAAGGTGCAGCGCTACCCCAGGGAGTGGGTGCACGCCCTGCGCCTGATGGCCGGGCTGGAGGCGGAGATCATGCTGCCCAGTCACGGCGCGCCGATCTTCGGCGCCGACCGCATCCGGCAGGCGCTGCTGGAGACGGCCGAATGGCTGGAGTCTCTGGTCACGCAGACGCTCGACCTGCTCAACGCGGGCGCGCGACTGGACGAGATCGTCCATTCCGTACGGCCGCCGGCGCACCTGTCCGACCGGCCCTACCTGCGGGCGCGCTACGACGAGCCGGAGTTCGTGGTCCGCAACCTGTGGCGGCTCTACGGCGGCTGGTACGACGGGAACCCCGCCCATCTCAAGCCCGCCCCCGACGCCGTCCTGGCCAAAGCCGTGGCCGAGCTCGCCGGCGGCCCGGCCGCGCTGGCGGACGCGGCCCGCAAGGCGCTGTCCGAGGGGGACGAGCGGCTGGCCGGCCACCTCGCGGAGATGGCCGCCCTGGCGGCGCCCGACGACGCGGGGGTGCACCGCGTACGTGCGGAGGTGTTCGCCGCCAGGGCGGCGAACGAGCTGTCCACCATGGCCACGGGCGTCTTCACCTGGGCCGCCGCGGAGTCCGAGCGGCGGGCGGGTGAGTAGGGAGACCTCGGCCGGCGTGACGGGCGGGCTCGCGCCCGTCACGAGCAGGCCAGGCTCGTCACGGGCGGCTGGGCCCGTCTCGGGCGGCTGATCCGGGCGCCTCAGCCGAAGTGGGCGCGGGTCTCCGCGAACGCCTGGTCCGTACCCTCCAGGGCCTTGGCCACGTCCGCCTCCGTGTGCGCGGCCGACATGAACCAGTTGTGCCACGGGTGCAGGTAGACCCCGTGCCGCAGGCAGGCGTCGCTCCACCACATGGCCACCGACAGGTCGGCGTCGCCGTCGAAGCTGAGCCACGGGATCGTCACGGGCCCCGTCTGGTTCACCGTGAACCCGTGCGCCTTGGCCTGCGCGCACAGGCCGTCACGCAACTGCGTCCCCGCCCGTTCCATGGCGCCGATGCCGTCCTCGTCGCGCAGTGTCTCGATGGTCGCCTTGGCCGCCGCCATCGCCACCGCCGAGAACCAGAACGAGCCCGTCGAGTACAGCGTCTGCGCGGGCCCGCGCAGCGCGTCGGTCCCGGTTACCGCGGCGATCGGGTAGCCGTTCGCCATCGCCTTCGACCAGGCCGTCAGGTCCGGCCGCACGCCGTACGGCTCCCACGACCCGCGCAGGTCGATCCGGAACCCGGCCCGCACGTCGTCGATCACCAGCGCCGCCCCGAGCCGGTCCGCCAGCGCCCTGGCGCCGCGGGCGAAGGCGGGCTCGACCAGCTCCTGATCCTCGAACGAGTCGTGCTTGAACGGCGTGACGATGATCGCCGCCACGTCGCCCTCCACGGTGGCCGCCGCAGCCTCCAGGGACTCCAGCGAGTTGTAGGCGAACTCCACCAGGTCGGCCCGCTCGTTCGGTGTGGTGCCCGACAGGGACGGCGTGCACCACGGGTCCGCCCCGTGGTAGGCCCCGTGCGCCATCAGCACCTTGGTGCGCCCCGTCGCGGCCCTGGCGACCATGAGCGCCTGCGTGGTGGCATCCGTGCCGTTCTTGGAGAACATCGCCCAGTCCGCGCTCGGCACGGTGTCGACCACCAGCTCCGCCAGCTCCACCATGATCGGGCCCGGCCCGTTGAGGCAGTCGCCGAGTACGGCCTGGCGGGCGGCGGCCTCCTCCACGCGGGGGTGGCGGTGCCCGAGCACGATGGGGCCCCAGCTGCACATGAAGTCGATGTACTCGCGGCCGTCCACGTCCCACTGGCGGCAGCCTTCGCCGCGTTCGAAGAACTGGGGGAAGCCGGGGGCGAACAGGGCCGCGTTGAGGTGGCCGTACATGCCGCCCGGGACGACTTTCTGGGCCCGCAGGCGGAGCTCTGCGTCGGTCATGAGGGGTCCTTGGGGTTGAGTGGAGGAGATCTCAGAGGAGGGCGAGGGTGGAGTCGAGGTCGGTCAGGCCGGCATCGGAACCGAGGCCGGTGGCGACCCGGGCGGCGGCGGCCGTGCCCCAGCGGGCGGCCGTCAGAACGTCCTGGTCATGCAGCAGGCCCGTGATGAAGCCGGCGCAGTAGGCGTCGCCGCAGCCCGTGGTGTCGGCCACGTCCGTCTTCAGCGCCGGGACCTGCCGTGCGCCGTCCTCGGTCACGACGAGGCTGCCGGCCTCGCCCAGCGTGACGAGGACGCCGCGCGGCCCGTCGGCGAGCAGGACCCGCGCGGCGGACTCCACATCGTCGGAGCCGGCCATGAGTAAAGCTTGGGATTCGTTCGGCAGCACGTAGTCGACGTGCGGGAGGAACGCGCGGGCCATGCCGAGCAGGTCGGGCAGCTCGGAGAGCAGGTCCATGGTGACGACGGCGCCGTTCGCGCGGGCGGTGTCCAGCAGCTCGAAGAACGCGGGATCGCCGAGCCCGAACGTGACGTCCATGCCGCCCAGGTGGATCGCCCGCGCCTGGAGCAGCGTCTCGGTGTCGAGGTCGGCGAAGGTGACCCCGAGGTTGGCGCCCGGCACGTGGAAGCTGGGCCGCCCGCCGTCGGGCCTGATGGGCAGGATCGAGGCCGCCGTCTGCTCCCCCGGCCTGCGGACGAGACGTGAAGCGTCCACGCCGCGCTTGGCCAGGATCATCAGCAGGAAGTCGCCGAGCTCGTCGTCGCCGATCGCTCCCATGGTGACCACGTCGTGGCCCAGTTTGACCAGGTCGACCGCCGTGCCCGCGGCGGCGCCCGCGGCGGTGAGGCGGATCTGGTCTACCAGTACGGTGTCCTGGCCCTCGGGGATGTGATCGACGGGCCGGGCGAGTATGTCGACGATGTGGACGCCGACGGTGACGACGGTCATAGTCTAAATAGACAGACGTCCGAATAAAAAGTCAACGGAGGTTCGATGCCGAAGATCGTCGATCACGACGAGCGCAGGCGCGAGGTCCTGTCGGCGGCCGGCCGGGTGATCGTCAGGGACGGCATCGACGCCGCCACCACCCGGGCCATCGCCAAGGAGGCCGGCTACTCCAACGGCGTGCTGGCCCACTACTTCGCCGACAAGGACGAGATCCTGCTGTCGGCGCTGCGCCAGTCGCACCAGCGCATCCGCGCACGGCTGACCGGCAAAGTGACCGGCGCAGTGACCGGCGCAGTGACCGGCGCGGGCGGTCCCGGCGGCTCCGCCCTCGCGGCGCTGCGCGAGCTGCTGCTGGACAACCTGCCGCTGGACGACGAGCGGGCCCGCGAGACCCGGCTGGAGGTGAGCTTCTGGAGCCGCAGCCTGGCCTCGGAACGGTTGGCCGAGGTGCAGCGGGCGGAGGCGGACGAGCTGCGCGCCGCCGTACGCGACCTGCTCGGCCGGGCCCGCACGGCCGGCGAGCTGCGTAACAGTGCCGCCCCGGATCACACCACCGAGCCGAGCGGCACCGAGGAGCTGGACGACCTCACCGAGCACCTGCTCGCCCTGATGGACGGCCTCAGCCTGCACGTGCTGCTCTACCCGGAACGCCTGACCCGCGCCGACGCCGAGCGCGTCATGCTCAGGGCCCTCGATCGCCTGTGATGCACTACATTCCACGCCTATGAGCCTTCGCGAGCAGTTGTGCGAGTACGGCCGCCGCGCCGTCGAGCTGGGCCTGGTCATCGGCACCTCGGGCAATCTCAGCGTGCGCCAGGGCGACCTGGTCGCGGTCACGCCGTCGGGGGTCGCGCTCGACCGGCTGACGCCGGAGACGTGCCCGGTCGTGGATGTGAGCGGCCACCTCGTGGAGGGCGATCTGCAGCCGTCCAGCGAGACCCCGATGCACCTGGCCGTCTACGAGACCACCGACGCGCAGGCCATCGTGCACACGCACTCCGTGTTCGGCACGGTGGTGGCCACGACGATGACCGAGCTGCCGCCCGTGCACTACAACGCGCTGCTGCTGGGCGGCGTCGTGCGGGTGGCCCCGTACGCCACGTACGGCACCCCGGAGCTGGCCGCGAACGTGCGCGCCGCCCTGGAGGGCAAGCGGGCCGCCCTGATGGCCAACCACGGCGGGGTGAGCATCGGGGCGAGCCTGGAGGAGGCGTTCGAGGCCACCCGGCTGCTGGAGTGGCTGTGCGAGGTCTACGTGCGTGGGCTCGGCGTCGGCCGCCCGGCCGTCCTGACGGACGAGCAGCTCGGCGCCGTGATCGAGCGGGCGGCGAACCCGCCCGCCTTCCCCCGCTCAGACAGCCGGCGCTGATCGGCTACGCGAGCGCGGCCTGCTCGGCCAGCCCGAGCGGCAGCCCGCCCGACCCGGCGATCCGGTCGTGGAACTCCTTCGGCGTGCCCTGGAACGACTCGCGGATGCGGTCGATCTCGATGGCACCCGTGAGGTAGGAGGGCGCCTGCGTGGGCCAGGCGCAGTAGCGGCTCACCTCGCCCTGGGCCGTCCCCGGCGACAGCGACGCCTTCGTGGACATGAACGTCTCGGCCTCCTCGACCGACATGTCCTCGCAGTGCAGCGCGGTGTCGACGACGATCCTGGCGGCGCGGAAGATCCGGCAGTCGAGGTGGGCCAGCTCGGTGGCCGGGGTGTCGAAGTAGCCCTGCTCGTGCAGCAGCTTCTCGACGTAGAGGGCCCAGCCCTCGGTGAAGTACGGCGTCCTGAAGACCTTCCTGACGGTACGGGGGTTGCCCGCCATGTACGACAGGTGCCAGTGGTGCCCGGGGTAGGCCTCGTGGACGGCGATGGAGGGCATCTGGGCCCGCGAGTTGGTGCGCAGGCGCTGGCGTACCTGCTCGGGGGTGAAGTCGTCCGGCGTGTACGGCACGAAGAAGATGCCCCTGCGCGAGGCGCTGAGCGGCGGCGGCGCCAGGTAGTGGGCCACGGCCAGGACCGGCCGGGTGTACTCGGCCGACGGCAGCACCTCGCACTCCTCGCCGTCGGCGAACGTCACCAGGTCCCGCTCGCGGACGAACTCGCGCGCCCGCCGCGTCTCGGCCTCGTACTCGGCGCGCATGTCGGCCAGCGTCGGCGGGTGGTCGTCCATGAGGGACTCCATGGCCGCCCGCCAGTCGTCGCCGCCGTTGACCCTGACCGCCACCTCGCGCATGCGCGCGTCCAGCTCCGACCAGGCGGCCTGGCCCTTGGCGTGCAGTTCGGCCGCGCCGTACCCGAGCATCTCGCGTTCGCGCAGCAGCGTGGAGTAGAGCTTCTCGCCCATCCGCCAGGTGCCGCCGCACTCGAAGCCCTCCAGGAAGGCGACGAGGTCGTCGAAGGCGCGCGCGGCCGGCTCCGCGGCCTCGGCCAGGCGGGCGCGCAGCTCGGCGTCCTCGACCATGGCCGGGATGGTGCGGGTGAGCAGGTTGCGGCCGGTGCGCGCCTGGCCGAGCCCGCGCGTGACCAGCAGCGGGGCGGCCAGGTCGGGGTCCAGGTTCGCGCGGCAGGCGGCCAGCACCCCGGGCACCTCGGCCAGCCGGGACAGGGCCGACTCGACCAGCTCGGCCTCGGGCTTGAGCCGGCGCTGGAACGGGGTGTACATGGACGCGAAGATCGTCGAGAGGTAGACGGCGGGGTCGCGCCGCCACTCGGGCCAGGACGCGAGCGCGATCGAGCCCCTCAGCTGCGACAGGACGAGATCCCTGTCGATCGCGTCGTCCAGGGACGGAGCCTCGGCCGCCGAGAGCCGGTCGAGCCACTGGACCTGCTCGCGCTCGCGTGTCTGCCAGCCGGAGGCGGTGAGATCACCGAGGGTGTGGTCGTGGCCTTCGGCCCCGAGAGAGGCGGCGGCGACGGGATTGTGAGAAAAGTACCACTTGAGAAACTCGTCCACTGATGCACCTTATCCTGTGGAAATGCCCCTGCAGATCACCGGCGCGCTAGGCGACCCTGACCTGATCCGCCTCCCGTGGGAGGTCCCGCTCGCAGACTGGCCGCAACGCCATCTGGTCGATCTGCCGCGCGGCATCTCGCGGCACGTGGTGCGCTTCGCCCGGCTGTCCGGCAAGGTGTACGCGATCAAGGAGATCAGCGAACGCTACGCCAAGCGCGAATACCAGCTCCTGTGGGACCTGGCCAGGCTCGACGCCCCCTCGGTCGAGCCGGTCGCGTACGTCACCGGCCGTGAGGAGGGGCTGGACGCCGCCCTGATCACCCGGCACCTGCAGTACTCGCTCCCCTACCGCGCCGTCATGTCCGGCACCCTGCGCCCCGACACGCTGACCCGGCTGCTGGACGCGCTCGCCGTGCTGCTGGTGCGGCTGCACCTCAACGGCTTCTACTGGGGCGACTGCTCGCTGTCCAACACGCTGTTCCGGCGCGACGCGGGGGCGTTCGCGGCCTATCTGGTGGACGCCGAGACCGGCGAGATGCATCCCATGATCAGCGAGGGGCAGCGGCTGGGCGACATCGACACCGCGCACACCAACATCTTCGGCGAGATGCTCGACCTGGAGGCCGGCGGGCTACTACACCCGTCGATCGACCCGATGGAGACCGCCGAGGACATCGTGGCCCGCTACCACCGCCTGTGGAACGAGATCAACGAGAGCGAGATCATCGAGGAGGTGGACTGGCACCGCGTGGAGCAGCGCATCAGGCGGCTCAACCTGCTCGGCTTCGATGTGGCCGAGATGATGGTGCGGCGCAAGGTCGGCACCGGGCGGCTGATCGTCCGGCCCAAGGTCGTGGACGCCGGCCACCACCAGCGGCGGCTGCTCCGGCTGACCGGGCTCGACGTCGAGGAGAACCAGGCGCGGCGGCTGCTCAACGACCTCGACGGCTTCCGGGTGGCGAAGGGGCTGCGGCACGAGGACGAGGCCATCGTGGCGCACCGGTGGCTGGCGGAGGTGTTCCAGCCGACGGTCGAGGCCATCCCCATGGAGCTGCGCGGGAAGCTGGAGCCCGCGCAGCTCTTCCACGAGTTGCTGGACCATCGCTGGTACCTGTCGGAGCAGGAGGGCGCCGACGTCGGGCTGCCCGCCGCGGTGAAGTCGTACGTGGACAACGTGCTGGTGCACAAGCCCGACGAGCAGGCGCTGCTGCCCGACGACCCCGGCGAGGAACTCGCCGGTCAGTAGGCCCGCCAGTAGGCCCGCCAGTAGGCCGGTCAGTAGGCCACGGTGATGCGGCGGCGCGGGTTGGCGTTCCGCTCCACCTCTTCGGCGATGGCGACGGCGAAGTCCTCGGCCGAGATGTGACTGTTGCCCTCGTCATCGCTCAGAAGCTCGTCGCCACCGACCCGGAAGGTCCCCGTACGCTCTCCCGGGGCGATGACGGCGGGCGGGCAGACGAAGGTCCAGTCGAGGTCGTCCACCTCCCGATACATGCGCAGGGCGGAGCGCGCGGCCAGCGACTCCTTCTTGTACTCCTCGGGGAATTCGGGCGTGTCGACCAGGTCGAGGCCGGGGGCCACCTGGAGGCTGCCGGCCCCGCCGATGGCGATCACGCGGCTCACCCCGGCCGCGCGCAGGCCGTCGAGCAGGGCCCGGTTGGCGTCGAGGAAGGGCTGCTCGGGCTCGTCCACGTCGCGCGCGGGACCGATGGCGGAGATGACCGCGTCGTAGCCCTTGGCCAGGGTGGCGGTGTCGTGGATGTCGCCCTTGACGGGGCCGCGGCGGCTGAGGCCGGTGACCTCGTGGCCGCGGTCGCTGAGTTCGGCGGCGATGCGCTGCCCGACCATGCCGGTCGCGCCAAAGAGAAGGATCTTCATGCGACCAAGAGTATCCATCGGATACTGGTTACTTCATCGTGCTATAAGTACCTTATGGATACCGGCGATGTCTTCGACCCGAACTGTCCGACCAGGGTGGTTCTGGACAGGATCGGCGACAAGTGGTCGGCGCTGGTGCTGCTCTGCCTCGTCGGCGGCCCGATGCGCTTCACCAAGCTCAGGGAGCGCATCGGCGGGGTCACGCCGAAGGTGCTCACCCAGACGTTGCGGGCCATGGAGCAGGACGGGCTGGTGACGCGCGAGGTGTTCGCGGAGGTGCCGCCGCGGGTGGAGTACGCGCTCACGGACCTCGGACACTCGCTGCACGGCCCGATGGCGGCGGTGGCCACGTGGGCCGAGCAGAATGTCGGCCAAATTCTCCGAAGCCGTGAGATGCATTCATAAATCGTAGAGTTATCCGTACTGGTGGTGTTTTTCTTACCCGTAGCCATATAAAAGCCCAACACCACCATTCCTCCGCCGCGAGCGGATGACGCCGGGCCCTTACGCTTGCCTCCGTTCCATGAAAGGCGAGGGAGGTCCCGTGCTCGGAGTCGACACCTGCCTGGCAGAGGTCATGTCCATACCGGGGGCGCTGGACGCCATGCTGGTCGACCACACCAGCGGGATGGCGGTGGCCTTCAGCAGCGCGTCCGGGGTGGACGCCGACCGGTCGGCGGCGGCGCTCACCGAGGCGCTGCGGGCGACCACCGACGGGCTGGCCCGCACGTGCCCCGGCGACGTCGTGCGCATCGACGACATGCTCGTCACCACGGACAAGGGTCACCATCTGCTGCGGCTGCTGGAGACCGTGTTCGAGGGGCCGCTGGTCATCTACGTACGCCTGGACCGGGAACGTTCCAACCTGGCCCTGGCCAGGCACCGCCTGCAGAACATCTCCAGCGCCCTGACGACGAAGTGACCCATGACCAGGCTGGACACCCTCCTGGCCGGCCTGGCCCGCGAGCGCTCCACGGGTGCGCTCCGGGTCGGCAGGAGCGGCACGATCTTCCTCGCGGACGGGCGCGTGACGTACATGGAGTGCGCCCAGGCGCCCAGCGTCGAGCGGCTGCTGGCCGCCAGGGGCCTGATGAGCGAGGCGGCGCTGCGCCGGCTGCGGGACGACGGCGGCTGCGCGCGGCTGATCGAGGAGGGGCCACTCACGGCGGGCGAACTGCAGTACGCGGTGCTCGGCGGGGTGCTGGACGCGGCCTTCTTCCTGCTGCCGGTCAGCGGGGCGCGGCCGAAGTTCCGGCCGGGCGAGCGGCACTGGCTGGGCGGGCAGTGGTTCTTCGACGTCTCGGGGCTGGTGCGCGAGTGCGCGCGGCGGCGGGCGCACCTGGCCCAGATCTGGCCGTCGGCCGAGGTGGACACGCTTCCGGTACGCCCGCTGGCGCGGCTGCCCGGGCAGGGCGTGACGCTGAGCCGGGTGCAGTGGGAGGTCGTCGTCCGGGCCGATCACAAGGCGACGCCGCTGGAGCTGGCCAAGCAGATCGGGCGGCCGGCATACCCGGTGCTGCTGGCCGTCAGGAGGCTGGCCGCCTCGGGCCTGCTCGCCGAGCCGGAGCCCGCCGGCCTGCCCAAACGCGGCCAGCACGCGGCGGCGGGGAGACCGCCGCACGATCCCGGGGCGGCCCCCCAGCCGCTGGGGCCGCCCGTCACGGGCGATCCGACCGATCTGGCGCTGCTGATGCGGCTGAAGAAGGCGCTGGAGGAGCTGTCGTGAGGTTCCCCTCACTCAGGAGGAGGCCACCGGTGGAGCTACGACAAGAGGTGCTGGAGGAGATGACGCTCCTCCGCGGACGTACGCCGGACGTGGCCGGCAGCGTCGCCTGCACGGTGGACGGCCTGCCGATCGCCTGCGACCTGGAGAGCCGTACCGCCGAGCAGATCGCGGCGCTGTCGGCGGCGCTGCTCGCGATGAGCAGGCGGATGCTGGTCATCACCGGCCAGGGGGCCCTGGAGGAGACGCTCATCTCCGGCACCGCCGGCTTCGTGGCCTTCTACGCCGCCGGCCCCACCATCGTCCTCACGGTCCTGGCCGGACCCGGCGCGAACGTCGGGCTGCTGCGGCTGGAGGGCAGGAAGACGGCCGCCGCGGTGGCCGCCGTCGCAGCACGCAAGCACTGAGCGGAACCCGTTCAGAGACAAGAGAGGAAGAAGCATGGCCGGAATTGACGTCTCTCTCAAAGAGATGATGAGCATCGACGGCACGATCGGCGCGGCCATCGTCGATCACGGCAGCGGCATGGCGCTGGGCACGCTCGGCGGCTCCAAGGACCTCGACCTCCAGATCGCCGCGGCCGGCAACACCGAGGTGGTCAAGGCCAAACTCCGCACGATGGACTCGCTCGGGCTCAAGGAGAGCATCGAGGACATCCTGATCTCGCTGAGCACCCAGTACCACATCATCCGCCCGATCACCGGGCGCGGCGGCAAGGGGCTGTTCCTCTACCTCGCGCTCGACCGCTCGCGCGCCAACCTGGCGCTGGCCCGGCACCAGCTGCGGGGCATCGAGGAGAAGCTGGAGATCTGACAGCGCCGTGGCCCGCGCGCGCGGCGCGGGCCACCGCTCGCCGCCTCAGGCGGAGGTCAGCTTGGTGATCTCGGCGGTGAAGGCGGGCCAGAGCTCGCGCGGCAGGTCGTGCCCCATGCCGGGGTAGGTCACCAGCCGCGCTCCCGGGACGGCCGCCGCCGTCGCCCGGCCGCCAGCCACGGGGACGAGCGGGTCGGCCTCGCCGTGCAGCACCAGCGTCGGCACGCGCACCCCCTTCAGCCCCTCCGTACGGTCGCCCGACGCCATGATGGCGGCGAACTGCCTGGCCGTGCCCGCCGGGTCGAAGCTGCGGTCGAAGGAACGCCCGGCCATCTCTATGATCCGCTCGCGGTCCAGCTCGTAGCCGGGCGAGCCGATGACCGCCCACCGCTCCACCGCCTGCTCCAGCGCCGACTCGCGGTCGGCGGGCGGGCGACCCATGAGCGCCGCGGAGGCGGCCTCGGTGGGCGGGGCGACGGACGGGGCGGGGGTGGACATGATCGAGGTGAGGGTCAGCACCCGCTCGGGGTGGCGGATGGTCAGCGCCTGGGCGATCATGCCGCCCATCGAGGCCCCCACCACGTGGGCGGACGGCCAGCCGAGCACGTCCATGAGGGCCGCGGCGTCGTCGGCCATGTCGTCCAGCAGGTAGGGGGCGGGCGATCCCGCCGCCGGTACGCCCGCGTCGTGGAAGTGGGTGGACAGCCCCACGTCGCGGTTGTCGTACCGGACGACGTGGTGCCCCTGCTCCGCGAGGAGCTCACAGAGCCCTTCGTCCCATTGGATCAGCTGGGCGCCGAGGCCCATGATGAGGAGCAGGGGCCGGCCCTGCGGTGAGCCGAAGCTCTCGTAGGCGATGTCGATGCCGTTCGCGGCTGCGCGGTTGGTCACGAAGACCAGAATGACATTCTGGTCTTGACTCTGCAAAGGCGGACGTCCTGCGTCAGCTCTGGGCCTCGTCCTGCGGCGGGGTGGCCGGGTTGCGGTCACGCTCGGCCCACGCGCGGGTCGAGAACGGGACCGGGTAGTTCTTCTTGCCCAGGCCGTCGCCCCACTTGGTGATGACGTAGTCGATCTCGATGTGGCCCTGGCCGCCGACGCCGTCCACGCCCAGCGTGCTGGAGTTGAACCGGCCGCCGGTCAGCTCGGCGAACGTCTTGGCGTCGAGGTCGAGCATGATGCCGCGGTTGGAGGGCTCACCGGGGCCGCGGTCGCCCACGAAGAAGGGCATCTTCTTGCCCTTGTACATCACGTACCCCTCGGTCATGAGGGGCCAGCTGGGGCTGGCGGCCAGCCCTTTCTGCATGGGCTTGCCACTGGCGGGCAGGCCGGTGTCGCCGGCGCGGCCCGAGGCGTCGTCCCAGAAGTACGAGGCCGTGGTGGAGCCCTTGAGCAGGACCTTCTCGTCCGTGCCGGTGGCGGCGTGAGCGGCCGGGCCGGCGATGGTCAGCGTGCCGATGGCGATTGCGGTAAGGAGGGTGAGGGAACGCAGGCCAGAACGGGCAGACATGAAAAGGTAAACCCTTCGCGAGGGGACAAGGGAGTTTGCGCCCATGGGGGAATGGCGCGTAGCGGGAAATTCACCTGACGTCGCTACGCGATGCGCAAAATGACGAGCCTTTGGAGAAGGGGGCCGCTCTAGTAGGCGGCCGGCACGCGGTCCGGGGGTGTGACACGCTGATGCATGGGGTGATCGGTCCTCTCCATCACGCCTACCGGGTTAGCTGACGGGTTCGGGCGTGGAGATGCCCTACCGGCGTGTGGCCGGATTCACCCCATGAGGTGGGTCCCCGGTTCCCTGGGTTCGGGATTCGGCGCCAGTCGGCAGTCTCTTTGGGTAAGGACTAGGTCACCGGCTGGTAATGGCCGTTACTCTAACTATGGAAACGGACATACGCAAACGTTTCGCCACGAACAGGTCGAAAGATCTACCTTCGTCCGGGAATGAAGAAGGGGGCACGGGCATGCCGTACCCCCTCGGATTTTTCAGCCTCAGCCGCCGCTCTTGCGCCTGAACGATCTCTTACTCGCAGCCGGACCGTGCGCCCCGTGGATCTTCGAAGGGTCGACGCCCCTGCCACCCGCGCCCGAGCCCGCGGCCTGGCTGCGCTTGCGCTCCAGCGCCTCACGGAACTTGCGCTTCATCTCGTCCTCGGGAGTTTCGCTGACTTCCGGCTCCGGTGTATCCGCCATGAGGACCTCCAAGGTGTTGGGGACACTGACAGCTTCGCATGACACCGCTTACGACGCGAAACCGGCCTCGACCTTGCCCTGCGGCACGGGAGGCGGCCGCAGCCGCCTGTTCGGCGGCGCCACCAGCGCGATCATGGCCCCGGCGCTTCGCGGTCGTAGGCGAGCACGGTTTCAGGGTAAAGGGGTTCCTTTGCGTTCCTGGTGTTGCTTTGGAGCGGTCCAGGAAAGGGATACGCCAATGAGACTCCTCGGTCGTGACCTCGCAATGGATCTGGGAGCCGCGAGCACGCGGATCTACGCCAGGCGCAAGGGCATCGTGCTCGACGAGCCCTCCGCTGTCATGTGTGACGGCCGGACGGGCAAGGTCATCGGGTACGGCGTGGAAGCCGCCGCACTGGGCGGGGGCGGGCGTACGTGCTGGCCGGTCAGCGGCGGGCTGCCCGCCGACACCGAGCTGGCCCGGCGCATGATCCGGCACTTCCTGCGCAAGGTGCACTGGCATCCGTACGCCCGCCCGCGCGTGGTCATGGCGCTGCCCGCCGACTCCACCCCGATCGACCGGGCGGCGCTGCGTGACATCGCCTACGAGGCGGAGGCGCGGACGGTGCAGCTCGTCCCGCACGCCCTGGCCGCCGCGCTGGGGGCCGGGATGGAGCTGGACGACTGCACCGGGCACATGGTGATCGACATCGGCCGGGACGCGGCGCGGATCGCCGTACTGTCCGGGGAGTCGGTGGTGGCGGCCGGTTCTGTGCCGTACGGGGGGCAGGCCGTCAACCGGGCCATCGCCCGCTTCGTCGAGCGCGAGCACGGGCTGCTGCTCGACGAGCCCGAGGCCGAGTCGGCCAAGCGCCGCGCGGGCGGCGGGGACCGGGAGATCATGGTGCACGCCCGCGACCCCGACACCGGGCGTGAGCGCGAGCTGACGCTGCCCGTGGAGCGGATCTTCGAGGCGACCGCGCAGCCGGTCGAGTCGATCGTGCGGACGGCGATGGAGACGGTCGAGCGCTGCCCGGCCGAGCTGACCGCCGACCTCGGGGTGCGCGGCGCGGTGCTGGTCGGCGGGGGTGCGCTGCTGCGCGGGCTCGGCCGGCGGCTGCGCGAGACGCTGTGCATGCCGGTACGCCGGGCCGAGCACCCGCTGGAGGCCGTGGCGCTCGGGCTGGGGCGGTGCGTGGACGAACTGGGGCCGATCGGGAGGCTCCGGGGGCGTCTATGACAGACGACCTGTTTCACACAGGTGTCTCGCTCGCCGACAAGGCCATCAGGACCGTCGTCGTCTATCTCGCCGTGGCCGCGTTGCTGCGGATCGGCGGCAAGCGCGGCATCGCCCAGCTCAACAACTTCGACTTCGTGGTCATGCTGCTGATGAGCAACGTCGTCCAGAACGCGATCATCGGCCCGGACAACTCGCTGGCCGGCGGCCTGGCCGGGGTGGTGATCCTGATGGCGGTCAACGCGGTGGTGGTGCGGCTGGCCGCCGCCGTGCCGATGGCCGGCAAGCTCGTGGAGGGCGGCCCGGTCGTGCTGGCGCGCGACGGGCAGTACCTGCACCGCGCGCTGCGGCGGCTGGGCCTGCGCCAGTCCGATCTGGACGTGACGATCCAGCTCAGGGGCGGTACGAGCGTGGCCGACACCCGGCTCGTGCGCCTGGAGCCCGGCGGCGCGGTGCTCGTCCGGCTGCGCCCCGAGGAGGAGAACGCCGAGCGCGGCGACATCGACGAGTTGCGCGCCCGGCTCGATCGCATCGAACGCAAGCTCGACGCGCTGGCCAGGACAGGAGGTGGCGCATGACCGCACGCGGCATCGACCACGTCGGAGTGACCGTGCCCGATCTCGACGCGGCGACCGAGTTCTTCGCCCGCGCCTTCGGCGCCGAGGTCCTCTACGACACCCTTCCGCGCTCGGACGGCCCCAAGGGCGGCTGGGGCACGGAACGACGGCTCGGCGTGCCCCAGGGGACGGCCGAGGTGGCGGTGCGCATGCTGCGGCTGCCGAACGGGCCGGGGATCGAGCTGTTCGAGTTCAGCGGGCCCCGCCAGGGGGAGGCGGCGCTGCCGTGCGATCTGGGCTGGCAGCACGTCGCCGTGTACGTGGACGACGTGGACGAGGCGCTGCGGCTGGTGACCGAGGCGGGCGGGAGTCCGCTGTCGGAGCCGGTGCCGCTGCCGGGGCCCGAGGCGGGCGAGCGCAACCGGTTCGTCCACTGCCGCACGCCCTGGGGCTCGACCGTGGAGCTGGTGAGCTATCCGGATCCGCAGGCGTACGAGAAGGAGACGGACCTGCGACGCTGGCGGCCCTAGTGGCGTAGCAGCGGTCCTGCCCCGGTGCTCGCGGCCGGCCGCCGGCCCGGCGGCCCTGGTGCGGTGGCTGCGCTTTTCGTGATTGGGCCGTTAGCAATCGGTGATCTTGGCTAAGATCATCGCGTGCGCACCCGCCGTCACGCCCTGTCCGCGGTGCTCTTCTGTCTCGCGGCGATGACGGCGTGCGCGGCCCCGTCCGAACTGTCCACGCTGGCGGAGGCCTCCCGGCGGCTCGACTCCGACGCCGGCGACCTGCTCGGCGCGGCGGAGCTGCGGCTGTCGGCGGTGCGGCGGGCCGACGACGACACCTGCGTCCCCGGCCAGACCCGGCACTTCTTCCAGGCGGAGACCGACGCCGAGGACGCGCCGGCCGGGCTGCTGCGGCGGCTTCGGGCCATGGGGTACGCCGAGGTCGTCGACGATCTCGACCTGCGCGACGAGGCCCACCAGGTGTCGTTGTTGCGTGACCCCCTGACCCGGGTGACGTTCGAGCTGACCGTGTTGTCCGGCGACCGGCCCGGCGTCCGGGTGGTGGGCAAGACGATCTGCTACGCGACCGGCTGACGCCCGGGGCCGGGTCACGGGGTGGACAGCGCCTCCGTTGGGGAGAGGCGGGAGGCGCGGACCGCCGGGTAGAGCCCCGCGACGGCGCCGATGGCCAGGGTCGCGGCCAGGCCGCCGAGCGTGGCCCAGGCCGGTATGACCGAGGGCCAGCCGCTGTAGAGGGCGTACCCCATCGTCACCGCCGTCCCCAGCAGGATGCCGCCGAGCCCGCCCAGCGCCGACAGCAGCAGCGACTCCGCCAGGAACTGGGTGCGGATCTGCCCCCTGGTCGCCCCGAGCGAGCGGCGCAGGCCGATCTCCGCGCGGCGTTCCAGCACCGAGATGACCATCGTGTTGGCCACCCCGACCCCGCCCACCAGCAGCGCCACCGCGCCCACACCCAGGAGCAGGTTGGCGAACGCCTCGTTGGTCGCCTGCTTGGCGGCCAGCGCGTCGGACGGGCGGGAGACGTCCACCTCGTTCGGCGCCTCCGGGTTCGCCGTGCCCGCCAGCACCTGCCGTACGGACTCCAGTCTGGCCTCCTCCGCCCGCGTGTAGAGAACGGTCGGATGCCCGTCGAAGCCCAGCCGCTCCTCGGCCACCGGCCAGCCGATCATGACGCCACTGTCCAGCTCGGCGGCCAGCGCCACCGGTTCCAGCACGCCGACGACCGCGAACCGCACGCCGCCGACGACGATCTGCGTGTCCTCGCCGACCGGCCCGATGCCGAGCCGCTGGGCGGCGGACGCGCCGATCACGGCGGCCGGGTACCGCTCCGTGGCCGCGTTGAGCCACGTCCCGCTGCGCAGGGTCGCGCCGACCGTGGCGGGCAGGTCGAGGCGGGCGGCGTAGGCGTTGAGGCCGCCCGTCTGCGCCTGCGGGATCCGTTCCGAGCGGTAGACCTTCGCCTCGGCGACCTTTCCGATCGAGGACGCGGCCTGTACCGGGCCGATCCGCTCGATCATGACCTCCGCGTCCACCGGCATCTGAGCCGCCTCGCCCATGAGCGTGGTGCCCGAGGAGATGGTCAGCAGGTTCGTGCCCAGGGCCGACAACTGGCGGTCGAGCTCCGCGCCCGAGGAGGACGAGAGCCCGACCACGCCGACCATGGCCGCGATGCCGATCGCGATGCCCAGTGCGGACAGGAACGCCCGCAGCGGGCGCGTGCGCAGGCCGACCGCGCCGACCCGCATCACGTCGCGCGGCCGCATCCTGGCCGGCGCCGGCTTCGGCCGCGGCACCTCGACGACCGCCATCACGCCACCCCCGATTCCACAGACCCGGACGAGACAGACCCGGACGAGACAGACCCGGACGAGACAGACCCGGACGAAACTGACCCAGATGACACAGCCCCCGCCGAAGGCTCCGAGGCGACTGCGGAGTCGGAGACGATCTCGCCGTCGCGCATCCGCACCTGCCGGGGCAGGCCGGCCGCGATCTCCCGGTCGTGGGTGATGATCACGATGGTGGTGCCGCCCGCGTTCAGCTCGTGCAGCAGCTCCATCACCCCGGCCCCCGAGACCGAGTCCAGCGCGCCGGTCGGCTCGTCGGCCAGCAGCAGCGGCGGATCGCCCGCCACCGCCCTGGCGATGGCCACCCGCTGCCGTTCCCCACCCGACAGCTCGTGGGGCTCGTGGTCCATGCGGTGCCCGAGCCCCACCCGCTCCAGCGCGACCGCCGCACGACGGCGCCGCTCGGCCCGGCCGAGGCCGGTGTAGACGAGGCCGTCGGCCACGTTGTCCAGCGCCGGCACCTTCGCGGCCAGGTGGAACGACTGGAAGACGAACCCGATGGTGGTCGCCCGCAGCGCCGACAACTGGTTGTCGGACAACGTCGAGACGTCGTAGCCGTCGATGTGCAGACTTCCCGAGGACGGCCGGTCGAGGGTGCCGACGACGTTGAGCATGGTCGACTTCCCCGACCCCGACGGGCCCGCGATGGCGACCAGCTCGCCGTGGCCGATCCGCAGCGACACCGACCGCAGCGCCGCCACGCCGCCGGGATACGTCCGTGACACGTCCCTCAAGGCGATCATGGGGTACGTCATTTCGCGATCCCCACGGTCATGCCCTCGCTCAGCCCGTCGCCCGAGACCTCGACCCGGCCGCCCGCGTACAGACCGGTCTCGACCCCGACATAGCGGGACCTGCCGCCCTCGACGACCTCAAGGCCGTAGCCGCCCTCCTGCAACGCCACGAGCGCCGCGATCGGCACGGTGAGCACGTTCTTGCGCTGCGAGGCGGTGAACGTCACGTCCACCGCGGCCTTGTCGAGCCCCTTCGCGGACTTGGCGGCGCCGATCGAGACCAGCGCCTCCACCCGCGTCTGCGGCTCCTCCTGCCCCTCCCCCGGCACGATGACCGTGGCCACCTCGGTCACCTTGCCCTTGACGCTCTTGCCGTCCGGCAGCGTGACCTCGACCTTGGCGCCCTTCTTGGCCATCCGCTGATCCTCGGCGTCGAGCTGCACCGTGATCACCTTGGCCGTGCCCGTGTACGTCAGCACCTTCATGCCCGGCGTGACCGGCGCGCCCTCCTCGGTGTCGAGGCTCTCCACGCGGACCTTGCCGGGGGCGAACACGACCCGGCCCAGCTCGACCACGCCGGTCTCCTCCAGGCCGCGATCCTCCTGCCACTCCATGACGGCCTGGGCGGTGTCCCAGGTGAACTCGTCGTCCACGGTGAAGCCGTCGTAGCCGAGCTTGTCCAGGTTGCGTTCCAGGTTCTCGACGTCCTTGCCCTCCATGCCGTCGCGCAGGTCGCGGTAGGCGGGACGGTCGCCGTACATGAGCACGACCGGCTTGTTGTCCGCCCGGAACAGCGACCGGCCGCGGCTGATCGTCGCGCCGCTGTCGGGCAGCCAGGTGATGGTGCCGGGCTGCCTGCTCACGGCCGTGGTCACCGGGCCGTAGCCGAGCTCGCCGTCGGCGTCCCTGGTGTCGTTCAGCGTCTGCCTGGTCACCGTCGTGGTCGCGGGCGGCAGCACGGCGGCCGCCTTGGTCGGGCCGGCGCCGGCCTCCAGCACGCCCGCGCCGTTCACCGCGACGAGCGCGCCGCCCGCGACGGCGGCCACGGCCAGCAGCCCCGCCACCAGCCTGCCCCTGCCGCGGCGGCGCCGGCGCGGCGGCGGGGCCGCGCGCTCCGCCGTGCCGTCGAGCGTGGTCCCGTCGGTCACCGGGCCCATCAGGAACCTCCCATACCGGCCTCGGCGGACTCCTTCTGGCACTTCTCCTGCGCGGACTTGAAGTCGGGGTCCTCGCCGACGTCGCGGGTGATGCGCATCATGCCGCCCTCGGGGTCGGGGTAGTTCTCGACGCCGTTGTCGCGCATGCACTGGGCGAGTTTGCGCAGGTTCTCGGCCATCTTGGGGTCTCCGCCGCCCTTGCGCTGGCCGCTCGGGGCGTACTGCTTGCAGGCGTTCTGGGCCGCGTCGACCTTCTCCTGGGGCGTGTTCTTGTCGAACCTCATCGTGAACCTGCCGCTGGAGTCGGGGTCGGGCACGTCGATGCCGTTCTCGCGCATGCACTGGGCGAACTTGAGCGCCCTCTCCTGAGGGTCCTCGCTGGGCTTGGCGCCAGCCGTGCTCTGGTTCGACGCGCCCCCGTTCACCGAGGCCACGTCCGCCCCGCCCCCGCCGTCCGCGCCGCAGCCCGTCAGGACCAGGGTGAGCGTCAGCGGCGCCGTGACCAGCGCGCCGAGGATTCGTCCTCGCATGACAGTTCTCCTCCGTCGAATGAATGCCGTTCGAGGGGAGATGCAATAGGTCGGGGCGTTTCCTCAGCGTTTCCGCCGGCTGCTCATCCGGAACGCGCGGCTTATCCGGAACGCGGCGGCTTATCCGGAACGAATATCCGTTCCGTCACACTCGGCTTCGTAAGCGGACGGAAAGGACCTGAGGACGCCATGCGGGTACTGGTGGTTGAGGACGAGCCGACGCTCGCCGACGCGATCGCCGAGTGGCTGCGCGAGGAGACCCACGCGGTCGATCTGGCGCACGACGGTGCGGCCGCGCTGGAGCGGATCGCGGTCAACGACTATGACGTGGTCGTGCTGGACCGCGACCTGCCGCGCGTGCACGGCGACGAGGTGTGCCGGGAGATGGTGGCCTCCGAGTGCGCCGCCCGGGTGCTGATGCTCACGGCCGCCGCCCAGCTCGACGACCGGGTGACCGGGCTGTCCCTGGGCGCCGACGACTACCTGCCCAAGCCGTTCGCCTTCCCCGAGCTGGCCGCCAGGGTGCTGGCGCTCGGGCGGCGTTCGCGGCCGGCCGTGCCGCCCGTGCTGCGGCGGGCCGGGATCACGCTCGACCCGGCGCGCAGGGAGGTGTTCAGGAACGGGCGGTTCGTGCCGCTGTCGAAGAAGGAGTTCGCCGTCCTGACCGAGCTGCTGCGCGCGGACGGCGCGGTCGTGTCCGCCGAGCAACTGCTGGAGAAGGCATGGGACGAGAACGCCGACCCGTTCACGGGCGCGGTCCGGCTCACCATACTCAAGCTGCGCCGCAAGCTCGCCAACCCGCCGGTCGTGCAGACCGTGGCCGGGGTCGGGTACCGGATCGCATGAGACTTCCGCGGCCCAGCACGTTGCGGCCCACGCTCAGGCTGCGGCTCACGGCCGTCTACGGGGCGCTGTTCTTCCTCGCCGGGCTGGCCCTGCTGGCGGTCACGTACCTGCTGTTCAACCAGCAGCTCGACCGGACCTTCGAGGAACGCTTCTCCTCCTCCGAGCCCGGCAGGAGCAAGCAGGTCTTCCTCACCAGGGACGGCGTCACCGTCTACGGCGAGGAGGCGAAGGAGTGGCTGCGGCAGCAGGAGGCGGGGATCCAGTCCGCCGCGCTCACCTCGCTGCTCGCGCAGGGCGCCGTCGCGCTGGTCGTGGTCGGGGGCGGGGCCGTGGGGCTGGGCTGGGTGGTGGCGGGCCGGATGCTGGCGCCGCTGCGGCTGGTCACCGACACCGCCCGCAGGATCGCCGCCGCTCCCATGGCCGAACGCGGGCTGCACGAACGCATCGCGCTCAGCGGCCCCGCCGACGAGGTCAAGGACCTGGCCGACACGTTCGACACCATGGTGGAGCGGCTCGACCACTCCTTCGACGGGCAGCGCCGGTTCGTGGCCAACGCCTCCCACGAGCTGCGTACGCCGCTGACGTTGAACCGGGCGCTGGTCGAGCTGGCCATGCACCGCCGTACGGCCACGACCGACGTCAAGGAGCTGGGCGAGAGCCTGCTGGAGATCAACACCCGGCACGAACGGCTCATCAACGGGCTGCTGCTGCTGGCCAGGTCCGAGCAGGACGTCGCGGACCGCTCGCCGGTCGACCTGGCGGACGTGGTGACGCACGTGGCCGCGCAGAGCGCCGACGAGGCCGCCGACCGCAAGGTCACCCTGTACGAGGTCAGCGCCCCCGCCCCGACCACCGGGGACGCGCTGCTGCTCGAACGGCTGGTGCACAACCTGGTGGAGAACGGGCTGCGTTACAACCTCGACGACGGCACCGGGTGGGTGCGGATCGTCAGCCGTACCGTGTCGGAGTTCCAGGTGGAGGTGGAGGTGAGCAACACCGGGCCGAGCGTGGCGCCGTACGACGTGCCGCTGCTGTTCAAGCCGTTCCACCGGCACCGGCCCGAGCGGACGGTGACCGGGACCAGCGCCGGGCTGGGGTTGTCGATCGTCAGGTCGGTGGCGGTGGCGCACGGCGGTGACGTCAGGGCGCGGCCCAGGGAGGGCGGCGGGCTGGTCGTGGTGGCGGCGCTGCCACGGGCGCGGGACTACTGAGGTCTGGATGAAGGAACCTTCGGTGGGTGTGTGACTTCACCACAAATCCTGATTCGAGTCGCTATCGTACGTAAAGATCTGCCGCACCCGTCTCAGGAGTCACTTCTCTCATGGCGAACGTCGAACCGCTGCGGGAGGACGACCCACCGGCGGTAGGACCGTACCGGCTGCTCGGCCGCCTCGGCGCGGGCGGGCAGGGCACCGTCTATCTCGGGCAGGCGCCCGACGGCCGGCGCGTCGCGGTCAAGGTGCTGCGCGGCGGCGCCGGGTTCGGGGCGCGGTTCGCCAAGGAGATCGAGGCGGCGCGGCGGGTGGAGCCGTTCTGCATCGCGCAGGTGCTCGACGCCTCGCCGGACGACCGGCAGCCGTACATCGTGACCGAGTACGTCGAGGGCCCCTCGCTCCAGCAGGCGGGCCGCCACACCGGCGCCGACCTGCAGCGGCTCGCGGTCGCCACAGCCACCGCGCTGGCCGCCATCCATCAGGCCGGGGTCGTGCACCGCGACTTCAAGCCCGCGAACGTGCTGCTCGGGCCCGGCGGGCCGCGTGTCATCGACTTCGGCATCGCCCGCGCCATGGACGACCCCGTCACGCACGGCGGCGGGATCGTGGGGACGCTCTCCTACATGGCTCCTGAGCAGCTCGCCGGGCAGCCGCTGAGTCCGGCGGCGGACGTCTTCGCGTGGGCGTCGGTGATGGTGTGGGCGGGGACGGGCGCGCCGCCGTTCGGGCAGGACACGATGCCCGCGATCATCAACCGGATCCTGAACAACGAGCCTCAGCTGGGCGAGCTGCCGCACGGGTTGCGTGCGATCGTGTACGACTGCCTGGCCAAGGATCCGGGGCGGCGGCCGACGATGCGGGACGTGATCCTGCGCCTTCTCAGCGGCCAGAACGCCGGCCCACCACCGCAGTCCAGTGCAGGGCCTGGGGCGGGGCCGGCGTCGGGGCCGGGGCCGGGGTTGGGCGGCTGGGCCCAGGGCACTCCCATGCCAGGGCCGCCGGGGGCGATGCCACCGGGCGCGGGGCGAGCGGGCGCGGGGCACGGTCACGGCTACGGACCGGGACATGGGTCTGGGCAGGCGCCGGGGAACGGGGCCGAGTACCGGGGTAAGCGGCGGGGGTCGGTGCTGGTGGCCGTGGCCGCCGGGGTGGCCGGGTTCATGGTGGCGGCGCTCATCGCCGGTGTCGTCTGGGCCGCCCCCTGGTCGGGCTGGAAGGGCACGGCGTTCCTCTCCGCGGGCTCCCCCACCCCGGGCACCAGCCAGGACACCGATCAAGACACCGACCCGGACGCCGACGAGGACGACACGGCGGACAGGACGCCGGAACCCAGCCATAAGCCCACGAAGACCACCTCAAAGCCCCGTACCACCGCCCCCAAGACCCAGAAACCCACCCGGAAGCCCACCGCGACCCCCACCCGGACAAGTACACCGGCGCGCACGAGCGCCCGTCCGACCCCCGCCCCGACCAGGACCACCAGGAAGCCCGCCACCAGCGCCAGGATCAGCATCCTGCAGATCGACATGTTCGGCGGCCCGGGCCAGTCGGACGCGAGCGGCTGCTACATGCCCCCGGTGCACTTCCAGACCTCGGTGGAGTCGAGCAGGCCGGGCATCTGGGTCTCGTACAAGTGGACCATCGACGGCCAGGTCCGCGTGAACAACAGGTCCTGGGTGTCGGAGGGCGAGTACACGGCGTTCGTGACGTCCGGGCAGTACATGCTGGACGCCGGCCGCCACACGATCGCCCTCAACGTCACCGCGCCCGCCGCCACCCGCAAGAGCATCACGATCGAAGTCTGCTCTTTGGACGACTACCAATGACGCCCGAGGCCATCGGCCCCTACCGGATCGTCGGGCAACTCGGCGAGGGCGGCCAGGGCATCGTCTACCTGGGCTCCGCCCCCGACGGCACCCGCGTCGCGATCAAGGTGCTGCGCGAGGGCGTGATCGGCGACGGCCGCTTCGCCAAGGAGATCGCCGCCGCGCGGCGGGTGGAGCCGTTCTGCATCGCGCAGGTGCTGGACGCCTCGCTGGGCGGGCGGCCGTACATCGTGACCGAGTACGTCGAAGGGCCTTCGCTGCAGCAGGCCGGCCCGCACATGGGGGCGGACCTGCAACGCCTGGCCGTCGCCACCGCCACCGCGCTGGCCGCCATCCACCGGGCCGGGGTCGTGCACCGCGACTTCAAGCCGGCGAACGTGCTGCTCGGCCGCGACGGGGCGCGCGTCATCGACTTCGGCATCGCCCGCGCCATGGACGACGCGGTGACCCGGACCAGCAGCATCGTGGGGACGCCCGCGTACATGGCTCCCGAGCAGTTCCTCGGCGCGCCCGCCGGGCCGGCCGTGGACGTGTTCGCGTGGGGGTCGGTGATGGTGTACGCGGTCACCGGCGCGCCGCCGTTCGGCAACGACTCGCTGCCCGCGGTGCTCAGGAGGATCCAGTACGAGGAGCCGCGGCTGGACGGCGTGCCTGAGCCGCTGCGCTCGATCGTGCACGCCTGCCTGGCCAAGGATCCCACGGCCCGCCCGGCCATGCAGGACGTCCTCTTCCAGCTCATCGGCGCGTCCCCCGTGCGCCCACCCCAGCCGCCCCGCCCCGCCCTCTTCCCAGCGGGACCGCCCCCGGGCACGGCCGGTGGCCCCGGAGCGGGCGGTGGCCCCGGGCCGATCCCCGGACCTGGGGCGGTTCACGGGGCCGTCCATGGCAGGGCCTTCGCGCACGAGACGACCGGTCCCATGCGCACGTCGTCCCGCAACGGTCTCGTGCTCGCGCTCCTGGCCGGCGGCACGGCGGTCGTCGTGACGGCGGGCGTGGCCGCCGCGTGGGTGTGGTGGCCCGGTTGGCGCGGAGGCGGCCCCGGCACGACGGCCGCCATCACCGGCCCGGCCTCCACCCCCGCCTCGACCCGTACGACGAGCAAGGCCAAGCAGTCGGCCAGAACCCTGAGACCTACCAAGACCCCGGCCCGAACCCCGAAGACCACGCAGACCCCCCGCGACACGCCCGCGCCACCCACCCCCACGCCCGTCCGCACGAGGAAGACCACCACGGCGCAGCCGAGCGTGAAGCCCACCACCGCCGAGCCGTCCACCGGCGGCGGCGTCAAGTCGGTGACATTCACCTATGAGGGCATCAGGGTGGGCGACTGCTGGCGCTACGACATGAACATCTGGGCCAAGGTCTCCGCCACCGGCACCTACAGCTACCGCTGGCTGGTCAACGGCCAGAACCAGGGCAGGCAGTCGGGCACGCCAGGGTCACGGCCGCTGCTCCCGTCCATCACATGGAAGGGAGAGGGCACGTACCGCGTGGTCTTCGAGGTGATCACCCCCGCCCGCAGCCAGAAGAGCGTCACGGTGAACATCTGCGGCCTCGACGAGGGTTGGTGAGCTTCGGTCGGCGGCGGGTACCTAGTGATCATCGCGGAAAGGAGACCCCCTGATGACCACGCCCGCACTGCCCCGCTTCCACCTCGCCGTCCCCGTGGACGACCTCGACGCGGCCCGTCACTTCTACGGCGATCTGATCGGTTGTGCCCAGGGCCGCAGCTCAGACACCTGGATCGACTGGAACCTGCGCGGACACCAGTTCGTCACCCATCTGGCGCCGTCGCGGGCGCAGCGGGCGCACAACCCCGTTGACGGTCACGACGTCCCCGTGCCGCATTTCGGGTTGATCCTCACAATTCCGGAATTCCACCAGCTGGCCGGCCGATTCCGGGAGGCGGGCATCGTGTTCGTCATCGAGCCGTACCTGCGTTTCGAAGGGCTGCCGGGCGAGCAGTGGACGATGTTCCTGCTGGATCCGGCCGGCAACGCGCTGGAGTTCAAGGCGTTCGCGGACGACTCTCAGGTGTTCGCCGTCTGAGCAGCTCCGCGAAGGTCGTGGCCGACAGACCGGTGAGAAGGGGGATCGCGTCGGTGACCCCTTCGAGCTCGCCGGCCGCGATCGCCAGGTAGGTCGACACCCAGGCATCGACCTGCCATGCGGGCGCGCCGTAGACGCGGCGCGACTCGTACGCCTCCGCCACCGTCTCCTCGTGATAGGCGACCTCCCGCCCGGTCATCTCGGTCATGATGGCGGCCACCTCCTCCAGCGTCAGCGCCTCGGGGCCGGTGAGCTCGTACGTCACCCCTTCGTGCGGGCCCGGCCGCAGCAGCACGCCGGCCGCCGCGCGTGCGAGGTCGTCCTGAGCCACGGCCGCCACCCGCCCGCGCCCCGCCGGCCCCCTGATCACGCCGTCGTCGCCGGCCATGGCGGGCAGGAAGTCGGCGTACAGGTTGTCGCGCAGGAAGGTGAAGGCCAGCCCGCTCTCGCGGATGCACTGCTCGGTGGCCCAGTGGTCGCGCGCCAGCGTGAACGTGGCCTCGGGGGCGGCGCCGTAGAAGGAGACGTACACGAGGTGGGTCACCTGGGCGTCACGGGCGGCGGCCACGAAGGCGCGGTGCCGGTCGAGGCGGTCGGCGCTCTCCGACGCGGACACGAACAGCACGGTCGAGGCCCCGTCGAGCGCCTGCCGCATCGCCGCCCGGTCACCGTATTCCGCGTCGACGGCCGTCGCGCGGTCGAGCCGGGGCGCGCGTCCAACCGCCCGCCGCGACACCAGCCGCTGCTCGGCACCGGCCTCGGCCAGCAGCGCCGCGATCCTGCCACCAAGCGCACCGGTGGCGCCCGTCGTAACGATGAACGACATACCCGCACCCTACGACCACCGCCTCACGCGCCGTCAGCCGGTCGGCGAGCTCACGCGGCGCGGCCCTCGAACCAGAGCGACCCGATGCCATGACCGGCGGTGAGACGAACATCGGCGTCCAGAGCGGCGGCCAGGTGACGCAACAGCGCGACGCTCGGCGCCGTGCCGCCCTCCTCGATGCACTCGATCTCGTCCTCGGTCATGGCCGCCCGCCGGGCCAGCTCGGCCGCACTGAGCCCGAGAGCGATCCGCCGGTCGTACAAGGCCTGCCCGAAGGCCAGAGCCTCGCGAATGGCGATCCGCTCAGGATCTTCGTCCTGCGAACTCGCGGGCTCCCAGCGGGTGTGCTAGCCGGACATCACGCCTGCCTCCCGAAGATCCCGTTCACCGGGCCCCAGTGATCACGCTCACAGATCTTCTGTGCTCGGACGGCTCGATCGATCTGCCTCTGATCATGTTGCCTGGTCTTTCTGAAGACCGTGAGCAACGCAATCGTCCTGCTCGCTGTACACCAGTACGTTACCCAGGGCCGCAACATCCCGAAGCCGGAGCCGCAATTCCCATACCGGTCCTTCCAGGTGATCCGGCCATGGGCCACCAAGTTCGGTACCCTTCTCGGCCAACAGTCCTGCCACTTCATCGACCCGTTTGAAGTCGCCATCGCTCAGGCTAACCAGCCACTCCTGCACCTCAGGTTCGAGCTCGAAGCCGTGCAGCTCTTTCATTGCCCCTCCATCAACGTCACCGAAAGTAGCGCCAACTTTCACATAACGTGATGGAATCGGGGAAGGCGCCGGAGTCAATGTGCGTCTCTACGGGGGAATGCGTCCTGGGCCTAGTGCCGAGACAGATCAGTCGCTGCCCGCACCAGCGTGGGCCCTGCCCGCCTGTTTCGCCGGCCCGGCCATCGCGCTGTGGAGCTGCTCGGCGTCCCAGGCGGGCTCGTGAAGGTCGAGCCGGTTCGCGGCCCGGAAGCCGTCCAAGGCCAGGTAGACGTGTCGTCGCCACATCGACGGGGCCACCTCCCGGGTGGCCTCGGCGACTCTGCTACTCGCCCAGAGCAGCAGGAACAGGTCGGCGCCGGTGACGTCCGGACGGACGGCGCCGGACGCCTGCGCCCGTTCCAGCACCTGTTGCGCGAGCGCGCAGATCTCACCGTGCACAGCGTCGGTGCGGTCGTCGCCGGGGAAGCGCCGGGCCAGGAAGTCGCCGAACGCCCGGTCCCCGGCCTGGGCCGCGCACAGGGCTTCGAGCAGGCCGCGGAACGCCTCCCACGGATCCGCCAGGCCGGACGCGGCCTCCACCTCGGCGATCACGTGGCGCAGCTTCGGTTCGAGGACGGCGCACAGGAGGTCGAGGCGGGTCGGGAAGTGCCGGTAGAGGGTGCCGACCACCAGGCCCGCCTCCCGGGCGATGCCGTCGAGTGCGGCCTGCGCGCCCTGGTCGGCGAACGCGCTCCGGGCGCATTCGAGCAGCCGCTCGCGGTTCCGGCGGGCGTCGCGGCGGGCGGGCGGCGGGTTTCCCCTGGAAGGCATGAGGCCACCGTAGCAAAGTGCGACATGTCTCAACTTTGAGGATGCTCTCATCTTCGCTACAGTGACCGTCAAAAATGAGAGACCTCTCATTTTTAACGCAGAGGGAGAGACATGGCGAAGCTCGACGGGAAGGTCGCGGTGATCACCGGCGCGACTTCCGGACTGGCACTGGCGACGGCGAAGGTGTTCGTAGCGGAGGGCGCGCACGTGGTCATCACCGGCCGGCACCAGGACCGGCTGGACGCGGCGGTGGCCGCCATCGGCCGCGACGTGACGGGGGTACTCGGGGACGTCGGCCGGATCTCCGACGTGACGCGCCTGGCCGAAGTGGTGGCGGCCGAAAGGGGCCGGGTGGACGTGCTCGTCGCCAGCGCCGGCGCCTGGACGTGGAACGAGCCCATCGGCGACGTGACCGAGGAGTCGTTCGACGCCGTGTTCGGCGTGAACGTGCGCGGGACGTTCTTCACCGTGCAGAAGCTGCTGCCGCTGCTGTCCGACGGCGCCTCGGTCGTGCTCGTCGGGTCGGGCGCCGCGGACAAGGGCGATCCGGGCACGACGGTCTACGCCGCGAGCAAGGCGGCGCTGCGCTCGTTCGCCCGCACGTGGACCACCGACCTGAAGGCGCGCGGGATCCGGGTCAACGTCCTCAGCCCGGCCGCGATCGACACCCCCGCGTTCGCGGACCTGCCTCCAGGGTTCAAGGAGCAGATCGCCACGCAGGTGCCCGTCGGCCGCCTCGGCGACGTGCACGAGATCGCCACCGCGGCGCTCTTCCTCGCCTCCGCGGACTCGAGCTTCGTCACCGGGATCGATCTTCCCGTGGACGGCGGGATCGGCCAGGTCTGAGCGGCTTCCGCGGTCGGGCCGATCTCCGTCGTCCTCTCTTCACCCACCCTCATCCTTCACGGCGCAGCCGACGGCACCGCCACCCTCCGCACGTGGCTGAGGGCCTCCAGGAGAACGGCCGCTGAGCCCGCACAGGGCCGGGCGCCGTTACGTGCGCGACGTCGGCCGTCCGCGTGGTCACCGGCTCGCCACACCGGGGCCCGCAGGGCGTATTCCGGTGAGCGCGAGGGTGAGCAGGCGGTCGGCCTGGGCCGCGCCGTCGGGCTCGTGCTCGACGGCCAGGCAGATGGCGTTGACCAGGGTGAGCAGGTCCGTGATCGAGACGTCGGGGCGGGCGGCGTTCGCCCGGCGGGCGCGGGCCAGCAGGTCCGCTCCGGCGTCCGTGATCATCGTGTGGCAGGTGGCGCCCCAGGCAGGGTCGCCGTCGTGGGCTCCGCGCATCAGCGAGGCGGCCAGGCCCCGGTTGGCCACGGCGTGCCTGGCGACGGCTCCCAGCCAGGTCGCCAGCGCCCGCCCGGGGTCGTCGGAGCCGGCGGCCAGGTCTTCCGCGGTGGCGCACAGGGCCTCGACCTTGTCGCGGAAGACAGCCTCCAGCAGCCGCTGCCGGGAGGGGAAGTGGCGGTGCAGCGTGGCCGAGCCGACGCCGGCCCGCCGGGCGATCTCCTCCAGGGACGCCTCGGCCCCTTGCTCGGCAACGGCCTCGGCGGCGGCGGCCACGATGCGGTCGTAGTTGCGGCGGGCGTCGGCGCGCATCGGCCGCGCGGACGCGGTCGTACGGCTGTCGGGCGGCATGTCGTTCTCCGGCGGGCTTGCAAAAACGGGGTGGCCCTCCATATCGTACTCACTCATAACCGGGGGGCCACCCCACTTAGGTGGATGGCCGCCGCGTGCCTACCTTCTGGAGACATTTCGTGAAAACCATCGTGGTGGTGGGAGCGACCGGCTTGCAGGGCCGGGCCGTGACAGCACACCTGCTCGCGGGCGGCCGGCGAGTACGGGCGGTGACGCGCGATCCGGACGCCCCGGCGGCCCGCGCGCTGGCCCAGGCGGGCGCCGAGCTCGTCCGGGCCGAGATGGACGACCTCGCCTCGCTCGTCACCGCCGCCGAAGGGGCCTACGGCCTGTTCAGCGTGCAGCCCACCGTCGGCTCCCCGGGCACCCCCGCGGGCTTCTCAGCCGAGGACGAGGTCCGGTGGGGCCGCAACGTCGCCGACGCGGCACACGCGGCCGGCGTGCGGCACCTGGTCTACACCTCGCTCGCCGGCGCGGGCCGCCACGACACCGAGAAACTGCCGGTCAACACGGTCAACAAGTGGCGGATCGAACAGCACATCACCCGGCTGGGCCTGCCCGCGACCTTCCTGCGCCCGGTCTCGTTCATGGAGAACTACACCGGCGGCTACTACCTGCGCGACGGCGCCCTGGCCACCGCGTTCGATCCCGACGTACCGCAGCAGATCATGGCCGTCGACGACGTCGGCGTCTTCGCCGCGCTGGCCTTCGAACGGCCGGGCGAGTGGATCGGCCGCGCGGTCGACCTGGCCGGGGACGAACTGACCCCACGCCGGATCGCCGCCGCCGTCTCGGCGGCGATCGGCCGGTCGCTGCCGTCCGTACAGATCCCGATCGAGGAGATCGCGCGGATCGGGGAAGACTTCGCCTACGCCTACACCTGGCTGAACGAACGCGGCTACCGCGCCGACGTCGCCTTCGCCCGCGCCCTGCACCCGGGCCTGATGAACCTCGACACCTGGCTGCGGCGGACGGGAGCGGCCCAGATCTCCGCCTTCCTGGCCGCCCAGGACACCGCCGAACGCGCTCTTTCTTGACGGGGTGAAGCCGAGCGGAAGCCGATCTGAGTCGGGTCGTTGTTTGACTGGTCCGGTCCGAACGCTGAGAAAGGACCAGATCATGCGGAGCTTCATGAAGCCACGGCCCGGAGTCGCGTCGGCCTCTGTAGTCGTTCTCGCGCTCGTCACGGCGCTGTCGACGGGCGCGCCGGCGGCGCAGGCGGAGGCGCCGGCGGCGCAGGCGGAGGAGTCGAAAGCCCAGGGACGGACGAGCGCGGCCGCGTGGGAGCCGTGGATGCAGTTCTTCGGCCCGCACGAGACCGTGACCCCCGACGCGTCCACGCTGCTCAGAGACACCATGCTGCACAACTGCGACAGCGAGTACGCCTGCCTCGCCGCCGGGGAGGGCGACGGCGAGCACACCCTCTTCGAGGTGACCTACTGCAAGCCGGACGATCGCTGGGTGTCCAACTTCATCGGCGACGGCGCCGTGGCGAACCACCAGGTCAACGATGCGAAGGTCGTCCTGATGGACAAGAACAAGAAGACGCTGCGGACGATCGACGCGGGCAAGATCGTGCGCGTCGACTGGGATCCCGTCTACTACATCGACGTATGCTGACGCACGCCCTGTACCTGCTCGCCCACGCGCGGCTCGCCCGGCCGGAACGGCCGGGCTTCCGTGTCAACCGAATGCACGTTCACCCCGTCTCCCTTGTGCACCGTCCGTCGCAGAGGAGCCGCCGTGCGTGTCCAGCCGGCCATGTTGACCGCCGCCATGATCCTGTTCTTACCGACCCAGGCCGACGCGGCTGAGCGACCGCGCGTGCTCGCCACCGACGTCGTCGAGTACGCCTGCAAGGCCGGTTCGGAGACGCAGAACATCAAGGTGCGGGTCACCTTGACGATGCCGACCACCACCGCCGTGGGCGATCAGCTGTCCATCGGCTGGCAGGGGGCCTATGAGGGCGCCGCGCTCAAGGCTCCCCTCGCCGGGCTCGACGACGGCACCAAGCTCTACGCCTATGCCGGCATCAGCGAGTATCCCGGCCTGACGTCGGCCACCGGCGTCGGCACGCTGGAGGCGATCACGCCGGGTGCGGACATCCCGCTGCCCGCGACTCGCGTGGAGCTGCTGACCACGCCCGGCCGGGCTGACACCGGCGTCGTGCGGCCGGGCGCCATCAATTTCGGCACCACCCCGACCTCCCCCGCCATCCGGTGCGAGGTGCGGAATCGAGCGGCACTGACCACCTACACGCTCAAGGTCCCCACGACCGGGCAGGACGACGAGCCCGATCCGGGCACCACCGGCAGCGAAAGCCCTGAACCCACCGACACGGAGACCACCGACACGGAGACCACCGACCCTGCGGAAACCCCTGCCGAAACCCCCACCGGAGGGGTGGCCACAGGGGCGGGTGGGGAGGCGGGGCCTGATGGGCGGATGGTGGTGGTGGCGGGGCTCGTGATCACGGGGGCCGCGCTCGCCGGTCTGCGCCGTCGCCGGCCGGCGAAACCCCTGTAGCCGCTCTGTAGTCACTTTGTAGGGCCTGAACTGATCGTTGCTCCGTGAGAGGGGGCGTCGAGCCCCGTCCACGGAACGAGAGGGAGAGCCCCATGATCAAGACCGCTCGCCGTTACGCCAAGTACGCCGTCAGCGCCCTGTCCACCGCGGTGTTCGTGCACATCGGCTGACCCGCCGGGCAGGTTCACGCCCCCCGGGGGATCAGCCCCGGGGGGAACAGGCGGAGGAAGGTGAGGCGTGTTCGGCACAGCGATGCGGCAACTGGGCTACGCGTGGACGATGATGTCCGGCCGGCGGTTCCGGATCCGGGACGTGCGCGCGCTGGTGGACGACACTCGGGCCACCATGGAGGCGTTCGGGTCGCCCGGTGAGGGCTCCGACGACATGCTGGCCGCCGCCGATCCGGAGATCCAGGAGGATCTCACGAAGCGGCGCCTGCGCCGTACGATGAAGCACGCCCTGGCGGAGGTCCCCTACTACCGCCGCATCGGCGAACCGGGCATGACCTTGGCCGATCTTCCCCCGACGCCCAAGCAGGCGCTGCGCGGCATGCCGGCCGCTTTCGTGTCGGACCGGGCCCGTCCCGCCGTGCTGGCCCACACCACCGGGACGACGGGCAGCCCCACGCTCGTCTGGTTCTCCGCGTACGAGGTCGAGCTGATGTCCTCGATGGCGGCCCTGGCGCTGATGCTGACCGGCGGCGTCCGCGAGGAGCATCTGTGGGCCAACGCCATCAGCTCGCGGTCGATCGCCCAGGTGGTCGCCGAGCGGGCGGTGCCCATGACGGGCGCCGGGTTCGTGCATCTCGGCATGATCGATCCGCGCGCCGCGCTCGACCGGCTGGCCACACCGCTGCACGTTCCCGGGAAGCGTCCGCTGATCAGCCATGTCAACGTGACCGCCTCCTATCTGGCGGCGCTCGTGCAGGAGGCCGAGCGGGGCGGCTGGAGCCCGCGCGACTTCGGCCTGATCGAGGTGTGGTCGGGCGGCGAGGTGCTGACCGACGCGCTGCGGGTGCGGGCCGAGGAGGTGCTGGGCGCGAAGGTCTTCGACGGCTACTCGATGACGGAGATCGCCCCGGTCACCGGCCAGGTGTGCGACGACGGGCACCTGCATCTGCCGGCCGATCAGGGGCTGGTGGAGGTGCTGGATCCGGTCACGCTGGAGCCGGCCGCGCCGGACACGACCGCCGTCCTCGTCATCACCCCCTACTCCTCCTTCCGCGACACCACCCTCCTGCTCCGGTACGTCACCGGTGACCTGGTCAGAACGCTGCCGGAGTCCGCGCCCGTGACCTGCGCGATGGCGGCGATCCCGGCGACCTCCCGCGTCCTCGGCCGCCTCACCGGGACGAGCGGCCTGACCACGCGCGACGTCCTCGACGTGCTCCAGGCGGAGCGAACGCTGCCGCTGCCGACGAGGTACGCGGTCGAGGACGACATCCTGTACGTGGTGTCGGGCAAGGACGACGCGACCCTGCTCAGCCGGTTGGAGGAGCGGGCCGAGGGGCTGCCGATCAGGGGCATCGTCCTGGTCGAGACCCCCGGCGACCTGCCCGTCCCCTGCCAGGTCCGGGCGGACCTGATCGAGCACAGCTTCGAGCACGCCGCCCCCGTACCGCTAGGAGTCCGGTGATCCCGCACGTCCTGGGCCTGCACGCGCTCATCGCGCTGACGGTCGCGCTGTCCGCCTGGTTCCTGTCCCGTTACACGATCCCGCGCCCGCCGGTGGGCCGGTTCGTCCGCGCGGACATCGCCGTCATGGTCGTCGCGCTGGTGGCCATGCCGTTCGCGTACCTGCACGTGCCGGTCGCGATCGTGGTGTCGGTGTTCGGGGTGGTGGTGTTCACGTTCACGCAGCTGACGCTGGCCCCGGTGCTGGGCGGGCGGGTGGCGGGGTTCGCCGCCCTGGTGCTGTGCGGCGGGGACGTGGCGGCGTACTTCGTCGGGTGGAGCGGCGTCGTCCTGGTGCTGAACGACGTGGCGGTCATCCTGCTGGTCGTGGGCGCGGTCAACCTGTGGGTGCAGACGGCCATCTCCCCCGCCCAGGTGGCGGCGCTGGCCGCCGCGCTCACCCTGTACGACACGCTGGCCACCGGGCTCACCTCGCTGACCTTGGACTTCGTGGCCCGCCTGGACGGACTGCCGTTCGCGCCGGTGCTGGCCACGCGGGGTGCTCCCGAGCCGTCGCTGGTCGGGCTCGGCGACTGTCTCATGCTCACGTTGTGGCCGCTGGTGGCGTACCGGAGTTACGGGCGGGTCGCGGGATGGACGGCGGCCGGCGTGGACGCGGCGCTGCTGGCGGTCGTGGTGGCGGCCTTCCTCGGCGGGGGCGGCGCGGTGCCGCTGCTGACCACGCTGGGGCCGCTGATCGTGGTGCAGTGGCTGTACTGGCGCTCGCGTCCCGTGCCCGTGCCGAGCCGGCCCGAGGTGGAGCGGGCGCTGGAGTTCGTTCCCGAGCCGGTGCAGGGCCAGGCGCAGGGACGGTGGGTGGCGCTGGCGGACGGCGGCGTCGTGGGCGAAGGGCCGACGCCGGGCGCGGCGCGGCGGGCGGCCAGGCAGTCGGGGGCCGAGACGGTGCCCGTGGTCACCTTCCTGCAGCCGGCTGAGTGAGCCCTTCCAGGGGTGCCCGTGCGCCTCAAGCGCGACCGGCGAGGTAGGCGGTCACCTGGGCGGCCTCAGGACCGTGTTCGAACAGTCGCAACGCCTCCCGCCACACCGCCTCCGCCCGTTCACGTTCCCCCACCCCTGCGTGCGCCCGGCCGAGCTCCCTGAGCACCCGGGCCCGCCACACGGGCGGCCCGTCGGGCCCGAGCCGCTCGTACGCGCCGGCCAGCAGCGCGAGCGCCTCCTTCGCCCGCCCCTGACGCAGCCGCACCTCCCCCAGCGCGTACGTGGCCAGCGCCTCCCCCAGCCCGTCCCCGCTCTCGCGGAAGAGCGAGCGGGCCCCGTCGAGCGCGTCCACGGCCTCGTCGAAGCGCCCGAGCGCCCCCAGCGCCTCGCCCAGCCGGCGCAGCACCTTGCCGGTCGCCACCCGGTGCCCGATGACCTCGCTGATGAGCAGGCTCTCCTGGTAGTAGCGGACCGCCTCGGCCGCCTCGCCGCTCAGGTAGCAGGCCGTGCCCAGCGCCCGCAGCAGGTCGCCGCGCACCCGCCGGTCGTCGCCGGCCACGGCGAGCCGGTCCTGGCAGAGCCGTCTGGCCTCGGCGTACTGTCCCCTCTCCATGTGGATCCAGATCGGCCAGGTCCAGGAGTAGTCCAGCCCGCCGGCGTCGCCCAGCTCCTCCAGCAGCCGGATCGCGCGGTGGGCGTCGTCGAGCGCTTCGTGCAGGAGCCCGGCCCCGTGGTGGCAGGCCGCCCGGTTGATCAGCGCGTACGCCGCCCCGTGCCGGTCCCCGATCCGCTCGAAGCCGTCGTGCAGCCGGCTGAAGTGAGCCCCGGCCGCGCCGAAGGCGCCCCGCGACAGCGGCACCCCGGCCAGCAGCAGCTCCGCCCGCAGCGCGGTGCGCTCGTCGAGGGCGGCCGCGATCACGGCCCGCTGCGTGCGCTCGACGTCGTCGAGGAAGCCTTCCAGGTTCAGGTACGCCGACAGGTGGTGCGCCAGCTCGGCCGCCTCCGCGACCAGCCCCAGCTCGATCGCGGCCGAGACGCTGTGGACGAGCGTCCTGCGCTCGGCCGCCAGCCAGCCGATGCCCGCGCCCTCCACCGGCGGCCCGGCCCGCCCCGGCTCCTCCAGCGGGTACGGCGGCGCGGTCGGGATGGGCAGATCGCTGGTGGCCGCCCTGATCCGGCGCAGGCACTCCAGCACGTGACGGCCCAGCGCGGCCCGCTGCTCCTCGGGGCTGTCCTCGGCCAGGGCGCGCTCCTCGGCGTAGACGCGCAGCAGGTCGTGCAGGCGGTAACGCGGCTGCCCGGCCTCGTCGATCTCCCTGGAGTCGAGCATGCCCGCGGCGACCAGGGTCTCCAGCGCCACGTCCGCCTCCAGCGCGGAGCAGCCGAGCAGCGCGGCGGCCGACCATTCCGCGATGCTGCCCAGGTCCGCCAGCCCGATCAGCCGGAACGCCCGCATGGCCGGCTCGGGCAGGGCGGCATAGCTGCCGCCGAACGTGCCGCGGACGTCGAGCCCGCCCACGACCAGCTCGTCCAGCCGCCGGTCGGCGAGCCGGCCGGCGAACTCGCGGACCGGCCAGGCGGGGCGGATGGCCAGCCGCGCCCCCGCCACCCTGATCGCCAGCGGCAGCATGCCGCAGGCGCGCAGGATGTCCAGCTCGGCGTCCGGCGCGGCCCCCAGCCTGGCCCCGCCGGCGATGCGTTCGAGCAGTTGCCTGGCATCGTCCTCGCCCGGCAGGTCCAGCGGCAGCCGGGTGGCGCCTTCCAGCACGGGCAGGCGCGATCTGGAGGTGACCAGCACGCAGCAGCGGGCCGTACCGGGCAGCAGGTGGCGGACCTGGGTCTCGTCCTGGGCGTCGTCGAGCACGATGAGCACCGCCAGGTCGGCCACCCGCTGGCGCAGCAGCCTGGCCCGTTCCTCCAGGTGCTCGGGGATGAGTGTGCCGTCCACGCCGAGTGAGCGCAGCAGCTCGCTGAGCAGGTCGGCGGGGCGGCGCGGCCCGGCGGCGTCGCGGCCGAGCCGCAGGAAGACCTGGCCGTCGGGGTAGTCGGCGCGTAACCGGTGGGCGGCGTGCACGGTCAGCGTGGTCTTGCCGACGCCGGGCAGGCCGGAGACGACGACGATCGGCGGCGACCCCTGGTCCCGCCGCGCCCGCGCCGCCGTCAGCAGCACCTCCAGCTCGGCCCGCCTGCCGACGAAGTCGGAGGTGTCGGCGGGCAACTGGCACGACGGCCCCAGGAACGCGGGCGCGCCAGGGCGTACGCTCAGCGCCGGGTCTCCTGCCAGCAGCGCGGCGTGCAGCTCGGCCAGCTCGGGGCCAGGCTCGATGCCGAGCTCGCCGGCGAGCAGCGTGCGGGCCTCGCGGAAGGCGTCGAGCGCCTCGCTGCGCCGGCCGCTGCGGTGCAGGGCGAGCATGAGCTGGGCCCATGACCGCTCGCGCAGCGGGTGGGCGGCGACCACGGTACGCAGCTCGGCCACGAGGTCGTCACGCCCGAGTTCGAGGCGGACGTCGATCCACTCGGACCTGGCCAGGACGAGCTGCTCCTCCAGCTCGGCGATCCTGGCGGCCATCACGCCGCCGAGCCTGGCGTCCTCGGCCGGGTTGCCCTGCCACAGCGCCACCGCCTCGCCGTAGGCGCGCTCGGCGGCCTGCCGCTCGCCCGCCTCCCTGGCCTTTCTGGCCCGGCGCACCGCCTCCTCGAACGCCAGCAGGTCGAGCTGGCCGGGCGGCAGTTCGCAGACATACCCGGAGGACTCGGTGCGCAGGCGCAGCGAGGTGCCGCGCAGGGCGTGGCGGAGCTGGGAAAGGTAGGTCTGCAGGTTGGCGACGGCGGACCTGGGCGGGTCGTCCCAGACGGCGGCGATCAGGCGCTCGGTGGAGACCACGACGCGCGGGTGCATGAGCAGGGTGGCCAGCACGGCCCGCTGCTTGGCGCTGAGGTGCACGGGCCCGTCGGGTCCGTACACGCGCAGGGGCCCCAGAACGGCGAACTCCATGGTGGCAGCCCTCCCGATGCTTCCGGTAGATCACCTTATCTGAGCGCCCCCACCGATGAATCGGCATATATCGGGTTACGTCATCGCATGTCGGTTGGTCAAACCATTGAACTCGCGCCACGCGGGCGTTACGGTTCACCCCAACGGACTTTTGGCCGTCTGTACTATTGTATCGATTGCTACGTGATGAGGTCTGCCCGAGCATGCCAAGACGAGTGACGATCCCCCTGGTGGCAGCCCTGCTGGCGGGCACACTCCCCGCGCTCCCCACCGCCGCCGCACCCCCCGCCCAGACCGTCGTGTACGTCGCCAAGGCCGGCAAGGACGACGCGACTGGCACCGAGAAAGACCCGTTCGCCACGATTGAACGCGCCCGCGACGCCCTGGCCGGCCGGACGAGCGAGCGCAGGCCGGGCGTCGTCTACATCCGCGAGGGCGTCTACCAGACGTCCAGGACGATCGAGGTGACGGGCCCCGCCCAGTCGTACGTCACCTATGCCGCTTATCCGGGCGAGCAGGTCGAGCTCGCGGGCGTGACCACGCTCGCGCCGGAGAAGTTCCGCAGGCTGAGCGACGTGCCCGAGGGCGAGGCGAAGTGGTCGTCGCGCTCGCGCGTCCCCGCCGCCGCGGCGGCCGGCGTTCACGTCTACGACCTGGGCGCGGAGGGCATCCCCACCGGCACGCTCAACAAGAACGGCTTCAACTGGAAACCCCAGCCCTTCGCCCCCCAGCTGATCACCGACGACGTCGCCCAGACCCTCGCGCAGTATCCCAACGGCGCCGCCAAGCTCGACCGCACCCACGTCACCGTCAAGGAGGCCCCGAAGGGCGCCCGCGACTACTTCTCGGACAAGACCGCCGACGGCACGACCCTGCCGTACGAGGACATGCTCAAGCTCCCCGGCCCCGTCTACGCGGTCGCCGACCGGGCCGTCGCCGAGCGCCACACCACGTGGGCCAAGCCGATCGGCGCTGC
This sequence comes from Nonomuraea sp. NPDC048892, assembly GCF_040649735.1. Lineage (NCBI taxonomy): Bacteria > Bacillati > Actinomycetota > Actinomycetes > Streptosporangiales > Streptosporangiaceae > Nonomuraea > Nonomuraea sp. NPDC048892. Next base: position 82,562 of record NZ_JBEZFZ010000016.1, on the reverse strand, counting down.
CGAGCCCGACAGCACGAAGGTCGAGACGGACGGCTGGCTGGCCGGATATTTCGGCAACAACTACGCCAACGACCGCGTACGCATCGACCAGGCCGGCGGGAACGAGCTCAGGACGACCTACCCCACCATGTACGTCGCCACCGACAAGTGGACGTCGTTCGTGGCCCAGAACGTGCTGAGCGAGCTCGACACCGAGGGCGAGTACTACATCGACCGCTGGCAGGGCCACGACACCCTCTACTACTACCCGCCCGGCGGGACGGTGGAGGGCAAGACCATCAGCCTGACCTCCTTCGACGCCCCGTTCTTCGAGCTGGAGAACGTCAGGGGCGTCACGCTCAAGGGCCTGAAGCTGAACGGCACCACCGGCACCGGCGTGCGCCTGCTCGACGCCGAGTCCTGCACGATCGACGGCCTGGAGATCCTCAACGTCAGCATGGACGCGGTCCAGATCGGCGAGGCCAACGACGCGATCACGGCCATCGCCGAATACCGTACGAGCCGGGGCGGCCACCGCAACCGCGTCGTCAACAGCAGGCTGCACGACCTGGGCGGCGGCGGCGTCTTCACAGCGGGCGGCGACCGCGACTCGCTCGAACGCGGTGACCACGTGGTGGAGCACAACGAGATCTACGACTTCTCGAAGCTGGCCACGTACACGCCCGCCGGTTACATGTACGGCGTCGGCAACACGTTCCGCTACAACGACGTCCACGACGCGCCGCACATGGCCATCCAGATCATGGGCAACGACATGGAGATCAGCCACAACAGGTTCGAACGGCTGGTGACGCACGCCTCCGACCAGGGCGTCATCTACGCCGGGCGGGACTACACGTACCTGAACAACGTGGTGGCCTACAACCTGTTCAGGGACATCGGCGCGGACGGCAACCAAGCCATCTACATGGACGACGGGATGTCGGGGATGGTGGTGCACCACAACTTCTTCGACACCGTCCAGCACGGCCTGTTCTACCAGTCGGGCCACAGCAACGTCGCGGCCGACAACGTGTTCAAGGACGTGAAGTACATTGGCCACGACAAGCTCTACCACGAGGGCGGCAAGCGGCTGCCGGTGGCCAACGCGAAGGTCGTGGTCGAGCGGTTCAACGACATGCTGAAGCCCGGTGACGGCACCGGATTCACCAACACCCGGCGCAACGTGGAGAAGTGGTACCGCCACTACGCCAGGCAGTATCCGAACATCCGCGACTGGTACGTCCCGTCCACCGCCGACGGCCGGGTCTGCACCGAGATCGGCACCACGGAGTGCACGGACGAGCAGGTGTGGAGCAACCCGGACTCCGTCTACGTCCCGGCGCACAACGTGCTGACGCGGTCGGTGAGCATCGGCACCGGGGACTTCGCCTACACCGACGACGCCGGCGGGCTGAGCGTGAAGACGTTCAACCCGGACTTCGACTCCCACAACGTGAAGGGGGCCAGCGCCGCCGAGCTCGCCTTCGATCCGGCCACGGGCACGTTCGACGCCCGCACCACGCCACTGAACGCGGCCGAGGGCTTCGGCCGGGCGTGGGTGAAGGAGTGGAACAGGATGTTCACGCTGGACGGCATCGGGCCGGCCGCGAGCTGAGCTGGGGGCAACGGTAAGGCCCAGGCCGTCCTGGCCTGGGCCTTTACCACGCTCGCGAGCCTCCCCTGAGAGCTCGCGCGGCCGGAGAGTGCGCTGCTCCCCCGGCCGGCCGATCAGCGGCCGTACGTCTCCAGCAGCCGCAGCCACACCTCGGAGACCGTGGGGTACGAAGGGACCGCGTGCCACAGCCGGTCCAGCGGAACCTCGCCGATGACCGCGATCGTCGCGGCGTGCAGCAGCTCCGCGGTGTCCGGGCCGACGAGCGTGAAGCCGACGATCACCTTGCGGTCCTCGTCCACGACCATGCGGGCGTGTCCCCGGTAGCCGTCGGCGTGCAGGGAGGATCCGGCGACGGCGCCGAGGTCGTAGTCGACGACGCGGGCCCTGATCCCGGCGGCCTCGGCGGCGGCCGCGGTCAGCCCCACCGACGCGAGCTCGGGGTCGGTGAAGACCACCTGGGGCACCGCGCGCTCGTCGGCCGTGGCCACGTGCCGGCCCCAGCGGTCGTCCTCGACCGCCTCGCCCTTGGCCCGTGCCACGATGACGTCGCCGACCGCGCGGGCCTGGTACTTGCCCTGGTGGGTCAGCAGCACCCGGTGGTTGACGTCGCCGGCGGCGTACAGCCAGCCGTCCCCGACCGGGGTTCCGTCCGGCCCGAGCACGCGCAGCGTGTCGTCCACCGTGAGCCAGGCGCCCGGCTTCAGTCCGACGGCGCCGAGACCGATGTCCTGGGTGTTCGGCGTGCGGCCGACCGCCACCAGGACCTCGTCGGCCTCGACCTGACCGCCGTCGGCCGTCGTGATGCGCACCGTTCCCGTCTCGTCGCGGTGCACCGACGCGGCCTCCGCGCCGAGGCGTACCGAGACGCCGGCCTCACGCAGCGCCTCGGTCACCCGCTCTCCGGCGAACGGCTCGGCCTGCGGCAGCACGCCGTCGCGGGCCAGCATCGTCACCGTGGAGCCCAGTGCGGCGTAGGCGGTGGCCATCTCCGAGGCCACCACGCCGCCGCCGATGATCGCGAGCCGGCCGGGGACCGCGGTCGCGGCGGCGGCCTCCCTGCTTGTCCACGGCTTGGCGTCGCGCAGACCGGGCAGGTCGGGCAGCAGCGCGCCGCTCCCGGTCGCGACGACCACCGCGTGCCGGGCCGTCAGCGTGACCCGGGCGCCGTCGGCGCCGGTGACCTCGACCGTCTTCTCGGACACGATCCGGCCCTGGCCCCTGTGCAGGGCGATACCGACCGATTCGAGCCAGGCCACCTGGCCGTCGTCCTTCCAGTGCGAGGCGAAGGAGTCACGGCGGGCCAGCACCGCGGCCGCGTCGATCTCACCGGTCACCGCCTCGCGCGCTCCGGGCAACTGCCGCGCCGCCCTTAACGCGGCCGCGCTGCGCAGCAGGGCCTTGGTGGGCATGCAGGCCCAGTAGGAGCATTCTCCGCCGACCAGCTCGCGTTCGACGATGGCGGCGCTCAGACCGCCCTGCACCGCGCGGTCGGCGACGTTCTCGCCGACAGGGCCGGCTCCGAGAACGATGACGTCGTAGGTGTGCTCGCTCATGTCACTTGCCCTTCGCGGCGCGGCCGAGACGCAGGGCCGAGATGAGGAAGAAGATGCCGCCGGGGATGGCGTAACCGGCCGCGTTGGCCAGCGTCGGGTTGGCCGCGGAGGCGCCGAGGATGAACGAGGAGCCGGCGAGGACGGAGATGCCGCCGCTGAGGATCATCGGCCACTGGCCGCCCATCTTGCGCCGGGGGACGGCCACGATGAGCTGGACCAGCCCGGCCACGATCGCCCAGGCGCCCCACACGCGCAGCACCGCAGGGATGCCGGAGGTGCTCGCGATGGCCACGGCGATGGCGGTGATCGAGCTGACCGCGACGTTCACGTACAGGAGGGTCGGCGAGCCGGTGGAGCGCGAGGAGCGGGCGTCCACGATGGCGGCGCCGACGTCGAACAGCGGGTAGAGCACCAGCAGGGTGACCGCGAGCGGTCCCAGGTTCATCGCGGTGGTGAACATCACGAGGGCCCAGACGATGGCGAACGCGAACCGGACGAAGTACAGCCGGCGTAGTGCGGACGCGGTGGTGGAGATGCCGGATGAAGCAGCGATGGCACTCATGACGAGCCTTTCAGTGACGGGGGCCTTCCCAAGACCGAACGTTCTATCGTTCCCGAGTATGGTCCTGGCGCGCGCACACTGTCAAGACCGAACGTTCTACCGCTAGAATGACGGACATGCGCAGCCCCACAGAAGCCCGGCCGTCCGAAGCGCGCAACCGGCTGCTCAGCACGGCCACCCGGCTCTTCTACACGGAGGGCATCCACTCCGTCGGCATCGATCGCATCGTCATGGAGGCGCAGGTCACCCGGGCCACCCTCTACCGGCACTTCACCGGCAAGGAAGACCTCGTCCTCGCCTACCTGAGCGAGGTCGACCGGGCCCTGCGCGGCCAGGCGGAGGAGATCATCGCCGCCGGCCTGCCCCCGGCCGAGACCATCAAGGCCATCAGCGCGTCCATCGCCCAGGGCATCCAGTCCCCCGGTTTCCGAGGATGCGCCTTCCTCAACGCCGCCGCCGAATACCCCGACCCCGAGTCGCCGGTGCACCAGACCGTGCTCACCCACCGCCAGTGGTTCCTCGACACGGTCACGGAGCAGCTCGCCAGGATCGAGAAGTCGGGCTCGGAGGCCGCGGCCCGCCACTTCGTGATGATGCGCGACGGCGCCATGGCGGCCGGCTGCCTCTTCGACCCGGCGCTGATCTGCGAGACCCTGCTGCACGGATCGGAGCGGCTGCTGGAGGTCTACACTGCCACCAGCGAGCAGAAGTCAGTCACCTGAAACGTGCCTCGGCGCTGGGGCGGACCAGCGCCGGCGCATCCTCGTAGGCGCTGGTTTCACCACGTCAGAGCGTCGATGCCCACGGTCATCGCGGTGTCGGCGCCGGAGTAGAGCTGCATCCCGATGGCGTGCAGGCGGTCGGCCTCGGGGACGGTCCAGGTCAGCGGGCTCCAGCCGGCGGTGGCGGGCAGCCCGATCTCGGTCTCGGGGTTCTCCGGCGCCCACACGGGCTTGGAGGCCGAGTCCATCGCGAAGAACCTGACACCACCGGGCACCGGGAACCCAGAGCCAGGTGGTCACCTTCATACCCGGGCGCAGGCCGCTCAGCCCTTGGGTGGTGCCGACGGCGGAGTAACCCTTCTCCGCCGAGGCGCCGGTCACCGAGACCAGCACGGCCCGCCTGCGTGCTGGGCGATCTTCGTGGTGATGGTCGCCTCGGCCCCCACCGTCGCGACGGCGACCAGCGCGACGACGACGGTTATCACGACAGGGACCCTGACGCCTCGACGCTTCCGCTCAGCGGGAGGCGGCCCGGCGGGAGACGGGGTCGCACCAGCTGCGGATTCACGAGCTTCCGCGAGCGGCGGATCCTCCCCGTCCAGGGAGACGCCCCCGCCCAGGGAGACGCCTCCGACATCGGCGCGAGGGCATGCGTGGCGCCGGCCCCCGCAACTGGAGACTCGACCCGTTCTACCGGCAATCGGGCGGCATCTGCACGACCTTCGCCTAGCCCCACCGGCACGAGCCCCTCACCTCGAAGCCGGCCCACCAGGAAACCCGAAAGCCCCAGCTCAACCTTCTGAGCTGGGGCTTTCTTCGCGGTGCGCCGCCAGGGACTCGAACCCCGGACCCGCTGATTAAGAGTCAGCTGCTCTGACCAACTGAGCTAGCGGCGCTGGCAGGAAGGAATATACCGGTGATCCGCATCCTGGTCGAATCGGATTCCCCTGGACATGAGCCGCTAGAATAAAGTTCGGCCCCAAGAACAGGAGCATCGATGTTCGACTCGCCCACCGATGTGACGGAGCGGCTCGCCGCCGTGGACTACCTCTCCGACGACGCCATCTCCACCTCGGTGTTCCTGGCCGCCGCGCTGGGGAAGCCGCTGCTGGTCGAGGGGCCGGCCGGGGTCGGGAAGACCCAGCTGGCCAAGGCGGTGGCCCAGACGACCGGGGCCGACCTGATCAGGCTCCAGTGCTACGAAGGGCTCGACGAAGCCAGGGCTCTGTACGAGTGGAACTACAAGAAGCAGCTGCTGCGCATCCAGGCCACCAGCGCCGACGACGACATCTTCAGCGAGGAGTTCCTGCTGGAGCGGCCCCTGCTCAAGGCGATCAGGTCCGAGCGGCCGACCGTGCTGCTCATCGACGAGACCGACAAGGCCGACGTCGAGGTCGAGGGGCTGCTGCTTGAGCTGCTGTCCGACTTCCAGGTGACGATCCCCGAGCTGGGCACGATCGCCGCCACGCGCAGGCCGTACGTGGTGCTGACCTCCAACGCCACCCGCGAGCTGTCCGAGGCGCTCAAGCGGCGCTGCCTCTACCTGCACATCGAATACCCCACGCCCGAGCGCGAGCGGGACATCGTGCTGGCCCAGGTGCCGGGTTTCCGGGCCGAGCTGGCCGAGCAGCTGGCCAGGACGGTGGCCACGCTGCGCGCCCTGGAGCTGAAGAAGGCCCCGTCCGTGGCCGAGACCGTCGACTGGGCCAACACGCTGCTGGCGCTCGGTCGCGACGAGCTGGACGAGGCCACCGTCGCGGGGACGCTCGGCGTCGTGCTCAAGCACGCCTCCGACCACACGCGGGCGGTCAAGGAGCTGGGGCTGCCCGATGCCTGAGCCGGGGTCCCTGGTGGATCGGCACATCGGCTTCGTGCACGCGCTGCGCGAGGCCGGGGTGCCGGTGTCGGTGGCGGAGGGGCTCGACGCAGCGAACGCGCTGCGGGTGGTCGAGCTGGCCGACCGGGAGTCGCTGCGGGCGGCGTACGCGGCGACGCTGGTCAAGAAGCCGGCCTACCGGCCGGGGTTCGACGTGCTGTTCGACCTGTGGTTCCCAGCCTCGACGAGCGGGATCAGGCCCCACGTCCCGCGTACGGACCTGGAGCGGGCCGACGTCAAGGAGCTGCGCGAGCACCTGGCGGCGCTGCTGACCGGCGCCACCGACCAGGAGCTGCGCGCGTTCGCCCAGGCCATGGTGGAACGGTTCGGCCGGCAGGAGTCGGGGCCCGGACGGCAGAACTGGTTCTCCTACAGCGTCATGCGCGCCCTGTCGCCCGAGACGCTGATGGCCGGCATCCTGCGCGGCGTGCTGCAGGGGCACGAGCGCGGCGGGCTGGCGGAGAAGACCCTGCGCCGGCGGGTCGACGACAACCGGCGCCGCTTCGAGGAGGCCGTGGCCACCGACGTGCGCCGCCGCATCGCCGAGGACTCGGGGATCGAGCGCATCGCCCGCTCCGCCGTACGCCCGCCGCTCGACCAGGTCGACTTCCTCCGCGTCACCAAGGCGGACCTGGCCCGGCTGCGCAGGGAGGTGCACCCGCTGGCCCGGCGCCTGGCCGCCCGCCTGACCATCAAGCACAGGAAGGGCAAAAGGGGCAGGCTCGACTTCCGCCGGACCGTGCGGGCCTCGCTGCAGAGTGGCGGCGTGCCGCTGACGACCCACTTCAAGCCGCCCCGGCCGCACAAGCCCGAGCTGGTCGTGCTCTGCGACACCAGCGACTCGGTCTCGTCGTTCGCGCACTTCACGCTGCTGCTCACGTACGCGCTGCGCGAGCAGTTCACGAAGGTGCGGGCGTTCGGCTTCGTGGACACCGTGGACGAGATCACCCGGTTCTTCCTGCCGGGCTCCGACGTGGTGGAGGCCATGACCAGACTGGCGGACGAGGCCGACATGGTCCGCTTCGGCCGGACGAACTACGGGCACGCGCTTGAGCGTTTCGCCGAACGCTACGGCGACGCGATCGGCCCGAAGACGTCGCTGCTCATCCTGGGCGACGCCCGCTCCAACTACCAGCCGCCCGCCCTCGACGTGCTCAAGTCACTGGTGTCGAAGTGCCGCCACGCCTACTGGCTCAACCCCGAGCCGAGACAGCAGTGGGACACCGGCGACTCGGTCGCGAGCGACTACGGCACGGTCGTGCCCATGCACGAGTGCCGCAACGTCGCCCAGCTGACCGCGTTCATCGAAACGCTGGCCTGAGCCCCGGCTGAACGCGCCGTAAGCACCCAGCACCGGACGCGCCGTGAGCCCCCGCGCTAGACGCGCTGGAGCTCGCGGGCCGCGGTGCGGGCCAGCAGTTCGATCTGGGCCTCGTTGAGCGCGCCCGGCTCGGCCGACTTGATGAGCCTGCTCACCGTCCGCGGTTTGACGAAGGTGAGACCCTCGCCCATGACCACGCCCTCCTTGGGCAGCATCCCGCAGTGCACCACGAGCACGGGCGTGATGTTCACCGGGACGCCGGTCTCCCGCGTCAGCAGCTCGGAGAACGCCTCGGCCTGCTCCACCAGCGGCTTGGCGACCTTGGTGCCGTATTTCTCGCCGATGAACAGCCGTCCGGCGTAGCAGGCGATCTCGATGTCGGGGGCCCACGACTCGTTGTCGAGGATCCAGACGCCGCCTGGACCGATCACCAGGTGGTCGATCGAGGCCTGGCCGCGGATCGCCCTGCCGTCGAGGACGTGGTAGCCGTGGCGGACGAGCGACCTGCGCAGGATGCGGCCGGTGATCGCCTCGCCGCGCCGCGCGCCACGCCACACGGCCGTCTTGTGGAAGGCGTGCCAGTGCAGCAGCCAGTCGCCTCCGGCGACGGCTCCCGCCAGCAGCAGTCCGGTGAACGCGGAACCGCCGGCGAGGCCGAACCGCAGGCCCAGCGCCACACCGACGACGAATCCCACAGCGGCCTTGACGTAACGGTACTTACGCCGCGTCGGCGCGTCCTCGCGCCAGAACTTCTCGTACCACCACTGCGGGGAAGATCCTGTGTACTTCTCGTTGGGCTGCACGTAGATAGAGCCACCGGGCACGGCAAACTCCCCGAAATGAGTAGGTCTTGCAGGATCTGCCACGCCGAAGATCCCTCGCCGGTCAAGAGATACCCGTTCTCCAACCAAGGCGAGCCTAAGGTGACGGAATTAGTACCCGCAAGACCACTGACCCTGCCGCAACCGACCAGTCGGTACGCTAAGGCGGTGACCAAGGGGGATCGTGTGAAAGAGGAACCGGTCAGACAGCGCCTGCTGGCCGAGGCGACCCGGCTGTTCGCCGAGCGTGGCTTCGAGAGCACCTCGGTCCAGGAGATCGTGGTGGCGGCCGGGGTCACCAAGGGCGCCATGTACCACTATTTCGATTCGAAAGATGATCTGCTGCACGAGATCTACGCCCGCGTCCTGCGCATGCAGATGGACCGGCTGACGCAGATCGCCGACGGGCCGGGAACGCTGCGCGAGCGGCTGCACCGGGCGGCGGCCGACGTCGTGGAGACGACGGCCGCGAACCTCGACGACTCGAAGATCTTCTTCAGGTCCATCCACCTGCTCGCGCCCGAGACGCAGAAGACCGTCCGGGCCGAGCGCCGCCGCTACCACGAGCGCTTCCGCGCGCTCGTGGCCGAGGGGCAGCGCACCGGCATCTTCAGCGACCGGGTCCCGGCGGAGCTGGTCGTCGACTACTTCTTCGGCTCGGTGCACCACCTGGGCACGTGGTTCCACGCGGCGGGGCCGCTGACCGGCGCCCAGGTCGGCCGGCACTTCGCCGACCTGCTGCTGTCCTCGCTCGAAGCAGCGCCCGAAGCCGAGCCCGAAGCCGAGCCCGAAGCCGAGCCCGACGACCGCCACTCAGGCGGGGCCGGGGACGTCGACCATTGAGGCCAGCGCCTCCCGGTGGTCGCCCGGCGTGCCCAGCGCGATCTCGGTGGCCTTGGCGCGCTTGAGGTAGAGGTGCACGGGATGCTCCCACGTCATCCCGATCCCTCCGTGCAGCTGCAGCGCCTCCTCCGCGGCGTGCACGGCCACGCCCGCGTTCCACGACTGGGCCACGGCCACCGAGATCGACGAGCTGTCGGCGACCGCGCTCCTGGCGGCGGCCCTGGCCCTGACCACGTCCAGCCACAGATCCGCCAGCCGGTGCTTGATCGCCTGGAAGGAGCCGATCGGCCGGGCGAACTGGTGCCGCTCCTTGACATAGGCCAGCGTCGTGTCCAGGCACCACTCGGCCACGCCGAGCTGCTCGGAGGCGAGCAGCCCCGCCCCGAACCGCAGCACCCCGGCCAGGTCGCACGCGCCCACGCGCCGGGCCCGCGCCCGCCGCAGCGTGACGCTGGCGACCGGCCTGGTCAGGTCGAGCGAGGTCACGACCTCGACCGTGACGCCTTGGGCCATGCCGTCCTCGACCGCGTACAGGTCGCCGCCCACCGGCACGAGCAGCACGTCGGCCACCTCCGCCCCGGCCACGCCGGTGACGGTCCCCGACAGCCTCCCGTCGCCGTCCACGCTCACGGACGCGCCCCGCCCCGGCGCGTACGGCGACGCCGCGAACGACACGACCAGCGCGGCCGTCAACCGCCCCTCGGCCAGCTCGCCGAGCAGCGCGTCACGGGTCGGCAGCAGCGCCCGCGTGGCCAGCACCGAGCTGGTGAAGAACGGCACCGGCGCCACCCCCCGGCCCAGCTCCTCCAGCACCACGGCCACTTCGCTGGCCGAGGCGCCGGCCCCGCCCAGCTCCTCGGGGACGAGCAGCCCGGCCACCCCGATCTCACCGGCCAGCGTCTTCCACAGGTCCAGGTCGTACGGCTCGGACTCGATCCGCTTGAGCACCGCCGCGGGCGGGCAGCGGTCGGCGAGCAGCCCGCGCACGGCCGCGCGCAGTTCCTCCTCGACGTCGGAGTAGAGCAGCGTCATCGCGGCAGGTCCTTCCAGGGCACGTCCTTGTCGACACGGGGTTCGGAGGGCAGGCCGAGCACCCGTTCGGAGATGATGTTGCGCAGGATCTCCGAGGTGCCGCCCTCGATCGAGTTGCCCTTGGCCCGCAGGTAGCGGTAGCCGGGGCCGCGGCCGAAGAAGTCCACGTCCTCGGAACGGCGGAACGCCCAGTCGTCGTAGCCCAGGTCACGCCGGAACTCCACGTCGAACCCGGACAGCGCCTGGTTCAGCCGGGCGAACGACAGCTTCATGCCCGACCCCTCGGGGCCCGGCTGGCCCGCGGACAACTGCTCGCGCAGCCGCGTCCCCGACAGCCTGGTGACCTCGGCCTCCACCCACAGCGACAGCAGCCGCTGGTGCAGGTCGTGGGTGCGCAGCTCCGGCTGCTCGCGCCAGGCGTCGAGCACGGCGGCCATGGCGCCGCCGCCGCGCCGCGTGGGCGCGCCGCCGATGGCCACGCGCTCGTTCATCAGCGTCGTCTGCGCGACCCGCCAGCCGTCGCCCACCTCGCCGAGCCGCAGGTCGTCGGGGAGCCGCACGCCGGTCAGGAACACCTCGTTGAACTCGGCCTCGCCGGTGATCTGCCGCAGCGGCCGCACCTCGACGCCGGGGGCGTGCATGTCACACACGAAGTACGTCATCCCGCGGTGTTTGGGCACCTCCGGGTCGGTACGGGTGACGAGGATGGCCCACCGGGCGTGATGGGCCCCGGACGTCCACACCTTCTGCCCGTCCACCACCCACTCGTCGCCGTCCCTGACCGCCCTGGTCGCCAGCGTGGCCAGGTCGGAGCCCGCGCCCGGCTCGCTGAAGAGCTGGCACCAGACCTCCTCCCCCGTCCACAGCGGGCGCAGGAACCGGCGTTTCTGCTCCTCGGTGCCGAACGCCAGGATCGTCGGCGCGGCCATGCCCAGCCCGATCCCCTGGATCCCGGTGTTGATCTGCGGCGTGTCGGCCAGCTCCCGCTCCACGACCTGCTGCAACTCCCTGGGAGCCCCCAGCCCGCCCAGCCCCTCGGGGAACCACACCCAGGCCAGGCCCGCGTCGAACCTGGCCCGCAGGAACTCCAGCCGGTCGCCGCCGGGGTCGTGGTCGCCGAGGAACGCGGCCACGCGCTCCTTGATCTCCGCCTCGTTCACATCCACCTCTTGAGCTCGCGATAGGCCAGCGACCGCTTGTGCACCTCGTCGGGTCCGTCCGCCAGACGCAGGGAGCGGGCCCCCGCCCAGAGGGCGGCCAGCGGGAAGTCCTGGGAGACGCCGCCCGCGCCGTGCACCTGGACGGCCTTGTCGAGGATCCACTCCACGGTGATGGGCGTGGAGATCTTGATGGCCTGGATCTCGGTGTGGGCGCCCTGGTTGCCCACCGTGTCCATCAGCCAGGCCGTCTTGAGCACGAGCAGGCGGGCCTGCTCGATCTTGATCCGGGACTCGGCGATCCAGTCCTGGACCACGCCCTGCTGCGCCACCGGCTTGCCGAAGGTGGTCCTGGCCAGGGCCCGCTTGCACATCATCTCGACCGCGCGCTCGGCCATGCCGATCAGGCGCATGCAGTGGTGGATGCGGCCGGGGCCGAGGCGGGCCTGGGCGATGGCGAAGCCGCCGCCCTCCTCGCCGATGAGGTTCTCCGCCGGCACGCGTACGTCCTCGAACACGATCTCGGCGTGGCCCCCGTGGTCGGCGTCGGTGTAGCCGAACACGTGCATGCCGCGCTTGATGTGCAGGCCGGGGGTGTCGCGGGGGACGAGGATCATGCTCTGCTGGCGGTGCTTGGGCGCCTCGGGGTTCGTCTTGCCCATGACGATGAAGATCTTGCAGCCGGGGTTCATCGCGCCGGAGATGAACCACTTGCGGCCGTTGATGACATATTCGTCGCCGTCGCGGGTGATCGAGGTGGCGATGTTGGTGGCGTCGGAGGAGGCGACGTCGGGCTCGGTCATCGCGAACGCCGAGCGGATCTCCCCGTCGAGCAACGGTCGCAGCCACTCCTTGCGCTGCCACTCGTTGCCGAACATGGACAGCACTTCCATGTTGCCGGTGTCGGGCGCGGCGCAGTTCGTGGCCGTGGGCGCGATGCTGGGACTCCGGCCCATGATCTCGGCCAGCGGGGCGTACTGGAGGTTCGTCAGCCCCGAGCCGTGCTCGCCCGGCAGGAAGAGGTTCCACAGGCCGCGCTTCCTGGCCTCGTCCTTCAGGTCCTCAAGCAGCGGTGGCGGGCTCCAGCCCGAGGTGGCCGCCTGCTCCTCGAAGGCGGGCTCGGCCGGATAGACGCATTCGTCCATGAAGCGGAGCAGTCGCTCGCGCAGGTCCTCGGTGACGTGGTCATAGGCGAAGTCCATGCCCGTGAGCCTACCGACCGGCCGGTATGAGTGTCGACAGGTGGTTCCCCGTAAAAAGGGACAGGTGGCCATGAACCCGGCTGATCTGGCCTCATAGGGTGACCAGCATGACCGCGAAGCTGCCCGCGCCTGTGGTGCTGGAGAACGACGTCGTCCGGATCGAGCCGCTCGCCCTGGACCACGTACCCGACCTGTTCGCCGCCGGAGGCGGGGACGACGACGTCTGGCGCTGGCTGCCCATCGACACCCCGCGCACGGAGGCCGCGCTCGGCGCGACCGCGCGGACGCTGATCGAGGACGACCGGCACGTGCCCCACGCCGTCATCGCCAAGGAGAGCGGGCGGGCCGTCGGCTGGACCACGTACTGCGACGTGCCCGGCTTCGAGGAGAGCATCGAGATCGGCTGGACCTGGTACGGCCGCGCCGCCTGGCGCACGGCCGTGAACACGAGCTGCAAGCTGCTGCTGATCGACCACGCCTTCGCGCTCGGCTACAACCGCGTCCTGCTCAAGACCGACAACCTCAACCTCAGGTCCCAGAACGCCATCAAGCGCATCGGCGGCCTGCACGAGGGCACGCTGCGCCGCCACCGCAAGAGGCCCGACGGCACCTGGCGCGACACCGTGTGCTTCGGCATCCTCGACGACGAGTGGCCGCCGCACCGCGACCGCCTGACCGCCCGCCTCGCTCTTTCCTAGGAGCGAGGCTTTCCTAGGAGCGGCCTCCTGGGGGCGGTACTTAGGAGCGGCGCTGAGCCCTGGGCGTGCGCGGCGTGCTGGAATGCGTGCATGATCCTGGACCATCTCGTCTACGCCACCCCCGACCTCGACGCGACCGCGGCCGAGCTGGAACGGCTGCTCGGCGTGCGCCCGGCCGAGGGCGGCAGGCACCCGGGCTTCGGCACCCGCAACCGGCTGCTGGGGCTGGGCGGCCGGAGCTATCTGGAGATCGTCGGCCCGGATCCGGAGCAGGAGGACCCGGCCGGGCCGCGCCCGTTCGGGATCGACGGTCTGCGGGCGGCCGGGCTGGCGGGGTGGGCGCTGGCGGTGGAGGACATCGACGCGGTGGTCGCCCGCGCCCGCGATCGGGGCTACGATCCCGGCGACCCGCAGGACATGTCCCGCCGCACGCCGTCCGGCGAGCTGCTGCGCTGGCGGCTCACCCCGCCGCACCGCGCCGGGCACGAGGGGCTGGTGCCGTTCCTGATCGACTGGGGCACGACCCGGCATCCCGCCGAGGGGCTGCCGGTGGTCGAGCTGGTGTCCGTGGCCGCCGTCCACCCCGACCCCGAGGCCGTACGGCGGGATCTGGCGGCGGTGGACACCCGCCTCGACCTCGCCGAGGGCCGCCGGCCCACGCTCACCGTCGTCCTGTCAGGACGGCACGGCCCGGTGACGCTCACCTGATCACGGCACGAGCCGGCGCAGGTCGGCGCAAATCGGCGCAGGCCGGCTGCGGGTCGGGGCAGGCCGGATGCGGGTCGGGGCAGGCCGGATGCGGGTCAGGGGCGCGGGCCGGGCGAGGGTTCAGGGCCCAGGTCCGGCGTGCGGCCGAGCATGCCGGTCAGGAGTTCGCGCAGGGCCGTTTCGAGCTCGTCCCGGTCCGGTACGGCCCCCGCGCCCGCGATGGCGTCGAACATGAGCCCCTCCCCGAACGCCACGAGGCTGCGCGCGTGCCGTACCGGCTCAGGTGAGCCCAGGGCCGCCAGCATGGCCACGGCCGGATCGCGGAAGCGCCGCCCGGCCTGGTCGTAGATCGTGCGCAGCTCAGGCCGCCGGGTGGCCTCCAGGGCCAGCTCGTAGCGGGCCAGCGTGCGGCGGCGGTCCTTGAGCTGGATGTGCAGCGCCTCGGCCATGCGGGCGGGCAGCCCGCCCAGCTCGTACGACTCCGCCCCGTACGCCCCCGCCAGCGCCCGCAGCTCCAGCTCGGTGAGCCGCGACAGCGTCAGCTCCAGCAGTGCCGCCCGCGTGCGGGCCAGGTTGGAGGTGGACCCGGGCGGCAGCCCAGCGACCTCGTCCACCGCCCGGTGGGTCAGGCCGCGCATGCCCCGCTCGGCCAGCAGGGTGATGGCCGCGTCCGCCACGACGTCTGAGCGTTTCACGGAAGCCGATACTACAGGGGTAGTGGGACCGGACTACAGGCGTAGTACAGTGACACTACAGACGTAGTGAGGAGGCTCGCGATGGCGAAGGCCGTGGTGGTCGGCGGCGGGGTCGGCGGTCTGGCCGCCGGGGTGGCGCTGCGGCGCAAGGGGTGGGACGTGACCGTCCTGGAGCGCGTGCCGGTGATCGAGCCGGTCGGGTCGGGCCTGGCGATCTCCGCAAACGCGCTCAAGGCGCTCGACGCCGTCGGCCTCGGCGACCGGATCCGCGCGCTCTCCTCGGCGGAGGGCCGCTTCGGCCTGCGGCGCTCGGACGGGCGCTGGATGGTGCAGACCAGCGAGGCGGACGCCGACGCCGAGTACGGCGACTCGGTGGTGGTCCTGCTGCGCGCCACGCTGATGGAGGTGCTGCTGGACGCGCTCGGCCACGACCGGCTGCTGCTCGGCACGGCCGTCAAGGACGTGGACGCGGAAAGAGGCCTCGTCCGCACGGAGGCGGGCGATCTGGAGGCCGACCTCGTCGTGGCGGCCGACGGCATCCACTCGGCCACCCGGCGCACGCTCTTCCCCGAGCATCCGGCACCGGCGTACTCCGGGGTGACGGCCTGGCGCGGCCTCATTCCGCGCGGAAGCCTGACGATCCCGCGCTCGGAGAGCTGGGGCCGGGGCACGGTGTTCGGCATCCACCTGCTGGCCGGGGACGTGGTCTACGTCTACGCCACCGACGTGCTGCCCGCCGGGACCGTGCACGCCGACGAGCGGGAGGAGCTGCTGCGCAGGTTCGGCGGCTGGCACGAGCCGATCCCCGCGCTGCTGCGGGCGGCCGACCCCGCCATGATCATCAGGAACGACATCTACCACCAGGCCCGGCCGCTGCCCGCCTTCCACCGGGGCAGGGTGGCGCTGGTCGGGGACGCCGCCCACCCGATGACGCCCAACCTCGGGCAGGGCGCCTGCCAGGCGATCGAGGACGGCGTGGTGCTGGCGCACGTGGCCGGGGGCGACCTGGCCGCGTACTCGGCGGCCCGGGTGGAGCGGACCGCGAAGATCGTCCGGCGGTCGATGACGCTGTGCCGGATGAGCAGGATCCGCAACCCGGCGGCGGTGTGGCTGCGCGACGCCGGGCTGTCGGCCGCGGCCCGGCTCAGCCCAGGTCTGATGTTGCGGTCGATGGACGAGCTGCTGCGCTGGCGTCCACCTGGGGAACCTGCACGGTGATCGTGCGCTCGGCCAGCTCGGGAGAAAGCCGGTCGGCGCGCGGCGATGAGCCGTTGGCCGGCTGCGTGGCGCCGTTGAGGGGCTGGGCGGTGCCGTTGACGGGCTGTGCGGTGCCGTTAAGAGGCTGTGCGGCGCCGTTGGCCGGCTGGCCGGCGCGTTGCGGGGAGGGCCGCGTGGTGGCCGGCTTGGCGTTGTGGTCGGGGGCGAGGCGGCCCAGCGTGATCGTGCCGCCGATGGTCAGGGCGGCGGCCAGCACGGCGGGCACGGCCGTCGAAGCATCGGTCGGCAGCGGCTCCCCGAGCAACAGCGCCCCGGCCAGCACGGAGGTGATGGGGTCGATGACCTGCACCCCGGCGTACGCGATGCCGAAATAGCCCACGGCGTACGAGCGCTGCAGCAGCACCACCGCGCACACCAGCAGCACCGGCACGGCCAGGCTGAACCAGTGGATCAGCCGCCCCCAGTCGCCCTGCATGCCGCCGCCGATCACGCGCACGAACGTGGACACGCTCGCGGTGACGGCCCCCGCGCCGACGGACAGCAGCAGCGCCTTCGCCGGCCCGTGCACCCGGCTCGCGATCATCTGGGTGGCCAGCGTGACCACCCCGATGACCGCGATGAACCCGAGAGCGGCGCCGTTACCGAGCCTGGGCGTCACGTTGTGCGTGGGCACCAGGAGCATGAGCCAGAGCAGGCCCACGGCCACGGCGATGGAGCCGAGGATCTCCGCGCGGTAGGGCCGCCGCCCGTACATGAAGGCGGCCAGCGGCACCGCGAACACCAGGGTGGCCACGCTGATCGGCTGCACGGCGACCAGGGGCGCGAAGCTGAGCGCCACGGCGTGCAGGCACGCGCCGCTGAAGGAGATGATGCCGCCCACCCACCAGCGCGGGCGTCTGGCGAGCTTGAGTGAGGCGCCTTCCGCCACGACCTCGTACTGCTGCAGCGCGGCCCCGAACGCGTATCCCAGCGCGCCCGCCAGGGCGATGAGCATGCCGACCCACGTCATCGCGGCCCGCGCAGACTCGGGGATCCTTTCAAGAGCATTGCTCCAGCTTATGAGGCCGGAGGGACTCCAGAATCATCCTTTAGGCTGATAAAACATTACAAGTCGGGGGCGACTCGTACGGACATGTGGCTCATCCTTGAGCCCGAGCAGGCGTTTCGCCCCGTTCCAGCCCTCCTGTCACGAGACGCCACGCCCGCGAGCGACGGCCCCGATTCGGGTGGGTTACGACTGCTCGGGGCAGACGCAGAAGAGGTGGCCCTGCGGGTCCCGCAGCACGACCCAGCGCGTGCCCTCCTCGGTGACGCCCGGCTGGAACTCGGGCCTGGTGGCCCCCAGCGCGACGTACTCCTTGACCGCCTGGTCGACGTCCGGCACCCGGAAGTCGAGGTGGAACTGCTTGCCCGGCCCCGGCCAGTCGGCCGGCTCGCGCTCGGGCACCCGGCCGAAGTAGATGCTGGTGGTGCCGTCGGTGATGGCGGCGTACTCGTCCTCCGCGTACGTGATCTCCATCCCCGTCACCTCGTGGTAGAAGGCCGCCAGCGTGCGGGGGTCGGCACAGTCGATGGTGAAGGCCAGCAGCCTTGCTTTCGTCGTCATGCCGTTCACCCTCGCAGCCATACCTGCCATCTCCTGTCAGGTACGTCGTGCGGCCTTACGCGGACGGGTCCGACTTTTCCGACAGAACATCAACAAGCCGTCGGTTTTCGTGTAAACCCGTAAGAATGCCTTTCACGTTTTTTAACCAACTCGCAAGCTGATGCCGCCACCCTCTCTACAACAGAAGGGAGATACCCGTGCGAACCAGGCCAGAACGGCTCTATGAGATCGACGGGCTCCGGCTGCTGGCGGCTCTGTGCGTGGTGCTGTTCCACTACGTCTTCTCCGGGTGGGCGGGTGGCAAGACCACTGTGACGTTCGTCACCGAGAGCGCCTGGGCCAAGTACGGCTACCTGGGCGTGGACCTGTTCTTCCTCATCAGCGGTTTCGTCGTGCTCATGAGCGCCTGGGGCAGGACGCCCCGGCAGTTCGTGGTGTCCCGCGTGGTGCGGCTCTATCCGGCGTACTGGATCGGCATCGTGATCACCGCCGTGGTGACCGTGACGCTCGGGCAGGGGCTGTTCCAGGTCTCGTTACCCCAGGTGCTGGCCAACCTGACGATGTTCCAGGCGGTGCCGAACATCGAGAACGTGGACGTCGTCTACTGGACGCTCTGGGCCGAGATGCGGTTCTACGTGCTGATGCTGGCCTTCACCTTCATCGGGATGACCAAGGGCCGCATCATGGCCGGACTGTGGGGCTGGCTGGCACTGACGTTCCTGGTCGAGCTGGGGCTGCTGCCGGGGATCGCGGACCTGGTCGTGCAGTCGGAGTTCTCCCACTACTTCATCGCCGGGATGGCGCTGTTCATGCTCTACCGCTTCGGGCTGACCGTGCAGATCGCGCTGCTGGTGCCGATCTGCCTGGGCAACGCGGTCTACCGGGCCATCGGGTACGCCGAGGCGGTCGGCGAGCGGTACTCGGTGACGTACTCGCCGGTGGTCATCACGGCCGTGGTCGTGCTCATCTTCCTGGTCATGACGTTCGTGTCGCTGCGGGTGACGAGCGTGCTGGCCAGGCCGTGGCTGGTGACGGCGGGGGCGCTGACGTACCCGCTGTACCTGCTGCACGCCCACGTCGGGTTCATCCTGTTCGCCCGGCTGGAGGACGCGGTGAACAAGTACGTGCTGCTGGTGGCGATGATCGCGGTCATGCTGGGGGCGGCGTACCTGGTGCACCGGTTCGTGGAGCGGCCGCTCGCGCCCCGGCTCAAGCGGCTGCTGTCGAAACGGGAGCCGCCCGCGCACGCCGTGGTGCCGGCGGGAAGCCCGACAGCGTGAGTTGACTCTCCTGACAACCGCCCGCCAGGCGGAGCGTGGGGCCCCCGGCTGCGGATACGATCCGCGTCACGGATGGCAGAAGGAGCCCGGATGAGTCTCAGCGGTGAGCAGCAGGAATGGGCCCCTCCAGGCGTGGATCCCGAGCGGCCCAGCGTGGCCCGTGTGCACGACGCTCTGCTGGGCGGCCAGGAGAACTTCGCCTCCGACCGCTCGGTGGCGCGCCGGCTCAAGGACGCGGTGCCCGAGGTCGTCGACCTCGTCTGGTGCAACCGGGCCTTCATCGGCCGGGTCGTCGACTTCCTCGTACGCGAGGCGGGCGTCAAGCAGATCATCGACCTCGGCGCCGGGCTGCCCACGGTCGAGAACACCCATGAGGTGGCCCAGTTCGCCGACCCGCAGGCGCGGGTGGTCTACGTGGACAACGACCCCATGGTGGAGCCGCACGCCCGCGCCATCCTCGGCGGCAACCCGAACGCCGACGCCATCACCGCCGACGCCCGCGACGCGGACGCCGTGCTCGGCCATCCGGCCGTGCGCCGGCTGATCGACCCGGAGCGGCCGACGGCGATCCTGATCATCGGCGTGCTGCACCTGTTCTCCGACGAGGAGCAGCCGCACGCCCTGGTCAGGCGGTACATGGACGCGCTGCCGCCGGGCAGCCACCTGGCCGCCTCCAACTTCCTGGCCTCGGACAATCCCAAGGCCAAGGCGCTGGAGATCATGCTCCAGGCGACCATGGGCACCGGGCACTTCCGCGACCGCGAGGCCGTCGAGCGCTTCTTCGACGGCCTGACGCTCGTGGAGCCCGGCGTGGTGCACTTCCCCGAGTGGCATCCCGACGACCGCCTCCCCGGCCCGCTCGCGCCCTGGGAGGAACTGCTGGTCGGCGGCGTGGCCCGCAAACCCTGAGGCACGGAACGCGCCGACCGCGCGGCACGCGACGCGTCAACCGTGCGGCACGAAATCGTGGCGCGGTCAGGCCCGCGTGGCCGCTACGCTGTGGCCCATGCCGCGACGTCTGATCTGCTCCCCTCCGCCCGCCCGCTAGCGGGCGGCTTATCCAGATATCGCCGGGTCTGACGGATCCGGGGGTGGTCGCTGCCCGCATACGGGCCCATTCCGACCACTCCATCCGGAGAACCCCTGTCATGACCCATGTCTCCGCCCGGCGGGGCGCCCTTTACGTGTCCGTGGCCGCGACCGCCTGGGGCACCGGCGGCGCCGCCGGCGTCCTGCTCTTCGAGACGGGCGGCCTCGGCCCCGTCGGCGTGTCGCTCTGGCGCTACCTGCTCGGCGCCGCCTTCCTGCTCGCCCTGGCCCGCCGGCGCCCTCGGGGCGGCCTGCTCACCTGGCGCGTCCTGGTCGTAGGCGCCGGGATGGCCGTCTACCAGACCGCGTACTTCGCCGCCATCGCCCACACCGGCGTCGCGCTGGCGACGGTGGTGACCATGGGCGCCACCCCGGTCTTCACCGCTCTGGGCAGCCGGTTCGTGCTGCGCGAGCACCTCGGCCGGGTCGCGCTCGCCGCCCTGGCCGTCGCGCTGGCCGGGCTGCTCCTGCTCACGGGCGAGAGCGTGCTGCAGGCCCGCGCGTCCTCCGTACTCGGCATCGCCTTCGCCCTGGGCTCGGCCGCCGGGTACGCGGGGGTGACGCTCTTCTCCCGCCGCCACCGCGACGACGACCCCCAGTCCGTGTCGATCGGCGGGTTCGTCGTCGGTGCCGTCTGCCTGGCGCCGTTCGCGCTGGCCGAAGGGGTGGTGCCCGAGCTGAACTGGACGTCGGCCTGGTTGCTGCTCTATCTGGGCGCGGTGCCGACCGCGCTGGCGTACGGGCTGTTCTTCCGCGCGCTGACCGCCCTGCGGGCCACCACCGTGTCGATCATCTCGCTCGGCGAGGCGGTGGGCGCGGCGCTGCTCGGGGTCGTGCTGTTCGGCGAGCGGCTCACGGCGCCGGCCTGGGCGGGCTGCCTCCTGCTGCTGGCCGCCGTCACCGTACTCGCCGCACGTGCCGATGCGGCGTGATGTGACGGCGCAGGCGGCCGGATGAGTTAAGGTCCGGTACGGCGACGCTTGCCGGACCGTCGCTCCGCTCCCCCTGACACGGCAAGGCCGGCGGAGGGCCGGCACAGGGCCGGCCGTGGGAACGGTGTCGGCGAAGCGCGCGTTGGAGGAAGTGTGGCCTCGTTCAAGGGAATACTGAGGAACCTTCTGGATCGGCCTGGAGGCGTTCCTCTGACGCCCTACCAGAAGGTCGTGAAGGCGGCGCACGCGCGCGCCGGCCGTGTCGCCGAGCTCGACGAGCTGCCGGCGCCCGGCATGGACGACCTGGCCGAGTTCTGCGCGGTCGCGCGCGAGGCCGCCGACCGCACTCTCGGCCTGCGCCCCTACGACGTGCAGTTGCTCGGCACGCTGGCCCTGCTCGACGGCAAGGTCGCCGAGATGGCCACCGGCGAGGGCAAGACCCTGTCGGGGGCCATGGCGGCGGCCGGCTACGCCTTGCAGGGCAAGCGGGTGCACGTCATCTCGGTCAACGACTACCTGGCCAGGCGTGACGCCGAGTGGATGGGCCCGTTCTACGAGGCGCTCGGCGTCAGCGTGGGCTGGATCGACCAGAACTCCACGCCCGAGGAACGGCGCGCCGCGTACGCGAAGGACGTGACGTACGGGCCGGTCAGCGAGATCGGGTTCGACGTGCTGCGCGACCGGCTGCGTACCGACGCGAGCGAGATCATCGTGCCCGCGCCCGAGGTGGCGCTGATCGACGAGGCCGACTCCGTGCTCGTGGACGAGGCCCGCGTGCCGCTGGTCATGGCGGGCGCGGCCGACCCGGGCAGCGCGGTGCCGGAGATGGCGGCGCTGGTGCGCCAGCTCGTCCGCGGCTACCACTACGAGATCGACGAGCAGGCCCGCAACGTCTACCTCACGCCCAAGGGCGCCGACAGCGTGGAAAACCTGCTCGGCGTCGAGCTCTACGACGAGCACGAGCCCGGCACGCTGATCGAGCTCAACCTGGCCCTGCACGCCCACGCGCTGCTGGCCCGCGACGTCGACTACATCGTGCGCGACGGCAAGGTGCAGCTGATCAACCCCTCGCGCGGCCGGGTGGCGCTGCTGCAGCGCTGGCCCAACGGCCTCCAGGCGGCCGTGGAGGCCAAGGAGGCGCTGCCGCCGAGCCAGAAGGGCGAGATCCTCGACTCGATCACCGTGCAGGGCCTGATCCGCCGTTACCCGCAGATCTGCGGCATGACGGGCACCGCCGTGGCCGTCAGCGAGCAGCTCGGCGAGTTCTACGGCCTCAAGGTCGCGGTGATCCCGCCCAACCGGCCGTGCGTACGCACCGACGAGCCCGACCGCGTCTACCCGACCGTGCCCGACAAGGACGCGGCGCTGGTCGAGGAGATCCAGTCCGTGCACGAGAGCGGCCGGCCCATC
This sequence comes from Nonomuraea sp. NPDC048892, assembly GCF_040649735.1. Classification (NCBI taxonomy): domain Bacteria; kingdom Bacillati; phylum Actinomycetota; class Actinomycetes; order Streptosporangiales; family Streptosporangiaceae; genus Nonomuraea; species Nonomuraea sp. NPDC048892. Next base: position 60,240 of record NZ_JBEZFZ010000016.1, on the reverse strand, counting down.
CTCATCGGCACCCTCGACGTGGCCGAGTCGGAAAACCTGGCCAAGCTGCTGCAGCGGCGCGGCCTGGAGCCGGTCGTGCTCAACGCCAAGAACGACGCGGAAGAGGCCGCGATCATCGCCAGGGCCGGCGAGCGCGACGCCATCACCGTCTCGACCCAGATGGCCGGGCGCGGCACCGACATCCGCCTCGGCGAGGGCGTGGCCGAGCTGGGCGGCCTCTACGTGATCGGCTCAGGCCGCCACGCCAGCAGCCGCCTGGACGACCAGCTGCGCGGGCGCGCGGGCCGCCAGGGCGACCCGGGCGGATCGGTCTTCTTCGTCAGCATGAAGGACGACCTGATCACCCAGTTCGTCCCCGACGAGCGCCCGCCCGCCGCCGACGCCGACGGCCTGGTCCGCCACCGGCGCGGCGCCTACCTCGTCGGCCACGCCCAGCGCGTCGCCGAGGGCGTCAACCTGGAGATCCACCGCAACACGTGGCGCTACACGCGCCTGCTTGAGCACCAGCGCGAGCTCATCCTGGAGTGGCGCGACAAGGTGCTCCACGGTGACTCCGCCGCCAAGGCGCTGGCCGAGGCCGATCCCAAGCGCTGGGAGGAGCTGCCCGAGCACACCAGGGACGAGACGGCCAGGCAGATCGTGCTGCACGCCATCGACCGCTGCTGGACCGAGCACCTGGCGTTCCTGACCGATCTGCGCGAGGGCATCCACCTGCGGGCGCTGGGCCGGATGAGCCCGATCGACGAGTTCCACCGCGAAGCCGTCAAGGAGTACAAGTCACTGCTCGCCGAGGTGGAGCGGCGTTCGCTGGAGTCGTTCGAGGCGCCGGAGCCCGATCTGGGGCGGCCGACGGCGACGTGGACCTACCTCGTCCAGGACAACCCGTTCGGCACGGAGTGGGACCGCATCCTCAAGCGCGTCACCGCGGCCACGCGGAGAGGCTGACCGTTCAGGGCCAGGTGGGGTCGCCGGAGGCGACCACCGGGCCGTCCAGCACGCCCAGCCGTTCCAGCAGGGTGATGAACGTGGTCGCGTACGGCGACTTGGCCGTCACGGCGGCCACCCGGGGCCAGTCGACCTGCTCGCGCAGCGCCCGCACCTGGGCCAGCAGCGCGCCGTAGTCGCAGGCGTGCTCCGACAGCGGCAGCAGCCACGAGATCACCAGGTCGGTGGCCTCCAGCACCGGCACGATCACCGCCGACGCCTTCAGCGGCTCGGCCCGGTCGAGCAGCTCGTCGGTGATCGGCAGGTCGGACACGCGGAAGATGAGATCCACCAGCCGGCCCTCGTCGTAGGCCTTGACCAGCCAGTCCTCCGGCGGCTTGGCCGTCTGGAAGCCCAGCCCGCGCAGCGCCTCCAGCGCGGCGGGCACGTCGTGCTCGGTCAGGACGAAGTCCACGTCGTGCAGCGAGGGCGCCGCCCCGCGCGCGTACGCCGCACAGCCGCCGGCCAGCGCGAACTTCACCCCGGCGTCCTTCATCCCGGAGCTGGCACGCTTGAGCGTGTCCAGGATGGCGTCGGTGACCGCGTGGCCGTGGCTGCTCATGTGACCGGGCTACCCAGACGGTCGTCACCTAGACGTTGGAGGGTAAAGCTTCCGGAGCACGATCGTCCGCTCCGCGGCTGCCTCGGCTCCGCAAACCCGACGAAGGCGACCGGCGGGTTGACGAACCGGCGAGAAGATCTTCTCCCCCTTGCCGGAAGAAAAGATGTTATGGGGTGAAACCTGAGGGCAGTTCGGTGCGCATGGCTACTTTGCTCTGGATCATCGCCGTCATTCTCGTCATCTCCGGGATCTACGTGATCCTGGCCCGGCGCGACCTGCTTTGGGGGATCGTCCTCATCGTCATCGGTTTCCTCGTCGGGCCTGGTGGGGTCAGCATCTTCAATGTCTAGGGGCGCCCGTCACCGGCCGCCCACCCGTTCCCGACCGCTGGGCCGATCCCCGAGAACGGTCCAGCGGTCACTCATGCACGCTGGCATGAAGCACCCAGCGAAAAGAACACAGAAAAAGCGCACAGGCTCCTCGTTTCCGAGGAGCCTGTGCGTTTCGGTGAGCCCGCCGTTCAGCCGCCCTCGGCGCCGAAGCCGTTCTCGCATTCGAGGCAGTAGACGGCATAGGCCCGGTTCAGCACCGGCAGCGCCACGTTGCGCACCCTGATGCCGCCCGGCGTCATGCCCTTCTCGCTGCCCTTGTGCGCGTGCCCGTGCAGGATCAGGTCGGCGCCCGCCGTGTCGACCGCCTCGGCCAGCAGGTAGCTGCCGAGGAAGGGGTAGATCTCGTGCGGCTCCCCTTCGAGGGTCTCCTTGGTCGGGGAGTAGTGGGAGAGCACCACCCGTTCGTCGGCCACGATCTCCTTGAGCGCCACCTTCCATCTCTCGGCGATCTGGCGCGTGTGGGAGACGAAGTCCTTGATCTCGCGCTCGCCGAACTCGCTGGCGCACTTGCCGGCGAACCCGCCGCCGAAGCCCTTCCCGCCGACCACGCCCAGCTTCTTGTCCCCGCACTGGATCACCACGCCCTCGTCGTCCAGGACGATGACGCCGGCGTCGCGCAGTTCGGCGGCGATCTCGTCCTGGAGGTCGGAGTGGTAGTCGTGGTTGCCGAGCACCGCGACGGTGGGGATCGGCAGGCCGCGCAGCTCGTCGGCCACCAACCGGCCCTCCTCCAGCGTGCCGTGCCTGGTCAGGTCGCCCGCCAGCATGAACACGTCCGCGCGGTCCTCGATGCCGTCGAGTTTCTTGCGATAGCGGCCTCTGACGTCTTCGCCCAGGTGGATGTCTCCCACCGCGGCGATGCGCAGGTCAGTCAAGATGTTCATCCTCCCCCGGCGCGGTCGCCTCCAGGACGTTGATCTCGTTGTGCACGTGGAGCTCGGGCGCGGCCTCGTGCGCCACCTGGCCGAGTCGTTCGCGCTGCTCCGTCCCGCTCACCTGACCGCGCAGGAACAGCTGGTCGCCTCGGATGTCGACGCGAATTCCGAGCTCGTGCGTCCGTCCGTCCTCGGCCAGCGCCTGCTGGACGCGGGCCGCGACGTACTGCGGAGCTTCCATCGCCAGCCTCCTTCTTCTGTCGCCGCATGCCCGGGTTTGAACCCCTCAAACGGCACGAATCAGCTCAATAGTTGCCCGTTCCACCCGGCCCGCCGTGGCAAGCTGCCCGAAGTCGGCGTCCGCGCCCAGCTCGGTCAGGGCCGCGGCGATGGTCCTGTCGCGGTCGTACGCGGCCACGACACGCGGGTCCACGTACGACGCCCTGGCCACGGTCGGCGTGTTGCCCAGGTACTCGGCGACCTCGCGCATCACCCGGGTCACCGCGCGCTGCTTGCCGGTGCGGCCACGGCTCCTGGCGGGCCGCGACACCGCCAGCCCGACGGCCGCGAGCACCGTGGCGTGCCAGGTGCGGAAGTCCTTCGCGGTGACCTCGTAGCCGATGATCTCGCGCAGGTACTCGTTGATGTCCTCGCTCCTGATGTCGCTCCAGCCGCCGGAGTGCCGGTAACGCAGCAGTTCGCCCCGTACGCCCAGGCCCTTGAGCGCCCTGAGCACCTTGCACGCCGCCGGGTCGGCCACCTCGACCTCGCGCGCGATGTCGCCCTTGGCCTGGTAGGAGCAGACGACGATGCCGTTGGAGCAGGTGATGTGCTCCATCCTCAGCGTGGCCAGCCCGTAGGTGTCGTAACTCTCCCCGCCGATGCGGAAGAAGCCGATGTCGAGCAGCCTGGCCGCGGCGGCCAGGACCCGCTGCCTGGTCAGCCCGCGTCCCTCAAGCTGGTCGTCCACGGCCTTCCTGAACGCGGGCAGCCGCTCGGCCACGTCCAGCACCCGATCGAACTTGACCCGGTCCTGCTGCTCGCGCCACACGTCGTGGTAGCGGTACTGCCGGCGTCCGGCCGCGTCCGTGCCCGCGGCCTGCAGATGGCCGTCGGGCGAGCCGCAGATCCACACGTCCTGCCAGGCCGGGGGGATGGCCAGCGCCTTGATCCGGGCCAGCGTGTCCGGGTCGCGCACCGGCTCGCCGTCGGGCCCGGCGTAGCCGAACCCCCTGCCGCGCCGCCTCCTGACGATCCCCGGCTCGTTCTGGTCGCTGGCGCGCAGCTCCGGCCCAGAGGACGGCCCAGAGGCCGACACAGTGGACGGCCCAGGGGCCGGTTGCGCGCGGGGATCACGATCAGGCACGGGAGGCGGCTACCCCGGACGTTAGGCGGCAAACGGTACGGGCAGGTGAGCCGCATGTCTGATAACGGAGAGTGGCACGAGCAGCGGGATCGGCGCGGTCATGCCATGGTGCCCGCCACGCCGCGGGACGTGGTGCACATCAGGGTGGGCTCGTTCCTCCTGGTCTTCCTGTTCGCGTTCACGGTGCTCGGCATCATCACCCGAGCCTGGGTGCTGGCGGGGATCGCCGTCGTGCTGGCGATCGCGACGGTGGTCGACATAACGCTCGCCGTGAAGCGGCAGAAGAACCGGGGCGACAACGGAGAGGCGGGCTGATCTCGACATGGCACCACTTCGAGGGCGGGTAGTGGTGGTGACGGGCGCGAGCGGCGGAGTAGGGCGCGCGGTCGTCCGCATGCTCGGCGCGCAGGGCGCGAAGGTGGCGCTGATCGCACGCGGCACCACGGGTCTCGGCGCCGCCGCGGTGGACGTCGGCGCGGAAGGGGGCACAGGTCAGGTCTACGAGGCCGACGTGGCGGACTACGAGCAGGTACGCCACGCCGCCGAGCGCATCGAGAAGGAGATGGGTCCCATCTCCGTATGGATCAACACCGCCTTCTCCTCCGTGTTCGCCAAATTCACCGACATATCACCAGACGAGTACGAACGCACCACCGCCGTCACCTACCTGGGCTACGTCTGGGGCACGAAGGCGGCCCTGGACATCATGGGCCCGCGCGACGCCGGCGCCATCGTCCAGGCGGGCTCGGCCCTGTCCTACCGGGGCATCCCGCTGCAGTCGGCGTACTGCGGCGCGAAACACGCGATCAAGGGCTTCACCGAGTCAGTGCGCACGGAGCTGCTGGGCGACGGCAGCGGCATCGACATCACGCTCGTCCAGCTCCCCGCGGTCAACACGCCCCAGTTCGACTGGGTCCTGTCGAAGCTGCGCCGCCATCCGCAGCCCGTACCCCCGATCTATCAGCCCGAGGTGGCGGCCAGGGCGATCGTGTACGCGGCCGAGCACCCGGAGCGCAAGGAGTACTGGGTCGGCGCCAGCACCGCGCTCACCCTGCTGGCGCAGCGCGCGGCCCCGGCGCTGGTGGACCGTTACCTGGCCTGGTCGGGCGCGCGGTCCCAGGTGACGGACGAGAAGGCGCCCACCGGCGTGTCCAACCTGTGGGAGCCCGCCGACGAGTCCACGGACTACGGCGCGCACGGCTCCTTCGACCACCGCTCCCACGGGCGCAGCCCCCAGCTCTGGCTCTCCCAGCACCGCCGGCCGGTCCTCCTGACGCTGGCCGCGGGAGCGGCCGCCGCCGTCGCCGCCACCGTGGTCCGGGGCAAGCGCTCATAGCGCCCTCCGGCATGCCCCCGCACCGCGCGTTCCCGGCACCGAGCGGGGGCAGGCGCCGCAGCAACCGCTTTCGAGGAGGCGATGATGCCTGAACGCGATCTCCAATACCTTGCCGAACTGGCAGCACAGCTACGCGTCGACTCCGTGCGAGCCGCCGCCGAGGCGGGGTCCGGCCACCCCACCTCGTCGATGTCCGCGGCCGACCTGATGGCGGTGCTGTTCGCCTGCCATTTGAGCTACGACTTCGACGACCCGGGCAATCCGGCCAACGACCAGCTGATCTTCTCCAAGGGGCACGCCTCTCCCCTGCTCTACTCGCTGTACAAGGCGGCGGGCGTGATCGACGATGAGGAACTGCTGTCGTTCCGGCGCAGGGGCAGCCGGTTGGAGGGGCATCCGACACCCCGGCTGCCCTGGGTGGACGTCGCCACCGGCTCGCTCGGGCAGGGCCTGCCCGTGGGCGTGGGCGTGGCGATGGCCGGGCGGCTGGAACGCATGCCGTACCACGTCTGGGTGCTCTGCGGTGACAGCGAGCTGGCCGAGGGCTCCGTCTGGGAGGCCGCGGAACACGCCGGGGCAGAAGGACTGGCCAATCTGACCGCCGTCGTGGACGTCAACCGGCTCGGGCAGCGCGGCCCCACCCGGCACGGGTGGGACACCGGCGCGTACGCGCGCAGGTTCACGGCGTTCGGCTGGCACACGATCGAGATCGACGGGCACGACCCTGGACAGATCGACTACGCGCTGAACGACGCCCGCAACACGCGCCGGCGGCCGACCGTGATCCTGGCCAAGACCCGCAAGGGCGAAGGCGTCCTGGAGGTGGAGAACCGCGAGGGCGCCCACGGCAAGGCACTGAAGGACCCCGACAAGGCGGTGGCCGAGCTCGGCGGCGTCAGGAACGTGCACGTCGAGGTGCGCAAGCCCGAGCCGGGCGCGACGCCGTACCGGTTCGCGGCCAGCGGGATGCAGGTGCCCGCCTACGCCGTCGGGGACCAGGTCAGCACGCGCACCGCGTACGGGGAGGCGCTGAAGGCGCTCGGCGCGGCCAGGGGCGACGTCGTGGCGCTGGACGGCGAGGTGGCCGACTCCACCAAGACCCAGACGTTCGCCGATGAGTTTCCCGAGCGGTTCTTCGAGATGTACATCGCCGAGCAGCTGCTCGTGGCGGCCGCCGTCGGGATGCAGGTGCGCGGGTGGAAGCCGTACGCGGCCACGTTCGCGGCGTTCCTCACCAGAGCGCACGACTTCATCAGGATGGCCGGGGTGAGCGGGGCCTCCATCCGGCTGGTCGGCTCGCACGCCGGGGTGGCGATCGGCGAGGACGGCCCTTCGCAGATGGGCCTCGAAGACCTGGCCATGCTGCGCACCACGTACGGGAGCACCGTGCTCTACCCGTGCGACGCCAACCAGACGGCCGCGCTGCTCTCCGAGATGGCCGACCTCGACGGCGTCTCCTACCTGCGTACGACGCGCGGCGACACGCCGGTGATCTACGAGCCGGGCGAGCGCTTCCCCGTGGGCGGGTCACGGGTGCTGCGGCAGAACCCCGGCGACCGGGCCACCATCGTGGCGGCCGGCGTGACCGTGCACGAGGCTCTGGCCGCGGCCGACGAGCTGCGGGCGAGCGACATCCCGGTCGGCGTCATCGACCTGTACTCGATCAAGCCCGTGGACGCGGCGGCGCTCATCCAGGCGGCGACCACCACCGGCAACCTGATCACGGTCGAGGACCACCGGGCCGAGGGCGGGCTCGGCGACGCGGTCTCGGACGCGGTGAGCGAGCTGGGGCCGCGGGTGGTGAAGCTGGCCGTGACCGATCTGCCCGGCTCCGCGACCCCTCGGGAACAGCTCGCCGACGCCGGCATCGACCGCACCGCGATCGTCGCGGCGGTCAAACGGCTGCTGTGACGACGGCGCGGTGACGAGTTCCGTCTCCGAGAGGGCGGGCGCTGTGGCCAGGACCGGCGGAACAGGCGACGACACGACAGAGGGCCGGTGGTCTCCCGACCACCGGCCCTCTTCGCGTCGAGACCTCGGGCGTGCTCAGCGGGACTTCGCCGTGGCCTTCCTGTCGGCCTTCTGGATGGGGGCCACCGCCTCCGGCTCGGTCATCTGTTGGTCTCAACTCCTACAGGGGCGGTTCGTGGTGGCGGCGCTCCTCGTACACCGTGGTTCTGCGGGCCTCGGGCTCCTCGTAGATCTCCTGGCGGTGCACCGGCTCCTCGATCGGGCCGACCGCTCGCCGGGTGACGCGGATCCGGTAGATGCCGAACAGCAGTCCGACGATGCCGCCGAGCATGAGGATGACACCCACTACGTTGATGTCGAGACCGGCGAGGTCGAACTCGACGGCCCAGGTGAGGATCGCACCGAGCATGATGAGGATGATGCTTCCGGCGATGGTCATCAGATTTACCTCCTTGACACGAAGGAACCTCTATCCACATGGCGAAAAACAAACCCGTCGTAATGATCGGGCTGATGGGATCAGGCAAGACGACCTCAGGACGCCTGGTCGCCGCGGCCCTCGGCCTGCCGTTCACCGACAGCGACCAGTACCTCCAGGACCGCTACGGCGCCACGTCCGCGCCGATAGCCGTCAGGGAGGGCAAGGAGACGCTGCACCGCTACGAGGCCGAGCACGTGCTGGAAGGGCTGGCGGGTGAGCCGCAGGTGATCGCGGCGGCGGCGAGCACGCTGGAGAACCCCGAGGTGCGTGCGGCGATGGGCCGGGCGTTCGTGGTCTGGGTCGACGCGAAGGACGACGTGCTTGCGCAGCGGATGCGCACGAGCGATCACCGTCCCGACTACGACCCGGCCACCATGCGGGCCCGGCGCGAGCACTACTTCCATGAGGTGGCGGACCTGATCTGCGACGTCGGCGTGCTCAGCCCCGAGCAGGTGCGCGACGAGGTGCTGCGGCAAATGGGTTTGCCCGACGGCGATCACACCTGATAGCCAAAGGGGATGTTCGCTGAGAAACCCACGCTGAAGGGCGAGCGCGTGACGCTGTGCCCGATCGGCCTCGAACACCTCGACGCCCTCGTCGAGCTCGTCTCCGACCCCGAGGTGGGCCGGCTGACGGGCTCGCACGGCACGTTCGAGGTGGATCGGCTGCGCGCCTGGTACGCCACGCGCGGCGAGCAGGCCGACCGGCTCGACCTGGCGATCGTGGCGGACGACGAGGTCGTGGGCGAGATCGTGCTCAACGAGCTCGACGCCCACAACTTGTCCTGCAACCTGCGCATCGCGCTGGTCGGCCCGCGTGCCTTCGGCAAGGGGTACGGCACCGAGGCGATCGAGCTGCTGCTGGCCCACGCGTTCACCGCGACGCCGATCCACCGGATCAGCCTCGGCGTCTACACCTTCAACGACCGCGCCCGCCACGTCTACAAGAAGATCGGCTTCGTCGAGGAGGGCGTCGAGCGCGACGCCCTGCTCTGGGACGGCGAGTGGCACGACGCCGTGCTCATGTCCATCCTCCGGCCTGAGTGGCAGTCAAGATCCGGAAGCCTGGCATAATGATCATGACTCATGGGTCCCCCGAGGCGCGCGGGGGACCTGTGGCGTCTTTCAGGGCAACCAAAGGGCCATGTCGTGCATCTAAGCATCAGTGACGATGCGCTTGGTGCCCGGTGATCCCGAGAGGCTCGGCGGCTTCTGGCCGGCGGCCAGGCTCGGCGCGGGCAAGCGCGGTGTCGTCTACGACGCCTACGACGACGAGGGCCGCCGTTACGCGGTCACCGTGCCGAGGGGCGAGGTCGGTCACCGGTTCGAGAAGGTGACCTGCCGCCAGCTGGCGCAGGTGGTGGCCGTCGGGTCCGACGGAGGCGTCCCCTACGTGGTCAGTCAGTTCGTCAGCGGGCCCGACCTGCGTGAGGCGGTCGGGCTGCACGGTCCCTACTGCGGTGACGAGCTCGTCGCGCTGGCCGCCGCCCTGGCCGCCGCGCTGCGAGCCCTGCACGAGGCCGGGCTGACGCACTCCGGGCTCAACCCGGAGGCCGTGCTGCTGGCCGCCGACGGGCCCCGGGTGATCGAGCTGGGCCTGCCCGCGGGCGACCCGGCGGGCGACACGTGCACGTACCTCGCTCCCGAGGTCCTGACCGGGCAGCCGGCCGAGGCGGCGGCCGACGTGTTCGCGTGGGGCGCGGTGGTGCTGTTCGCGGCCACCGGCCGCGACCCCTTCCAGGGGGAGAGCCTCGGCGGCATCATGCACCGGCTGCTGACCGTCGACCCCGACCTGAGCTGCCTGCCCGACACCCTGCGCGAGCTGGTGGGGCGGGCGCTGTCGAAGAACTGCGCCGACCGGCCGGCGGCGGCCGAGCTGCTCATCGACAGCGAGACCGAGCTGCGCCCGCCCGAGACGTGGGCCCCGACCCGGTCGCTCGGCGAGGTGGCCGAGGAGGTCTACCTCTCGCTCACCCCGAGGCAGCAGGAGGAGGTGCCCGGCCTGCTGCTGCGCCTGCTCGACGGCGACGACCCGCACGACGAGGGCGAGGTGCTCGCCCCGCTCATGGAGGCCGGCCTGCTGGTGCGGCGCAGCGTCCGGGTGCCGCCCGCCGAGACGTCCGTGGGCAAGCTCGTGGCCGTCAGCGACAACCGGGTGGCCGCCGCCAGCGCCGCCCTCTACCGGGCCTGGCCCCGCTTGCGCGGGTGGGTCGCCGACGAGCGCGATGGCATGCCGTCCCACCGGCGCATCCGCGAGGCCGCCAGGACCTGGTCCGAGCACCGCCGCGACACCAGCCACCTCTTTCGCGGCCATGAGCTCGACTCCGCGCTCGGCTGGGCCGCGACCAAGCGCCGCCACGTACGGCTCAACCAGCTCGAACGCGACTTCATCAACGACAGCGTGGCCCTGTCCAAGCAGCGCAGGAAGTTCATGGTGCCCGCGCTGGCCACGGTCGCGGCCGTGCTGGCCGTCGCGGTGACGATGAGCGTCCTGTCCGTGCACGGCCAGAACGACCTGCGCGAACGCCTCATCGAGGCCGACGCCAGGGCCGTGGCCGCCAGGGCGGAGACCCTGCGTGACTCCGACCCGCGCACCGCGATGCGGCTCAGTGTGGCCGCGTGGCGGCTGGCGCCGGTGTTCGAGGCGCGGGCGGCGCTGCAGGCCTCGCTCGTGCAGCCGGAGCTGGGGGTGTTCACCGACCCCGGGGCCGACGCGCGGGCGCGGTACCTGCTGCGGGAGGACGAGCTCGTGCGCTGGGACGCCGACGCCGTCACCGTCTGGGACGTGGGCGGCGGGCGGCGGACGGCCACGTACGTGCTGCCGCCGGGAAGCACCGCGCTGAGCGACGACGGCCGCTACGCGGAGGGGCCCGGCGGGCGGCCCTTCGACGTCGCGACCGGTCAGGCGCCGGCGGGCGACGCCGTGTACGCGATCAGCCGGGGCAACCGGACGGTCGTCCGGCGGGGCGGCCGGGTGCTGTTCGACGTGAGCGACAAGAAGGTGGCGCTGTCCCCCGACCGGTCCAGGGCGGCCGTGTCCGGGGTGACGGGGCGGGTGGAGCTGTGGGACCTCGCGCCCCGGCGGGTCAGGACGGGCATCGTGACCGTCCAGCCGCTCACCGGCGTGGACGCCGGGGCGCCTGCTCTCGCCTTCAGTCCCGACGGGGGGACGCTGGCGGTGGCGGGGCGTGACGGGGTCACGCTGGTGGAGGACGAACAGACCCGCACCGCCCGCTCGACCCCCGCCCAGCCCCTCAACGCCCAGGCCCCACCCCAGTCCTCCCCCACCGGCCCGACGGGCGGCGAGGCCGGCCACCCCGGCACCCTCGCGGCCCCACCCACCAGCCCTCCCGCGGACCAGGCCCCGCCCACCGGCCCCCTGGAAGCGCAGGCCGGACGTCCCGGCGCCCTCGCGGCCCCGCCGACCGACCCTGTGGGGGCGCAGGCGGCGCCCTCTGGGACCCTCGCGGCCCCACCCACCGGACCCCTTGAGGCGCCGGGCGTTCTCGCGGCCCCATCCCCTGCGGGAGTGGAGGCGGCGCCCTCTGGGGCTTTGGCCGCGCGGGGTGTGCCGAGTGGGGTTTCCGGGCCGGCGTTGCGGGCGCTTCCGGCTCCGGAGCCTGCGGCCACGCTCAAAGCCGTCACGCCGTCGGCCCTGCCTGAGCGTGACGCCGGAGGTCAGCCGGCCGCGCCCAAGACCGATGCCGGGGGTCAGCCGGCCGCGCCTGAGATCGACGGCGGGGCTCAGCCGGCTGTGCCGAAGGCCGATACCGGAGGTCGGCCGGCCGCGCCTGAGATCGACGCGGGAGGGTCGTCGGCCGCGCCTGAGCCCGATGCCCGGGCCTCGTCGGGTGTGCGGGAGCAGGACCTCGGTGAGGGGCCGGTGAAGGAGCGTGGCTGGGGGGTCGAGATCGTGGACGGGCTGGAGACGCCTCCTGGCGCCCTGGCCGGCCCGCTCGTCTTCAGCCCCGACGGCCGCCTCCTCGCCCTCCCCGGCGACGGCGAGGTACGCGTCTGGAACGTGGCCGAACGCCGCTTGGCGGGCGCGTACCCGCTCAAAGACCCCGGCCACGGCCTGACGTTCTCCAAGGACGGACGGACCCTGCGCTACCTCAGCGGCACCGGCTCGGTCGTCTCGCTCGACGTCTCCGGCCTGCCGATGCCCGCCCAGGACGGCCACGTCGCCGCCTTCTCCGGCAACGGCCGCGTCGCCGCCAAGGAGGTCGGGGACACGATCGAGCTCACCGACACCGAGGCGCGCAGGACGCTGGGCCGGATCGCCGCCGCCGGCGACCTGGCGTTCGACGCGAGCGGCCGGCTGCTGGCCGTCGCGGGCGACCCGGTGACCGTGTGGGAGGTGACCGGGGGCAGGCAGGTGGCCGCGATCAACGCCGGCGGCGACGTACCGGCCGTGGCGCTCTCCCCCGACGGCGGCACGCTGGCCACCGCCCGCGGCAGCACCCTGGAGACGTGGGACGTGCGCCAGGGGCGCCGGATCAAGACGTACGAGAGCGCGGGTGACCTGGCTCTGGCCTTCAGCCCCGACGGCAGGACGCTGGCCGCCGGTGACAGCCTGCTCGACCTGCGTACCGGCCGGATCACCCCGCTCAGCCTGGCCGCCGAGGCCGGTGGGGGCGCCGCCGCGACCGCGCTGGCCTTCTCGCCCGGCGGCGACAGGCTGGCGTTCGGGCTGGAGGGCGGCAGGGTGCTGCTGTGGGACGTACGCGAACGCCGGCCGCTCGGCACGATCGAGACCGGCACCACCCCCGTGGACGAACTGCGCTTCTCCCCCAAGGGCGACCTGCTGGCCATCGACGGCGCCCGCACCTCGCTCTGGGACACGAAGACGCTGCGCGAGGTCGGCCAGGTGGGATCGTGGGCGTCAGGGCTCGCCTTCAGCCAGGACGGCAGGCGGCTGCGCGGCGTGGCGCTCGACGGCACCGTACACGAGATCGCGGTCGATCCCGCCCTGACGGCGAGCGAGGTGTGCGCCCGGGCGGGCGGGGCGTTGAGCAGGCAGGAATGGGCCCGGCTGATCCCCGAGAGCGGCTACCAGGACGTCTGCTGACGGCGATACCGGTACCGGCGACCCGATCCCCCGCCGACCGGCCACGCCTGGCGACCCGACCTCCGCCGGCGGCCGGCCGCGCCGGTGACCAGGACCTCTACCGGCCGCACGCCGTCCGGTCGTCCTAGTCGCCGACGAGCCTGAGGACCTTGCCCTGGGGGTCGGCCACCAGGTAGCCGCCGCGGCCGTAGTCGTCGGAGGCGTAGACGAGCAGCACCTGCTTGGTCGCGGTGAACACGTAGTTCGGGTCCACGATGACGTAGACCGTCGTGGGGTTGGAGGCGCCGAGGTCCTTCTTCGCCCGTTTGATGAGGTTGGGGAGGGCGTTCCAGTTGTACTTGGACAGGTCGGTCGTGCCGGTGCGCACCTGGCCGCCCTTGCGCGGCTCCGAGACGGCGCCGTCGCGGTAGTCGTAGCTGTCGTACAGGTCGGAGTCCCGTTTGAGCGGGGCGTCCACGGAGGCGTACGTCGGGTAGACGACCATCTTGACGACCTTGGTGCCGCCGATGGCCGGCTTGAGCTTGGCGATCATGGCGCGCATGCCGGCGGGGGTCAGCAGGTTCTCCTCGACGGTCTCCTCGGAGGGGTCGCCCGTCTGGTCACCTGTCTGGTCATCCGTCGTGTCGCCCGTCGTGTCGTCTGTTGTGGTGACTCGCGGGGTTCGGCCGGTTTTCGGGGCGTCCGACGCCGACAGGCGGTCGGTCTGGGGACGGCCGTCGCCGCCGAGGTCGCCGATGGCCGGAAGTAACCGCCAACCCACCACGCCCACCACGACGACCACCGAGACGATCACCGCGACCAGCGCCGTCCCGCCGCGACGGGGGCGGCGTCTGTTCATGGTGTCGGCGTGCGAGACCGGCGCCTTGCCCCACGGGCCTCCGTGCCCTGGCGGCACGGTGTGCCCGGCCTGGGGCGGCACGGTGTTCCCCGCCTGGGGCGGCCCGGCGTACGCACCCGGCCCCGCCCCTGGTGCCCCCGGCCCGGAAGGCCCTGACCCATACGGCCCCGACCCGGGCGGAATCGGCCCGCCGGCGTTCCCACCGGGTGGGAAGACCGCCGCGCCCCACCCGGGCCCACCGGACTGGGCACCAGCGCCGTGGGGACCGGTGCCGTGGTGGCCGGCACCGTGAGGGCCGGAGCCCTGGGAGCCGGCGCGGTGAGGACCGGAGCCGTGGGAACCGAAGTCGTGTGGAGCGGGCGGCTGAGAGCCCGGCCCTTGAGGGGCGTAAGCCTGCGGACCCGACGACTGAGGGCCGGGAGCATGGGGGGCGTAGGGGTGGGGCGGCGGGGGTGTGTGGCCTGATTCGGCCGCGGCCAGCATCCGGTCCAGGGTCTCGGCGTCCGGTCGCACCGCCGTGTCCCGGGTGAGCAGGGCCGCGAGCACCGGCCCGAGCGGCCCCGCCCGCTCAGCCGGCGGCACGTCGGCGTTGAGCACCGCCGCCAGCGTCGCCAGGGTGGTGCTCCGGCGCAGCGGATGCCGTCCCTCCACCGCCACGTACAGCATCATGCCCAGCGACCACAGGTCGGAGGCCGGGTCGCCTTCCACGCCGTTGATCCGCTCGGGCGCCATGTACTCGGGCGAGCCGATGAACGACCCCGTGGCCGTCAGGCTGGTGGACTCGCGTACGGCGGCGATGCCGAAGTCGGTCAGCACCGAGCGCCCGTCCTCGCGCAGCAGCACGTTGGCGGGCTTGACGTCGCGGTGCTGGATGCCGACGGCGTGGGCCGCCCGCAGCGCGGACAGGACCTCGCGTCCCAGCTTGGCGACCTGCTCGGGCGGCATGGCGCCGTGCTGGATCCGGTCCTGGAGCGAGCCGCCGGGGACGAGCTCCATGACGATCCACGGGTAGTCGTGCTCACCCGGGTCCACGATGTGGTGGATGGTGGCCACATGCGGGTGGTTGAGCCGGGCCAGCGCGCGGGCCTCGCGCAGCACCCGGGCGCGCAGGTCGCGGGCGCCGGCCGGGTCCTGCTCGTCCATCGACGGGTCGGGCGGGCGCACCTCTTTGAGCGCGACCTCGCGGTGCAGGGCCACGTCCCAGGCCCGCCACACCAGGCCCATGCCCCCGCCGCCGAGCCGCTCCACGAGTTCGAAACGGCCGTCGATCACGCGCTTGTGCATGCGCAGCAGCGTAGGGCCGCGCCGACTCCGTCGCCATCGGGGGCGGCCGGCCGGCTCGGCTGTCAGGGGCCGGTCAAGCGCTGGTGGCGAGTTCCGCGGCGGCCACGCCGTGCTCGAAGGGCAGCCCCTTGGCGTACCTGACCAGCTCGTCCACGGCCAGGTCGGCGATGCGGGCCAGCTCGCCGCCGAGTGAGCCGGCGATGTGCGGGGTGAGCAGCACGTTGGGCAGGTCGTAGAGGGGCGAGTCAGGCGGCAGCGGGTCCGGCTCTGTGACGTCGATCACGGCGTACAGGCGGCCGGAGGTGAGCTCGGCGGTGAGCGCCTCGGTGTCCACGAGCGCGCCGCGCGCCGTGTTGATCAGCGTGGCTCCGTCGCGCATGCGGGCCAGCCGGGCGGCGTCGACGAGGTGCTCGGTCTCGGGCAGCGCGGGCGCGTGCACGCTGATCACGTCGCACCGTTCGAACAGCTCGTCCAGGCCGACGTGCGGGACGCCCAGGTCCTCGGTCAGGTACGGGTCCGCGACCAGCACGTCCAGGTCGAACGGCCGGAGCAGCTCGATCACCCGGCGCCCGATCCTGGAGGCGCCGATGATCCCGATCGTGCGCCGGTAGTTGCCGATGCCGCTGGACAGTCCGTACACGTCGAGTTGGGCGCGTTTGTCCCGGTAGAGCGCGGCCAGCTCCAGCACCCGCTTGTTGGCGAAGAGGATGGAGGCCAGCGTGTACTCGGCGACGGGCTCGGCGTTGGCCGCCGCCGCGGAGGAGACGAGCAGGCCGCGTTCCCAGCATGCCGGGGTGACGTGGTGCTTGACGGAGCCGGCCGCGTGCACGATCGCCTTGAGCCGGGGCGCGGCGGCCAGCACCTCGGCGGTGATCGGCGGGCAGTACCAGCTGGTGTAGAGCACCTCGGCCTCGGCCAGCGCGGCCGCCACGGCGGGGTCGGCGAAGTCCGTGGCCACCTGGTCGGGGTCCACGTCGGCGACGGCGATCAGGCGGTCGCGTACCGGGCCGGTGACGAGCCGTCCGGCGATCTGCCGGCTCATGGCGAGCAGGGTCTTGGGCCGGTATTCGGTCATTTCGCTCCCCCGGGCGCGCAAAAGGTCAAAACGATCATAACGAAGGCGGTGCAACCGGCTCGCCCGCCCCTGTGCGCGGCCGGCTCGCGTGTGCGCGTGTGCCTCCGGCTCGCCGTGCGGTTCGCGTGCACCCGTGCGTCTCCGGCTCGCCGTGACGACGGGGGCTACTCGCCTATGTCGCTCAGCCGGCCGATGAGGGACCGGGCCTCCCCGTCCGGTTCCTCACCCGCCGACCGGACCCACCCGCCTGATTCCAGACCCGCCGACCGCGCCGGTCCGGCTGGTTCGCCGCCCATGGCCTCCGAGCCGTCCCGCGCGGCGGCCACGGGCCCAGCTCCGGCCTGCCCGGCGAGGCCCAATGCTTCCCCGGCGGGGTCGGTCAAGGCGGGGCCGGTCAAGGCGGCGAAGCGGACCAAGTCGCCGCCGCCCGTCTCTGTGCGGCGTGAGCCGTCCCTTGGCAGGGTGTGGCCGGTCCAGCGGGCGATGTCCTCGCCGCAGCCGCGGGTCAGGGCCGCCAGCGCCTGCCGGGCCGCGACGGCCGGTCCCAGCCACGGGTCCTCGCCCGCGTACGACCAGGCCTGGTCGAGCAGGCGGACCGACTCCCGCACCCGCCCCGCCACCAGCGCCACCGACCCCACAACGTAGGCACGCACCCCGGGATCGCCCCGGGCGTCAGCCGGCCGGCCAGCTCCTCCGCGTCGCCGGGCCGGCCGGCGGCCAGCAGTGCCTCCACGGCCTCGGCGATCAGGCGGTCGCGTTCGGGGCCCTCCTCGGTGAGCTGCACCGCCCTGGTCAGGCAGCCGCACGCGCTCGGTACTTCAGCGCCTGCAGCGAGAGCAGGTCCGCCCAGTCGGCCCCGTCGACGGCGAGCACCACGGGAGCCCGGTGGTGGAGCCGGCCCAGCAGCTCCAGCAGCGCGGCCCCGGCCACCAGCGGATCGGGCACCCGCCGCTCCAGCGCGGTCTTGCCGATCCCGGCCGGCCCCTCCAGCACGACGAGGCCCGACCGGCCCTCGCAGGCGTGGCCGAGCTGCGCGTGCAGCACCGACAGTTCCCTGTCGCGGCAGACGAAGTGCTCGTCCCTGGAGCGATCTGATCCGCTGCGAAGGGCATGCGCGGCCATGCGGGCTCACCCCCTCGCCGAGGCTCCAGGGCACGTTCATCGTCTGCCCTGGTCCGGCGGCCGTCCAGGGCCGGGTTGACCCGCGTCAGGCTTTCGGTCATCGGACGACAGCCGCGGAGTCTTCCGGCAGGGCACATGCACGCGAGCCTCAGCTCACCGAGACACCGAGGGACCCCCGAAACGGCACGGAACGGAAGAGCGAAACCTCGGTGACACGCGTACCATCAGGCGGTAGAGGCCACATGCCGGCATCCGCCGGCGCCGCGGGGGCTATTGCGGCCCGGGACCGGCCGCAATAGCCCCTACCTTGGTCACATGGATCCCCTCATCAGCCGCCGGGCGCTCAACCGGGCCACTCTCGACAGGCAGCTCCTGCTGCGGCGCACCGGCCAGTCCGTGATCGAGGTCGTCGAACACCTGGGCGGGCTCCAGGCGCAGACCCCGCACACCTGGTACACCGGCCTGTGGACCCGCATCGAGGGCTTCGCCGCCTCCGACGCCGCCGACCTGCTGGCCTCGCGCGCCCTGGTGCGCATCGCGCTGCAGCGTTCCACCATCCACCTGGTCTCGGCCCGCGACTGCCTGGCCATGCGGCCGCTGCTGCAGCAGGTCACCGAGCGCGGGACGCGCACGACGTTCGGCAAGCGGCTGGCCGGGGTGGATCTCGGCGAGCTGGAGGCGGTCGGGCGGGCGCTGCTGGAGGAGCGGCCGATGACCTTCGCCGAGCTGGGCCGGGCGCTGAACGAGCGCTGGCTTGAGCACGACCCCCACGCGCTGGGCCAGGGGGTGCGCTGGCTGGTGCCCCTCGTGCAGGTGCCGCCGCGCGGCCTGTGGGGCAGGAGCGGGCCGGTCGCCCACACGAGCGCGGAGTCGTGGCTGGGCTTCGAGCAGCCCCCGATGACGCCGGCCGAGCTGGTGCGGCGCTACCTGGCCGCGTTCGGGCCCGCGTCGGTGCAGGACGTGCAGACGTGGTCGGGGCTGACCCGGCTGGCCGAGGTGGTCGAGCCGCTCGACCTGCTCAGGTTCAGGGACGAGAGCGGCAGGACCCTGTACGACCTCCCCGACGCCCCACGCCCCGACGCGGACGTGCCCGCGCCGCCCCGCCTCATGTACGACTTCGACAACCTGTTCCTCTCCCACGCCGACCGGTCGCGGGTCATCACCGAGACCGGCCTGGCCGCGTTCCAGGGCTTCATGGGCACCAACGTGATGCCCAGAATGATCCTGGTGGACGGCGTCACGGCCGGGGACTGGACGCTCACCCGGGCCAAGGGTGTCTCCACCCTCGGTCTGCACCTGTGGGAGCCGGTCAAGGAGCTGGACGCGGTCGAGGAGGAGGGCCGGCGACTGCTCGCGTTCCTGGCCCCTGGCGACACGCACGAGATCGCGGTCTCCGACGGCCCCTCAAGACCCTGAGCTGTTGTGCACTGCACAACGACGTGTTGCAAACCGCGATCCGCCGGTATGTTGGGGCACGTGCCAGAACGCAACCAGTCCGCCTCGCTCAGACGCGCCCTGGCCGTGCTGGAGCACGTGCGCGAGCATCCGGGCGTCTCGCTCACGCAACTCGCCGAGGCCGTGGGCCTGTCCAAGAGCACGGTACTGCGCCTGTCCGCGCCGCTGGTCGAGGCCAGGCTGCTCGAACGCGACCGCGAGACGGGCGCCTACCGCCTGGGCCACGGCACGCTCAGCCTCGGCCAGTCCTACCTGGCCACGCTCGACCTGCGCTCCGTCGCGGCCGAGGAGTCGCACCGGCTGATGACCGAGGTGCGCGAGACCGTCCACCTGGTGGTCCACGACCCGCCGCACGTCGTCTACATCGACAAGGTGGAAAACGCGGCCAGCGTCCGCATGGCCTCGCGCATCGGCAGCCGCAGTCCCCTCCACTGCACCGGGGTCGGCAAGGCCATCCTGGCCTGGCTGCCCGAGGAGACCGTGGCCGGCCTGACCCTCGAACCGCGCACGAAACACACGATCACCGACGCCGAGCGGCTGCGCGCGGACCTGGCGCACATCAGGCGGCGCGGTTACGCGGTCGACGACCGCGAGAACGAACCCGAGGTGCGGTGCGTGGCCGCGCCGATCTTCAACCACGACGACGCCGTGACCGCAGCCATCTCCGTCTCCGGCCTCACCTCGCGGATCACCGCCGCGCGGGTGCGCGAGCTGGGGCCGCTGGTGGCCGGCGCGGCGGCGCGCATCTCCAGAAAGCTAGGTAGTCAGAACCGATGACCGAGCTGGTGACCTTCGGCGAGACCATGGCGCTGTTCGCCGCCAGGCGCACGGGGCCGCTGCGCTTCGCCCGCGACTTCGACCTGGGTCTGGGCGGCGCCGAGTCCAACGTGGCGATCGGCGTGGCCCGCCTCGGGCACGGCGCGACGTGGGTGGGCCGGGTGGGCGCCGACGAGTTCGGCGACCTCATCAGGGCGACGCTGGCCGGCGAGGGCGTGGACGTGCGCGCCATCCCCGACCCCGGCGCGCCCACCGGCCTGATGATCAAGGGCAGGCGCACGGCCGACCTCATCGACGTGCGCTACTACCGCAAGGGCAGCGCCGGCTCGCGGCTGTGCGCCGCCGACCTCAACGCCGAGCTGATCAGGTCCGCCCGGGTGCTGCACGTCTCCGCCATCACCCCCGCGCTCTCGGACTCCGCGCGTGATGCCGTACGCCACGCGATCGGCGAGGCCAGGGCCGCGGGCGTACTGGTCTCGCTCGACGTCAACTATCGCAAGGCGCTGTGGACGCCCGAGGAGGCCGGGGCCTGGCTGCGCGAGGCGATCGGGAGCGTGGACGTGCTGTTCGCCACCGAGGCGGAGGGCCGGCTCATCGCCGACGTCGAAGGGGCCGAAGAGCTGGCCAAGGCGCTGGCGGGGATGGGGCCGCGGCACGTGCTGATCAAGTTCGGCGCCGAGGGGGCCATGGAGCTGTCCGGCGGCGTCGTACGGCGGGCGGAGCCGTACCGGGTGAGCGAGGTCGACTCGGTCGGGGCCGGCGACGCCTTCGCGGCCGGCTGGCTGGCGGACTGGCTGGCGGGGGCCGAGCCCGAGCGGCGGCTCAGCACGGCGTGCGCGGCGGGGGCGTTCGCGGTCACCTCGCAGGGCGACTGGGAGAGCCTGCCCCGCCGTGCCGACCTCGACCTCCTGCGCCGCCCCGCCGACGGCGTCAACCGCTGACCGCCCCGAGCGGGCGGTGCACCGGTTGTGCGGGGCGGCAACCCGTAGCATGTGTGCATGAAGCGGCCGCTGGGAGAGCTCGAGTCCACGATCATGGACAGGATGTGGTCCTACCGCAGGCCCGCCTCCGTCCGTGACGTGCTCGAAGACCTCCGTACGGAGCGCGAGATCGCCTACACCACGGTCATGACCGTGATGGACAAGCTCCACACCAAGGGCCTGCTCAAGCGCGAGCCGGTCGGCCGGGCCTACGTCTACGAGCCGATCGCCACCAAGGAGGCCTACACCGCGGAGCTGATGCGCCACGCGCTGGCCGGCAGCGGCAACCAGGCCGCCACCCTGGTCCACTTCCTCGAACGCCTCACCCCCGAGGAGGCCACCGCGCTGGAGGCCGCCCTCCAGGTCGTCCCGCCGGGCAGCCGCCGCGGATAGCGGATCTTTGCCCGTTTCCGTTCCGGCCTTGAGGGCAGGCGGGGAAAACCTCGTCCGGGGGAAGGGAAACGCGATGACAGACGTCTCTGGCCAGGGCTCGCCGCCCGACGACCAGCGTGAGGTGCTCACCAACAGGCAGGGGCACCCGGTCTACGACAACCAGAACCAGCGCACGATCGGCCCGCGCGGCCCGGCCACGCTGGAGAACTACCAGTTCCTGGAGAAGATCAGCCACTTCGACCGGGAACGCATCCCCGAGCGCGTGGTGCACGCGAGGGGCGCGCTCAGCTACGGCTACTTCGAGGCGTACGGCAAGCTCGGCGACGAGCCGATCGCCCGCTACACGCGCGCCAAGCTGTTCCAGGAGGCGGGCAAGCGCACCGACGTCGCCCTGCGCTTCTCCACGGTGATCGGCGGGCGCGACTCGGCAGAGACGGCCCGCGACCCGCGCGGCTTCGCGATCAAGTTCTACACCGAGGACGGCAACTGGGACCTCGTCGGCAACAACCTGGCGGTCTTCTTCATCAGGGACGCCATCAAGTTCCCCGACGTCATCCACTCGCTCAAGCCCGACCCCGTCACCTTCAGGCAGGATCCGAACCGGATCTTCGACTTCATGTCGCAGACGCCCGAGTGCATGCACATGCTGGTCAACCTGTTCAGCCCGCGCGGCATCCCCGCCGACTACCGGCACATGCAGGGCTTCGGCGTGAACACCTACCGGTGGGTCAACGCCCAGGGTGAGACGCACCTGGTGAAGTACCACTGGATGCCCAAGCAGGGCGTGCGCAGCATGACCGCGGCCGACGCCGCCGCCGTGCAGGCGGAGGACCTGGGTCACGCCACCAAGGACCTGTACGAGGCCATCGAGCGCGGCGACTACCCCGAGTGGGAGCTGCTGGTGCAGGTCATGAGCGACGACGAGCACCCCGAGCTGGACTTCGACCCGCTCGACGACACCAAGACCTGGCCGGAGAACGACTTCCCCGCGCTACCGGTCGGCCGTCTGGTGCTCAACCGCAATGTGCAGAACCAGTTCGCCGAGAACGAGCAGGCGTCGTTCGGCACCGGCGTGCTCGTGGACGGGCTCGACTTCTCCGACGACAAGATGCTGGTCGGGCGGACGTTCTCCTACAGCGACACGCAGCGCCACCGGGTCGGCCCCAACTACCTGCAGCTCCCGGTCAACCAGACGAAGGCGACCTGCCGGACCAACCAGCGCGACGGCCAGATGACGTACTTCGTCGACTCGGGCGGCGAGAGCCCGCACATCAACTACGAGCCCTCGCTGCGCGACGGCCTGCGCGAGGCGCACTATCCGCATCCGGACGAGGTCGGCCCGCAGATCAGCGGGCGGCTCACCCGTAAGCGGATCCCGCGCACCAACGACTACAAGCAGGCCGGCCAGCGCTATCTGCTGATGCAGGAGTGGGAGCGCGACGATCTGGTGCTCAACTTCGTCACGGCGCTCAAGCAGTGCGACCGAGCCGTCCAGGAGCGCATGGTCTGGCACTTCCTGCTGGTCGAGGACGACCTGGGGCTGCGCGTGGGCGAGGGTCTCGGCATCACGCCCGACGACCTGGCCGGCCTGGAGCCGCTGCGGGGCCAGGATCTCACCGACGAGGACCGCGACCGCCTGGCCAAGCTGGGCAGGAACGGCCCCCGTGACGTCGAGGGCCTGAAGATGACGCACTGCGTGCCGAACGAGCGGGCCGCCCGCGCCTGACCCGCCGGCCTGATCCGCCGCTCCGACCTGCTGCTCTGACCCGCCGCCCCGGCACGTCCGCCGGCGCGGCGTCAGAGCGGTCAGAGCAGGCCCGCGCCCGCCAGCAGCTTGCCGATCCGCCCGATCTCGTCCTCGTTCAGCGGGGTCTGCGGCAGCGCGGTGACCGGGCAGTCGATGACGCCGCGCAGGTGCAGCGCGGCCTTGAACGCGCCCAGCCCCGACGAGCTGCCGCCCATGCGGGCGCCACCGACGTGCACGATGCCGAACAGCCTGGCCAGGCGCTCCTGCTCCGCCCTGGCCGCCTGCCAGTCGCCGCGCGAGGCGCTGCGGTACAGCTCGGCGTAGCCGTGCGGGTCCACGTTCCCGAGCCCGGGTACGACGCCGTCGGCGCCCATCCACAGCGCGGAGTCGACGGTCACCTCGGACCCGGTGAGGACGCTGAAGGGCGGCCGGCGCCCCAGGATGACCGCGCGCAGCCCGCCGTCGTCGCCGCTGGAGTCCTTCACCCCGGCCAGTACGCCTTCCGCGGCCAGTTCGAGCAGCAGGTCGGCGCTCAGCTTGGTGTGCACGGACACCGGCAGGTCGTAGGCGTAGAGCGGCAGCCCGGTCCGCGCGGCGATGGTCCTAAAGTGGGTGCGGATCTCGTCGGGATGCGTACGCGTGTAGAACGGCGCGGTCGCCACCAGCCCGGCCGCCCCCGCCTCGATCGCGACCCTGGCGTGCTCCAGGACGCGCGGCGTGGTCATGTCGATCACCCCGGCCAGCACCGGCACCTGCCCGGCGACGTGCCCGATCACGGTGTCCAGCACTGTGCGCCGCTGCGTGTCGGTCAGGTACGCCACCTCCGACGAGGACCCCAGCACGAACAGCGCGTCCACCCCGCCCCCGACCAGATGATCGACCAGCCGGACCATCGAGGCGATGTCCACCTCGTAATCGGGGGTCATGGGGGTGCAGACCGGGGGGATGACTCCGGCCAGTGCGGCGGATCGGGCGGCGGCAGAGGTCGTCATGCATGCTCCTGGATCAGTTCGAGGTCGGTGGCGCCGGCCGCCACCGGGTGATGGCAGTGGAAGAGGTGCTCGTCCTGGACCCGCGCGGCCGGCCATTCGGCCGCGCAGACGTCGTCCGCCCGCCAGCACCGCGTACGGAACGGGCACCCGCTGGGCGGCCTGGTGGCCGAGGGCACGGCGCCCACCAGCGGGATCGGGTTGATCGGCGAGATCAGGCCCGGCGTGGCCGAGAACAGCGCCCGCGTGTAGGGGTGGCGCGCGCCCAGCGGGACCGCGGTGGCGGGGGTCTGCTCGACGATGCGGCCCAGGTACATGGTCACGACCCGGTCGCTCATCCTGCGTACGGTCTGGATGTCGTGCGAGACGAACACCAGGGCCAGGCCGAGCCGTTCCTTCAGGTCGAGCAGCAGGTTGAGGATCTGCGCGCGGACGGACACGTCGAGGGCGCTGGTCGGCTCGTCGGCCACGACCAGCTCGGGTTCGAGCGCCAGCGCCCTGGCCACGGCCACCCGCTGCCGCTGGCCGCCGGACAGCTGGCTCGGCAGCGCGTCGGCCGCGTTCGCCGGCAGGCCGACCAGGTCGAGCAGCTCGCGCACGCGGGCGTCGCGCTGGGCGGGGGTGCCGCGCCCGTGCACGTTGAGCGGGTCGCGCAGCACCTGACGGATCGGCAGCCGCCGGTTGAGCGCCGTGGACGGATCCTGGAAGATCATTCCCACACTGGACCCGATCAGTGCCCGCCGCTCGGACTCCTTCATCCCCCACAGCTCACGGCCGCGGAAGGTGACGCTGCCCGAGACCGGCCGCTGCAGCCCGACCAGCACCTTGGCCAGCGTGGACTTGCCGCAGCCCGACTCCCCCACGATCCCGACCGTCTCGCCGGCGCCGACCGTGAGGCTGGCGCCGGTCAGCGCGTGCACGCGGTCGCGCGAGAACAGCCCGCCCGAACGGGCCTTGTGCACGACGTGCACGTCCTTCAGCTCAAGCATGCTGCTCACTCCTCACCAGCTCCTGCGCCGGATGGTGACAGGCGACACGATGCGTCTCGTCCCCGTCCAGCACCGGGCTCTCGGTACGGCACACGTCGGTGGCCATCGGGCACCGGTCGGCGAACCGGCAGCCGGGCGGGAAGTCGGCCGGCGCCGGCACCACGCCGCGGATCTGGGTCAGCCGCTCGGCCCCCGACTCCAGCGACAGCACCGAGCCGAGCAGGCCGCGGGCGTAGTGGTGGGCGGGCGCCCCGACCAGGGCGGCGGTGACGCCGGTCTCGACGATCTGGCCGCCGTACATGACCACGACCCGGTCGGTCACGTCGGCGACCAGCGCGAGGTCGTGGGAGACCAGGATCAGCGCGAAGCCCAGCTCCTCCCGCAGCTTCAGCAGCAGCTCGATGACCTGTGCCTGGACGGTGACGTCGAGCGCGGTGGTGGGCTCGTCGGCGACGATCAGCTTGGGGTCGCGCGAGAGCGCCATCGCGATCAGCACCCGCTGCCGCTGCCCGCCGGACAGCTCGTGCGGGTAGGAGGTCAGGGTGCGGCGGGCGTCGAGGCCGACGAGTTCGAGCAGCTCGGCGGGGGTGCGCCGGCCGCCGCGCCGGGTGAGCTGCTTGAGCTGGGCCTTGATGGTCATGGCCGGGTTGAGCGAGGAGAGGGCGTCCTGGTAGATCATCGCCATCTCGTGCCCGAGCAGCCGGCGGCGGGCCCGTTTCGACTCCGCCAGCAGCTCGCGCCCGTCGAAGCGGATCTGGCCGCTGACGCGGGCGTCGCGGGGCTGCAGGCCCATCACGGTCAGCGCGGTCAGCGTCTTGCCGCAGCCCGACTCGCCGACCAGGCCGAGCACCTCCCCCGGGCGTACCTCGAAGCCGATGCCGTCCACGATGTCGACGCCTTCCGCGAACCCGATCCGCAGCCGTTCGACGGTGAGGATCGGCGGGCCCTGCGGCAGCGGGCGGGCCCGCTCGGCGAGCCTGCGCGCGGCCTCGGCCAGTCCCGGCAGTTCGACGACCTCGCCGGAGCCGGGGGTGGCCCGCTCGAAGGCGTCGTCCTTGCGGGCGACCGGCTTGCGCGCGGCCGGGGCGGCCCAGGCGTCGGAGATGCCCTCGGACAGGATGTTGAGCGCGAGCACGGTGACGAGGATCAGCAGGCCGGGGAAGACCGTGGCCCACCAGCCGCCGAGCAGCACCATGTTCTTGCCGTCGGCGATGACGCTGCCCCATGAGGGGTTCGGCGGGCGTACGCCGGCGCCGATGAACGACAGCGACGCCTCGAACACGATCGCGTCGGCCACCATGACCGTGCAGAACACCAGCACCGGCGCGGCGCAGTTGATCGCGACGTGCCTGATGAGGATGTGCGGAGTGCGGGCGCCGATGATGCGCTCGGCGGCGACGTAGTCCTCGCCGTACTGGGCGATCACGTTGGCCCGCACGACCCTGGCCACGGACGGCATGTAAAGGAAAGCCATGGCCATGACCAGCACCGGGATGCTGCCGCCGAACACCGCCACGAGCACGGCCGCGAGGGCGATGCCGGGGAAGGCCATGACGACGTCGAGCAGGCGCATGACGGTCTCGTCCACGGCCCGGCGCGAGGTGGCCGCGACCGCGCCCACGATCGCGCCGGCGACCAGGGCGAGCCCGGTGGCGCCGAGGCCGATGATGAGCGACCAGCGGGCGCCGTACAGGAGCCTGGACAGGATGTCGCGGTTGGCGCTGTCGAGCCCCATCCAGTGCTGGGCGGAGGGGCCGCCGCCGGCGGCCTCCTGGAAGTACGGCGAGTGCGGCGCGATCCACGGCGCCAGCAGCGCCGCCAGCACGACCACGGCGACGATGCCGACCGCCACCCACGACAGCGGCTTGAGCCGGCGGAAGCCGACGCCCGGCCTGGACAGGCGCTCGGCCAGCCCCCCTCGCAGCTGGAACCGGTTCATGTGGCGCTCCTGAGGCGGGGGTTGACCAGCAGATACAGGACGTCGACGACCAGGTTGACGACCATGAAGCCGATCGCGATGGTCAGCACCACGCCCTGGACCACCGCCGGGTCACCGTCGCGGACCGCGTTGATCATGAGCTGGCCCATGCCGGGCAGCCCGTAGATCGTCTCGATCACCACGGTGCCGCCGATCAGGTAGCCGATGCGCAGGCCGAGCACGGTCAGCGGGTTGATCAGGGCGTTGCGCAGCACGTTCCGGCCGACGACCACGATCATCGGCAGCCCGCTGCCGATCGCGGTGCGGACGTAGTCGCGATCCAGCTCCTCCACCATCGACGTGCGGATGACGCGGATGAGCTGGGCGGCGATCGGCAGCGACAGTGACAGGGCGGGCAGCGTCATCGACTGCAGCCACCCGGTCACCGAGTCGGCCGGGTTGATGTACCCGCCGGTCGGGAAGAGCCCCTCACCGACGGCCAGCCACTGGATCATCAGCAGCGCCAGCCAGAACGCCGGCGCCGCCACCCCGATCAGCGACACCACCCGGATCACCTGGTCGGGCCAGCGGTCGCGGAACAGCGCCCCCGTCACGCCGAACGCCAGCGACAGCACCACGGCCACCACCAGCCCGAGCAGCGTGAGCTGCAGGGTCAGCGGCAGCGCGGTCATGACCGACTCGATGACCGGCTTCTTCGTCAGCACGCTGGTGCCCAGGTCGCCCTGCGCCAGGTCGGCGACGAAGCGCACGTAACGGACGGGCAGCGGGTCCAGCAGGCCGTTCTCCAGCTGGAACTGGTGGATCTGCTCGGGGGTCGGGTTCGCGCCCTGGAAGTAGGCGTACTCCGGCTTGCTGCTGGAGAAGCGCATGACGATGAACACGAACGCGATCACGCCGAGCACCAGCGGGATCAGGATGAGGAGCCGCCGCAGCAGCATCCGGGCGACGAGTGTCATGTCCTCTTGGCCTGCAGCAGGGTGATGCCGGGGTACGGCTGGGCGCGGACGCCGGACAGCTTCTTCGGGTCGTAGGCGGTCATCAGCTCGTTGTGCACGACCGGGTAGAGGATGGCCTGCTCAGCCACGAAGTCCAGATATTTGTGGATCAGCTCGGTTCGCTGGGCCTTGTCCGTCTCCTTGCCGGCCTCGTCCATCATCGCGAACAGCTTCTCGGCGTCCTTGGTGCCGTCCCAGTGGGCGTACTTCATCCACAGGCCGCCGGGCACGTAGTTGTAGTGCAGGATCAGGTCGGCGTCCATGCCGAACTGGTTGGGGTTGGAGGCCGCGGCGACGGCCTGGTAGTCCTGCATCTGGTCCATCTTCGTGAACAGCGCGGCCGTGTCCTGCGGCTCCAGCGTGGTCTTGACGCCGACGGCCTCCCAGGAGGCGGCGATCGTGGGCAGGCAGTCCACGATCCAGCTCACGTTCACCGCCATCAGGTTGATCGTCAGGTCGGTGACCCCCGCCTCCTTCAGCAGCGCCTTGGCCTTATCCGGGTCGTAGTCGTAGACGACCGAGGCGCGCTTGTGGTCGGGGTGGCCCTCGTTGAGGAAGGAGCTGGAGGCCGTGCCGTGGCCCTTGAGCGCCACGTCGATCATCTTCTGCTTGTCGATGGCGTAGTGCAGGGCCTGGCGCACCCGAATGTCGTCGAACGGTTTGGTCGCGGTGTTGAACATCAGGAACATGTGGTTCATGCCCTTGCCGCCCTCGACCGTCAGGCCCTGCTGCTTGAGCTGGTCGACGTTGGCGTACGGGATGTTGTCGGCGATCTGCGCCTCGGCCGAGCCGCCGGAGATCTTGGCCACGCGGGCGGCGGCGTCCACGATCGTCAGCCAGTTCATCTTCTTGACCGTGGCCGGGCGCGGCCCGTTGTAGCCGTCGAACGCCTCGAACGCGGTGTTGGACTTCGGGTTGTGCGCCGCCAGCTTGTACGGCCCCGACCCCACCGCCTTGCCGCCCTTGGCCTGGTCCCAGGCGCCCGGCCGGCCGAACACGTGCTTCGGCATGATCTTGGCGATGGTCAGCCGCGGCGCCGCGTCCGGGAAGGCGAACTTGAACACCAGCTCCACGTTCTTGTCGTCCACCTTCTTCACCTCCTTCAGCCAGGTCCTGAAGAAGTTGCCGATGAGCACGTTCGCCTCGGGGTCGAGGACCCGCTCGAACGTGAAGACGACGTCGTCGGCGGTGACGGGCTGCCCGTCGTGCCACTTGGCGCCGTCCCTGAGGGTGAACGTCCAGGTGGTCGCGTTCAGGTCAGACGGCAGCGCGGTGGCCAGCGCCGGGTACGGCTCGCGCGTGATCGGGTCGGTGTCGAGCAGGCCCTCGTAGATGTGGTTGATCCCCGCCATGGCGAAGGCCGAGGCCGTCTGGGTCGGGTCCCAGCTCTGGTCGTTGCCGTACCCGATGACGGCGGTGATGAGGTCCTTGTCGGATCCGGCGCCGACCGACCCGGTCGAGGCCGGGCCTCCTGAACAGGCGGAGAGCGTGGCCGCGATGAACGCCGCCGCCCCGCTGGCCCCGCTGTAACGCAGGAAGTCGCGGCGGCTGAACTCAGAGCTCACGGATGCCTCCAAGGGGGACGAATGTAGAACGTGGGACATCCCATGTCCTATGTTTTGCGTAAGGTGGACGCTAAACGCCGCACCTGCGTCAGGTCAACGGAAGATTTCCGGATTGTTACCTACGATGAAAGGAACCTTCATGACCACAGTCCCGCGCCCGGCGCGTCCCAGCCGCGCCGTCGAGGCCCAGGAGGGCGTCAAGGATCTCATCGTGCGGCGCGGGCTGATCGCGGGCGACCCCCTGCCCACCGAGTCGGAGCTCATGGAGGAGCTCCACGTCAGCCGCAACTCGATCAGGGAGGCGCTGAAGGCCCTCCAGGCGGTGGGCATCGTGGACATCCGCCACGGTTTCGGGATGTTCGTCGGCCGGATGTCCCTCACGGGCCTGGTGGACGAGCTGACCTTCCACAGCCGCATCACCCTCCAGAACGGCGCCAACCACCTGGCCCACCTGATCGACATCCGCGAGATCCTGGAGAGCGGCCTCGTGGTGCGGCTGATCGAGCTCGGCCCCGACGCCGACCTGACGCCGGTCGCCGAGGTCATGGCCAGGATGGAGAGCGAGGCGCAGGCCGGCCTGGTCTCCCCCGAGACCGACCGGCTCTTCCACGACCTGCTCTACCGCCCGCTGGGCAACCCCCTCGTCACCACGCTGCTGGGCGCGTTCTGGGACGTCTACTACCAGCTCCGCGACGCCTTAGGAGCGCCGGACGAGCCCCCGGCCGACGTGGCCAGGCGGCACGGCGACATCTACACCGCCGTACTCGCGGGCGACCGCGATGCCGCCCGGGCCGCCGTGGAGGCGCACTTCCTGGGCGTACGCAACCGCGCGGCCCGGATCGAGGGGTGACCACGAGGCTCCCCACCAGTGCTCAGGCGGGCCAGCGCTCCACTCGCCGCCACCGCCCCCGCCACTCGCTGAACCACTTCGCGTACCACGGATGCGCGCCCGCCAGCGGCATGACGTACGCGACCGTCTCCATGTAGTAGCGCCGCTGGAACCGCCACGACATCCGCTGCAGCTCCTGCACGTTGCTCACCCGATCCGACAGCTTGACCAGCACGGCCCCCTGCGGCGCCCGGACCAGCGAGGCGAGATAGTCGGCCTTCGCCCCGCCGCGGGGCCTGGTCACCCACCGCACGAGCGCCGCCACCTCAAGCCCGAACCTCCGCGCGATCTCCGCCTCGGTGCAGGACGTGTCCTCCAGCACGTCGTGCAGCACGATCGCGACCAGCACGTCCCGGTCGACCAGCCCGGCGCCCGACACCGCCACCTCCAGAGCCTCCAGCAGATGCTCCAGGTACGGGCGCCCGGTGGGCCGCTGCTGCACCCCGTGCCGGCGCCCGGCGAACGTGACCGCCTCGCACAGGTCCCGCACCGTGGGCTCGGGCAGCGCCGCGCTCAGGGGGCCCTCCGCGTGCGCCCAGGACGGCCAGCTCGTGAAGATCTCCATCAGGCTCCTTCGTCTGCGATCGTGCCGCGAGCGTGTCCTAGGCTGAGAATATGGCCGAGATCGCCGTCCCCGACGGGTCATGGACGTTCGACGGGCAGCTGCTGCGCATCGTCCCCGGCAGCGGCAAGGAGATCGACGAGCTGCGCAGGACCCTCGGCGAGGTGAGCGTGCCGCTGGAGGCCGTCGCCGCCGTGACGTTCGAGCCGGCCCGCAAGGGCGGCCACCTGCGGTTGCGGCTGCGCAAGGGCGCCGACGCGCTGTCCGACGTCGTCGCCGGCACGCTCACGCCGCCCGCCGACCCCTACCGGCTGGCCGTGCCGAAGAACCGCGTCGGGGCCGCCGAATACTTCGCCGACGAGATCCGCGACACCCTGCTCATCGAGCAGACGCCCGGCGGCCCCTGCGACCGCTACCTCTTACGCGTCCCCGACGTGCCCATCTCCGCCACGGCCGGAGACGGCACGGCGCTCTTCGACGGCGAGCGGGTGCGGCTGGAGTGGACCGGATGGGCCGCGTCCGAGAAGGAGAAGGCGGGGCCGCGCGAATACCCGCTGGCCGAGCTGACCGGCGTGGAGTGGAAGCCGCAGAGCGGCATGAGCTACGGCACGCTGCGCTTCCGGGTCAAGGGCGAGGGCCCGGTGCAGCAGCCGCAGAAGGATCTGCGGTGTGTGTCGTGGGGCATCCAGCGCTTCGGCGGCTCGACCGCGCTGGTCGCCGCCGCCGTGCTGGCCCGGCTGCCGCGCGAGGCGCCCGAGCCGCCCGCGCCGCCGGTCGCCGACGACGTCCACGACGCGGTCCTGCGCCGGCTGACCGAGCTCGGCCGGCTGCACCAGTCCGGGGTGCTGACGGACGAGGAGTTCACGACGGCCAAACAAGCCATGATCCGCCGCCTCCAGGAGTCCTGACCCGCCTCCAGGAGTCCTGACCCGCCCGCACGGGCCATGATCCGCCGCCCCAGGAGTCCTGACCCGCACGTTGTGGGCCTCTCGTGGCAGTCTGGTCCCCTCACGGGCAGAACCGTGAGACCCGGATCCACCCCGAGGAGCGAACGACACCGTGACCCACGACGAGGAGAAGCTGCTGCGCCGCGCGATCGAACTGGCCGCGCAGGCCAGGGCCGGCGGCAACCCGCCGTTCGGCTCGCTGCTGGCCGGCCCCGACGGCGCCGTACTGGCCGAGGAGCGCAACAGCTCGCTCACCGACCGCGACATCACCGCCCACCCCGAGCTGAAACTGGCCCGCTGGGCCGCCCGCGAGCTCACCCCTGAGGTGGCGGCGGCCACCACGATGTTCACCAGCTGCCAGCCCTGCGGCATGTGCGCGGGCGCCATCGCCCGCTCAGGTCTCGGCCGCGTGGTCTACGCGCTGTCCGGTGAGCAGCTCGACGGCCTCAAGCCGCCCGGCACCGGCTTCACCGACGCCCCGGCCGAGGGCCCGGCCCTGTACGACGAGGCCCGCATCCCGGTCGAGGGTTACTACAGCGAATAATCGATTTCCCCCTGGCGACTCTCCGCGTACGATCGGCAACGGAAAGTGATCGTCGATCTCTGGTCCAGGAGGGGCAATGTCCAAGGGAATGCGCATCACGGCGGCCGTGGCCGGGTCCGTCGCACTGCTGTCGGCGGGGCTCACCGCACCCGCCACAGCGGCGGCGGCCACGGTGCTGCACTGCGACACCTTCGTCCACCACAACGACAACTACGTCGGCATCGCGATGTGCTCCAACCCCACCGGCCAGACCTGGAGGTTCCGGGCCGTCGTCACCTGCGGCTGGGCGCCGGACGTCGTCGGCGAGTGGGTGACGCTGCGGCCACGTGACTCGGGGCAGTCGCAGGGCGCCTGCGGCCGCCTCGGCACCGGCGTCGGGGCCGTCGGCGTCGACGAGCGCCTCGTCTGAAGCGGCGGGAACGACAACGGGCACTGTCCAGAAATTGGACAGTGCCCGGTGGCGATGATGGGTGCGCCGCCAGGGACTCGAACCCCGGACCCGCTGATTAAGAGTCAGCTGCTCTGACCAACTGAGCTAGCGGCGCAACAAGGGAAACTCTATCAGCCGCCAGACAGTGCCCGCACCGCGTCAGCCCGATCGCTCGGCTCGCGCGAACGAGCGTCAGCCCAGGCGCACCGCCAGCTTCTCGTACGCCCCCACCACCAGGTCCCAGAACGCCGGCACGTCCACGGCGGTCGCCACCAGCGCGTTGGCCGTCCGGTCCCCGACCTTGAAGTCGGTCACGGTCATGCCCCTGGTGAACTGCCCGGCGGTCTCCACGTTCACCACCGCAGGCACGCACGTGAACAGGGACGGATCGACCACGTACGCCACCGCGCACGCGTCGTGGACGGCCGGCCCGCTCACCTCGGTGACCACCCCGTAGGACTGCGCCGCGGGCACGAGCAGCTCGGACAGCCGGCCGAGCGGCCGCATGCGGTCCAGCACGGCCGAGGTCACCGCCGCCGTCAGCGTCACGTCGAGCCCCAGCATGGTGACCGTCCACCCGGCCTCGAACACGATCGCGGCGGCCTCGGGGTCGGCCAGCATGTTGAACTCGGCCGCCGGGTTGTGGTTGCCACGGGTGTAGGAGCCGCCCATGATCACCAGGTCGCGGGCCCATTCGACGACGCGGGGCTCACGGCGTACGGCGAGGGCGAGGTTGGTCAGCGGGCCGACGGCCACCAGCGTGATCTCACCGGGGGCGGCTCGCAACGTCTCCACGAGGTAGTCGACCGCGTGCCCGTCAGCCGGGCCCCGCTCAGGAGCGGGCAGCACCACGTCGCCGAGCCCGGTGGCTCCGTGAACATGGGTGGCCCTGACCGTGTGCCGCAGCAGCGCGCCCGCGCTGCCCGGCGTCACCGGCACCTCGCCCAATCGCAGGAACTCGCGCAGCGCCAGCGCGTTCGCGGTGGTCAGCTCCAGGTCGACGTTGCCGCCCACCGTGGTCACACCGACGAGGTCGAGGGTGTCGGAGCAACCGGCCGCCAGGGCGAGGGCGAGCGCGTCATCGATGCCGGGGTCGCAGTCAATAACTATCTTCTTCACATAACCGGAGGATACGCATGGATCGGGCCGGGCAGTTCCCCCAAAGCTGCCCGGCCCGATCGGCGGCGGTCCAGGTCGGCGCTTTCCCCCAAAAGCACCGACGGGCCCGCACTCGCGAACCGCGGTCCCCCTCCGCGTCCGCTTCGGTGAAGGTCTCTGGGCCAGTCGCAGTGCTCCTGACCTGCTACAACGCTACCGAGACGAATGCAACGGTCGCGTCATAACGGGGTCGAATATCTGTTTAATCCGCCTACGGAAGCTCCAATCGAACCTCCGTGCCCTCTTCCAGCGACCTGCTCACCGTGCAGTACTTCTCGTGCACCCGCGCGGCCACCGCCCGGAACACCTCGTCGGCCTCCTCCGACGGCAGCTCGACGTCGTAGGTGACCGTGACCGGGCCCAGCCGGTTCGGCTCGACCTTCTCCGCGCCGACCGTCATGGCCAGCCGCACCAGCCGATGCCCTCGTTTGGCGGTCAGCGGCTCGACTGTCACGATGTTGCACCCGCCCACCGCCGCCAGCAGCAGCTCGACCGGGGTGAACACCCCTTCCTGGTCGCCGCCACCGATCGCCACCTCGGCGCCTCGGGCGTTCGTAGCCCGGAATCCGCCCTCTTCAGTCCGCTCGACACGCACGTTAGCCATGTTTCAGACCCTACTCAGAATGCTTTCATGTTCGTTCAGCAAGGTAAAAGCATGGCTAGCGAGGCGAATGCTCATCAGGGTCCGATCCTCTTCTGGTCCGGGGTCGCGGTCGCCGAGTTCGGCGCGATCCAGCCGGGTTTCGGCTATCCGCAGACTCCGGCCGCCTACGCGGCCGTGGCGCTCGTCGTGGCGCTCGGCTGGCTCAGCGTCAAAGCGGCCGACCTCCTGCGTACGGAGGAGGCCGGGCAGCGGCTGCGGCTCGGGAGCTACCTGGCGGGCGCGCTGCTGGTGGCACACCAGTTCAGCTCGACCGCCTCGATGAACAGCCCGCTCCGGGTGGGCGCGCTCGTGCTGTACACGCTGGCCGCCGTGATGGCCGTACGAAGCCACCGCGCCCCCGTCACCGGGCGGCCCGTCCTGCTGATCGCCACCGGGCTCGACCCGCGCGCGTTGCGTGAGCGCCTGGTCCCGCTGGCCGGGGCCACGTCGGACATCGTGGCGGTCTACCGCGCCGACCGCGCCACCGCCGAGCTGCGCGAGCTGGAGTCCCGCTTCGGTCTCATCCTCGTCGTGGGCGACGAGCATGATCCCGCGGTCAAGGAACGGGTGAGCGCCTCCGGGCTGCGCCGGCAGATCCCCGACATCGCCGAGCGCGAAGTGGTGGTGGCCGGGCCGCGGCAGTTCAATCGGTACGTGGCCGGGGCGTTGTCACGCCTGGCCATCCCGAAGTCACAGATTCATTTCGAAATCGGCCACCGGGTTTAGGCCCACCATACGGCCGGTCTGAGAGCGTGGACGCCGGACAAGGAGGCACGATGACGATCTCTCATGACGCCGGGTCCACGACGACCGCGTCCATAGCGAGTTCCGACGTCGCGGAGCCCGCGACGGTCTTCCCCGGCAGTGCCCGGGTGGAAATGGTCATGGGTATGCCGGTCAGCGTCGACATCCGCACGGCCCTGCCGGCCCGCGAGCTGATCCCCCTCCTCAACGACGCGTTCGCCTGGCTGCGCTGGGTGGACGACACCTTCAGCCCGGTCAAGGAGGACAGCCAGATCGGCCGCCTCAACAGCGGCCGCACCATCAGGCAGATTCCGGAACTGGTCGAGGTCCTGCACCGCTGCGACGAGCTCAGCGAGGCCACCGAGGGCTACTTCGAGGCCCGCATCAACGGCGTGATCGACCCGTCAGGCTACATCAAGGGCTGGGCTCTCGAACGGCTCTCCCGCGCTCTGTCCAACGCCGGCGCCGGCGACCACCGCATCACCGCGGGCAACGACATCAGGGTGCGCGGCTCGGCCAGCCCCGGCATGCGCTGGCGCGTCGGCGTGCGTGACCCGCGCGACGGCGTCGTCCGCAAGGTCGTCTGCGCCCACGACCTCGGCATCGCCACCTCGGGCGGCGCGCCGGTGGTCAACCCGCGCACCGGCGAGGTCCAGGACGGGCTCCGCGCGGTCACGGTCATCGGCCCCGATCTCGGCCTGGCCGACGCCTACGCCACCGCCATCTTCGCCATGGGGCCCATGCCCGGGCGCCGCTTCGCCGCCGACCTGGCCCGCTCGGGGCCGTACGAGACGATGATCGTCCTTCCGGACGGGCAGGAGGTGACGACGCCCGGCTTCGCCGACCACGGCGGCGCACAATCCCGCCTGGCCGGCTGACCGCCCGCGCGTACGCCACCGGGGATCTCGGGACGCGGGAGAGTCAAGCGTCGGGATGCTTGCGCAGATAGTCGATGTAAATCGGCCGCAGCGCCTCGCCCAGCTTGCCCTCGCCGGCCGCGAGCGCGTCGCTGAGGAGCGCCGAGACCTTGCTGAGGTCGTTGGCGCTCTCGTTGGGGTGACCGCTGGCGGCCTCGGCGGCCGGGATCACCTTCAGCAGCTCCCACAGAAACCCCAGGTCCCCGTGGCGTACGGCGTAGCGCACCGCCCGATCGTGCAACTCGGCGGCCGGCATCGTCTCAAGCCCGTTGGCGTCCATCTCACTCCTCCCCTGCAGCCTCTTCCCCGATGGACCCACCATAACCAGCGACTACGCACGGTAACCGATGGGCATCGTAGTGACGGCACCCCTATCGAGCGGCGAGCTCCAGTGGGAGGATCATCCAGCGTGAGATTCATCATCAGAACCATCGCAGCGGCAGTGGCCCTGTGGGTGGCCATCCAGTTCATCGACGGCATCGACGTGAACGCCCCCACCAACACGGCCAGATACTGGGGCGTCCTGCTGCTCGTGGCCTTGATCTTCGGCCTCATCAACGCGATCGTCAAACCCATCGTGAAGGCGCTCGGCTGCGCGATCATCGTCTTGACGCTGGGCCTGTTCCTGCTCGTCATCAACGCGGCCATGCTGCTGCTGACGAGCTGGATCGCGGGCGAGCTCGACATTCCCTTCCACGTCGACAACTTCTATCCGGCCGCGTTCTGGGGCGCGGTCATCATCAGCGTCGTCAGCTGGCTGCTCGGCCTGTTCATCCCCGACAACGACTGATCCTCCAGTGGAGCTCGACGGCGCCGGCCTGACCTGCGCGAAGGTCCACCAGGCCGGATACGACGGCGCCCGGGTCACGATCGCCTCCCTCGATCGGGCCCGGGCCGCGTGGGCCGTCGCGCAGGGGCTGACCGGCCCGGTGTACGGCAGGAGCACCGGGGTGGGCGCCAACAGGGACGTGGTGATGGAGGGCGCGGGGCTCGACCTGCTGCGCAGCCACGTGTGCGGGGCCGGGCCGCCGATCGAGCCGGCCAGGGCCAGGGCGATGCTCGTGGTCCGGCTCAACCAGCTGCTCGCGGGTGGCTCCGGCGTGGACCCGGCCGTCTGCCGGGCGCTGGCGTACGCGATCAACCACGGCTACACCCCGCCGCTGCGTACGTACGGCGCCATCGGCACCGGCGACCTCACCGCCCTGGCCACCACGGCCCTGTGCCTCCACGGCGAACTCCCCTGGCACCACGAACCCCCGGCCCCCACCACCCCGCCCGGCACCCCGCCCGGCACCGCCGGCCCGCCCGAGCCTGTCCATCCCGGAGAGCCCCGCCGGCCCGGCGGGACGGCCGGCCCTTCCGCGTCCGGCTGGGATGGCGGGGCGCGGCATCACACGCCTGGCCGGCCCGGTGAGGCGCGGCATCAGACGCCCTCCGAGCCGCCGCACCATGCCTTCGCCTCCGGTGACGCGCTGCCGTTCATCAGCTCGGGGGCCGCGACGCTCGCCGACGCGGCCATCGCCTGCCACCGGCTGCGCCGGCTCCTCGACGCCGCCATCGACGTGGCCGCGCTGTCGTTCACCGCCGTGGACGCCTCCGCCGAGCCGCTGGCCGCCGTCGTCCAGGAGGCCCGCCCGCATCCCGGTCAGGCCGTCGTGGCCGCACGGCTGCGCGGGCTGCTCGCCCACGAGCCGACCACCCGCGTCCAGGACCCGTACGGCTACCGTGCCTTCGCCCAGGTGCACGGCGCGGCCATGGACGCGCTCGACCGCGCCACCACCACGGTGGAGATCGACCTGAACGCCTCCACCGAGAACCCGCTCTTCGCCGAGGGCCTGGCCTGGCACAACGGCAACTTCCACGCCGCTCCCGTGGCGCTGGCCCTGGACGCGCTGCGGGCCGCGCTCGTGCAGACGGCCCAGCTCAGCACGGCCCGCCTGGCGACCCTCATGGACCCCGCCTACACCGGCCACCTGCCGTTCCTGGCCGACCGCCCGGGGGCCTCGGGGGTGCTGATCCTGGAGTACGTGGCCCAGGACGCCCTGGCCGAGCTGCGTCACCTGGCGAACCCGGTGACGACGGGCACGGCGGTGATCTCGCGTAGCGCGGAGGACCACGCCGGTTTCGCCACGCAGGCCGCCCGGCACGCGCTGCGCTGCCTGGAGCCGCTGGAGATCGTGCTGGCCTGCGAGCGTACGGCCGCCACCCGCGCCCTGCACGCCTCGGCCCCCGACCGCCCCCTCACCGCCGACCTGGAGACCTCCCGCCAGGCCCTGACCCGCCACCTCTGACCCGCCACCTCTGACCGGCCACCTCTGACCGGCCCAGCGGGTTTCGGAGCGGAGGGTCAGGAGGTCAGGCGGGTGACCGAGCCCCGTTCGCGCAGTGTCGGGGTCTGCATGACGCGCCGCCGGCGGGTGCCGCCGTCGGCCGCCGCCGAGATGAGCCGGACCGCCGCGCGGACGATGCCGTCGATGTCCCAGTCGACGGTGGTGAGCCCCGGCGTGAGCAGGCCCGACATCGGATGGTCGTCGTAGCCCATGACGGAGACGTCGTCGGGCACCGCCAACCCCAGCTCCTGCGCCGCCGCGTAGACCCCGTAGGCGATCGAGTCGGCGAAGCAGAAGACGGCGCTCGGCCGCTCGCGGGTCAGCAGCTCGCGGGCCGCCGCAGTGGCTCCGGCCAGCCCGTGGGGCGCGGTGGCGACCTCGATGTCGAGCCCCAGCCGGTCGGCCTCGGCCGTGACGTGTACGTCGGCGGGCCGGTCGGGCGTGCTGGCCCCGGTGGAGGTCAGGACGGAGATGCGCCGGTGACCGGAGGCGCGCAGGTGCTCAAGGGCGAGCGTCACCCCGCGCCGGTTGTCGAAGACGACCTCGCCCGCCGTGCCGGCGATGGAGTCGCCGATCGCGACCACCGGCACCGACTCGCACAACTCGGACCAGAACGCCGCCGCCGGATCGATCGACTGCACGATCAGCCCGTCGACACGCTGGTCACGCAGTTGCTGGGCCAGCGCCCGCTCCCTGGCCGGATCGCCGACCGCGTCGAGGATCAGCGCGTAACGGTCCTTCTCCCGCAGGCTCCGGCTGATGCCGACGGCCAGCGCCTGCTGCCACAGGTCCTCAAGGGAGCCGCAGAGCAGGCCGATCATCCCGGTGCGTCCGCTGGCCAGCGCCCTGGCGATGGGGTCGGCCTCGTAGCCGAGCTCGGCGGCCGCCGCGCGCACCCGCTCCATGGTCTCCTCCGACACCTGCAGTCCGCGTAGCGCGTAGGAGACGGCCGCCGGTGACAGGCCGGTGGCCTGGGCCACCTCACGAATGGTGGCTCTCTTGCGAGGCATTACGCCAGCTTATTGCGTGGCACCGACAGAAGCCGATTTCCCGTCACCCGGCTGTCGGGTTTCCGAGCTGGGCCGGCCGTTGACAAGACCCTTGTGAAGCGGTTCACTGAACCGTATCAGTGAAACGGTTCACCTCCAAAGCGACACAGCGTAGAGCGTTTACATGTATTGTGAGTAGGAAATAGCGGGAGAGGGGAGGCTGCCATGAGCATCGACGTGCATCAGCACCTGTGGACCAGCACGTTCGTCGATGCTCTGCGCGCCCGTACCAAGCCGCCCTACCTCGACGGCTGGACGCTCATCCTCGACGGCGAGCCCCCGTACGAGGTCGATCCGGTCGATCACGA
Source organism: Nonomuraea sp. NPDC048892 (assembly GCF_040649735.1). Taxonomy (NCBI): domain Bacteria; kingdom Bacillati; phylum Actinomycetota; class Actinomycetes; order Streptosporangiales; family Streptosporangiaceae; genus Nonomuraea; species Nonomuraea sp. NPDC048892. The sequence goes on along the minus strand of NZ_JBEZFZ010000016.1, from coordinate 20,537 downwards.
GCACCGCGACACCACCGGGCTGGAGCTGGCGCTGGTGTCGCTGTCGAGCCCGCTCGGCATCGAGTTCCTGCCGCCCGAGGAGTGCTGGCCGCTGATCGACGCCCACCACGACGGCGGCCTGTCGCTGGGCGACCCCTTCGGGGTGTGGGCGGCCACCTGCCACAGCGAGCCCGACCCCGACCGCCTGGCCAAGGACCTCGACCGCGGCCTGGCCGGCCTGCAGATCCCGGCCACCGCGACGCCCGACGACCGGCTCCTCGAAGTGCTGACCGCCAGGGACCTGCCGCTGTTCGTGCATCCCGGCCCGGCCCCCGCACCGGCCTTCGCGTCGGCGGGGACGCCGTCGTGGTGGCCCGCGCTGGTGCCGTACGTGCAGCAGATGCACGCCTCGTGGCACTACTTCCACGCCGTCGTCCGGCCGCGCCATCCCCGGCTGCGGGTCTGCTTCGCGCTGCTCGCCGGGCTGGCGCCGCTGCACTCCGAGCGCCTGATCGCCCGTGGCGGCGGGGGGCGCGGCCTGGTGGACCGCGACTTCTTCGTGGAGACCTCCTCGTACGGGCCGCGCGCGATCGACGCGATCGTCCGCGAACTCGGCATCGACGTCGTCGTCAACGGCTCCGACGCCCCCTACGCCACCGCCCCCGACCCCGGCCTCGGCGCGGCCGCCGCCCACGCCATCAGGACCGTCAACCCAGCCCGCTTGCTTGGCGAGGGAGTGCCGTCGTCTGGAGGACCGGAGGGAGCGCAGCGACCGGAGCGGGGGAAGACGGCGGCATCTGGCGACCGAGCCCGCCGCCCGCAGGGCGGCAAATCAGACGCTGACAGCAAACGCGAAGGGAGACTCCGTAAGTGAGCACCACCACTGACCAGATCCAGGGCGGGAGTACCTGTGCGGGGCTCCCTGAGCGCACTCTCGACCGTCGCGAGCTGCGCGACCTGGTGAACGACCTGGCCGCGCACCCCGAGGAGTGGCGTGACCAGGTGGACTTCCCCGCCGACGGCGGACGTCACTACGCCTCGCTCTACCGCGACGCCTACGTGGACGTCTGGCTGCTGTGCTGGCGTCCCGAGGACGACACGGGCTGGCACGACCACGACATCTCCTCGGGCGCCGTGCACGTGGTGCGGGGCGCGCTGCGGGAGTGCAACCCGCGGATCGGCGGCGAACATCTGGAGACGGTGGTGCCGGCGGGGGAGTCGTTCTCGTTCGGGCCCGACCACATCCATCGGCTGACGGGCGCGGTGGACGAGAGCGTGTCGATCCACGCCTACTCGCCGCCGCTGTGGCGGCTGGGGCAGTACTCGATCGACGGGACCGGCGTCATGCGCCGCGTCTCGGTCAGTTACGCCGACGAGCTGCGCCCGATGGACGACCCGATCGGCTCGGTGGCCTGAGGTTTTGCCGCTCTACCGCTCGCGATGGGGCGGCAGCAGGACGCAGCAGCTGCCGCAGGGCTCCACGTCGGGCAGGGTGATCCACAGGCAGCAGGTCCTGCGGAAGTAGTCGTCGCCGGCGGGCTCGATGAGCCCGTCGACGGGCCGGCCGAGCTCGTGCAGCAGTCTCATGTAGTCGCCGGGCACGATCGAGGTCAGCGGGTGGGCGATCGCCTCCGCCGTGGAGCCCCACAGCGTGCGCTCGCCCACCTTGGCCAGGGCTCCGATGGCCTCGACGAGGGGCCGCTGCGACTCCTCCAGCGCTCCGGAGATCGCGGCGGCGCCGGCGTCCCAGCGCACGCGCGTAGCCGCGATCGTGACCCCGGCGCCGGACTCCTTGAACCACGTGTCGGCCAGGCGCATGATCGGCACCCGCCCGTCGAGCGCCCAGCCGAGCGCCATCGGCAGCGTGTGCCAGTAGCTGTAGGTCTTCCAGAACAGCGCCGCGCCGACGTGCCGTGGCGCGTTCCAGCGCGCGGCGGTGTCGTCGATGAGCCGCCCGAGCAGCGGATACGGCTCCCGCAGCAGCTCTTCGGCCCGGGTCCAGCTCTCGTCGGGCGAGATGACCAGGCCGGGCTCCACGCCGAGCACCCCGCCGCGCGAGTCGGCGAGCCGCTGGAGCGTCTCGGTCAGCACGCTGCGTCTCCCGGGAAGGCTAGGGGGCGGACCTGATCAACGTACCAGGGCGTCCGGCGAACCAGCCGGCCACGAGCTGCACCCCGACCACCCCGAGTCCCACGACGAGGGGCATCGTCCAGGACCCCGACACCTGCCGCAGAAACCCGAACAGCAGCGGCCCCAGCGCGGCGATCACGTACCCGACCGACTGGGCCACGGCCGACAGCGCGGTCACCTCTGTGGGGTCGGCCGGGCGCAGCGCGATGATCAGCAGGGCCAGCGCGAACGAGGCCCCCTGGCCGATCCCGAGCACGATCATCCACAACCACGGCACGGTGGTCGGGGCCAGCAGCACGCCCAGGTACCCGAGGACGGTCAGCACGCCTGCGCCCATCACGTACGGCACCTGCGAGGCGCGCCGCCCGGCCAGTACGGGCACCGCCAGGGAGGTGCCGACCTGGACCAGGTTCGTCAGGCTGAGCAGGTAGCCGGCCTGGTCGGCGGCGAGGCCGGCTTCGAGGTAGATCGTCGGCAGCCAGGCGAGCATGACGTAGAAGGTCAGGGACTGCAGGCCCATGAGGGCGGTGACGTACCAGGTGACGCGGCTGCGCAGCACCGCGCCGAAGGGGCGGGGGCCGTTCTGCCCGCCGGGCCGCCCGCGCAGCGCCTGCGGCAGCCAGAGCAGCGCCGCCAGCAGAGCGGGGACGGCCAGGAGCGCGGAGACGCCGCGCCAGCCGTACCCGGTGGTGTGCTCGATCGGGACCACGAGAGCGGACGCGGCCGCGGCGCCGGCCACCACGCACGAGACGTAGACGCCGGTCATCAGGTTGATCCGGTCGGGGAAGTGCTGTTTGACGATGCCGGGCATGGAGACGTTCATGACCGCGATGGCCGTGGCGGCCAGGGCCGAGCCGAGGTAGAGCACGGGCGCACCGTCAAGGCCGCGTAGCGCCAAGCCGGCCGCGATGACCAGCAGCCCGGCCAGCAGCGTGCGGTCGAGCCCCACGCGGCGGGCGAGCACCGGCGTGAGCGGCCCGAACACCCCGAGGCAGACCACCATGACCGTGGTGATCGCGCCGCCACCGGCGGGGGTGAGGCCCACGTCGTCCATGATCTCGTCGAGGAGCGGCGAGAGCCCCGCGATGGCCGGTCGCAGGTTGAGCGCGGCCAGGGCGAACCCCGCCACGAGCAGAGCGGATCTGAACGACATAGAGGACCACTCTCGCATAACCTGTTGACAACGTTGTCTATCGGCCCTGATTAGGGAATGATCCAGGCGTGAGACCGACGATGAAGGACGTGGCCTCGGCGGCGGGCGTGGCGCTCAAAACCGTCTCGCGCGTCGTGAACGGCGAGCCGGGCGTGCATCCGGAGACGGCCGAGCGGGTGCGGGCGGCCATCGACCGGCTGGGCTACAGCCGCAACGAGAGCGCTCGGGTGCTGCGCAGGGGCACGACCGCCACGATCGGGCTGGTCATCGAGGACGTGGCGGACCCGTTCTACGCGGGGCTGAGCCGGGCGGTGGAGACCGTGGTGATCGACCACGGCTGCCTGCTGCTGAGCGGGTCGTCCGGGGAGCAGCCCGGCAGGGAGCGCGAGCTGGTCGAGACCTTCTGCGCGCGCCGCGTGGACGGGCTGATCATGGTGCCGGCCGGGGACGACCACACGTACCTGCGGCCCGAGCTGGAGGCGGGCACGCCCGTGGTGTTCGCCGACCGGCCGCCGGGAGCGGGCATCGACGTGGACACCGTGCTCAGCGACAACGTGGGCGGCGCCAGGCAGGCGGTGCGCCACCTGCTGAGCCACGGTCATCGCAGGATCGCCTTCCTCGGCGACGATCCGGCGATCTTCACCGCGGCCGGGCGGCTGCAGGGCTACAAGGAGGAGCTGGGCGGGCTCTTCGACCAGCGGCTGGTCTCGATGCGGACGCCCACGCCCGAGGCGGTGCGGGCGGCCGTGGACCACATGTTCGACCTGGACGACCCGCCGACGGCGCTGTTCACCGGCAACGGCCGCTGCACCGTCACCACCCTGCGGGTGCTGGACGGGCGGCGGCCCGCGCTGGTGGGGTTCGACGACTTCGAGCTGGCCGACCTGCTCGACCCGGGGGTGAGCGTGGTGGCGCAGGATCCGTCCTGGATGGGGCGGGTCGCGGCCGAGCTGCTGTTCCGCCGCCTGCGCGGCGACACGGGACCGTCGGAGCACATCGAGCTCCCGGTACGCCTCATCCCGCGCGGCTCGGGCGAACTCACCCCCGGAGACCTGTAGAGACCCGCACGAGCGCCGACCGGCGCCACCGCACAGGCGTCGCGCACGGGCTTCAGGCCGGGAGCCGCACCGGCGCTAAGCGGGGAGCCGTGCGGGCTCGGCTGCCGGGCGCAGGACGCGGGCCAGGGCGAGCGCGACCACCACCCCCGCCGCCCCCGACAGGGCGATGGCCTGCCCGGGCGCGACCACCTCGCCCAGCACGCCCACCACCGCGGCCCCCGCCGCCTGCCCCGTCATCAGCCCGGCGGACTGCAGCCCGAACGCCTGCCCCCGCACCTCCTCGGGCACCGCGTCCACGAACCGCCGCTGCAACCCGAGCTGGTACGACAGCCCGGCCGCCCCGATCGCCGCCAGCACGGCCGCCCAGGCGACCCCGGGCGAGAGCGCGAACGCCAGCCAGGGCACCCCCAGCAGCACCGCCAGCGGCAACGACAGCCGCTCCCGCAGTCCGGGGGCCGCGAACCGCCCCACGGCGAACTCGCCGGCCGCCATCCCGCAGGCCGCCACCGCGAGCACCACTCCCGCCTGTCCCTGCCCGCCCATGTACGGCACCACCATGGCCTCGGCCCCCGCCAGGCACACGCACGGCAGCCAGCCGGCCAGCAGCAGCCCGCGCACCCGGCCGTCGGCCAGCAGCCGCCGGTTGACCCGCAGCGTCTGCCGGACCGCGCCACGCCGGGCCCCGCCCCGCGCCGCCCGGTACGGCAGCCCGAACCGCAGCACCAGCGCGGCCACCACCGACAGCCCTGCCGTGACCGCGAGCGCGCCGCCCGGCCCGGCGAAGGCGAGGAACGCGCCCCCGGCCGCCAGCCCGACGACCTGCGCACTGGCCGAGGCCACGTTGAGCATCGAGCGCCCGAGCACGAACGCGTCCCCCGGCAGCACCTCGGGCAACATCGCGGCCCGCGCCGCGAAGAACACCGGCGAGAACACCCCCGTGACCAGCACCAGCGCCAGCATCGCCCAGACCGGCAGCCCGGCGTAGGCCAGCAGCAGGCACGTGACGGCCCTGATCAGCTCGCCCGCCACCATCAGCGCCCGCGGCGCCAGGCGGTCGGCCAGCGAGAGCAGGAACAGCCCGCCCACGATGAACGGCAGCCACCCGGCCATGTACGCCGCCGCCGACAGCCCGGGTGAGCCGGTCCGCGTGTAGACCAGCACCGACAGGGCCAGCATCTTGATCGAGTCTCCGCCGACCAGCAGCACGAAGCTGCCGAACAGCACCCGGAACTCCCTGACGGCGAACACCTCGCCGAACGTCGCACCCTTCACAAGGCCCGATGGTGCTGGCCCCCTCCCATCCGACGCGACTTATTCGGATATAACCGAAACATGGTGACGATTGACGTCGTACCTCAGGACGTGATGGCGAGCAGGTTCGCGATCTCACCGCTCATCGAGACCATGCACTCCCAGTGGGTGCTGGCCGGCCGCTACCCCGCCGGCGCCAACGGCCCGTGGGCGGCGCGGTGGCGCGAGACGTACCACGGGCTCGTACGGGAGCATCCCGTGCTGCGGGCGGCGGCCACGATCAGCGGCAACAGGGGAGACGCCAACGTCGACTTCATCGCGCCCCCGCCGACGGCCGTGGACGTGCCGTTCGAGACGGAACTGGCGGCCATGCGCGCGACGCCGCTGGAGACCGCGCACGGCGAGATCCGGCAGGCGCTGGCCGGCCGGCCGCCCGTGGCGGACTGGATCAGGGAGCTGCTGCTGGGGCCCGAGGTGGTGTGGCTGTTCGCGGCGGCGTACGAGGCGTTGTGGCGCGAGATCCTCTCCCACGAATGGCCCCGCTTCCGCGCGGTGCTCCAGCGCGACGTGGCGCAGCGGGCGGGGCGACTGGCCGCGTACGGCTGGCAGGCGGCCCTTGAGGACCTGCGCCCGAACGTGCGCTGGCACCGCAGCGGCCGGATCGAGGTCAAGCTGACCAGCAGGGGCGGGACCCACCGGCTCGACGGCAAGGGCCTGCTGTTCCTGCCGTCGGCGTTCATGAGCACCATCGGCTGCTATCTGGAGGACGCCTGGCCGTACGCGCTGGTCTACCCCGCCAGAGGCATCGCAGCCGCTCCCCCCACGCCTGACGCGGACCTGGCGGCGCTGATCGGCCGCAGCCGGGCCCGCATCCTCGCCGAGCTGGCCGAGCCGGCGACCACCACCCAGCTCGCCGCCCTGCTCGGGCAGAGCCTGGGCACCACGGGCGGCCATCTCGCGGCGCTGCGCAGGACGGGCGTGATCGCGGGCACCCGCGTCGGCCGGAGCGTCCTGTACGCGCGCACCCCTCTGGGCGAGGCCTTGATCAACGGCTAGCCTGGGCACGCAGGTATAGTCATTGGGCATCAGTTCTGCAACTTTGTTCACAAGCCGTATCAGGAGCGCGCGCATGAATGCCGCCGACGTCGCCCCCGAGGCACAGCCGAGGTTCCCTCCCGAGCTGATGTACGCGGCGGCCCAGCAGTACTACATGGAGGACGCCACCCAGGGCGACATCGCCGGGCGCCTGGGCGTCAGCAGGGCGACCGTGAGCCGGCTGCTCACCGAGGCGCGCAAGCAGGGCATCGTCGAGATCAAGGTGCACCGGCCGGCCGCGCTGGCGGAGGGCCCGCTGGCCGACGAGGTGGCGCAGGCACTCGGGCTGGAGCGCGTCTACCTCGTCCCCAAGGTCAACGGCCCCACCCTGGGTCCGTGGCTGGCTCCCGGCGTGACCCGCGCGCTGGCCGCCGTCGGCCTGGAGTCGGGCGACGTCGTGCTCGTCTCCTCGGGCACCACGGTGTACGAGTGCGCCCGCGAGGGCCTGGGCCAGTATCCGGGCGTCACGATCGCCCCCGCCGTGGGCGGCCAGGAGGAGCCGCAGCCCTGGTTCCAGACCAACGAGACCACCCGCATCCTGGCCGAACGCTCGGGCGGCGTGCCCGCCTACCTCTACGCCCCCGCGCTGCCCGGCCCCGAGCTGTTCTACTCGCTGCAGCACGAGCCGTCCGTACGCCGGGTGATGGACCTGTGGGCGCACGCCAAGTGCGCGATCGTGGGCGTCGGCTCGGCCCCACTGATGCGGCAGATGGTGCCCTCCCTCATGCCGCGTGACGCCGAGAGCCTGCGCCAGGCCGTGGGCGACGTCTGCATGCGCATCTACGACCGTGACGGGGCCCCGGTGACCTATCCGGGCAGCGAGCGCCTGGTCGCCGCGAAGCCGGAGGACCTGCGCCGCATCCCCCACACGATCGCCGTCGCCGTCGGCGCGGAGAAGGTGCTCTCGATCGTCGCGGGAGCCAGGGGCGGCTACTTCAACCAGCTCGTCACGGACACCCCGACCGCGGAGGGCCTGCTCGCGGCAGCTCACCAGCTCTGAACACTTTTGCTGGACAAAGTTTCTGAACGCGCGCTAACGTGAGCCGCACCACGGGACATGCCCTCCCGTGAGGGCGTGTCCCCGTCTCGGGGGCCAGCGAGCGTCAAAGAACCTAAGGAACACCCGTGAACAGAGCTAAGATGCGGACCTCCGCGTTCGCCGTGGCAGCAGTGCTCGCAAGCTCGGTGCTGGCCGCGTGCGGCGCAAGCTCCGGCGGCAGCGGCGGGAGCACCACCGCCGGCGGTGGCGGCGACCTGCAGAACGCCAAGGTCGCCTTCCTCATGCCCGACCTCGCCTCGACCCGATACGAGCTGCAGGACAAGCCGCTGTTCGAGGCCAAGATGAAGCAGCTCTGCCCGACCTGCGAGGTCATCTACCAGAACGCCGACTCCGACGCGGCCAAGCAGCAGCAACAGGCCAATTCCGCGCTCGCCCAGGGCGTCAAGGCGATCGTGATCGACCCGGTCGACTCCGCCGCCGCGGCCACCATCGTCAAGTCGGCCCAGGCACAGCAGGTGCCGATCATCGCCTACGACCGGCCCATCCCGGCCACGCCCGCCGACTACTACATCTCGTTCGACAACGAGAAGATCGGCTCGCTGATCGCCCAGTCCCTCGTGGACCACCTCAAGGCTGAGAAGGCCGAGGGCGGCATCCTCCAGGTCAACGGCTCCCCGACCGACGCGGCGGCCCAGCTGATCAAGAAGGGCATCCACAGCGCGGTCGACCCGAGCGGGTTCAAGCTGCTCGCCGAGTACGACACCCCCGACTGGCAGCCGGAGAAGGCCCAGACCTGGGTCAGCGGCCAGATCACCCAGTTCAAGGACCAGATCGTCGGCGTGGTCGCGGCCAACGACGGCACCGGCGGCGGGGCGATCGCCGCGTTCAAGGCCGCGGGCGTGAAGGTGCCGCCGGTCACCGGCAACGACGCCGAGATCGCCGCCGCGCAGCGCATCATCAACGGCGACCAGTACAACACGATCTCCAAGCCCATCAAGATCGTCGCCGAGGCTTCGGCCAACGTGGCCTGGGAATTCATGCAGGGCAAGAAGCCCGCCGGCAAGACCACGCTCTACGAGACGCCCTCCGAGCTGTTCGTCCCCACGGTCGTGACCAAGGAGAACACCAAGGAAGTGCTGTTCGACAGCGGCATCATGAAGGCCGCCGACGTGTGTACGGGCGCGTACGCCAAGGGCTGCGAAGAGCTCGGCATCAAGTAGGAGCATCCGATGACCGTCCTGTCGCTGCGCGGCATCAACAAGACCTTCGGCGCCGTAGCCGCGCTCACCGACATCGAGCTCGACGTCGCGGCCGGCCAGGTCGTCGCCGTCGTGGGCGACAACGGCGCGGGCAAGTCCACGCTGGTCAAAATCCTGTCGGGGGTGCATCCGCCCGACTCGGGCACGATCACGTTCGAGGGCCGTGAGGTGGAGATCCCGACGCCGGCCGCCGCCCACAAGCTCGGCATCGCCACCGTCTTCCAGGACCTGGCGCTCTGCGAGAACCTCGACGTGATCCAGAACCTCTTCCTCGGACAGGAGATCCGCCCGCTCCGGCTGAACGACGTGGCCATGGAGACCCGCTCGTGGGAACTGCTGCGCCAGCTCTCCGCCAAGATCCCGAGCGTGCGGGTGCCGGTGGCGGCCCTGTCGGGCGGCCAGCGGCAGACGGTGGCCATCGCCAGGTCGCTGCTGGGCGACCCGAAGGTCATCATCCTCGACGAGCCCACCGCCGCGCTCGGCGTGGCCCAGACGGCCGAGGTGCTCAACCTGGTCGAGCGGCTGCGTGAGAACGGGCTGGGCGTCATCATGATCAGCCACAACATGGCGGACGTGAAGGCCGTCGCCGACACCGTGGCGGTGCTGCGGCTCGGCCGCAACAACGGGGTGTTCGCGGTGGACCAGGTCTCCACCGAGGACATCATCGCCGCCATCACCGGTGCCACGGACAACGTGGTGTCCCGCCGCAACCAGAGGGGGCAGCAGTGAGCGCCGTGACCACCGACCGCCAGGACGAGCGGTTGAAGAACCGTGACGGATGGCGCGGCGCGATCACCGACGTGGTCGAGCGGGCCCGTGGCGGCGATCTGGGAGTCATCCCGGTCGTCGTCGGGCTCATCGTCATCTGGTCGGTGTTCCAGGCGCTCAACCCGATCTTCCTGTCCAGCGCGAACCTGGTGAACCTCACCCTCGAATCGGCCGCCGTCGGCGTGATCGCGCTCGGCATCGTGTGCGTGCTGCTGGTGGGCCAGATCGACCTGTCCGTCGGCTCGGTCAGCGGGCTGTCGGGCGCGGTGCTGGCCGTGCTGTTCGTGAGCGAGGGGCTGCCGGTCTGGGTGGCCGTCCTGGCCTCGGTCCTCATGGGCGCGGTCATCGGCTGGCTGTACGGGCAGCTGTTCAACCGGTTCGGGGTGCCCAGCTTCGTCATCACGCTGGCCGGCCTGCTCGCCTTCCTCGGGCTCCAGCTGTACGTGCTGGGCACCAAGGGGTCGATCAACCTGCCGTTCGACTCGGGGCTGGTGAACTTCGCCCAGCTCGACTTCGTCCCGGCCCCGCTGTCGTACGCGTTCGCCGTGATCGCCTCCGCCTGGCTGTTCCTCAGCGGCTACCTGCACGCCCAGGAGCGGCGCAAGGCCGGGCTGTCGGCCAAGAGCCTGTCGACGCTGGTCGTCAGGAGCGTGGCGCTGCTGGTGGTGCTGGCCTTCGTGGTCTGGTACCTGGGCCAGACGCGCGGCGTGGGCTGGATGTTCGTCTTCTTCGTGGCGCTCGTGCTGATCATGCACTACCTGCTGTCGCGGACGAAGTGGGGCCGCGCGGTCTACGCCGTGGGCGGCAACGTGGAGGCCGCGCGCCGGGCCGGCATCAACGTCAAGGCGATCTTCACCTCCGTGTTCGTGCTCTGCTCGACGTTCGCCGCGGTCGGCGGCATCCTGGCCGCGGCCCGGCTGGCGGCGGCCAACCAGAGCAGCGGCGCGGGCGACGTCAACCTCAACGCCATCGCGGCGGCCGTGATCGGCGGGACGAGCCTGTTCGGCGGGCGCGGCACCGCGTTCGGCGCGCTGCTCGGGATCATCGTCATCCAGTCCATCTCCAGCGGCCTGACCCTGCTCAACCTCGACTCCTCGATCAGGTTCGTGGTCACGGGAGCCGTGCTGCTGCTCGCCGTGATCGTCGACTCCGTCTCACGCCGGTCGCGAACGTCCCACGGCAGGGCCTGATGGCGATCATCTGCGTGGACGCGGGCACGACGGTCATCAAGGCCGTCGGGTACGACTCCTCCGGCGCGGAGACGGCCGTGGCCCGGCGCGAGACCGTCGTGTCCAGGCCCGCTCCCGGCCACGCCGAGCAGGACATGGGCGCGGTCTGGGACGCGGTCACGGCCACCGTGCGCGAGGTCGCCGCCCAGGTGGGCGGCGCCGACCTGGTGGCGGTCACGGCCCAGGGCGACGGCTGCTGGCTGGTGGACGCCGCCGGCCGGCCGACCGGCCCCGCGATCCTCTGGAACGACGCCAGGGCCGCCTCGTACGTGGACGCCTGGACGCGCGACGGGCTGGCCGAGGCCGCCTTCCGGCGCAACGGCTCCGCCGCGGCCTCCGGGCTCCCGCACGCCATCCTCACCTGGCTGCGCGCCCACGACCCCGACCGGCTCGCCCGCTCTCATGCGAACCTGACCTGCGGCGGCTGGATCTTCTCCCGGCTCACCGGCGAGGTGGTGGCCGACGAGTCCGACGCGTCGGCGCCGTTCATGGACCTGCGGACGCGGGCCTACGCGCCGGAGCTGCTGGCCATGTTCGGCCTGGAGCAGGCCGAACGGCTGCTGCCCCCGGTCCGGCCGTGCCCGGTCGCCGAGCTGACCCGCGAGGCCGCCGCCGCGCTCGGCCTGGCCGCGGGGACGCCGGTCGTCATGGCCCCGTACGACATCGCCTCGACCGCGCTGGGCTCGGGAGCGGTGTCGGCGGGGCAGGCGTGCGGCATCCTCGGCACCACGCTGTGCACCGAGGTCGTCGTGGACGCCCCCGACCTGGACGGCGCGCCGACCGGCATCACCATCGCGCTGCCCGGCGGCTACCTGCGGGCCTTCCCCACGTTCGCCGGCACCGAGGTGGTGCAGTGGACGTGCCGCCTGCTCGGGCTGGGCGGCCCGGCCGACCTGGGCGAGCTGGCGCTGGAGAGCGAGCCGGGGGCGGGCGGGCTGGCGTTCCTGCCTTACCTGTCGCCCGCCGGTGAGCGGGCGCCCTTCTCCGACCCGCTGGCCAGGGGATCGCTGCTCGGCATGTCGTTCGAGCACGGCCGCGAGCACGTCGCCAGGGCCGTGCTGGAGGGGCTCACCATGGTCATCCGCGACTGCCTCACCGCCACCGGAGCCGCGCCCACGGAGCTGCGGGTGTGCGGAGGCGGCTCGGCCAGCGCCACCTGGCTCGCGCTCATCGCCGACGTCACCGGGCTGCCCGTGCGGCGCTCGGCCGACACCGAGGTGGGGGCGCGCGGGGCCTACCTGGTCGGGCTGGCCGCCACGGGCGCCGCGCCGTCCATCGCCGCGGCGGCCGGGCAGCACGTACGGCTGCGCGAGGCGGTCGAGCCCGACCCCGCGCGGCGAGCCTTCTACGACCGGCTGTTCGCGGACTTCCTGACCTTGCGCGCGAACAACGCGGGCACCTGGCCGCTGCTCGGCGCGATGAGAGGCCGTACATGAGCGTGTGGATCGGCATCGACCTCGGCACGCAGAGCGTGCGCGCCCTGGCCGTCACCGGCGAAGGGCGGGTAGTGGGCGCCGCGAGCCGCCCCCTGACCAGCCACCGCGACGGCCCCCGCCACGAGCAGGACCCCGAGCAGTGGTGGCGCGAGCTGGCCGCGGCGACCCGCGAGGCGCTGCGCGGCGTGCCGGCCGGCGAGCGGGTCGAGGGCGTCGCGGTGGACGCGACCTCTGGAACGATCCTCCTCACCGACCCCTCGGGCCGGGCTCTCACCCCTGCCCTCATGTACGACGACCGCCGCGCCGACGCGGACCGGGCGAACGAGGCGGGCGCGGCCGTGTGGGAACGGCTCGGCTACCGGCGCATGCAGCCCAACTGGGGGCTGCCGAAGCTGCTGTGGCTGCTGCCCGGCGCTCCCGCCGGCGCCCGCCTGGCCCACCAGAGCGACTTCGTCAACCGCCGTCTGGTGGGGCGCGAGGTGGCCACCGACATGAGCAACGCGCTCAAGACCGGTGTCGATCTGATCGGCGAGCGCTGGCCGGCGGAGGTGTTCGACGCGCTCGGGGTGCCCGCGGAGATGCTGCCCGACGTCGTACGTCCTGGCGCCCGCCTGGGCGAGGTGTGCGCGGCGGCGGCCGAGGAGACCGGCCTGCCCGAGGGCACCCCGGTGATCGCCGGCACCACGGACGGCTGCGCGGCCCAGCTCGGCGCGGGCGCGCGGCAGGTGGGCAGCTGGAACTCGGTGCTGGGCACGACGCTGGTGCTCAAGGGGGTCACGAAGGAGCTGATCCACGACCCGCTGGGCGTCGTGTACTCCCACCGCGCCCCCGACGGCTCGTGGCTGCCCGGCGGGGCGTCCAGCACGGGCGCGGGCGTCCTGACCCGCGACCTGCCCGGCCGCGACCTCGACGCCCTGAGCGCCCAGGCCGCCACCCGCTACGGTCCCCAGCCCCACCACACGACCCGCCGCCCGTCCGGCCGCGCCGCGAACCCGGGCGTCCCCGGCGCGAGCTCCCCAGGCGCGGGTGTCTCGGGCGCGAGCCTCCCGAGCGGGCCGCCGGTCGTCACCTATCCGCTCGTCTCGCGGGGTGAGCGGTTCCCCTTCGCCGCGCCGGACGCCGAGTCGTTCACGCTCGGGGAGCCGGCCGACGACGTCGAGCGGTACGCCGCGATCCTGCTCGGGGCGGCCTTCGTCGAGCGGCTCTGCTTCGACTACCTCGACCTGCTCGGCGCCCCGGTGGACGGCGAGATCATCCTGACCGGCGGGGCCACCAGGAGCGCGTACTGGACCCAGCTCAGGGCTGACGTCCTGGAGCGCCCGGTGACGCTGCGGGAGAACGCCGAGCCCGCGCTGGGCATGGCCGTGCTGGCGGGCGGCGACCCGGCCCGCATGATCAGGACCCGGGCCGTGGTCGAGCCGTCAGGGGCCTCGCTGGGCGAGGCGTACGTGCGTTTCGTCACCGAGCTGGAGCGGCGCGGCTGGCTCGACCCCGAGGCCGCCGCACACGCCCGCGAGCGGGCCACCCCATGACCGGCCCCACGACCGGCCCCATGACCGGCCCCACGACCGGCCCTATGACCGGCCTCACGACCGGGGCCACGCTCGTCCGCGAGAGGACCCCCTCATGACCGACCTCGTGCTCGTCCGTCACGGCGAGACCGTCTGGCACGCCGAGAACCGCTACGCGGGCATCAGCGACATCGAGCTGACCCCGCGCGGCCACGAGCAGGCCGCTCAGCTCGCCGGATGGGCCGCGGGCGCGGGCCTGGCCGCCGTGTGGGCCTCCACGCTCGGCCGGGCCCGCATCACCGCGCAGGCCGCCGCCGACCGGGCCGGACTGCCGGTACGGACCGACGCCCGGCTCCGCGAGCTGGACTTCGGCCAGGGCGAGGGCCTCACCTCGGCCGAGATGGCGGCCCGCTTCCCCAAGGCCCGCGCCGCTTTCGAGGCCGACCCCGCCGCGAACCCGCTGCCGAACGGCGAGGACCCGCACGAGGCCGCCGCCCGCTTCGCCGGCGCGCTGCACGACATCGCCGCAGCGCATCCCGGCGGACGCGTCCTGGTGGTCGCGCACACGACGGCCATCAGGCTGAGCCTGTGCCGGCTCATCGGGGTGCCGCTCGGCGAGTATCGGCGGCTGTTCCCGCGCCTGGACAACTGCGCCCTGACCGAGCTGCGCCTGAAGGCCGGCCGGGTGGCGCTGCTGCAGTACAACTCCCCGATTGGAGCCGTTCGTTGACCATCCGGATCCTTGCCGCCGGCGATCACTTCGTCCGCAACAGCCTGTTCGGCGACGCTCTCAGACGCGAGGTCCCCGGTGAGGTGGACATCAGCGAGCTGACGCTGCCGTGGCCGGTGCAGCCGTTCGGCCGGGTGGGGGAGGTGGACGAGGCCTCCGACGTGGAGGACGAGCTGATCGAGGCGCTGCGCGGCGTCGAGGTGTGCGTGACCCAGATGGCGCCGCTGACCAAGCGCGTCCTGGACTCCTCCCCCGACCTGCGGCTGTTCTGCGTGAGCCGGGGCGGCCCGGTCAACGCCAACCTGGAGGCCGCCGCTCAGGCGGGGGTCGCGGTGACGTACGCGCCCGGCCGCAACGCCGTCGCCACCGCCGAGCACACCCTGGCGATGCTGCTGGCCGCCACCCGCCGCATCCCGCAGACCCACGCGGACCTCGCGGGCGGCGTGTGGCGGGGCGACTACTACACCTACGACAACGTCGGCCCCGAGCTGGACGGCAGCACCGTCGGCCTGGTCGGCTACGGTGCGATCGGCCGCCGCGTGGCCCGCATGCTGGAGGGCTTCGGCGCGGAGGTGCTCGTGCACGACCCGTACGTGGACGTGCCCGGCAAGGTGGAACTGCCCGAGCTGCTGCGGCGCTCCCGGTTCGTGTCCCTGCACGCCCGCGCCACCCCCGAGACGGCCGGCATGATCGGCGCCGCCGAGCTGGCCGCCATGCCCAGGGGCTCGGTCCTGGTCAACTGCGCCAGGGGCGCGCTGCTCGACTACGACGCCCTGTGCGACGCCCTCGACTCCGGCCACCTGTTCGGCGCGGCGACCGACGTCTTCCCCGAGGAGCCCATCCCGGCGGGCTCCCGCCTGCTCACCACGCCGAACCTGGTCATGACCCCGCACCTGGCCGGGGCCAGCAAGGAGACCGCCATGAAGGCCGCCTCGATCGTGGCCGCGGACGTGGCCCGCTACGTACGCGGCGAGCCACTCGCCCATCTCGCGACCCCCTGAAGGGGCCCGGACAGGGGGGCGGCGGGGGCGCTCGGGGGTCGCTGTGGGGTCACCCTTTGAGTGCCCCCGCCATCAGCCCGCGCATGAAGAACCGGCCCAGCACCACGTAGATCACCATCGTGGGGATCGACGCCAGGATGGCCGCCGCCATCTGCTGGCTGTACGGGGTGGCCTGCGCCCCCGCGATGTTGTTCAGCATCACGGTCGTGGGCCAGCTCGTCGGCCCGGTCAGGAAGACGGCGAACAGGAAGTCGTTCCAGAGCGAGGTGAACTGCCAGATGATGACCACGGCGATGGCCGGCGCGGACACCGGCAGCACCACCGACCAGTACGCCCGCAACATCCCGGCCCCGTCGACCCGCGAGGCCTCGATCAGCTCGTCGGGGATGGTCACGTAGTAGTTGCGGAAGATCAGCGTGCAGATCGGGATGCCGTAAACGACGTGCGCCAGCACCAGGCCGGGGATGCCGCCGTAGAAGACGCCCTGCAGCCCGGCCTGCTCGTCCACCCACACCAGCAGCTGCACCAGCGGGATCATCACCCCCTGGTACGGGATGAACATGCCGAACAGGAACAGCGTGAACAGCACGTCCGCCCCGGGGAAGCGCCACTTGGACAGCACGTAGCCGTTCATGGAGCCCAGCGCGCACGACAGCAGGGACCCGGGCACCGCCAGCAGCACGCTGTTCCACAGCCCGGGGGCCAGCTTCTCCCAGGCCACCCGCCACGCCTCGGTCGTCCACGTCTGCGGCAGGTTCCACGCCTGGCCCGGATCGGCCTCGGTGAGCGGCTTGAAGCTGGTCACCAGCAGCACGTAGATCGGGATGAGGAAGACGAACACGAACAGGATCAGCAGGCCGAACTTCGTCCAGCCGAACACCGCCGCCCTGCGCCCGGCCACCGCCGTCATGATCGCCTCTCCTTACGCACCGACCAGACCAGGTACGGGATCACGAAGATCGCCACGCTGAGCACGATGTAGGAGGCGATCGTGGCCCCCTTCGCCGGGTCGTTCGAGTCGAACACCGCCACCCACATGAACACGGCGGGCACGTCCGTGATGATCTGCTTGCCGGACACCGCCACGATGAGGTCGAAGACCTTGAGCGAGATGTGCCCCAGGATGATCAGCGCGGAGAGCGTGACCGGCCTGAGCAGGGGCAGCACCACGTGCCGGTAGACGCCCCACTCGGTGCAGCCGTCCACCCGCGCGGCCTCGCGCAGTTCCTCGGGCACGCCGCGGAACCCCGCCAGGAAGAGTGCCATGACATATCCGGACATCTGCCAGATGGCCGGAAGCGCCATCGCGGCCATCCCCCAGTCCGGGTCCCGGAACCACTGCCACTGCGGCAGCCCGATCCAGTCGAACAGCCGGTTGAGCCCGACCGCCCGCTCCCCGGTGCCGGAGTTCATCAGCCACCGCCACACGATCCCCGTCGCCACGAACGAGATGGCCATCGGGAACAGGTAGATCGCGCGGAAGGTGCCCTCGCCCCTGACGCCCTTCTCCATGAGGAACGCCAGCAGCCACCCGAGCAGCAGCGCCCCCAGGACGAACACGACCGTGAACATGATCGCGTGGTTCACCGACAGGTGCCACCGGGGCAGATCCCAGATGTCGACGAAGTTCTGCAGCCCGACGAACTTCCCCTCGGACACGGCATCGTGCTGGTCGGTCATGGCGACCCGGAAGTTCCAGCCGAGCATGCCGTACACGAAGACGCCGATCAGCACGATCGACGGCGTGACGAGGAGGAGTCCGGGCAGCCACGTACGCGCCCGCCTCACAAGCATTCCCTCTCACGGATGCGGCAGGCGCGCACCGGCGCCCGCCGCATCCTGCAGTGATCCTGCGGTTTCACCGACTTACTGGGCGTTGGCCGTGGCCGCGTCCGCCAGGCCCTGCTGCAGGGCCTTGATGTCCTTGCTGCCGATGAACAGCCCGACCGCCTCGTTGATCGCGGCCAGCCACGGCTGGTTCACCGCCACGCCGTGCTGGATGGAGCCGGCCAGCTTGTTGCTGGACCAGTCCTTCAGCGCGTCGCCCAGGTAGTCGGTGTAGAGCGCCTGGTCGGCGTCCTTGCGGGCGGGGATGGAGCCCTTCTTCGGGTTGAAGGCGTCCTGCCCCTCCTTGCTGGCCGCGACCTTGAGCCAGGCCAGCGCACCCTCCCGGTTCTTGGCGCCCTTGGGCAGCGTGAAGCTGTCGGACAGCCACAGGTACGTGCCCTCGGTGCCGGGAGCCGGCGCCCAGTCGAAGTCGGTCTTCGACGTCTTGCCCAGCCCGCCCTCCGGCGGGTTGTGGAAGTAGCCGTACGCCCAGTCGCCCATGATGTTGAACGCCGCGTCGCCGTCGGCCACCTGCTTGGCGGCCGGCTGCCAGTCGTCCTGCGGGTCGCCCGCGTACGACAGGATCTTGGCGAAGTTCTCCAGCGCCTTCGTCACCTCGGGGCTGTTCCAATTGGCGCCCGGCTTGAACAGCGCGTTGTAGGCGTCAGTGCCGAGAGATCCGAGCAGCACGCTCTCCATCAGGTGGGTGACCGTCCACTCCGACCCGATGGACAGCGGGACCTTGCCCTTGGCCTTGACCTTCTCCAGCGCCGCGATGAACTCCTCGATCGTCTTCGGCGCCGCGGCCACCCCCGCGTCCTTGAGCACGGCCGGGTTGAACCACAGCACGTTGGAGCGGTGGATGTTCACCGGCACGGAGTAGATCTTGCCCTCGACGCTGATCTGCTCGACGAGCTGCGCGGGGAAGGCGTCCTTCAGCTTCAGCTCGTCGTAGAGGGAGGTCAGGTCCTCAAGGTTGCCTGCCTTGATGTAGCCCTGCAACTCGGCGCCCGCGTGTCCCTGGAAGGTGTCGGGCGGGGTGCTGGCCTGCAACTTCGACTGCAGCAACGCCTTGGCCTTGTCACCCGAGCCGCCGGCCACCGCCGCGTCGAAGAAGGTGTAGTTCGGATTCTTCTCCTCGAATATCTTCCGCATGGCCTGGAGGCCGTCGGCCTCGCCGGGGCCCGTCCACCACGAGAAGACCTCAACCTGCTGTTTGCCGCCGCTCGCCGCGGGCGACTGTCCGGTCGCGGTGCTGCCGCCTCCGCCGCCGCAGGCAGCCAGGCCCAGCACGCTCACCATCGTGATCGATACGGCCGCTAACCACCGTCGCATCCCCACACCATCCCTTCGAAGCCCCCCGAAGTCGGTGATTTTGACAACGTTGTCAACAACGGCTATCAACCCACTTCCGGCAGCCGTGCGTCAAGGGATGAGCGGTAACAGCTCCGCATATTCCGGCCTCAGCGCGAAGAAAGGGCGGGGCCTTGAGAAAGAGGGGGGCCGGATGAAAGGGCGGGCTCGAGCCCTGCGCGGCCCGAGCCCGCTGTCACGCGCCCGGGGCCGGACCCCCACCCCTCCGAGAAGATCCGGCCCCGTGCGGACGCGTGACGTCCCCGACCGATCGGCCGCGACGCCCCCGACGCGAGGGGCGAGGAACGCGCGGTGCGGTCGATCACACGTAGAACGGTAGATGTGCAGAGAGCCGCGGCACATGCGCTGACATGGCCATTCGACGATGTAAGCGCGACAGGCGCAGCCATGTGTAGATAAGTGCGCAGGCCATGGAACGGCGTTCGTCCATACGACGATCTGTGTATGCAAACCCTTGTGCGTACGTGAAAGCCCGTGCCGGCGGGAACACTCACGACATGGCTGATGAGCCGCTCGAACTCGGCGAGATCTCCTTCTCCGACTGGTACGCCCACATGGACAAGCTCGCCGAGGTGGGCTTCCTCACCATCGCCCGCCGGTTGCCCGCGCTCGTCGGCCAGGCGATGCGCACCGCCTGGCGGGCCAGCCCGCGCGACACCGTGGCGACGATCTCGCTCAACCTCCTGACCGGGGTGTTCACCGCCTTCGGCCTGCTGGCCACCACGGGGGTGCTGACCGCGCTGTTCAGCCAGGGCCCGACCCCCGACCGCGTCATGGCCGCGCTGCCCAGCCTGGCGCTGGTGGCGGGCGCGGCGGTGCTGCGCACGGCGGCGCAGGCGGGCGCGGGCTGGGCGCAGGCCCGCCTCACCCCGCAGGTGAGCCGGCTGACGGAAGAGCGCCTGTACGGCCTCACCAGCCGCGTCGACCTGGTGGCCTACGACGACCCCGACTTCCACGACGCGCTGCAGCGCGCCAGGCTGCGCGGGGTGGCCATGGCCGACGCGGTGGTCCGCAGCGCCATCGACCTGGTCACCGCCGCCGTCGGCATCGCCGCCGTGGCGGGCGTGCTGGGCGTGCTGCACCCGGTGCTGCTGCCGCTCCTGCTGCTGGCCGTACTGCCCGACGCCTGGGCGCTGGTCCGCAGCGCCAAGATGCGTTACGCCACCCTCTACGCCCTCATCCCCGTGCACCGCCGCAAGTGGATCGTGGCCGAACTGCTGGCCGACCGCGAACCTGCCGCAGAGGTGCGCTCGTTCACGATGCGCGGCTTCCTGCTGCGCGTGTACGACGCCGTCGCCCGCGCCGAGCAGGACGTCATGCTGCGCCTGGCCCGGCGGCAGATGACGGCCAGGCTGGTGGGCGAGGCGCTCGGCGGTCTAGGCGCCGCCCTGGTCTACGTCGCGCTCGGCATCCTGCTCGCCGTCGCCGCGATCCCGCTGGCGGTGGCCGGCACCGCGGTCCTCGCCATCCGCTCGGCCCAGAACTCCCTGGGCAATCTGGTGTACGCCACGAACGAGCTCTACGAGGAGGGTCTCTACTTCACCGACTTCGTCACGTTCTGCGAGGACGCGGAGGAACGGCTGACCGGCCCCAGGCCGTTGCCCGTCCCCGACTCCTTCGAGCGCATCACCGCCGAGGACATCACCTTCACCTACCCGGGAGCCGAGTCCCCGGCGCTCAGTGGTGTCTCGGTCGAGATCAAGCAGGGCGAGGTGATCGCGTTCGTGGGTGAGAAC
>NZ_JBEZFZ010000015.1:0-250697 GCF_040649735.1 Nonomuraea sp. NPDC048892 | reverse complement strand
GTCCGGATGACAGGCTGGTGATGGCGTAGATCGTGACGATGGTGGTCTTGCCGGTGCGGTGGTCGGTGCGGCGGCGTTTGACCTGGATGGCCTGGGCGGCGTGCGGGAAGGGCAGTCCGGGGCGGACGGTGCAGATCTTCATGCGGCGGATCTCGCGGCGGCCGTGGCCTTGCTCGTCGGTGCGGTCGTTCAGGACCGCTTCCCGCCAGGGCAGGGCCTTGAGCCGGCGCTGCAAAGTGGGCTGGTTGCCTTTGACGATGAACAGGTAATGGCCGCCGGCGGCGATGATGTGGCGGGCGTGCTCGTGCTGGGTGTGCAGGGCGTCGGCGGTGATCACCGTGTGAGTGAGGTCCAGCCCGGCCAGCAGCGGCGTGAAGGCGGGAATCTCGTTGCTCTTGGCGTCGATCTGCCGTTGGGCCACGACGGTCTGGGTGTCGTGGCGCGTGGCCGCCAGCAGATGAACCGCGGTGCCGCCCGTGGTGCGGCTGCCGCGCAGGGTCTTGCCGTCCACGGCCAGGCCGGTGAGCGGAGTCCGGGCTGGAGACGGGCTGGTGATGGGTGGCGCGCCGGCGGCGAGCACGGCCAGGTAACCGCAGGTGGCGGTGTCGAAGGCGTCGCCGTCCAGGCGGGCGAGCAGGCGGCCCAGGGTGCTGGCGGCCAGTCGCACGGTGCCGGGCAAACCGGCTCGTTCGCGTAGTTCGGGGTCATACCCTGCGATAAACCGGGTGATCTTAGCGAGGGATGTCGCTCCGCTGAGGACGGCGAGCAGGGATAACGCCAGCAGTGGGCCCAGTCGATAGCGGCGTCCGCGACGGCTGCGCGGATCGGGGATGGCGTCCAGGACCTGGGCCAGGGTCGGCAGATCGGGCATGTCGCCCGGTAGGTCGGCGACGGTGACGTGCTCCAAGTGGCGGGCGAGCACGTCGATCGGGGATGATGGCACGCGAACGCGGCCCCTGTTCTTGATCGACTGGCGTAGACACCCAACGATCTTCAGGGGTCGCGTTTGCCATCTGTACCTCGGGGTGCCCCTCAACCGACCGGCATCAACGCGCCCCGCGTCCCACCAGCCGAGAACGCATCGGCCCTAGATACGTGAATGCGGCACATCGATGAGCGAACCATCGTCGATGCGTTACTCCACGTAGACATTCCGGGGTCGCCGCGGACTCAATGGGGTATCGGGACGAGGTCGTCCTGAGGCCACCTGACCGCGGAGGGGTAGCGCGCCCCGCACGCAATCACGCTAGGAGCGAGTGATTTGGCGGAAACAAGCGACGATGCGACGAGCGACGACGTGGCGCCCGTCCTGCTGGCCACCCCTCCCAGGAACACCGGTGGCCCGCGCCGGTCCGACGAGCTCGACCTGCCGCAGACCTGGGGCGCGTCGGATTCACCCGGCGCCCATATGAGTTGCCTGCTGGACGACTTCTCCGAATTCTTCAAGGAGACCTATCCGGCCCTGCTGGCGATCATGCGGCTGCGCACGCAGGACGACAACCTGGCCGCCGACATCTCCCAGGAGACGATGGTGCTCGCGCTCCGCCACTGGCAGAAGGTCTGCGGTGCCGAACAGCCCACGGCGTACGTGATCAGGATCGCGATCAACGTCTGGAGGCGACTCCAGACGAGCAAGCTGACACGAGAACGGGCCACCGATCTGACCAGGGAGGACGAGGCTCCCGGAGCGCAACTCGCCCAAGAACCCCCCGACGAACAGGTGATCGGCGCCGCGATGGTCCGCTGGGCGCTGGACCGGCTGCCGCCGCGCCAGGCGGAGGTGGCGATCCGCCACTACATCCTGGACCACGACGTCAAGAGCATCGCCACGGAGCTGCGGATCAGCCCGTCCACCGTGCGCAGTCACCTGCAGAAGGCCAGGGGAAGTCTGCGTGAGCTGCTGCAGCCGCTGCGGCCGGCCGGCGGAGGAAAGCACCGCGCATGAAGAAGAAGATGAGAGCCAAACAGTTGCGAGACGTCCTGCAGCGCATCTCCGGCACCGATTCCCTGGAGATGGAGATCCTGCTCAACGTCATCGAATCCAAGTCGCACAACGCCATGCCCATTCTCGACGAGAAGGATCTCGAAGAGGCGATCGGAAAGACGGTGGAAATTCTGGAGGAACGCAACAACGCGCTTTCCCAGACGGCGCCGGACTGGATAGAGGTGCTGTCGGCCAGCGAGCCGAGAACGGGTGATCGAGGCGCTCCGAGCCTGAGCGAATTCACCTTTCCCGCGCAGTCTCCGCGGAAAGGTCACTGACCCGTGAGGTGGCGAAATCGCCGTAAGGTGTTCCTCGCGCACGGGCGCTGGCACGAAGCCGTCGAGGCGATGAAAGTCTTCCTCGGCTCGCTGGGCGTCGAGGTGGTCGACTGGGACGCGGCCCGGCTGCGGGCGCGCCGGGAGGGGCAACACGCCACGGACATCGCGGGCGTCGATCACGTGCTCTTCGACGGCTCGGCGAAGTCGCGCAGGCAGTTCGTGGACCGGCTGAAGAACATCGGCGTGCGCGCCGACACCTCGGGGGCCGCGTGGCTCTCCGCCGGCCGTTTCCCGCGCCCCCTGCCCGAGGTCGGCGCCGCGCGGCTCCGTACCAGGAGAAGCCGCTCTTGAGCCGGCCCCCGCCGGGAGGCGGGGAGCCGGAAGAAGCAGGTCAGCAGCTGCTGGCGCCGTCGAACGTCCTGACGCCGCGGGCGACCTTGGACCAGATGGTGCCGCCCGAGCCGACGGTACGGCACTCGCCGTCGGTGCCGTGCGCCCAGATGATCTTCAGCCGGAGGGTCCGGCCGCAGTTGTTGCGCGCGTATCCGGTCTTGGTGATGGTGCCGGTGGTCTGCCAGACGACCACGCAGGAGGGCGCGTTACCGGCCGGGACGGCGGCGTGGACCGGGAGCGCCGGGGCGAGGGCGCAACAAGCGAGGGCGAGGCCGGTGAGAGCACGTCGCACGGGGTGGATCCTTCCTGCCGCGAACATTGACTCCACGATTAGTAATCGATTGACTACATAAAGTCAACAGTGGAGGCGGCGAGGGAGGGCGGGCGAAAGGAACGTGATGCGAAACCTATACAAACCGGACGATCGGCCATTAACCTGGCATCGCTCCAGTGGGGGCAACTGGAGCACCAAAACTTCCCCACAGCAGGTGGCGGGGCTGACGGCGCGGCTCAGGCGGCGCAGCTCAGGTGACCGGGCTAGGTGACGGGCTCAGGTGGCCGGCTCGGCGGCGGGCTCAGGCAGCGGGCTCGGCGGCCAGCTCGTCGGCGGGGTCGGCTTTGAGGTCGAGGCCGCCCAGGCGGTGGACCGCCTGGTAGTAGGACCAGGCGAGCCGGTCGCAGGCGAGCTTGCGCGCGCCCCCGTAACCGGCGCACACCTGGTTCATGTCGTACAGGAACGCCTCGTCCACGTGGGCCTTGTTGGCCGGGAAGTGCTTGACGGCCTTGTAGTTGCGGTAGCCGAAGTCGTGGCGCGCGCACGGCATCCGGAAGTCGTACCCGAGCGGCCGGTCGGGGCTGCGCGAGCACAGGTCGGTGGACCAGTCGAAGCCGTAGTCGGTCCACGAGCCCGGGTCGGCCCAGGCGCCGTACCAGGCCGCGGCGCTGGACGCGGTGGGCTGGGTGAACGCGGACAGCGCGGCGAGCCGCTGCTCCAATGTCACCGCGTGCGCCGGAGCGGGCCACGCCAGGACGCCGATCAACGCGAGGGCGGCGGCGGATCGTCCAACCATGAGAACCTGCCTGTCTTGCCCGAGGCCGGAACCTGTCACGGCAAGCTTGGCCCGCGCCACCCGGCCACGAGCCGTCCTGCGGGGCAAGGTCGCCGCAGGATTTGATCAAGGTTCGGCCTGCTGATCACCAATGATCAGGCGGCGTTCCAGCGGCCGTCCGCCTGGGCGCGCTCGACCTCGGCCAGGCCGGCCGGCGCCATCCGGCCCTCCTGCCGCAGCCGGGCCACCCGTTCGACGTTCGACCTCGACCAGGCGCTGCGCCAGCGGCGCGGGGTGTAGCGCTGGAGGTACGTGGCGGCGTCACGCCTGCGGGTCAGGCCGTCGATCCAGCCGAAGCAGAGCGCCTCTTGCAGCGCCTGCTCGTAGCCGAGGCTGGTCGGCTCCGTCGTGCCCTTCTTCGCCAGCACCACCCACGCCTCCGTCTCCGAGTCGTGGTGGTCGGCCAGCCAGGATCGCCAGGCGGCGGCGTCGGTGAAGATGTGCATGACTCCATCTTGCGCGGATAAGTGCTCACCAAATGACCACTTATCCCGCGAAGTCCCGCGAAGTCCCGCGAAGTCCCGCAAAGTCCTCCCGAAGGCCGTGCGAAGGCCTCGAAGTCCTGGATCGTCAGCGCAGGTTCGCGGTGAAGGTGCGGCCGTAGGCGTGGCGGGTCGTCACCTGGATCAAGGTGCCGCCGGGCACCCGCTTGGCCGTCATCCCCTCGTCCGCGCCGTCAAGCCTGAGCGACGCCCCCAGCAACATCACCGTGACGCGGTCGCGCTTCATCGTGGGGTCGGACACGGCGACGGTCGTACGCCCGCCTGACCTGCGCGAATCGGACCGGACGATCACCGACGCGGGGCCGTCGATGAGCAGGCGGCCGGCGTGCCGGGGGCCGCCGGTGAAGACGTTGGCGGCGACGATGCCGAGCCCCTCGTGCCGGATCGCCTGCACGTGCCGGTCGTTGGCCAGGACGGTCAGCGGCCCCCGGGCGTAGGCACGCAGGCGGGCCCCGTCGGCGTTCGGCACCAGGGCGTACGCGAGCGACGTGGGGCCGCCCTTGGCGGGATGCGTGATCGAGGCGGTGAAGACGTTCTTGGTCACGCTGGTGTCGGGGTTGGCCGTGCGGACGACCCTGCGGCTGCGGGTCACCGTCTCCAGCCCGGCGCTGACCGGCTGCCGGCTGAGGAAGGCGTAGCCGACGGCGGTGCCGCGGGTGCCGTTGGCGTAGCGGAGCCAGCGGGGCGGCGCGCTGTCGCCGGGCCGCCAGTCCCGGCCGGTCCACGACTCGCCGGTGACCGTGACCGCGTCGCCGGGGGCGGCGATGCGGCTGTCCACGGTGGTGACCGCGTCGCGCCCGCCCTGGCCTGAGACGTCGGCCGCCAGCACCACGATCTCGTCGTCGAGCAGGAACCACGACTTGGTGGCGCGGGCGTTGCGGTAGACGACGAAGTCGTCCGGCAGGATGCCCGCCTGCTTGGCGGTGTAGGCGGCGTCGTCGGTCTGGATCATGCCGCTGACGCCGTACGCGCCGAGCGTGGCGCCGCCGGAGAAGGAATTGCCCGAGACGGGGAAGTAGACGTAGGTGTTCTGGGACTCCGACGAGGAGGTGAAGTTGAGCGGATGTCCCGGGTTCTCGTACCAGAGGCGGCCGCCGTACGACTCGGGGACCGTCCGCCGCTCCTCGACCGGCGCGGTCACCCCGGCCAGCCGGTACGGCGAGACGGTCGTGTAGTAGTCGACGCCGAAGACCTCGCGTTGGTCCTCGCCCGAGAGGTAGAGGTAGTAGGCCCCGTCGCCCTGGAACCAGGGCATGAGGTTCTCGCCGCTCATGTACTCGTACTTGCTGATCCGGTCGGAGCTGCGCGCCAGCGCGAAGGCGTAGCCGGGACGGCGGTGCACGGTCCTGTCCATGGCGTTGAACGCCACGCTGCGCTCGGCCGGGTTGAGGTCGGCGGCCGGGACGGAGGAATCGGCGCGGATCGCCGCGTAACGGGCGATGCTGCCGGGAGAGACGAAGGCGGCCTGGTCGGCGGCCGGCAGGAACTTCAGGTACTTCTTCAGCGCCAGCGCGCCGGCGTCGTCCACGTGCTCGGTCAGGTCGGCGACGGCCTCGGCGATCACGCCGACGTCGGTGTAGCCCGTGGCGGGGCGCACGACCGCCCTGCCCTTGACGATCTCCATCATCCAGCCCTCGAAGATCAGCGGGGCGAAGCCGTCGGCGACCCAGCGGTAGACCACCGCGGGCAGGTCGGCCGAGGCGCCGCCGCCCACGCCTTCGAGCATCTTGAGCGTCTGCACCACGCGGCTGAGCAGGGCGCGGCCGTAGGAGCCTGTGTAGGCGACGCGGTGGTGCTGGATGAAGGAGCCGTCGCGGTAGTAGCCGTCGGTGACGCCGTGCTGGAGGTCGTACGGGTCGATCGTGGCGAAGACGGTGGCCTGGTCGGAGATGGCCTTGTCGACCCTGGCGTCGTCGCCGGTGAGCGCGCCCTGGAGGATCCGGTTGGCGGTGATGTCGGCCAGGTTGGCGCCGGTGTGGAAGCGGGAGTCGAGGTCGACGTCGCCGTTCTTGCCGTTGCGCAGGTAGGCGTCCATCGTGGCGAGGTAGGTGGCCGTCAGACCTTCTGGCACCTGGTCGCCGAGCAGGGCGAGGGTCCTGCTCACGTGGGTGGGGATGGCGATCTCCCAGTTGTGCCAGTTGCCGTAGTAGCCGGCGGACTGGTCGCCGAAGTAACGCTCGTGCAGCCACACCAGGCCGTCGGCGGCCCGTCGCCGCGCCGCCTCGTCGCCTTCGAGCGCGCTGCCGGGGGTGCGGGTGGCGAGCGCGATCTCGTAGAGGTACTGGAAGGCCTGACGCAGTTGCACGTCGTCGGTGCCGAGCCGCAGGCCCGCGAACAGCTCGCCGTCGCCCGCCTGGTCCATGGCGGTCAGGCGCTGCCTGGCGGTGGCGAGGATCGAGGCGAGTTTGCCGGCGAGCTCGGGACGGACGTTGACCTCGGGGGTGCCCGCGAGCATCGCCACGGTGTTGGCGAGCACGCGTGGATGGTCGACGGCCGCGGCGGCGCGCGCGGAGGCGGGGGTGGCCGCGGCGAGCAGGCCGGCGGCGGGGAGAAGGGAGAGAACCTGGCGGCGGGACATGTGCGGCACGGCGTGACTCCAGGCCGGTGGGGGGCTGCCCGGCTCACCTTACATGATCCCTTTCGCCCCGGTCAGCAACCGCTTTCCAACGAGTCGGCCGCAGTCGGCAACCGCTTTCCACGCGGCTCAGTCGCCGGCGTACGACAGGATCACGGCCTCCGTCACCAGCGTCACCTGGTTCTCCGTGTAACAGTCGGCCTGGTGCACGGCCAGCTCGGCGCCGCAACCTTCGCAGACGAGGTTGGGCAGCCCGCCCCGCATGTTGATCCCGCAGCAGCCCATTCGCCGGACGAGGTCGGGGTGCAGGCACATGCCCATGGCGTCGTCGGGATGGATGACCAGGCCGGGCGGTTCGCCGGAGAACTCGCCCGGGCGGTGGTTGGCCGCGTACGTGCCGCGCGGCATCCGCGGCTCCTTGATCCGCTCATACCACTCGGTCGCCCCCTCAGGGGACTCCTTCCACGGCGGCAGCGGGATCTTCCTGACAGATGCGGTGATCGGCCGGCGGCAGGCGAAGCACAGGAAACGCGCCACGCCGCGAGACTACTCCGGGGATGTGACGTACGCGCGCCTTGCCAACGGCGGGGAGGCCGGGAGAACGTGACCTTGTGCGCGAGATCCCTAGACCCCCTGACGGCAGCGACGACATCGGGGCCGCGGGCGGCCTGCACACCTACCAGCTCCGGCTGCACGAGCAGTACGGCCCCGTGGTGCGCTTCCAGTTGCCGGGCGGGCTGACGGCGGTATCGGTGGCCGACCCCGTGCTGCTGGAGGCCACGGCCGCGGTCAACGAACGGCCGGACCAACTGTTCGAGTTCCTGACCCCGCTGTGCGAGGCGGGCAACCTGCAGACCCTGCCCGCCGCCGAGCACCGGCCGCTGCGCCGCGCCCTGCTGTCGGCGCTGGCCGGGCGGCGCTCGCACGAGGCCCACTTCGCCGGCTTCACCGCCCTGGCCGTCGACCTGGCCGATCGGTGGGCGCGGCGCGCCGCCGACGGGCCCGTGGAGCTGCAGCAGGACCTGAGTGAGCTGTCGTTGCGGATGATCTGCCAGTACGCGCTCGGCGGCGGCATCGACGAGCCGGCGCGGGTGGTGAGCGCGTTCGAGACCGTGCTGACCGGCTATCTGGGCCGCCAGTTCGAGCGCGGTGACGACCTGGCGCGGGCGGAGCGGGCGCTGGCGTACCTGCGCGAGGTCGTGGACGGCGTGCTAAACCGGGCGGGGACGGACGGGCCGGCCGACGGGGGCAGTGATCTGGTCGCCGCGCTGGTCAAGGAGGGCCTGAGCCCCGCCAGGGTGCGGGACACCGTACTGATGATCATGCTGGCCGCGCACCACACGACCGGCGTCGCGGTCTCCTGGACCCTGCACCTGCTGGCCGGGCATCCGGGCCCGGCCGCCCGGGTGGCGGCTGAGCTGGACGAGGTTCTGGGCGACCGGCCCGCGCCCGACTACGCCGACCTGCGCAAGCTGAGCCGGCTCGACATGGCGCTCAAGGAGTCGATGCGGCTCTACCCGCCCGGCCCGTACGGCGCCCGCGAGACCACCGAGGACCTCACGCTCGGCGACCACCACATCCCGGCCGGCACGACGATCTTCTACCCGTTCTGGGCCGTGCACCTGAACCCGCGCTACTGGCCGGACCCGCGGGCCTTCATCCCTGAGCGGTTCACCGCCGCCGAGCAGGCCAGGCGCCCCCGGTACGCGTTCATCCCCTTCGGACTGGGCCCGCGCAGCTGCGAGGGAGCCGGCCTGGCCATGCTCGAGGCCGAGCTGGTGCTGGCGGTGCTGCTCAAACGCTTCCGCTTCGAACCGGTCGAGGGGCATCCCGTGGTGCCGGTCGAGCGATTCGTCCTGTGGGCCGAGAACGACATCCGCCTGCGCCTGACCGAGCGGCCGGACGGGGTCACTCCCGGGCAGTGAGACGTTCGGCCTGAGCCCGGCCGACCTCGGACGCGCGGCGCAGGTAGTCGGCGATCAGCTCCAGCTCCGCGTCGTCGTAACGGGCCAGCACCTCGCCGAAGGCCGTGCCCGGGACCTCCCAGGCGTCGCTGATCCGCGTCCTGGCCTCGGGAGCCAGGGCGACCAGGGCCCGCCTGCGGTCGTCGGGGTCGGGCCGGCGGACGACGAGACCGGCCTTCTCCAGGCGGTCGACCAGGCGGGTGGCCGAACCGGGGGTCAGGCCCGTCAAACGGGCGACGGCACCGGAGCTCACCGGGCCCGGCTCCAGCTCCAGCAGGGCAACGCACTGCAGGTCGGTGGGGTGGAGGCCGAGCCGGTCGGCCATGGCCTGGTTGAACAGCGTGTAGGCCGCGTAGTGGCGCTGGCTCTCCGCGATGACTCGCTGCAACGTCTCGGCTCGGTTTGACATGGGCGGCTCCGTGCTCCACATTTATTTGCGCCACACAATCTTTGCGTGGCACAACCTTTGCGCGACGCTCTCATTCTATCCGGAGACCTCATGCTCATCCGCGCGCCCCCGAGGCGCCGGCCCGGCCGTGGGCCGTGCTGGTCGTCGTCATCGCCGCCGCGGCCCTCGACCTGCTCGACGGCACCATCACCAACCTCGCCGCCCCCGCCATCGTCGCCGACCTCGGCGGCGGGCAGGCGCTCGTCCAGTGGCTCGGCGCCGGTTACGCGCTCGCCATGGGCGTCCTGCTGGTCACCGGCGGGCGCCTCGGCGACCGGGGCACCCCCGTGGCCGCCGCGGGGGCCGCGCTGCTCGGCGCGGCCATGCTCGGCCTGCTCTACGGCCTGATCGACGGCTCGGCCGCCGGCTGGTCGGCGCGCCCGCTGCTGTGCCTGACCGGCGGGCTGGCCTTCGCCGCGCTGTTCTGCCTGCGCCAGGTCACGGCCCGGGCGCCACTGATCGAGCCGTCGCTGCTGCTCCGGCGCGGGTTCACCGCCGGACTCGTGCTGAGCGTCGTCTTCCACGCCGCCGTCGCGGGCCTGCTGAACGTACTGGCCCTCTACCTCCAGGCCGAGGCTGGGCCCTCGTGCCGCCCGTACTGGTCGTCGGCCTCGGCCTCGGCACCTGCTGCGCCCTGGTCTGGCTGCTGCCACGCCGGGCGCACGCCCACCACTGAAAGGGACCTCAGAAAGATGACCACCCTCGTCACCGGCGCCCGCGGCGCCGTCGCCACCGCGCTCATCGGGCTGCTGCGCGAGCGCGGCCTGCCCGTCCGCCCCGCCTCCTCCACCCCCGCCGACCCGTCGATCGTCAGGTGCGACCTGCGCGACCCGTCCACCTTCGCCGCCGCGCTCGCGGGCGTGACCTCGGTCTTCCTGTACGCCGAGCCCGCGTACGCCGCGGAGTTCGCCCAGGAGGCGGCCGACGCCGGGGTCGAGCACATCGTGCTGCTGTCGTCGTCGTCCGTGCTCACCCCGGAACCCGACGCCGACCCGCTGGCCAGATCTCACGTCGAGGCGGAGCGGGCCCTGACCTCGGCACCGGTGCGCAGCACGCTGCTGCGGCCCGGTGCCTTCTGCGGCAACGCCTTCGCCTGGGCCCGGACGATCAAGGCGGGGACGCCGGTCGCGCTGCCCTATCCGGAGGCGCATGTGGACGCCGTCCACGAGGCCGACCTCGCCGCCGTGGCCGCCGCCGTGCTCGCCGACCCCGGCGCGCTCGGGGGCCGGGCGTACAACCGGGCGTACACCCGGGCGTACACAATGACGGGGCCGCAGTCGCTCACGTTCGCCGACCAGATCGCGGCGCTGTCCCGCGCGATCGGGCGCGAGATCGTGATCAAGCGGGTCAGCAGGCAGGAGTGGAAGGAGCAGGCGGGCCCGTACGTGGACGGCCCGGTCGGCGACGCGCTGCTCGACTACTGGGAGAGCCGCGACGGGCGGCCGGCCGAGCTGACGCCGGTGGTGGAGGAGCTGACCGGACGGCCCGCGCGCACCTTCGCCTCGTGGGCGGAGGAGCACCGGAGCGCCTTCATCGACGGCACCCGCTGACATAGGTAGCGGTCCCCCCAGGACTCTCGGGGTGCCGTGTGGACGCTCACGTATGGGGTTGAGCGGGACGACCATGGACCGTCCCGGCCGGCGCGGTCACGATATGACCATGCTCGCACTCGCGCTCATCACTCTCGTGCTGCACGGCGCCCTGACCGGCCTCTTCTACACCTTCTCCATGTCCGTCATGCCCGGCCTGAACACCCTCGACCCCGCCAGGGCCGAGGAGGCGATGCGCGGCATCAACAGGAAGATCCTCAACCCGTGGCTGTATCTCGTGTTCCTCGGCTCGCCGGTGGCGGCGCTGGTGGCCGGGTTCGTCGCGTCGTCCGTCTGGTTCTTCGCCGCGGCGGCGGTCAACTTCGTCGGCTCGTTCCTGGTCACGATGGTGATCAACGTGCCGATGAACAACGCCATCGACGCCGGGACCATGTCCTGGAAGGAGTACTCGCCGCGCTGGACCGCGTTCAACACGCTGCGGACGGTGGCCTGCGCGGCCGGACTCGTGCTGGTCGGCATCGGCCTGACCGGTCTTCAGTAGATGCGGTACTTCTTGCCGCAGTTGTCGAACTTCCCGGCCCAGCAGGTGAAGGTGTAGACCTTCTTGATGCCCTTGCCGCTCCACGCGCCGACGACTTCGCCGTCCCAGGACTTGTTGAACTTCTTCCAGTGACCGCCCTGGTAGACCTCGAACCAGACCCAGCCCTTCTTACCGCCGACCTTGTCCACCCCGTACCACTTCGTGAACACCTTGCCGTGCGACTTCCACGTCTTGCCGAACGTGTACGCCTTGTGGTCACTGGAGAAGAACTTCCCCCAGCTCACCACCGACTGAGTCGACGCCGTGGTGGTCGTGGTGGTGGTGCTCGCCTGAGCCGCAGCCGGGCTGAGAGCCAGACCGGTGATGGCCATCGAACCAGCCAGTGCCGCGATCGCGAAGGTCTTACGCATTTCGGGTTCCTCCCCTTGTCTCTTCCACCGGGGTGCTCCGGCAAGAGAGACATTACGGAGACGGCAACGGATCATCTGTGGACGAATCCACACACCGAATGTGATCGCCGCCACATCACGTAGACCCTGCTCAGAAGTGCTCCTTGCGGATGAGACCGTGCACGCCGGTGGTCCGATCCACCACCTGGGAGATCTCGAAGTCGGTCGCGGCCGACAGGTAGGCGTAGGCGACGGCGCGATCCATCCCCTGGTCGTGCTCCAGGAAGTCGAGCGCGTTGACGACTGCGCGGCGCATGGCCACGTCCAGGTCGTTCACCTGGCCGTTCCTGGAGCCGTCCGGGTCGGACAGGCCGATCGGCAGCCAGGCGTCCTCCGTCTCGCCGAAGGGGTAGCGGAAGGCGACGGATGGGGCGTCCCCCGAGCCCTTCTTGCACACCGTCAGTCGGAACGTGGCCCGCAGCGAGCCCTCCATCGCCGTCAGCGCCACCTCGCCGCCGCCCATCGCGTGGTGGGGGTCGCCGGTGTAGAAGAGCGCGCCTTCGGCGAAGACCGGCAGGTAGAAGGTGGCGCCCGCGCCGAGGTGGGCGATGTCGATGTTGCCGCCGCCCAGGGTGGGCGGGATGCTGTTGAGCAGCGGGTCGGTCGGCCGGCCCGCCTCGGCGAACGCGACGCCCATCACCCCCATGAACGGGTTCAGCGGGAACGTCACCTCCCCCTTCCTGCCGCGCTTGAGCACGCCGCTGGCCACGCCCTTGCGTCCGCGCCGGACCGGGGTGAACACCGAGACGTTGCCGTACCTGAGCGGATCTCCTGTGGGGCGGCCGTCGGTGGCCACGGGCGGCATGACCTCCTCCAGCGTGATGCCGTCGGGGGCGCCGCCGTTCGCCTGCCGGGCCAGCGCCCCCTTGCCGTGGCGGCTGGACACCACCCCGTACGGGACGCGGGGCAGCATGGAGAGCATCTCGACCTTGAGCACGTCGCCGGGCCGCGCGCCGGCCACGTGGATCGGGCCCGTCACGACATGGGGGCCGTCGAGGTCGAAGTCCCTGGGCGTGCGGTCGTAGTCGCGAGCGATGGCGATGGCGTCCTGGAGCACGTCCGACCGGGGCACGCCGTGCCGGGCGAAGTAGGCGACGGGGTCACGGCCCTGGTCCTCCAGGATGCCCTCGTGCGAGACCGTGTCGACGGTGACCGTGTCGCCGGACCTGATCCGCAGCACCGGCTCGCTGCCCAGCGCGGGCACGTACCCCCACGTGACCTGCTCGGTCGTGGACGGGAGGTAGTGCCTGCCGTGGATCGGCCCCTTGCGGGGCTGCAGGATCTCCTTCGGCAGCGTCGGACTGGCTGCGGCACGATGAGCGCCGGCCAGCACCGCGCCGCCCGCGCTGGTCAGGGCCGCCGCCACACGCAGGAAGTTCCGTCGTCCGTACGTCTGCGACACGCTCATGATTCTCCTAACGGAGGCGGAGGGTGATACCGAGCATGTAGGACGTCTGTTACGTCCCCGTTTCGGATCGGGTGTTCCTCGCGTCAGGAGTGGAAGGATCTGAGCCACGTCCTTAAGGAAAGGCAAGTGTCATGGCTCCCAGCATCGCGACCGCCCGCCGCGTCGAACTGCCCGAACTGCTCGACTTCCTCCGTCCTCGCCACCACGGCCTGCTGTCCACCACGCGCGCGGACGGCCGGCCGCAGCTCTCGCCGGTCTCCTGCGGCGTCGACCAGGAGGGCAGGATCGTCGTCTCGACCTATCCCGACCGCGCCAAGGCCGTGAACGCCCGCCGTGACGACCGCGCGTCGATCTGCGTCATGTCCGACGACTGGAACGGGCCGTACGTGCAGGTGGACGGTCGCGCGGAGGTTCTGGACATGCCCGAGGCGCTCGAACCGCTCGTGGACTACTACCGCTGCATCGCCGGCGAGCACCCCGACTGGGACGAGTACCGCGAGGCCATGCGCCGCCAGGACAAGTCCCTGATCCGGCTGCACATCGACCGCTGGGGCCCGATCGCGACCGGCGGCTTCCCGGCCCGCCTGGTCTCCGGCGACTGACCCCCCAATTAACGAGCAGGCGTACGGGGGCGGTTCCACCAGAGGGAGAGCGACAGGGCGGTGACGATGAAGATCGCGCCGCCGGCCGCGAAGGCGGCGGCCGTGTCGACCCGCTGCCTGATGACGCTGAAACTGCCCGGCAGGGCTTCGAGCGCGGTCTTGAGCTGGTCGGCGTTCTCGGCGCGGTGGTAGGCGCCGCCGGTGGTCTGGGCGATCTGCTTGAGCGCGGGCTCGTCGATCATGCGGATGTTGCGTCCGCCCCGGTCGAAGCCGCCGCCACCGCCCCAGCCGCCGCCCCACCCGCCGAAGCCGCGGCCGTCGAACTGGGAGTTCTCGCAGACCATGGGGGCCGGAGTCGTGGTGCCGAAGCCGATGGGGTAGACGCGGACCCGGCGCAGGGCCGCCTCCTGGGCGGCGGTCTGCGGGTCCACACCCTGGGTGTTGGCGCCGTCGGTGAGGACGATGATCGCGGCGGCGGCGTGGCCCTCACCGGCTCCGGTGCCGGGGTCAGCGCCGGTGGGGGCGACCGACGGGTCCACCTCCGCGATGGCGTCGAGCGAGGTCAGCATGGCCTGTCCGATCGCGGTGCCACGGGCGACGGTGAGGTTCTCCAGCGCCTCGGTCAGCGCGTCGGTGTCGTCGGTCGGCGGGACGAGCAGGCCGGCGCTGCCCGCGAACGTGACCAGGCCGATGCGCGGCCCGCCCTCCAGCGACTCGATGAAGTCAGCGGCGGCCTTCTTGGCGGCGGTCAGGCGGTTGGGGTCCACGTCCGTCGAGCACATGGAGCCCGAGGTGTCGAGCGCGAGCAGGATCGTCGCCGCCGTCTGCGGCACGGGCACCGACGCCTGCGGCCGCGCGGCCCCGACCGCGAGCAGGGCGAGCCCGGTGACGAACAGCGCGGGCGGGATCTTGCGGATCCACCGCGTCCGGCCGGGCAGCGCGCTGCGGACGAGGGCGATCGAGGTGACGCGGACGGCGGCCCGCCGCCGGCGGCGCAGCGCCCACCAGCGGATGCCCAGGATCAGCGGGATGATCAGGATGGACAGCAGCGCCCACGGCCATGAGAACGTCATTTCAGATCACCCGTCCTGATCGGAGCACGGTGAGCGCCGCTCCTGCGGTGAGCAGTACGAGGGCGAGCCCGATCAGCCCGCCGGCGAGAGGCAGCGGCTCGTCGGAGACGGTGAGCCGCAGGTCGATCGTGCCGGCGACCCCGTCGAGCCGCGCGGTGTCGGTGGCGGGGTGGTACTCGCCGCCGGTGGTCTGCGCGATCAGCGTGAGGGTGTCCTCGTCGAGCGAGGTCTGCAGGTTGTACCCGTCCACCTTGACCGCCGCGCCCGCCGTGGTGCCGACGCCGACGGTGTGAATGTGCACGCCCGCCTGCTGGGCCAGGGCCGCGACGTCCTCGACGTCGTTGCCCTGGTTCTGGCCGTCGGAGAAGATCACGATCGTGGCCGACGGCCAGTAGCCGAGGTCGGGCGGCGGGGCGCCGTCGCGGCCGAGGGCCGCCTGCTTGCCGGTGATCGCCGTCAGCGAGGCCGTGATGGCCGCTCCCAGCGAGGTGCCGCCGGCGACCTTCAGCCGGTCGATGGCCTTCAGCGCCACGGAGTGGTCGGCGTCGGGCCTGGCGGTGGTGAGCGCACCCCGTTCGAACGCGACGACCCCGATGTCCACGCTGTCCGGCTGCGCCGCCACGAACGCGCGGGCCGCCCGCTGCGCGCCCGCCAGCCGGGTGGGCGCGACGTCGTCCGCGCTCATGCTGTTGGAGACGTCGATGGCCAGGATCACGGTGCCCGCGGCCCGCGGGACCGGCACCATGGCCGCCGGCCCGGCGGTGGCGATGGCGAGCACGGCGATGCCGGCGATCGTCAGGCCGACTCCCAGGTACGCCCGGCGTCCGCCCGGCACGGCGAGGCCGGCCGCGGCGAGCGCGGCCTTCCTGCGGCGGGCCGAGACGACGGCCGCGTAGGCGAGCGCCGCCGTGACCAGCAGCCCGACGGCCAGCAGCAACGGAGCGGACCACGTCATGGAGCCTCCCCGGCGAACCCGATCGGCCCAGTGATCGGCCCCGTCATGATCAGCGCCGTCATGACGTCCGCTTCCCGGTTCTGGCGACGACCTCGACGAGCGCCTCTCCGAGGTCGCGGTCGGTGTCGATGCGGTGCACCGGCACCCCGGCCCGGCGCATGCCCGCCGTGAGCCGGGCGTCGCGCTCGTCCACGGCGGCGCGGAACCGTACCTGGAGCAGCGGGTCGGCGGAGTCCACGACGAGCTGCTCGCCCGTCTCGGCGTCCTCGACCACGATCAGCCCGGCCTCGGGCAGCACGTCGTCGGCGGTGTCCACGATGCGCAGCGCGACCACCTCGTGCCGGCGGGCCAGCCGCCGCAGGGAGCGCTCCCAGTCGCCCTCGCCGATGAAGTCCGACAGCACGACGACGAGCGCGCGGCGGCGCGCGAGCCGTCCGGCCGCGTCGATCATCTCCGCCAGGTCGGTGGTGCTGCCGCCGCGCGTCCCCGACGTCCTCTGGAGCTCGGCGGCGATCCGCAGCGCGTGCCGCCGGGAGGTGCCGGGCGGCACGACGCGCAACATCCCCGTGTCGAACAGCACGGCTCCGACGCGGTTGCCGCCCCGCCCGAACAGCCGGGTCAGGACGAGCGCGAGCTCGGCGAGCACGTCGTGCTTGCCGCGCCCCGGCCGGCCCGCCCCCATGGAGGCCGAGCGGTCGAGCACCAGCCACACGGTCAGCTCGCGGTCCTCGGTGAACACGCGCAGGTGCGGCTCGTCCAGCCGGGCGGTCACGTTCCAGTCGATGTGGCGGGCGTCGTCGCCTTCGGTGTACGGCCGCAGCCCGGTGAAGTCGATCCCCGAGCCGCGGTACGTCGTCCTGTGGGCCCCCTGGAGCCGGCCGTCGAGCCTGCGGACGACCTTCCACTCCAGGCGGAGCAGCAGTTTCTCTGGGGCGGTTGCCATGGCGGCTCAGCGGTTCTGCAGGACGACGTCGGGCGCCCTGACGGCCCCGAGCACCCTGGTGATGATCGTGTCGGGATCGACGTCGTCGGCCAGGGCCTCGTACGACAGCACCAGGCGATGCCGCAGGACGTCGAGCGCGAGCTCGGCCAGGTCGTGCGGCAGCACGTAGTCGCGCCCGCGCAGGAACGCCAGCGCGCGGGCCCCGGTGACGAGCGCGATGGAGGCCCGGGGACTCGCCCCGTAGGTGACGTACCGCTCCAGGTCGCCGAGCCCGGCGGTCGCGGGCGAGCGGGTCACGCCGACCAGCCGTACCGCGTAGTCGACGATGGCCGGATCGACGTACACCTGCTGGGCGCGCGCCCGCATCGCGATCAGGCCCTCGGGCGTCACCATCGGCTGCGGCGGCTCGGGTGGGCGCAGCGCCCTGGCGACGATCGCCTGCTCCTCGGCCTGCGCCGGGTAGTCGACGATCACCTTCATCATGAACCGGTCGACCTGCGCCTCGGGCAGCGGATAGGTGCCCTCCGACTCGATCGGGTTCTCCGTCGCCATGACCAGGAACGGCTCCGGCACCTTGAACGTCTCGCGGCCGATCGTCACCTGGTGCTCCTGCATCACCTCCAGCAGGGCACTCTGCACCTTGGCGGGGGCGCGGTTGATCTCGTCGGCCAGCAGCAGGTTCGCGAACACCGGGCCCAGCTCGGTCCTGAACTCCCCCGAGTGCTGGTGGTAGACCCGGGTGCCGACGAGGTCGGCGGGCACCAGGTCGGGGGTGAACTGGACCCGCTGGAAGCTGCCGGACATCGCGGCGGCCAGCGACCTGACCGCGAGCGTCTTGGCCAGGCCCGGCACGCCCTCGACCAGCAGGTGGCCGTCCGCGATCAGGGCGACGGCCATGCGCTCCAGCAGTACGTCCTGTCCGACGATGGTGCGTTTGACCTCGAACAGCACCTGTTCGAGCGGGTGGTCTGACGGGTTGGTCGAGGTCATGCGGTGTTCCCTCTCGTCGGTCAAATCAGCGGCCCGTCGCCGGGCGGGCCGTCGCCCTCGGTGCCCCCGCCCAGGGCCAGGCCGATCGGCACGGCGAACGCGATGCCGGCGAACGCCTCGTCGCCGCCCGGGTCGGCGATGGAGACGACGATGCCGACGACCAGGCCGCGGGCGTCCAGGAGCGGGCCGCCCGAGCTGCCCGGGTTGACGGAGGCGTCGAACTGGATGAGCCCCTTCAGGTCGCCGTCCTCCTTGCTCCGGTCGGCGGTGCGATTGAGTCCCGAGACGACGCCGGTGGAGACGCTGTAGGTGAGGCCGAGTGGGTTGCCGATCGCGACGACGGGCGCGCCCACGCTCACGCCGCCGCCGAGCGTCGCGGGGACGACGATCTCGGGGAGCTTGGCGGGCTTGAGGGTGGCGACGTCGAGCTTGGGGTTCGAGGACGAGACCGCGGCCTTGGCCTTGGTGCCGTCGGCGAACGTCAGGTTCACGTCCTTGGCGCCGTCGATGACGTGGTGCGCGGTCAGGATCGTGCCGTCGTCGGCCGCGATCACCCCGGTCCCGAGCGACCGGCCGGCCTGGATGACCACCACCGACGGCCCGACCAGCTTGAAGACGTCCGGCACCGTGAGCGTCGTGGTGGGCGTCGGCGTGGGGCTCGGCCTGGGCGCGGCCCCTTCGATCTGCCCGCCGCGGCCTCCCAGCCAGTACGCCAGCACCGCCACGACGACGAGCGCGGCGAGTGCGGCGCCCCCGACGGCGAAGCGCCGGGCTCGCCCGGCCACGGCTCCCCGATCCGCCAGAGCCTCGGCCGCACCGGTTTCCTGCGGCGCGTGCCCCATCGCCCCATAGTCATAAATTTATGTTGAAAGTGCTACAAACTTCGCCTGAGAACTTCATGAGAACCGCTTCCCCGCAGCTCACCGGGGTCGGCGTTATACGACCATGGCCAGATAACCAGCGAGATCATCCGCCGAAGAAGTCGAGATACCGACATAACCGTCAGGCCGGATCAGCGTGTACCGCTCCCCTCCGTACGGCTCCGCCACCCGGTACGCCCGCACCTCAGGCCCGCCCCCGCTCCACGGCTCGGCCGCCAGCAGCGTGAAGTGCGGGCCCCTGAGCAGGTCGAACATGCGCGCCTCCGTCCCGTCCGCCAGCCGGACCCCGCCGTCGGGGACGCGGTCGCCGCCGTGCCCGGCCAGGGAGCCGCCCCGGTAGGAGAGCGAGAGCTGGTAGGTCTCCTCGTCGCGTTTGACTGACTTCCTGTCGTGCAGGTCCGTGCTGAGGCCGAGCATCCCGGCGGCGACGGGCCGCCGCTCCTCCTCGTACGTGTCCAGCAGCCCCTCCGGCGCCCCCGCCAGCACCCGGGCCAGCTTCCACCCCAGGTTGTACGCGTCCTGCACCCCGGTGTTGAGCCCCTGGCCGCCCGCCGGCGAGTGCACGTGGGCCGCGTCGCCGGCCAGGAAGACGCGCCCGGCGCGGTAGCGGTCGGCGAGACGGATGTTCACCCGGTAGAGGGACGACCACAGCAGCTCGGTCAGCCGGACCCCGCGCAGCATCGACCGCTCGGCGAACAGCCGCTGGTACCAGGCCGGCGTGTCCTCCGGCTCCACCCCTGGTTTGAGCGGGGCGAGGAGCTGGAAGGCATCGGTGCCGGCCATCGGGTAGAGGGCCACGAAGCCCTTTCCCGGCCGCGCCCACGCGTGGATGTGATCCCGGCCGAGCCCCTCCACACGCACGTCGGCCAGGGCGGCGCGTTCCTCCTCGCGGGTCTCGCCGGTGAAGCCGATGCCGAGCGACTTGCGTACCGGACTCTTGCCGCCGTCCGCCGCGACCAGGTAGCGCGCTCTGACCGTCTCCCCCGTGCCCAGCGTGGCGCGCACCCCGTGGGCGTCCTGGTCCAGGCCGGTCAGCGCGGTGCCGTACTCCACCTTCCCGCCCAGCTCCGCCAGGCGTTCGCGCAGCACCGCCTCCGTACGCCACTGTGGGTGCATCAGCACGGTCGGGTACGGGACCGCGTCCGTCGCCCTGGCGGGCCTGTGCATGCGGGTCTGCCACACGGGCACCCGCCCCAGCCTGACCCGCACCGGCGGGTACGGCGTCGCGACGCCCAGAACGCGGCCGATCACGCCGAGGTCGTCGAAGACCTCCTGCGTCCGCGGCTGCAGGCCCTTGCCCTTGGAGCCTCCTGCGGGCTGCTCGGCCTGC
Organism: Nonomuraea sp. NPDC048892; assembly: GCF_040649735.1. Lineage (NCBI taxonomy): Bacteria > Bacillati > Actinomycetota > Actinomycetes > Streptosporangiales > Streptosporangiaceae > Nonomuraea > Nonomuraea sp. NPDC048892. The sequence continues at coordinate 230,721 of NZ_JBEZFZ010000015.1, read as the reverse complement.
TCGACGACGCGGCAGGAGACGCCGCGGCGGGCCAGGTCCACGGCGAGGGTGAGGCCGGTGGGACCGGCGCCGGCGACGATGACGTCCGTAGTGGGTTCGTTCATGGAAAGGGACGGTGTCAGGCCGCTCTGCCGGATCGCTGTCAGCCGCTGCCGGGCACTGTCAGCTGCCGTTTCTCCCCCGGCGGCGACGGGCCTCCGGCAACCGGCTCGGGACCGCCCCGGAGCGTGTTAGAAAGGCTCATTGTCCGATGATGAGGTGTGCCGAGTGATTGACGATGTTCTCCGTGCCATGGCTGAGAAGATCACCGATGCGGCACCTGCGGGTTGGCGGCGTGCCGAGGTGCGGGGATACGCCACCGGCGACGGCGGGTCCGGCCACCACGGCTTCCGGTTCGACCCGGCGGGAGACGGCGACGGCATCGACCTGCATCCGCAGTTGTGCGCCGTCCACACCCACTACGGAGCGAGCGGCGACCATCTCTCGATCGAGCTGACCGTCGAGGCCAGGGGCCGGTTCGAGGCGGTGGTCAGCGAGTCGCTGGTGCGCGAGGACGACCGCGGCTTCCTGTACGTACTGCGCCCCGGCGTCCTGCCGCCCGACCCCGGCACGTACCAGCCGGGCCCGTCGATGGCCACCCCGGCGGGCAACCCGCAGGAGGCCGTCGCCCTGCTCGGCGCGTACCTGCGCGGACGCGACCGCGCGCTGCGCGGCAAGGACACCTACGCGCCCCCACCCGCGCTGCCCGAGCACCATCGCCGGTGGCTGGAGGCGCGGCTGCAGGTCCCGCTCCCCGAGGACCTCCAGGCCCTCTACGCCCACGTGGACGGCGACGGCGGCGAGGGGCTGCTGGCCGGCCACCACTGGTTCGGCCTGGAACACCTGGAGAAGATCAGCCGCCCGGAGAACCGCACGTGGGCGGCGAGCCGCGCCTGGCGGCACCACCTGCGCCGGCCGCTGGTCACCAGCACCGGCGGCCCCCCGCTGGCGGTCCGCCGCGCCTCGGACCATCCGCACTGGATCCCGTTCGCCACCGACCCCCACGGCGACTACCTGGCCGTGGACCTGGCCCCGGGCCCCGGCGGGCGTCCCGGCCAGGTCATCCGCATGGGCAGGCACCACGACGACGGCCCCGTCTACGTCGCCGACTCGGTGACCGGCCTGCTGCGCCGGCACGTCAACGCGTTGCGGGCGGGCTCGTACGAGGTGGGGCAGGGCCGGCGGATCCGGATCGACATCGACGGCCAGGACGAGCACGAGCCCGACAGACCAGACGAACTCACGATCGCCGGCACCGACGCCGCCTCCATGCGGGGCCTGCACCAACATGTGCAGAAACTCTCCATCCGCAACGCCCCCTGGGCCGACTTCGCCCCCGTGCGCGGCGCGCCGATGTTGTGGCAGGTGAACGTCGAGAACTGCCCGGGCGCCGACCTCGCGCCGCTCCAGGACACCCCCGTGGAGCTGCTCGACCTGGCCATGGACCGGATCGACCTGGCGCCGCTGGCCGAGCACGCCACGCTGCGCTTCCTGACGCTGCGCACCGTCCGTCCCGTGGACCTGTCGCCGCTGCTGTCGTGTCCGCGCCTGTACGCGCTCGACCTGTCCGAGGCCACCTCGATCCGCGACCTCAGCGTGCTCTCCGAGCTGAAGGATCTGCTCTACCTGCGTCTGCGGCGCGGCCAGTGGGAGGAGCTGTGGGAGCGGTCCGGGCACCCGCCGGGCCTGGCGGCGGCGGGGCTGGCCGCCGAGCCGCCACGGGAGAGGGGCTGGTGGTGGTCGGGCGAGCAGGCCGTCGAGCCGTCGTTGCGGACGGTGGCCGGGTGGGTGGCCGATCTGGCGGGCGACTCGACGGACGTACGACTCATCAAGGGCAGACTCTCCCGGAGGCGCCGGCGCGCGTTTTGACCGGGCGTATGCTGGTGGGCGGTGCTTCAGGGCGCCCCCGGTCCGCGGGAAGGGCCAAGCCCACCTGATGTCCTTCGGTAAGACCCGGCCCGACCTCTTTTCCGGCCTGAGCATGCGGACGGCAGGCCAGACGGAAAGGAGGCCATCGTGCCCGTCCATCGGCTGCCCGACAACCCCAGCCTCGAACGGCTCCGCAAGCAGGCCAAGACGCTCCTGCGCCAGGTGGAGGCCGGCGTCCCCGAGGCGCGCGGGCTGGTCGCCGAGTTCCATCCCCGGCCGCCGCGCACGTTCAAACTGGCGGACGCGCAGCTCGTCACGGCCCGGATGTACGGGTTCGCGAGCTGGCCCCGGCTGAAGGAGCACCTCGGCACCGTCGAGCGTTACACCCGTTCGCCGCACCGCGTCCCTGTGCGAGCGGAGCCGCCGGAGGAGTTCCTGCGACTGGCCTGCCTCACGTACGGGGCCGACCATCCCGGGCGTACCGGTGAGGCGGCGCAGCTGCTGGCCCGGCAGCCGGAGCTCGCCACCGCGAACGTCTTCACCATGGCCGCCACCGGCTCGGCCGACGCCCTGGCCGCGACGCTGGACGGGGATCCGGGACTGGCGCGGGCGCAGGGCGGGCCGTTCGGCTGGGAGCCGTTGCTGTACCTGACCTACGCCCGTCTGACCGGGGTTTCCGGGTATGTGGAGGCGGCCCGCGTCCTCCTCAGCCACGGCGCGGACCCGAATGCCGGCTTCCTCTGGGACGGTCTGGTCTCCCCCTTCACCGCACTGACCGGCGCGTTCGGCGGCGGAGAGCAGGACCAGCCGCCGCACCCCGAAGCGCTCGCCCTGGCCAGGCTGCTGCTGGAAGCCGGCGCCGACCCCAACGACAGCCAGACCCTCTACAACCTGGGCCTCGGCGGCTCCTTCACCGACGACACCACGCACCTGCGGCTGCTGCTGGAGTTCGGGCTGGGCCGGGGCGGGGACGGGCCGTGGTACGCCCGGCTGGGGCCTGTCCTGCAGTCGCCGCGCCTGCTGCTGCGGGAGGAACTGGTCACGGCGGCGCTGCGCGGGGGGCCGCGGCGGGTCCGGCTGCTGCTCGCGCACGGGGTCGAGGTGGGCGGGATCGGCGGGCATCCGGTGTTCGGGGGCCGGACTCCGTACGAGCTGGCGCTGCTGAACGGGCACACGGAGGTGGCGGAACTCCTCGCCGCGGCGGGCGCCTCCGCCGTCCTGGAGGAGATGGACGCGTTCACCGCCGCCTGCATGCGCGCCGACGCCGGCGCGGTGGCCGCGCTCGGCCCGGACGTGCGGGCGCGGGCGCTCGCCCGGCATCCCGAGCTGATCAACCGCGCCGCCGAGCAGCGCAAACCGGCCGCCGTACGGCTGCTGGCCGGCCTCGGCTTCGACGTCGACCACCCGCACGAGGGCACCCCGCTGCACGCGGCCGCATGGAACGACGACGTGGAAACGGCCAGAACCCTGATCGAACTGGGCGCCGACGTCACGATCAAGGACAGCCGGTACGACGCCACCCCGCTCGGCTGGGCGGAGTACGGCGGCAAGGAACGCGTGGCCGCCTACCTGCGCGAGACGACCTCGCCATCCGACGAAACGCCCTGAGGGAACCGCGGTCCGGAGGCGGAGCCGGTCCGGCGGACGGACACCACAGACAACCACGGCTACTTCCCGCTCGACCCCGGCGAACTGGGCAAGACCGACGGGATCATCTTCCTCAAGAACGTGCGCGGGCCAGAGCCGGAAGCACCCCGATCCAGAACGCGCGCGCAGGCTCCGAAGGGCACCGGCCGGGGGCGGTCAGGGCAGGAGGGTGTGGGCTGCGGCGAGCCAGCCCTCGCGGGCGCTCGGGTAGCGCGGCGCCCAACCGGTGGCCGTACGGAAGCGGGCGTTGCGGACGCGTAGCGAGCGGGTGAGTGAGGTGAGCCGGTCGCCGAACGCGTAGGCCAGCCGTCCGGGCCCGCGCACCCACGGGGCGGCACCGGCGGCGCGGGCGAGTGCGTCCGCGTACGCCCGCTTGGTCAGCGGCTCGTCGTCCACGACGTTGTACGTGCCGCCGGGCGCCGCCAGCGCGGCCACCACGGCGGTAGCGGCGTCGGCCAGGTGGATGGAGGAGACGTAGCCGCCGAGACGGCCGAGGACGACGGCGACGTGGTGGCGGGCCTGGGCGAACAGTTGCTCGCTGTGCGAGGCGCCCGGCCCGTAGAACCAGCCGAGGCGCAGCACGACGGCCGCTCCCCCGCCGGTCTCGGCAAAGTGGTGGGCGCTGGCTTCGGCGGCGAAATTTCCCCTGGTGAGGGGGTAGTGGTCGACGGGGGCGTCCTCATCGAGCCAGCGGTCGCCGCCGTCGCGGTAGAGCATGCTGACCGACTCCTGCACGAAGCGGGCGGCCCCGGCGTCGAGGGCGGCGGCCGCGACGGCGGCGGAGCCCTCCGCGCGTACCCGGTGGTTGGCGCGCAGGGCCTTGGTGCTCATGAAGCGGCTCATCGAGGGGATGGCGGTGGCCAGGTTGATCACGGCGTCGTGCCCCTCGAACGCCTCCGCCAGGCCCGCCCGGTCGAACAGCGACACCCGTACGGGCCGGGCACCCTGCCGTTCGAGCGTGGCGGCCTTGTCTGGGGTGCGGGCCAGCGCGGTGACCTCGTGGCCGGCCGCGACCAGCGCCGGGACGGCGTGGCGGCCGAGCGCGCCAGTGCCGCCCGCGATGAAGACTCGCATAGTGAGAGAGTACTCTCTTACCATGGCGAGATCCACACCGGGCGTCACCCGGCAGCGCCTCATCGACGAGGCCGTCAGGTTGATCTGCACGCGCGGCTACGCCGCCACCTCGGTCGCCGACATCCAGGCCGCCTGCGGGCTGACGACCGGCTCGGGCGCGCTCTACAAGCACTTCCCCTCCAAGCAGGCGCTGCTGGAGGCCGCGGTGCGGCGCAACCTGGAGCTGATCGTCGAGCGGGGCGGCGAGACGGCCGTCGCGACCGGCGATCCGCGGGCCGACCTGGAGCGGATGGCGCGGGCCGTGTGGGAGGTGATCGAGCGGGATCGGGAGCTGATCCGGATCATGCTGCGGGAGTTCGACGGGTTCGGCGAGCTGTTCGAGGGCATGTGGCAGGGGGTGATGGCCGGCGTGTACGCCCAGGGCGCCCGGTGGATCGAGGAGCAGCGGGAGCTGGGCAACGTCGAATGCGCCGATCCGGAGGCCACCGCGGCCGTACTGCTGGCCTCCCTCACGTACTATCCGCTGCTCCGCCTCATGATCGGCCACACGCCCGGCGACCTCGGCCCTGAGCGGTTCCTGGCGGCCTGGGCCGAGCACGCGGCCGTCACACTACGGGTGCGGCCTCACCCGTCCTGACCTCGCCCGCTCCAGGCGTGCGACAGTGTCAAACCTGCTCGGCATGCTCGCCACCGACCCCGACCTGCCGGCCCGCCACCGCGGCCAGGACCTGATCGCCGACATGCAGTACTACGGCCGCGACTTCGAGCACGCCCTGGCCGGTGAAGGCATCATCAACTCACTGATCGGTTCTCCCCGAGCCGGACAGAGAGTCCTTCCTCGGCCGCCAGCACCTCACCGCCGAACTCCTCCCGGGCGGCGGCCACGGAGGCGGCCCGGTCGTTGCCCGGCCAGAAGTGGGTGAGCATCAACCGGCGTGCGCACGCGCGGCGGGCCCAGTGACCGGCCTCCGTGGAGGCCAGCAGATTGCGGATGGGGCGACCGGCCTCGCCGTCGCGGTCGGTGGCCTCGACGATGAACAGGTCGGCGTCGCGCCCGAGTTCGGCGAGCGCGGGAGCCGGACCGGTGTCGCCGGTGTAGGCCAGAGCGACACCGTCGGCCTCGACGCGGATACCGGCGTTGGGCACATAGTGCGGCAGCGACAATCCGGTCAGGGCGAATGGCCCCACCCGGTGACTGCCAGGCAGCGGATGCACGTCGAAGACCGCGTGGAGGTCCACATCGGGCTCCAGGCCGCTGATCCGGTCGAGCACGCCCGGCGGGCAGTACAACGGCAGCCGTGGGCCACCGGGGTCGCCGTAGAACCGCATCCGGAACAACCCGTGCAGGTCAATGCAGTGGTCGGGATGCTCGTGAGTAATAACGACAGCGTCCACCGCGCCGTCCGGCCAGTGCGCGAGCAACCGCGGCAGCGTGGCGTAACCCAGGTCGAGCAGCAGCCGGTAACCGTCCCAGTCCACCGCGAACCCGCTGCAGGCACGGCCCGGCTCGGGAAACGCACCACAACTGCCGAGGACGGTCACTTGGCGCATCCGTACAGGATGCCAGTTCCTCAGGCAGTCCTGGACGGCTCGGACGTGCGCCCCTTCGCTTCCGTGAGGCAAGCCGTGCCGTGGATCTGCCGATTCCTAGCGAACGGCCCGATCAGGGGCCGCGCGGTCGGCCGCGCGGCGCGATCTGAGGTCGGCGAGCACGGCGTCGGCGGCGCGGCGGCCGGAGACCAGGGCGCCCTGGAGCGAACCGGTGTCGCGGTGGTCGCCGCACACGTACATCCCGCTGCGCAGCCGCACGGGCCTGCGCAGCGGGTACGGCGGCGGCATCGCGGGCAGCGCCGCCGCGACCGGGTACGTGGCCACGTGCTCCCAGCCGGAGGTGTCGCCGTAGATCTCGCCCAGCCGCCGCCGGACCGGCTCCTCGTCGGTGATCAGCCCCAGCACGGACGTGGACACCAGCGCCCGCCCGTCGGAGGAGTACTCGGGGGCCGCGTCGGTGAGGACCAGGGTGTCGGTGATGGCGCCGGTCGCGTCGATGATCTGGATCGGCTCGCCCAGGGGTGAGCGCGGGGCGGCGTGGTAGAAGGTGGTCACCGCCCGCATCGGCGGCGCCTCGATCTCCCTCAGCAGCTCACCCGCCACCTTGGGGTCGGTCGCCACGACCACGGCCCGGCCATGGATCACGGAACCGTCCGCGTGCCGTACGCCGTCATGCGCGGCGTCGCCCGCGAGCCGGACACCGTCGGCCGTGACCTCGCTCACGCGGGCGCCCAAGGTGATGGTGCCCGGCGGCAGGCGGTCGGCGAGCTGGCGCGGGATCTGTCCCATGCCGAGCGCGGGCAGGCCGATGGTGCCGCGCGCGAACGACCGCCAGAACAGGTGGAAGACCCGGCTGGAGGTCTCCAGGTCACGTTCGAGCAGCACGCCGGCGAGGAAGGGCCGCATCAGGCAGTCGATCATCTTCTCCGACATGCCCCACGCGCGCAGCTCCTCGTCGGTACGCCGTTCGCGCCCGCCGCGCAGCCGGGAGGCCGGCGCGGCGAGGTCGCGTGCCGTGACCGCGCCGAGCACGGCGATGTCACGCAACGTGCCGACGCCGGACAGCGGCCCGCTCAGCGCGTGCCGGGGATGCCGCCACGGCAGCATCACCCTGGCCCGGGCCGTGCTCCCCTGCACGATCATCCCCGAGGCGAACGGCCGCACGTCGAGCGCGTCGATGTCGAGGACGCGGCGGGCCTCGGGGTAGGCGGTGTTGAACACCTGGTAACCCCGGTCGAGCCGGAACCCGTCCACGATGTCCGTACGCACCCGGCCGCCGACGCCGTCGGACGCCTCCAGCACGCGTACCGGCACACCGGCCTCGTGCAGCCGTACGGCGCAGGCCAGTCCCGCCATGCCCGCGCCGACGACGATGACGGGCGCGCGTTTTCCCCGATCCCTGTCCATGCCTGCGCCCTACCCGCGTCCGCCCAGCTCAGACCTACACCCGAGGAGCTACGAGCCGGACAGACGGCGGCAGCAGGCGACGGGCGGCGACCGGCGACCGGAGAGCAACCGTTCTCTCACAGGAGATCGACCGGCTGCGAACCGTCGTCGCGTACCGGCGAATCTGGGGGGCCAGATTGTCGGTGCCGAGCGACATCATGGACCCATGACCGAGACACCCCCCATCACCATCCTGGCCGACGACACGGCCTACGCCGAGGCCGTCCAGCTGGCCGTGGACTCGGCCGCCGCCTACTACGCGGACGGCACCTCGACCCTCGACGACGACGCCTACGACCGGCTGGTCCGCGGCATCCAGGCGTACGAGGACGAGCACCCCGAGTCGGTGCTGCCGTCGTCACCGACCGGCAAGGTGGCCGGCGGGGCCGTGGTGGGCGACGTGCCGCACACCGTCCCCATGCTGAGCCTGGACAACGTGTTCGGCGCCGAGCAGCTCGCCGACTGGGCGGCGGGGCTGGAGCGCCGGCTCGGCAGACCCGTCACGGCGTGGAGCGTGGAGCCCAAGCTCGACGGCCTGGCGATCTCGGCCCGCTACCGCAACGGCCGCCTGGCCCAGCTGGTCACGCGCGGTGACGGCACCGCCGGCGAGGACGTCTCCCACGCCATCGGCACCATCATCGGCCTCCCCGACCGGCTGGCCGAGGCGGTCACGGTGGAGCTGCGCGGCGAGGTGATGATGACCGCGTCGCAGTTCGAGGCGGCGTGCGCCAAGCGGCAGGCACACGACGGCACGACGTTCGCCAATCCGCGCAGCGCCGCCGCCGGCACGCTGCGCGCCCAGGACCGGCCCTACGTGTGCGAGCTGACGTTCTTCGGCTACGGCGTGGTGCCGTCCCCCGGCGACGACTCCGAGCTGGCCACGCGCCTGCGCGAGCTGCCGCACAGCCAGATCATGGAGTGGGTGGCCACGCAGGGCGTGCAGACGACCGCCGCCACGCCGGTGGCGGGCATCACGGCCGAAACGCTGGAACGGGTGCAGGAACGCGTCGGGGAGATCGCCGGCCTGCGGGCCCAGCTGCCGTTCGGCATCGACGGCATCGTGATCAAGTGTGACCTGGCCGCCGACCAGGCCGAGGCCGGGTTCAGCTCCCGCGCGCCCCGCTGGGCCATCGCCTACAAGCTGCCCGCCACCGAGAAGATCACCAAGCTGCTCCGCGTGGAGTGGAACACCGGCCGCACCGGCATCATCGCGCCACGCGCGGTGCTGGAGCCGGTCGAGCTCGACGGCAGCACCGTCACCTACGCCACCCTCCACAACGTCGCCGACATCGCCAGGCGCGGCCTGATGCTCGGCGACAGCGTGACCGTCTACAAGGCCGGCGACGTGATCCCGCGGGTCGAGGCGCCGGTGGTCCACCTGCGCACGGGCGACGAGCAGCCGATCGCGATCCCGCAGGTCTGCCCGTCCTGCGGCGACGCCATCGACACCTCCCAGGAGCGGTGGCGGTGCGTGCGCGGGCGCGGCTGCCGGGCGATCGCGTCCATCACGTACGCGGTCGGGCGCGACACCCTCGACATCGAGGGCCTGGCCGAGAACCGCATCCAGCAGATGCTCGACACCGGCCTGATCGCCGACTTCGCCGACCTGTTCTTCCTCACCAAGGAGCAGCTGCTCGGGCTGGAACGCATGGGCGAGACCAGCAGCGACAACCTGATCGCGGCCATCGAGCAGGCGAAGTCGCGCCCGCTCAGCAGGGTGTTCGCGGCACTCGGGGTGCGCGGCACGGGCCGCTCGATGAGCCGCCGCGTCGCCCGCCACTTCGCCACCATGGACGCCATCCGGGCCGCCGACACCGAGGCGATCCAGCAGGTGGAGGGCATGGGCCCGGAAAAGGCCCCGGTCGTGGTGGACGAGCTGATCGAGCTCGCCCCCCTCATCGACAAGCTGATCCGCGCCGGCGTCAACATGACCGAACCCGGCGCCACCCCACCCTCGGCCGAGCCCAAGGAACCGTCGGCCGACCTCCCCCTGGTCTCGATGTCAGTGGTCGTCACCGGCACCATGACCGGCCCCCTGGCCCAGCTCTCCCGCAACGAGGTCAACGAGCTGATCGAGCGAGCCGGCGGCAAGGCCAGCTCCAGCGTCTCGGCCAAGACGTCGTTGCTGGTGGCCGGCGAGAAGGCCGGCTCCAAGCGAACGAAGGCGGAGAGCCTGGGGGTGCGCATCGTCACCCCGGAGGAGTTCGCGCAGCAGGTGAACGCCTTCCTGTCGACCGACAACGTCAGCGCGTAATCCCGGCATTGCGCTATGCGGAGAAGAGCGTCTCAGGCAGCCTGGCGATTCTCAATGGATCAGTGGTGACCGACGGCTGATGTGCTCGCGGGTGCTGAAGGTGGGCGGACTCTCCCTTGGACTACGCTGACACCGCGTAGCGCCGATAGTGACGATCCTCGGTCGCTGCGCTTCCGGATCCAGCCGATGAGCGTGCGCCAATTTCAGGAGCCGCCGGCAACACCGGTCCGCTGGTCGTGGCACTGCACGCAAGGCCGCCCACTAGCGCTGTCTGGACTGTCCAGGCACACTTTGGGCCGTGGAACGTCACGAGTTCGGCACCGCGGTGCGCCAATTGCGGGAGAGTACGGCCCCTGCGGCTGTCGGGCTACCGGTCGGCCGCCGGCGAGTGCAAGGGTTGCGGCGGGAGGAGCTCGGCGAGCTCGCGGGGATGTCTGCGGATTACGTACGCCGGTTGGAGCAGGGGCGCAGCCATCCGTCGGCCGGGGTGGTGAACGCCATCGCCCGTGCGTTGCGGATCGGGCGCGCGGAGTACGAGCGGCTCTGCGCGCTGGCCGGGTACGCCGCCGCGGATGGGCAGGTGCCGAACGAAGTCGGTCCGGGTGCGATGCGGCTGCTGGAGCGGTTCACCGACACTCCGATGTTCGTCTCCGATGCGGCGATGAATCTGGTCGCCGTGAACAGTGCGTTCATGGCCCTGGGTCACTGGGATCTCACCGGGGACCCGTGGGAGTGGAACATCGCCTGGCGCAGCTTCTGCGATCCGTTCAGTCGTTTCCAGCAGCCTACGGCTGACGCAACCGATCATCAGGCGATCCTCGCTGCCCGCCTGGGAAGCGCGCTGTTGCGCTACCCCGCCGACGCGTCGCTCGCCGCGCTGGTGGACGAGATGCGGAGCCGAAGCCGCCTGTTCGACACCTTGTGGCGCACGCCGCGACCGGTGGCGGCCTACGAGAGCAGTGCCGCGTTCATTCATCCGGACGGCGGCTCCGTGACGCTCGTCGGCAGCCTGCTCGCCATCCCGGGCGACGATTTGGCGGCTCTGATGCTCACCCCGGCGCCGGGCTCGGCCGATGCGGCGCGTCTCGCTGAGATCGTCGCAGACGCCGGGGAACCAACCATCATCAAGGTGGGCCAGCCTGGCCCAGGCTAACCGCGCCGGATCCTGCGAAGTTGAGTCACGTCTCCAGCAACCGCGGATCCAGTGGCTGCCTCCGGGCGGCCCTGGTGACGCGGGGCTGGACGCCTTCGTAACTCGAAGCAATGAGGCATTGCTTCACGTTCGAAGCACAGTGGCGGCACTCACGAAAGCAGGCTCAGCAATGAAGGCAGTGCGTTTTCACGAGTTCGGCGGTCCCGAGGTCCTGCGCTACGAGGACGTCGCGCAGCCCACCCCCGGCCCCGGTCAGGTCCGGATCCGCGTAGCTGCGACGTCGTTCAACGGCGTCGACGGCAACATCCGCGCGGGCTACATGCAGGGCCCGATCCCGGTCGAGCTGCCACACACTCCCGGCATCGACGTCGCCGGCACGGTCGACGCGCTCGGTGACGGCGTGGACGACGTCGCGGTCGGCGACCGGGTCATCGGCTTCCTGCCGATGACGGGGGCCGGGGCGGCCGCGGAGTATGTGATCGCGCCGGCGGAGATCCTGACGGGGGCACCCAAGAACATCCCGTTGACCGACTCGGCGGCGTTGCCACTAGTGGGCCTGACCGCGTGGCAGGCGCTGTTCGACCACGGCAACCTGACCGCCGGCCAGCGGGTGCTGATCAACGGCGCCGGCGGAGCGGTCGGCGGATACGCCGTGCAGCTGGCCAAGGAGGTCCGTGCCCGCGTGATCGCCACGGCCGGCGCACGCAACGCCGAACGTGTCAAAGCCGCAGGCGCCGACGAAGTGCTCGACCACACCACCACGGATGTGATCGCGGCGGTGACCGAGCCGGTCGACCTCGTCCTCAACCTCGCGCCGGTCACTCCGGAGCAGCTGGCCGCACTGGTCACGCTGATCCGTGACGGCGGCACCCTCGTCAATACCACCGTCTGGATGCCGGCCCCTTCCGACGAGGAGCGCGGTGTGCGGGGGATCGACCTGTTCGTCCGCAGCGACGCCGACCAACTCGCCGACCTGGCCGCTCGCGTCAGCACCGGTGAGTTGCGCGTCGAGGTCGCCCAGCGAATCCCCCTCGCGGAGCTGCCGGCCGTGCACGCCCAGGCCGCCGCGGGTGCGTTGCCCGGCAAGACCGTCATCGTCGCCCCCACCGCCTGATCCGCACCAACAAGGAGGAACGTCGATGTCTCACGACAAAGTGATCACCGTGCTGGGCGCGACCGGCACGCAGGGCGGCGCGGTCGCCCGGGCGCTGCTGGCCGACGGAGAGCTCTCCGTACGGGCGGTGACCCGCGACGCCGCCTCACCCAAGGCGCAGGCGCTGGCCGGGCTGGGTGCCCGGGTGGTGGAGGCGACCCTCACCGACGAGGGCAGCCTGCGCCGGGCGTTCGACGGGGCCTACGGCGCGTTCCTGGTCACGCCGTACTGGGAGCACCGTTCACCGGCCCGGGAATTGGCCGAGGTGAAGAACCTCATCAGCGCGGCCCAGGCAGCCGGCCTGCGGCACGTCGTGTGGTCGACGCTCGAGGACACCCGGGAGGTGATCGTGGCCGACGACGACCGCATGCCGGTCCTCGGTGACGGCTATCGGGTGCCGCACTTCGACGTGAAGGGCGGGGCCGCCGACGCCCTGTTCGCCAAGTCGGGCCTCCCTGTCACGTACCTGTTGATGTCGTTCTACTGGGACAATCTGCTCGGCCTCGCCAGACCGCAACGCGACCCGGACGGGACACTCGCCGTGCACCTCCCGCTCGGCGACACGGCGATCGCGGGCGTCGCCTCCGACGACATCGGCAAGGTGGTGCTATGGGTGCTGCGACAGCCGGCGGAGACGATCGGCCTCACGGTTCCCGTGGTCGGCGAGTACCTGACCGGTGAGCAGATGACGGCGGTGCTCGGCGAGGTGCTCGGCGAGCCGGTGGCCTACCGCCCGCCCACCCACGAGCAGTTCCGCGGCTTCGGTTTCCCCGGCGCGGACGAACTGGGAAACATGTTCCAGTACTACGCCGAGTTCCCCGAGTCCTACCTCGGCCGCCGCAACCTCGGGGCCGCGCGCGCGTTCAACCCCGATCCGCTCAGCCTGACCGACTTCCTGACCGCGCATCGGGCCGAGCTCGGCGATGCGGAGGAACTCCGGTGACCACCGGTCACGCGATGGGCCGCCCCGGCCCGCTGACCGATTCCCTGCTGTTGTGTCTGTTGCTCGACGGTCTGTCCACGTCGACCCGGCCACCCGGACCACCCGGATCCCGGCATTCTCCCAGAGAGTGAGCCGGAATCGCCCGCTCAACCACGCCCGTAGCAAGAGGTCAGACCGCGACAGGGGGACCGATGGCGCGGTCGCAAGCAGTCCGACACGTCACCGGGCCGGGGCGTCGGCGGCATCGTAGCGTTGCTGGGCGGCCTCCAGCGCCGGGGTGTTGGCGCTGAACCAGCTCAGTAGCGCGCACAGCTGCTGCGCCAGGCTCTGCCCCAGTGGCGTCAGGCTGTAGGTGACCTGCGGCGGGACGGTCGGCTCCACCTGGCGTTCGACCAGCCCGTACCGCACCACCGACTTGAGGTACTGCGACAGCATCTTCTGGCTGATGCCGTCGATGTGCCGGTGAAGGCCGGAGAAGCGCATCGGCCCAGGAGCCAGCGCAGCGATGATCAACGCGCCCCACCGGCCGGTCACCTGGGCCATCAGCGGCCGCGTCGGGCAGTCCTTGTCGAAAGACTCTGCCGGAAGCTGGGGGAGAACGTCCTTGAACTGCTCACTCACCGCCATGCCATCAGCTTACAAAAAGGTACGTACTTACAAAAAGACACCGATGCTCCTAGAGTCGATCCGCGGAACCGGCGGACAAACAAGACGAAGGGCTTCGAAGTGCTCACAAGCCGCATATCCCCGACCTTCCTGGGCTGGGACCTCGGAGGCGTCGTTGTGCGCCGAGTCGACGAGATCGACATGTCACCGGCAACCAGTCAATGGCTGCTGCCCGATGCCACACCGGAGCACTTGCGCCACCCCTGGCTGCAACCCGACTTCACCGACGGCACAGCCTTCGCGATGCACGTACACATCTTCGCGATCGAGGCGAACGGCAAGCGCATCCTGGTCGACACCGGCATCGGCAACGACAAGCCCCGGCAGATACCCGACGCCGACAACCTGCGGACCCCGCTGCTGCACGCGCTGACCGCCGCCGGGTTCGCCCCGGACACCGTCGACCTGGTGATCACCACGCACATGCACGTCGACCACGTCGGCTGGAACACTCACCTGGTCGACAACCGCTGGACACCGACCTTCCCGAACGCCCGCTACCTCACCGACCGCAGGGAATGGGACTACTGGACCGCCGCCGCCGAAAGCGACGAGGAAGTCGCCCGGACGCACCGCGACTCCCTGCGACCCATCCGCGACAACGGCCTGTACGACCTGCTCGACATCCCCGCCTCAGGCCTTGAGGTGGCCGACGGCGTCCGCCTGGTACCGACGCGCGGCCACACGCCCGGCCACCTGTCGGTGAAGCTGACCGGCACCGGCCGCAACGCGCTGATCAGCGGCGACAGCCTGCATCATCCCGTGCAACTGGCCTACCCCGACATGGGCAGCGTCGGCGACGTCGATCCCGCCGAGGCGCGAACCACCCGCCACCGCCTGCTCACCGACCTGGCCGGCACCGATGACCTGCTGCTGGGCACCCACTTCACGCACCCCACCGGCGGCCGCGTCCAGCAGCGGGACGACCGATTCCGGCTGCTGGCCGATTCCCCTGCCCTTCTCTCGCCCGCCTCGTTCTGAGGATCGATCCGAACGCCAACGCGTGACCCTTTACGACATTTCCTTCCTCATCGAAATACCCGAAATTTCCTCACAAAAAAGCCGGACTGAAATACCGCCGCCCGTGTGCTCTTCGGCACCGATTCTGTCGGTGCCATCGTTCATAATCGCCAGCGAGACCGACCTCCAGGGAGGGATTGATGGCGAGGCGACCGGGACGCTCAGGCCGATCGGGGCGATCAGGGCACCGCAGACGCCGGCGAAAGACCGGCGGAAACGAAGGGTTGTGGCTGCTCGGCATCGGGGTGATGGCCATAGCGATCACCGCCGTGGTCAAATACGTCGCGGAAAACCCGGGCTGGGCCACGACCATCGCCCTCCTTACCGTCGCAGCCCTCTGCGGCGCCCTTTTCCTCCGATATCGGGTCATCCAATCCCGTCGCATGAAATTCCTGGCAGCCAACACCGAATTGGCCAAGGTCGACCTCATGACCGGTCCCCAATTCGAGCACCTGATAGCCGAACGCATGACCGCCGACGGCTTCCGCCGCGTCCAGCAACGGGGAGGCAAGGGCGACCGCGGCGTCGACATCACGGCGACCGCACCCGGCGGAAAACCGTACGCCATCCAGTGCAAGCGCTACAGCGGCAACGTCGGAGCCCCCGAAGTCCGCAACTTCCTGGGCGCCCTCGCCAACACCTTCGCCGGCCATACGGGCGTCCTCGTCACCTCAGGCCACCTCACCAGACAGGCCCGCGAGGAAGCACTCAACGCCCGCCAACCCCTGCTGCTCGTCGAACGCGACCGCCTGGCCGACTGGCTCCTCGGCACCCTCACCCTCCTCCCCCGCCGCCCCCTGCCTCTGGTCGAAGGCGAGGAACCAGCCGGCTGACGTGCGCAAGCAGCCTGCCGCGCAGCCCCACGGCTTCCATGCACCCGACCAGCCGAGCACCACCTTCGTCATATGTGGATCCCGACCGAACGATGATCGACTTGGCAAGGGCGGCTCCGTTAATCTCGGGCGTTTCGATCTTCCCCCCGCTCCTCCCCTGCCTCAGGAACCGCCCGTGCCTCGCCACGCCTTATCTCGGATCGCCGTCGCCGTCTTCGCCGTTCTGGTCGTCGCGGGGACTGTGCTGGCCGCGGTGTCCGGCGACACCCGGCTCGTCGTGCTGCTCGTGTACCGGGTGTTCGTCGATCCGGTGGAGGAGCTCGACGCGGACCTGCTGGTGATGCTGGTCGGGGTGGGGTTGGCGCAGGCGTGGGGGCTGGCGCAGATCCTGCCCGGGCGGCGGAGCGGCGGGACGATGAGCAGGCACGCGCCGCCCGTCGCCGCTGCCCGAGCACCCGGCGGCGGCGAGGGGAGCGAGGGAGGCCGGAGCGACGAAACCCGCCGAAGCCGCGATCAGCTGCTGCTGCGGGCGGCCCTGTATGCCCTGATGGCGATCGAGCTGACCGACCGTTTGCCTTGGCCCGACGACCTACCCAAGGCCGTCGCGCGCATCGCGATCGTCGTGCTCCTCTACCGGGTGATGAGCACCGTCTCCCGGACGCTGCGGCTGGTCGCGCTGGTGGTAGGGCTGTACCGGCCGATCCTGGGACTCGTCGCCATGGCGCTGGACCTGTTCGGGGAGGCGCGCGGGGTCCTTCCGCCGGGCAGCAGCCTGGCGTGGGTGGTGTGGATGGCGCTGATCGTGGTGGCGCAGGCCAGGGACGGCCGGTGGGGGCGGACGACGCTGTGGGCGGGCGCGGTGATGGCCGCCGGGCCGTTCCTCCTGCCGCTGGTCGCCTACCCGATCAGCCGGACCTTCGTCATCTACGAGGCGAGCCGGATGCTCCTGGACGTCTTCACCGTGGTGTGGCTCGGCCGGTCCGCGATCGAGGTCGCGCGCTCGCCCAGGGCTCCACGGCCGCGCGTGATGGGCACGTTCCGGTGGCGGCCGTGGGAAGTGGTCGCGGTCGGGCTGCCGTTGCTGCCGGCTGCGGTCAACTGGACGAACGGCGTCTTCCTGTGGATCGGACCCCAGGGGGCGATCGCGTCGTGGTTCGCGAGAACCGGGTGGTATCTGCAGGAACTCTGGCTGCTGATCTCCCTCGCCGGATGCGGTGGAGGAGCGGCCCTGGTGCTGGCTGTCGTGCTCCGGCACAGAAGGCCGGGTGGCGAGGGCCGGGGGAGGCTGCGTCAGGGGGTCGTCGCGGCGTTGTCGCTGGCGGCGGTCGCCGGGGTGGTGGAGGCGGTCACCGGGAAGGGCAGGATCACGACGCCGGACTATGGTGTCCGGATATTTCCGGAACAGCTACTCGACTCCGCACCAGGCATCTCCCCGCTCTGGCACAGCGCCGCCTTCACCGGCTCCGCCCTCATCCTGCTGTTCCTGTACGGCGAACGGCCACGCCCCCGAAAGCCGTACCAGGTGGCCCTGGCGAGCCTGGCCACGGTCGCGTTGCTGGCCCTCGTACCCGCGTCGGACCACACACCCGGCCCGGCCACCACGAGAAGCGAGTGCGAGAACAACTCGGCGGCGACCGGCGAGCGGGCCTTCGTCTGCGCCGTACGGAAGCTGGACGCCCCACCGTTCCGTCCGAGCATGCCCGACCAGCGGCTGATCGCGTACGGGCACCGCATGTGCGGCATCTACACCCGCGGCGACGCCCGCGAGGCGGCGGCCTTCGAGCAGGCGCACAGCATCAACCTGCGCCAGCAGAAGTACCTCCTGGAGGACATCTGCCCGAAGGTCGCGGCGGAGTTCGACGCGGCGGTGGCCGAGGAGGAGGCCGAGATAGCGGCATGGGAGGCCGAGGAGCAGGCCTTGTGCGACCAGGCTCCCCGCCACCGGCCGAGGATCAAGCCGGTGCGAGCCATCAGGGAGAAGAAGCCGGTGTGGACGGAGTTGTCGCTGGAGGCGTTAGACGAGGAGGCTGACTACGACGATGATCCCTCTCGGCGGGCCGAGGAGGGTGACCTTGTCGTCACCGCGCCTGGCCGCCTCATCATCCTCATCAACACCGAGTTACGCATGTGCGTCACCACCGAGACCTACGACCGCCGCCCGCCCGTCGAGACGAAGGGCTGGGATCACGTCGTGGAGGCCGGGTACGAGAGCCGCGACGGCACACTCATACTCGGCGACTACCTCTCCGGCGTCGCGCTCCCCGACCTGGCCTCACGCGGCAAGGGCCACTACCGCGTCCGCGTCCACTACGCCTGGCTGTCCAAGAAGGGGCAGCAGCGGGCCAGCCAGCGACTGCTCATCATGGCCTATCCGGGACGCGGCGACGAGGTGATCGTCCACCGCAAGCCATGAGCGCTTCCTGGACTTGCGGGGGCCGAAAGCTTGTCGAGATCGTCGGAGCACGGTCTCATGGACCGCGTACGAGGGGTGTCGCCGAGGCGAGCGGAGCAGCTGTGGAAGGACCGATCGAGAGGGCCAAGCTGTCCTACGAGCGCGCTGTCTTCGCCGGCGAGGTCGGTGAGCTGGCGGCGGCGGAGCGGGAGCTGGACAAGGTGGAAGCCGATCTCGCCGTAGCCCGGGGACGGATCCTGCACGCGCGGTTCCTCGACGACCGGTGCGAGGATCCGCGCGAGCTGGAGCTGTTCGAGCGGGCCACCCACCTCTACCGGACCCTGGGCGACGCGACGGGCGAGGCGGAGTCCGTGTTCTGGGAGGGGTGCTTCCACCAGGTCGTACGGAGCGACCCCGGCCGCGCCGTCCCCCTCCTTCAGCAGGCGTACGAGCTGGCCACGGCCGCGGGCGACCCGTACACCCGATCGGAGGCCCTGCGGCACCTGGGGATCGCCGACCATGCCGCAGGCCGGCTGGACTCCGCGCGGGAGCGTCTGGAGGCGGCGGCACGGCTGCGCCGGAAGATCGGGTTGCCGGCCGGTGCCGCCGCCGACCAGGTAGGACTGATCTACATCGCCACCGCGCAGGGCCGGCGGGACGACGCGGTGGCGCTGGCCGAGGAGGCGTACGCCACCGCCGAGGCGTGCGGGGCCCACCGCATCATGCGCCAGGTCGAGGAGGCGCGTACCCAGCTCATCGCACAGAACCTCGATCAGGGCGCACCGTGAGCCGCTGAGACTTCGCTGTCACCGGCTCACGGCTCAGGTCACCGGCTCAGGACTGACTGCAGAGGGCCGCGTCGAGGGCGGATTCGACATGGTCGCGGGCCTCCTGGGTCTCCGGGAGGTGGGTGACGGCGATGGCGGCGGCGCGGCCGTCGTCGGTGGCGGCGTTCGTCGTGTAGTAGCCCGGAATGGCGCCCCCGTGCCCCCAAGCCGTGCCCCCGCAGGACAGCTTGACGGCGCTGAGACCGAGGCCGTATCGGCCGCCGGGGCCCAGCTCGGGCGCCTTGACCGTGGTGCGCATCTGCTTGAGCTGCGCGGGCTTGAGGAGCTTGCCGTCGAGCAGGGCGGAGAAGAAGCGGTTGAGGTCGCTGGGCGTGGAGATCATCTGTCCAGCGGTCCAAGCCTGGGACGGCTCGAACATGGTGACGTCCGTACGCGGCTTGGCCGGGTCGTCGCGGTGGTAGCCCTTGGCGTGCGGACTGCGCAGGGTCTGGTCGCCGACGTTCGGGAAGTAGGTGTGGGCGAGGCCGATCCGGTCGATGGTCCGCTTGGTGATCTCCTCGATCGCGGGCCGCCCGGTGACCTTCTCGATGAGCAGGCCGGCGACGATGTAGTTGGTGTTGGTGTAGACCCATTTGTCGCCCGGCTCGAACTGGGCCTTCTTCTTCAGCGCCAGGTCGAGCAGGTCGCGCGGCTGGAAGTAGCTGTGCTGGTACGGCAGGGCGCCCTTGGCCAGGAAGTCGGTGTACTCGGGCAGGCCGCTGGTGTGCTGGAGGAGCTGGCGCACGGTGATGCGGCGGCCGTCGACGCCCTTGCCACGCAGCAGGCCGGGCAGGTACGTGTCGACGGACCCGTCCAGCTTGATCTTGCCCGCCCCCACCAGCTGCAGCACGGTCACGGCGGTGAAGGTCTTGGTGTTGCTGCCGATGCGCACGTACCCGTCGGCCGGCACGTCGTCGCCCGCCGTGTAATCGGTCAGCTTGCCGTGACGATCCTGGACCGAGGCCTGGACGGCGGGGAACTTGTCCTTGCCGACCAGGTCATCCAGCACGTCCTGGAGCGGGGCGGGGGCGGTGTCGGCCTGCGCCGGGGCGATGGACGGGCCGTAGAGGACGGCGAGGGCAAGGGCGGAGGCGCCGGTCCACCGGCGAGTACGTACGGGGATCATGTGGTCAAACTTACGGAAACTCCCGGAAGGTCATCGATCCCGCAGCCGGGAGATCCGTGGTAGTGCCAGCTATACCAGCAGCGCCAGAACGGCCTGGGTGAACTCGTCCGTGCCGGCCGTCCCGCCCAGGTCACGCGTCCATACGTCACCCTTGGCCAGCACGGTCGCGATGGCGGCCACGATCTGCTCGGCCGCCTCGGCGTGACCCAGATGGTCCAGCATCATGGCGGCCGACCAGATGGCCCCGATCGGGTTGGCCACCCCGCGACCGGCGATGTCGGGAGCCGAGCCGTGCACGGGCTCGAACATCGACGGGAACTCGCGTTCCGGATTGAGGTTGGCCGACGGCGCGATGCCGATGCTGCCCGTCACGGCCGCCGCCAGGTCACTGAGGATGTCGCCGAACAGGTTGGAGCCCACGATCACGTCGAAGCGGGACGGCTCCAGCACCAGCTTTGCGCAGAGCGCGTCGATGTGCTCCTGGTCCCAGCGCACGCCGGGGTGCTCGGCCGCGCGCTCCTTGACCAGTTCATCCCAGAACGGGAGCGTGTGCACGATGCCGTTGGACTTGGTGGCGGAGGTCAGGTATCCGCCGCGACGACCGGCGAGCCCGAAGGCGTAGTCGAGCACCCGCGTCACCCCCTTCCTGGTGAACACCGCCTCCTGGACGGCCATCTCGTCGGGGAAGCCGCGGTTCATCCGGCCGCCGATCTCGCTGTATTCGCCCTCGGTGTTCTCCCTGACGACCACGAAATCGATGTCAGTCGCGCGTACGGGGGCCTCGATGCCGTCGAACAGGCGTACCGGGCGGAGGTTCACGTACTGCTGGAAAGCACGGCGGATCGGGATGAGCAGCCCCCACAGAGAGACGTGATCGGGCACGCCGGGGAAGCCGACCGCGCCGAGGAAGACGGCGTCGAAGCCGCGCAGCCGCTCCAGTCCGTCGGCGGGCATCATCGTGCCCTCGCGCAGGTAGCGCTCGCACGACCAGTCGAACTCGGTGAGCCGGAGCTCGAATCCGTGCCGCCGGCCCGCGGCTCGCGCCACCTCCAGGGCCGCCGGGGTGACTTCGAGCCCGATGCCGTCTCCGGGGATCACGGCGATGTCATGCGTCGTCATGGGTCGATTCAAGCGGCGGGCGACGCAAACGTCCAAGATGAGCCACCGATCCGATCTATAGGCCGCGCCTATAAGCGCGAGCCGTCTCCAGGAACGCGGTGGCGGCCGGGGTGAGCCAGCTCTGCCTGCTGACCATGGCCAGGTGCAGCGAGGCCGGCGGGTCGAGGTCGAAGACCAGCGCGCCCGCCTGCTCCGCCAGCGTCCGCCACGCCTCGGCCAGCACGCCGACGCCCACCCCCTTGAGCACCAACGGCAGGAACGACTCCCGGTGCTCCGACTCGACCGCGATCGACACCTCCACGCCCGACGCGCGGATCTCCTCCACCAGGCGGCGCAGGCCGGTGCCGTGCTCGCCGACGATCAGACGCTGACCGGCCAGGCGTTCCCGGGGCAGCGTACGGGCCGGCGCGAAGGGGCCGCCGGGCGCGGCGACGAGCACGAAGCGCTGCTCCTCCACGGGGTGCAGGCGCACGTCGGAGACCGTGGGCAGCTCCCAGGCCGACAGCAGACCCAATTCCGTCACGCCCGTACGTACCGACTCGATCACCGCCTGCGGCACCGGCGCGTCCCTGACGACGACCCGCACGTCCGGGTGCAGGCGACGGAAGTCGTCGATCATGCTGCTCAGCGGCTCCACGGCCGGCGACGGCATCGCGGCGATCGCGACGCTGCCGCGCACCATCCCCTGGACGGCGGCCACACTCGCCCTGGCCACCTCCATGCTGCGCACGACCTGCCTGGCCGGCTCGATCAGCGCCCGCCCCGCGTCGGTGAGCACCACGCGGCGGCCGACGCGGTGGAAGAGCTGGCTGCCCAGGTCCTTCTCCAGCGCCTTGATCGCCTGCGAGAGCGAGGGCTGCGCCATGAACAGCGCCCGCGCGCCCTTGCTGAACCCTCCGTGATCGACGACGGCGAGGAAGTATTCGAGCTGCCGGACGTCCACACGCTGCTCCGCTCCCATAGGCCGGACCTATCGATGACCCTAGCCTGGCGCACTCACACCCGGATCCGCAGCCGCCGCCGTGACGGTCACGACTCCCGTGAGCGTAGGAACGCCTCCAGGGCCGCGCGAACGGCCGCCCGCGTCGGCTCCAGGTCGATCCCGTGATCGCGCAGGAACGTGCTGGACCGGTCGCGCAGCAGGCCCAGGAGCATGTGCTCGGTGCCGACGTAGTTGTGCCGCAACTCGGCCGTCTCGGCCAGCGTCGCCGTCAGGACGCGCCGGGCCTCGGACCCGATGGGAACCGCCGCCGACGCCCCGGTGGGGCTCGTCTCCGAAGCCCCGGGCCCGGCGGGGCTCGTCGCCGACGCCTCCGAACCGGCAGTCAGGCTGCGGGCGAGGTCGGCGCGCATCACGGACGGATCCACGCCCTGGGCTGCGATGGCGCGTACGGCCAGAGTGTCGGCATCGTCCAGGATGGCGAGCAGCAGGTGATCCGCGCCGACGGCGGACTGCCGCAGGCGGCGGGCGTGGGCCTCGGCGCGTTCGAGCGTCTGCTTGGCACGGGCCGTGTAGCGGTCGAACGCCCCCGACTGCGCCAGGTCGGCGACGGTGAGGCTGGACCAGCGGCGACCGTAACGCTGCTGGGCGGCCTGACGGCTGATGCCGAGATGGTCGCCGATGTCGGACCACGAGCAGCCTTCGGCCCTGGCCAGCTCGACCAGGTAGCCGAGCAGCCGGTCACCGATGCCCTGCAGATCGGACAGCACCCCTTCGGCCACGGTGAGGCGGGTGAGGGGGTCGGCGTCGGGGTCGCGCTCTTCGACGATCGACAGCAGGGCGGTGAGGTCGGGTAGCTCGGGCACCGTACCATTATGCCGTCAAGGCTTGCCTTGACATTGTTCGAGCGTCAAGGCAAGCATTGACGCATGAACATCGATGGCTTGGCCGAGGCGCTGGACGCGTTCGTGCCGGAGATCATGGATCACTGCGGCACGCCGGGGCTCTCGATCGCGGTAGGCGTCGGCACGGAGGTGGCGCTGAGCAGGGCGTACGGGCTCGCCGACCTGGCCACCGGCCGCCCCATGACCACGGACACGATCGGCCCCACGGGCTCGGACGCGAAGGCGTACACCGGCGTCGCGGCCCTGCAGCTCGTGGAGCGGGGCCTGATCGGACTCGACGACCCGATCGACAAGCACCTGCCGATCGTCAACCCGCACGGGCCGCGGCCGATCACGCTGCGCGACCTGCTCACCCACCGCAGCGGGCTCGGCATCAACCTGGGCAATTTCCACCGCGAGCCGCCTCCGCCGCTGGAGGAGCACCTGCGGCGGGTGTTCGCGGCCGGGCGCTCGGACGCGTACGGGGGCGCGCTGACGCCGTTCTGGGCCGGGCCGGTGGGGGCCGCGTACCAGTACAGCAACGTCGGGATCGCCGTGGTCGGGCGGCTCGTGGAGCTGCTGAACCCTGACGGCGTCACGTTCTCGGAGTGGGTGGGCGAGCACGTGTTCGCGCCGCTGGGGATGTCGTCGAGCGTCTTCCCCAGGGCGCAACATCCCGACTTCGTCCCGGCGGAGCTGCTCGCGCGCCGTTCGACCGGGTACGCGACCCTGCCGGGCCTGCGCCTGCCGCTCCCCCAGCTCTACGTGGGCGACTACCCGGCGGGGTCCGCGCTGAGCACGCCGTCCGACCACGCCAGGTTCGTCCTCGCCCTGCTCGGCGGGGGCGGCGGCGTGCTGTCACCCGGCAGCGCCCGGCAGATGATCACGGCCCAGGCGTCCGGCGGCACCCTCCTCGGGCCGAGCCAGGACGTCTCGATCGGGTTCGTGTTCAACGTCTTCGGCGGCGGACACCCCTATATCGGGCACGGCGGCGAGTATCCGTGGGGCTGGAGCCACTTCACCCGCGGCTGGACCGAGGACCGGGTGGCGCTGGTGATCTCCGCGAACCAGCTGGATCTCGGCGATTTCGGAACGTCCGACCGTCCCAGCCACGCGGCGGCCCGGCTGGTCGCCGAGATCGTCACCGCCTGGGTCCACGGCACCGATCCGCGCCGCCGCCGCGCCCGGGACGGCCTCAGCTACCTGGCCGGGCTACTGGTCGGCGACCGGCTGACCACCAGGCTTGGCATCACCACGCGGCCCACCGCCGAGGAGTTGGCCGGGATCGCGGACGGGACGGTCGTGGACCCTGGCGTTCCTTGGGATGTGGGGGCGTTCTGTGCGGCTGCCGGGCAGGTGCGGATGACCGATCATCCGTTGCGGGACAACGCCGAGCTCGTCCTTCGCGAGTTGCCCACGTACGAGCTGGAGCTGCTCAAACGGCAGCTCGGCGTGCCTGGGCTCGGGGCGTTCTGGCAGAGGGAAGGCATGGGACGTGGCGCCTGACGAGCACGGCGAGCCGGCGCCTGAGGAGCGAGACCGGCCGACCGCCGAGGAGCACGGCGGGACGGCGGCGGAGGCGTTGTCGATCGCGGTGTCGGCCGGGGTGCCCGTCCTGCTGTGGGGCAGTCCCGGCACCGGCAAGACGTCCGCCGTCCTGGCCCTGGCCGAGTCGCTGAACTGGCCGGTCGAGGTCGTCATCGGATCGATCCGCGAGCCGAGCGACTTCGCCGGCCTGCCGGTGATCGCCGACGGCACGGTACGGCTCGCCCCTCCCGCCTGGGCCCAGCGCCTCGCCGCCGCCGGACACGGCCTGCTCTTCCTGGACGAACTCACCACCGCTCCCCCAGCCGTACAGGCGGCGATGCTCCGGGTCGTGCTGGAACGGGCGGTCGGCGACGTACGACTGCCCGACAAAGTACGTATAGTCGCCGCGGCGAACCCACCCGAGGAGGCCGCCGACGGCTGGGACCTGGCCGCACCGCTGGCCAACCGCCTCGTACACCTCGACTGGCCGGTGGACGGCAGGCGAATCGCACGCGGCCTGGCCATCGGGTTCCCCCGTCCGCCGCTGTCCGGCTTCGAGCGACCGGCCTCACCTGAGGAGGTCGCGCGGGCGCGGGCGGTCGTGGCGGCCTTCCTGGAGGTACGGCCCACGCTGGCGTTACACGTGCCCTCGGGCGACGCCGCCGGCAAGGGCTGGCCCAGCCCCCGATCCTGGGAGGCCGCCGCCCGCCTGCTCGCCGCCTGCCAGGCCATCGCCGCCTCGCCCGACGTGCTGGCCGTGCTCGTGGCAGGCGCCGTCGGGGAGGGGGCGGCGCTGGAGTTCCTGTCCTGGCTGGAACGCCTCGACCTGCCGGACCCGATGGCGGTGCTCGCCGACCCGGACGCGTTCGAACTGCCCAGACGCGGCGACCGGGCCTTCGCCGTACTGACGTCGGTGGTGGCGGTAGCGGTGGCCGACGGCAGCGGCGAACTGTGGGACGCCGCCTGGCGGGTGATCGCCAAGGCTGCCGGCACCGCACCCGACGTCGCCACCCTGGCCGCCCGCGCCCTCGCCCACCGCCGCCCACCCGGGGCACGGCTCCCCGTGGCACTGCTGGAGCTGACGCCGATCCTGCGCGCGGCCGGGCTGCTCCATGAGTGAGTCGCTGTCCCCAGAGCTGTGGAAGAAGTGGGCCGCGGCTCGGGTCTGGGCCGTGGCGCAAGCGCCGTACCTGAGCGGAGCGCTGCTGGCGCTGGACCCGATCGTGGTGCCCGGCGGGCTCGCCCGCTTCCCCGTCGACACGGCCTGGCACGTCTACGTCGGGGTGCAGGAACTGGACCGTCGGAGCGTGCCCGAGGTCGGCTTCTGGCTCATTCACCAGACCGGCCACCTGCTACGGGACCACGCCCGCCGCTACCCGGGCTCGGACGGACGCCTGGAGCGCCGGAACTGGAACCTGGCCGCCGACGCGGAGATCAACGACGACCTCACGGATCTACCGCTACCACCGGACGCGATCACACCGGCACGGCTGCGGCTCCCGGAAGGCTGGCCCGCCGAGCAGTACCACCGCGCACTATTCGACCGAACGGACACCGTACGGCCGCAGGAAGGCAGCTGCGGAAGCGGATGCGACGGACAGTCCCGGCCATGGGAGACCGACAGACCCGGGTTGTCCGCCACCGGCGCCCGGCTCACCGCGCTCGACACCGCCCGCCGCATCCGCGAACGCCTCGACGCCCACGACGACGTCCCGGCCGGCTGGCTCCGCTGGGCCGACGAGATGCTCGAACCCACCATCAACTGGCGGCGTCACCTGTCCACCACCATCCGCCACGGCCTGGCCCAGGCAGCGGGCCGGGTGGACTACACCTACCGCACCCCGTCACGCAGAGCCGCCGCCCTCCCCGGCGTCGTACTGCCGAGCCTGCGCCGCCCGACCCCATCGGTCACCGTGCTGATCGACACGTCAGGCTCGGTCACCGAGAGCATGCTCGGCCAGGCGCTGGCCGAGGTGACGGGCATCCTGCGAGCCGTCGGCGTCGGGCGACGCAACGTAACGGTGATCTCCTGCGACGCGCAGGCGTACCGCCCCCAGCCCCTCGCCCGGATCTCCGACCTGCGACTCGGCGGAGGCGGAGGAACCGACCTCCGGGCCGGGTTCACCGCCGCACTCACGTCGGGGCCGCCGGACCTGATCATCGCACTCACCGACGGACGCACCCCGTGGCCCGACCGCCCTCCCGCCCGAAGCCGCGTCCTCGTCGGGCTGCTCGACACAGGCGGGCAGGCCCCTTCGTGGGCGCGAACCGTACAGATCGGAGAAGCATGACCCACCACTTCGACCCTGCGCCCTACCGCGCGGCCGGGATCCCCGACGACGAGGCCCGCCGCTGGTGGGAATGGCGGCTGACGGCGGCGCAGGCCTCCGCCTGGCGGCACGCGGGGATCACCGACCCCGCACTCGCCACGCAGTGGTCAACCGCCCGAATCTCCCCCGAAGCCGTCGCCACCTGCCGCGCCGCCGGGCTCGGCGCAGCGGAGGCACTGCTCTGGCACGAGTACGAGTTCACCCTGGACGAAGCACTGACGTACCGGGAGAAAGGGTTCACCCCGGACCAGGCGTTCGACATCAAACACGGCCGTGAGCCACGCCGAACAGAGGACCCCACCGCCCCCGGCGACGCCTTCACCAGCCTCATGTCCTTCGGCACCGACGACCCACGAGACCGGGCCCAGCGCTTCATCCGCCGCGCGGGCAACGCCGGCGCCCTGGTCATGTACAGCTACCTCGACGCCGACTGGGTGGACGACGAGGCCATCGCCTGGGCCGGCTACGGCATCGACGCCTCCACCGCACGCATGTGGCAGGAACTCGGCCTCAAACCCGCCGAGGCGCGCCGCTACATCCAGCGCGGCCTCACCCCGATGGCGGTGGCCCGCGAATGGTGGCAGGCCGGGATCCCGTTCGAGGAGACCGCGTCCTGGGCAGGCGCCGGCCTCACCGCTCAGGAAGCCGTCGACCAGCGCGCCAGAGGCGTCACCGCCGAACAGGCCGAAACCCTCCGCGCCCTACGCGACGACCCCTGACCATGATGCGTCAATCCGCTGGGGACGGCTCGTCAGGGTGGACCTGCTCAACGGCCTGGTGCAGTGCGTCGATGAAGGCCGCGGTCGCCGGCGGATCCGGCGGATCACCATAAGAAGCGAGATAAACCCGCCGCCGAAAGTCACTCAGGACACTGACCTCGATCCCAGGCGCATGGTGGGTACGCAACGTCAGCCCCGGCATGGTCGTCACCCCCATCCCCGCCGCGACCAGCGCCTGCTGAACGATGGTGTCGTCGGTGATGTACGCGATGGCCGGAACGAACCCCACCGTGGCGCACGCCTCCAGAAAGTCGCGCCGGCAGTTCTCGCAACCCGCGATCCAGTCGGCGTCGCGATTGCCGCCCAACGTCTGGCCGGGTTCCAGGCTGAGCAGGTACATCGGGTCGTCGAACAGATGCGTCGCGCGGATGTCATCCGGGGTCGCATCGTCGTAACGGAAGACGACCGCGACATCGACCTCCCCGGCCCGCAGCAGATCGAGCGCCACCCGCGGATGGGCCTCGACCAGGTGCAGCTCGATGCCGGGATGCTCACGACGCAGAGTGCCCGCCGCGTGCGGCACCAGCGCCGCGAGCGCCGACTGGAACCCGGCGACCCGCACCCGGCCGGTACGCAAGCCCACCATCGCGGACAGTTCCGAGGCAGCGGCGTCGACCCGGCCGACGATCTCGGCAGCGCGACGGGCGAGGTGTTCACCCTCCGGTGTGAGCCGGATGCCCCGGCCGACCCGCTGGACGAGCTTGGCCCCGGTCTCAGCTTCCAACCGGGCCAGATGACGGCTGACCGCGGGCTGGGAGTAGTTCAGTTGCTTGGCGGCCTTGGTGACCGAGCCCTGCGCGGCGATCGCCGCGAGCACCCTCAACCTCGGGATATCCAGCATGCATCCACAATACGCATGGGTTACTCCCAACATTGTCATTAGACGTATAAGTCGCCACTTGGGACCCTTGAACAGGACGAACTCACTCCGCAAAAGGAGACCGTGGCCATGACCCGCACCCTGGCGCCGCTCACCGATCTCGCCGCCGCCATCCGCCAAGCGGTGGCCGTACGGACCGACTGGACGGACACCGCGGAACTGGTCGCGGAAAGGCTCCGCACACACCTCCCCGGCCCCGAGATCCTGACCCCCGGCCAGCGCCTCGGCGAGCCCGACCGGGTCGCGGGCCACCTGCTGCACGTCGAACCCGACGGAGCGTTCTCCATCCTCGGCCTGGTCTGGCGCCCCGGGCAGACCACCCGCATCCACGACCACATCACCTGGTGCGTCGTGGGCGTGCTGTCGGGCGTCGAGCACGAGGAACTGTTCGACGAAGCCCTCACCCCCATCGGCACGCGGGACAACCCGCCCGGCGAGGTCAGCGGCTTCGCGCCGCCCGGCGACATTCACCGCATCCGCAACATCGGCGACGAGATCGCCATCAGCCTGCACATCTACGGCACCGACATCTCCCGCGTGGGCTCCAGCGCCCGCCGCTACTACAACTGAGAGGTTCCACCCATGGACCAGCACGCCATCGACGAGGTACTGAACCGCCCGCTCAGCCAGGAACTGCTCGCCCGCGACCTGGCCAGGCTGGCGTTCGTCGCACTGGACGGCACCCCCCGGGCGATCCCGATCGGCATCGTCTGGAACGGCACGGAGATCGTCATGTGCACCGCGACCAACGCCCGCAAACTGCCGGCGCTGCGCCGCAACCCCGCGGTCGCGCTGACGATCGACACGGAGTCACACCCGCCGAGGGTCCTGCTCCTTCGCGGCAACGCGGAGCTGGACGTCGTCGAGGGCATCCCGGACGAGTACTTCCAGTGGAACGGCACGTACGAGATGACGCCGGAGCAGCGGGCCGAGTGGGAGGTGGGCGTGAAGGCGCTCTACGACGGCATGGTCCGGATCGTGGTGAAGCCGACCTGGGCCAAGCTGATCGACTTCGAGACCACACTGCCCACCGCCATCGCGGAACTCATGCAACGGCAGCAGGAACGCCAGAACACCTGAACCCGACCCCCGCCACCCCCGGAAGGACCATCATGGAGAACACTGACCCCCGCACTGGGCGCGGGACGGTCCAGCGGTTGGACAATGTCGCCATGGTCGTCGACGACCTCCCGGCCGCCAAGGCGTTCTTCGCCGAGCTCGGGCTGGAGCTGGAAGGCGAGGCGACACTCGAGGACAGCGCGGTGGATCGCATCGTAGGACTCAAGGGGGTTCGAACGGACGTAGCGATGATGCGCACTCCGGATGGCCACGGCCGGCTCGAACTGACCAAGTACCACACGCCGTCCAGCCCGGCCGGCGACCCGCACGCTCCGGCGAACACGCTCGGCACCCAGCGCGTCATGTTCGCCG
Source organism: Nonomuraea sp. NPDC048892 (assembly GCF_040649735.1). Taxonomy (NCBI): domain Bacteria; kingdom Bacillati; phylum Actinomycetota; class Actinomycetes; order Streptosporangiales; family Streptosporangiaceae; genus Nonomuraea; species Nonomuraea sp. NPDC048892. The sequence continues at coordinate 200,838 of NZ_JBEZFZ010000015.1, read as the reverse complement.
TCGAGGACATGGACGACATCCTCGACCGCCTGCGGCCGCACGGGGCCGAACTCGTCGGCGAGCTTGTGCAATTCGGGACCAGCCACCGCCTCTGCTACCTCCGCGGCCCAGCGGGCATCATCGTCGCCCTCGCCGAACAGACCGGGTGATCCCGCTCAAACAATGAGTGGCTCGCCCCTGCGGACCGGCAGGCGCACGTCCACCAGTCGAAAGACGTCATGAGGTACACTGAAGGTACCGAGGCTTTTTCGAACGTTGGCATTCAGGTCTGCGTCGCCCCCGGCGAACCACCACCGGCTCCTTCGGGGGCCCGGACAGGTCAGGCGACCATGACGCCGACGCTCCTTTCTCAACTCGCACCGCTCAGCGGCGCCTCGCCCGCGATTCCTCGGGTCGACTCCGCGCTCCGGCTCAGTCTCCGCCCAGTGCCGAACCGGCTGACTGTGGTGGACGGGGCCTGGTGGCCCTTCTCCAATGACGCGACCGCCGAACTGCCCGGCCTCATCGCCGCCGTGGACCGGCTGCTGGATCGGGTCACGCTCCGCATCGGCCTGCATAGCGATGTGTGGCAGAACATCCCGCGCCGCATCCCGGCGCGCGGGCGTCGGGTCCGCGTCGGCTGGTTCCGCCACGCCGACCCGCGGGTGATCACTCTCAGCTTCGGCACCGGCGAGCCGGTCGTCCTGCTGATCGTCCCTTCGGGCACCGCCGCCGACGCCGCCGAGGCCACACTCAAGCTCACCACCCAGGACATCGCCGGTATGAGCATCGACGCCATCCTCACCCTCGCCCGTCTGCCCGCCGGCCCCCCTCCGCGTGCCGCGGCCGACAGCTCGGCCCGCTGGGAGGACGAGGGCGGGTCGGTCATCGGGCAGGCGACGCAGCCATCCATGGGACGGCCGACGACGTCGCCATGACCCCGGTGCCGCCTGCCGGCCGGATTGAGCGGCTCTGGTACCGCCCGTACTGGCGGCGGGCCGATCTTCGGCCGGCAGGCATCTCATCACTTTTCGGCTTCTCCCGTGAGGAGAACTTCCATGACCGTCATCGACACAGTCCCGCCCGCCGAGGTGACCGCCTCAGCGCCGACCCTCGTGCATCTGTCGGGGGACATCGACATCTTCACCACAGCCCGGCTGCGCCAGCGGCTGATCGACGCCCTCGGTGACAGCACCGGCCTGCTCGTCCTGGATCTGTCCCAGATCACCTTCTGCGGGGCGGGAGGGCTGGGCGTGCTGGTCGGCGTGCAAAACCGTGCCAAGGCCCGAGGCATCACGCTGGCCTTGACCGGCGTTCCCCCGCGCGTAGCCCGGCTGCTGCTCATCACCGGGCTGGACCGCCGCTTCCTGGTCATGGAATGAGCGGCCTGCCGACCCGCATTCCCCCTGGCCCGAACCCGACCGGCCCGCCGCTCACCCCGAACTGACCGGAACGAAGCCGGCCCCCGCCCGGTAGTTGGGCGACTGGTGCCGGAAGTAGGTGTTGTAGACCTGGCAGTAACGACCGCCCTTAGCCAGCAACGTGGCGTGATCACCCTCCTCCACGATCTGCCCATGGTCCAGCACGATGATCCGATCGACATGTTCGATCGTGGACAACCGGTGGGCGATGACAATGGACGTCCGCCCGGCCAGCACCACGTCCAGCCCTTCCTGAATCTGCGCCTCGGTCAGCGGATCGACACTCGCCGTAGCCTCATCCAGCACCACGATCGCCGGATCCTGAATGAGCAGCCGAGCCAGCGCGACGAGCTGCCGCTGCCCCATCGACAGCGCACGCCCGTGCTCGCCGACATCAGTGGACAGACCGTTGGGTAGCGCCTCGATCCAGTCACCCCCGCCGACCGCCGACGCGGCGGCCAGCACCTCGTCATCGGTGGCCTCCGGCCGCGGATAGCGGATGTTGTCCGCGACCGTGCCGCTGAACAGGAACGGAGCCTGTGGCACCGCGCCGATCTGCCGCCGGTAGGAGGTCAGGTCGAGGGTACGGATGTCGCGGCCGTCGATCAGCAGGCGACCTTCCTGGAACTCGTAGAACCGGGTGATCAGCTTGCTCAGCGTCGACTTACCCGCTCCGGTATGCCCGACGAGCGCGACACTCTCCCCCGCCTCGATCCGCAGATCGAAGTCACGCAACACAGGATGCGCGGCGTCGTAGCCGAATGTGACCCCCTCGAACTCGATCCGCCCGGCCAGCTCCCCGGCCGGCCGCGCGTCGCTCTGCACCACCCGGGGCGGAGCGTCGATCAGTGCGAAGACCCGTTCCGACGCCGACAGCCCCTGCTGGAACTGCGACCAGAACGCGGCGATGGACGTCAGCGGCATCCAGAAGAGCGCGACCCCTTGCAGGAACAGGTACCAGTCGCCGGCGGACAGCCCACGGGTGAGCACCGCCGAACCCCCGAGATAGACGAGGGCGACCGTCGCCAGCCCGGCCACGAAGAACAGCACGGGAAAGATCCCGGAGAAGACGAACCCCTGCCGCAGCGTCACCTGGTAACTCTGCTGGTTGATCGGCCGGAACTCGTCGTAGACCTGCTGCTCCTGGCGGAAGTTCTTGGCCACGGCGATGCCGCCCATGGTCTCCTGCAGATTGGCGTTGACCCGGCTCAGTGAGCGCTGCGCACGCCGGGTGCTCGCTCTGGCCAGCCGCCGGAACAACAGCGCCAGGCCCACCACGATCGGCACCACGAGCAGCGTGAGCAGAGCCAGCTCCACGCTGCGCACGAACAGCAGCACCGTCACGAACGCCACCATCAGCACCTGGCTGATCAGGTCCATGGTGAGGGTGGAGACGGTGGCGAAGTCGTCGGTGTCGGAGGTCACCCGGCTGACGATCCGGCCTGACGGCGTCTCGTCATAGAACGACATGTCACGCTCAAGCACGGCGTCGAACGCGTCCTCGCGCAACTGCAGCACCACGTCACCGGTGACCCTGGAGCTGAACCACTGGCGGACGAAGTTGAACACCCACCCGAGCCCGCCCGCGAGCAGCACCCCCACCACGAACATCCAGCCGACCTGGCCGATCGTGCCGTCGGCGACGGCGTCGACGACGTAGCTGACCAGCAGCGGCATCGCCGCGTTGCTCAGCGAGGCGGCCACGATCATGCCCGCCACCAGGACCATCGCCCCGGCCTTGGGCCGGAAGTAGGTGACGATCCGGCGCAGCAGGTCGCGGTCGTTGTAGGTGCGGTCGTAGTCCTCGGCGTCGAGGCCGTCCATGATGAAGCCCATCAGCGAGCACCTCCCTGCTCACTCGCCAGAATCGGGGCCCCGTCCTCAGGCGGTGCGCCGTTCTGCGACCCGACACCCGCTGGCCGCCCCGCGCCGACCTCCGCCTTCACCTCGTCCGACCGTCCGCCGCCGCCATCCGCCCCCACCTCGTCCGACCGTCCGGTGCCGCCGTCCGCCCCCACGCCGGCCTCGTCGTAATGGGCGAAGATCCGCCGATAGAGTCGGCTCCGTTCGATCAGCTCGTCATGCGTCCCGCAGTCGACCAGCTCACCCCGCCGCAGCAACAGCACCTTGTCCGCCCACCTGATCTGGGAGAGCCGATGGGTGATCAGCAACGTGGTCCGCCCGTCGAGGATGCGCCCGATGGCCTGCTGAATCTTGTCTTCGGTAGCCGAGTCGATGGCGCTGGTGGAGTCGTCGAGCACGAGGATCGCCGGATCGGTCAGCAGCGCCCGCGCGATGGCCAGCCGCTGCCGCTGCCCGCCGGACAACGTCACGCCCCGCTCACCGATCACCGTGTCGTAGCCGTCGTCCAGCTCGGCCACGAACTCGGCGGCCTGCGCGTCCTCCGCGGCCCTGATCACCGCCTCCCGGTCGGCCCGCTGGCCAAGGCTGAAGGCGATGTTCTCGGCGACCGAGCGAGAGAAGAGCACGATGTCCTGCTCGATCGTGGAGATCTGGGAACGCAGCGAGTCGAGGTCCCAGTCGCGTACGTCGACGCCGTCGACCAGGATGCGCCCCGAGGTGACGTCGTAGATGCGCGGCACCAGTTTCGTCAGCGTGCTCTTGCCCGATCCCGTCTCCCCCACGATCGCCACCGTCTCGCCCGGTTTGACGGTGAACGACAGCCCGCGCACCGCCGGCTCGCCGCCGTCGTCGTAGCCGAACGTGACGTCGTCGAAGACGATCTCGCCGGTGATCGGCGCGGCGTGTCCGTCGTCGCGCTGCTGCAGCTCGGTGTCGGAGGTGACGATGTCGAGGATCCGGCGCGCGGAAGCGATGCCGATCTGCACCAGGGAGAAGGTGAAGATGGACATCTGGGTGGGGAAGCCCAGCATGACCACCAGCCCCATGAACGCCACCAGGTCACCGACCGAGATCGCGCCCGTGCTCTGCAGGTAGAGGCCATGCCAAAGGGCCCCGGCGACCGCACCCGCGAACAGCAACGTAGGCAGATAACGAGCCTGCACCAGGCCGTTGCGGACAAATGAATCACGGTAGAGGCGCGCGTACGAGCGGAACCGTCCGCGTTCCTGCCCCTCCTGCGCCATCACCTTGATCACCTCGATGCCCCGCACGGCCTGACTGAGCCCGGCGTTGAGGTCGCCGAACTGCTCGCGCATACGGGTCGCCACCGGGTTGAGCTGACGCATGTAGTGCCACAGCGCGAAGGCGAAGCAGACCGCGAAGATGCCGGGCACCAGCAGCAGCCTCGGATCGATCGCGGCGATGAAGAACAGCGGCACGATCCCGGTCAGCCCCGAGTCGGCGATGAGGTCGATGCCCGGCGTGACCATGATCGACAACTGCCTGATGTCGTTGGCGGCCCGCGCCATCAGATCGCCGACCCGCTGCCGGTTGTGGAACGTCTGACTCTTGCCGAGCAGGCTCACGTACAGCTCGTCGCGCGCGTCCCGTTCGAGCCGCTTGGCCAGCACCTCGCTCGACATCCGCGCGACGCCGTCGGTCAGACCGCGCGCCACGATGACGACCAGCAGGATCAGCGCGATGAACCCCAGCGCGGACGCCGCACCCCCGCCCCCGCCGAGCACGGCGTCGAAGGCCGCGCCGGTGAAGTGCGGCACGGAGGCGTTCAGCACGGTGTTGACCAGGGTGCCGCCGAGAAACCCCAGCAGGACGAGCGGATGGCCGCGCATGTGGGACCAGATCCAGCGCACCGGCCCACGCCGGTCGTAGCGCTGACCGGAGACGGAGAACTCCGAGCTGTTACCGGTCACGACCGTGGCCTCCCCGATGCAGGCGGTGAGCGGGCTTCGAAACTGTTTTCTATCACCGGGCTACGACAGTTTCCCACCGCATTTCCCACGACCGGACCGCACACCGCCAGGACGCCGGGCCCTCAGACCGACCCGGAAGCACCTCAGACCGACCTGAAACACACCCTCAAACCGACCTGGAACGTGCCCCTCAAACCGACCTGGAACGTGCCCTCAAACCACCCTCAACCAACCGATCCCACCGCCCCGACCCCCAGCCGGCGCACGCTACTCCCACCCCGCCGCACCCACGATTACCGTACGCCACCACGCAGTCTCTGCACGCACCCGCAGATCACTTACCGCGACCCGCCACCCCCCAAACCCGACCGGCGGCGTCAGGCGCCCTCCTTCCATCCCACCGGCACCAGATTCACATCGAACTCGATCTCCTCGTACGGCACCTCCATCCCCCACCCCTCCGTACGCGCCCGCGGACTACGGACGAGCTCCTCCTTCACCGCGTACGCCGCATCAGACCCCAGATAGGGATCCCCCGCCAGAAACACATGCGTGATCAGCGGCCGATGCCCTTCGGCAGCGACCCGATAGTGCAGGTGAGCAGGCCGCATCGGATGCCGCCCGATCGCCCGCAACAACACACCCCCCGTGCCATCAGTAGGAACGGGATAACTACTCGGCCGAATAGTCCGGAACCAGTAACGCCCATCGCCATCGGCCCTGAACACCCCACGCAGATTCCCAAGATCCTGCGCGTCATCCTGACTGTCATACAGACCGGCATCACTGGCCTGCCACACCTCCACGGTCGCCCCCGCGAGCGGCGTCCCGTCACAGTCGAACACCCGCCCGTGCACGACGGTAGGCACCCCACGCTCCCGCTCAGGCCCGTCACTCACCCAATCGCCCAGCTCCCGCACGGGAGCAGGCGAGTGGAACGGCCCCTCCACAGACGACGGCGTCATGTTCGCCGGCCCGACATTGTTGACGTCATCCACGGCACTGGTCAGCCCGAGCATGTCGGACACCAGAATGAACTCGTTGCGCTCGGGCCTGCACATCTTCCCCGTCTCAACGAGGAACGAAAGCCCCGCCAGCCACTCCTCGGGCGTCGGCCGCACCTCCTCGACGAAGGCGTGCAGATGACGGACGAGCGCGGAGACGAGCTCGTTGACTCGGGGATCGTCCCCATCGATCTGATCCAGAACCTGACGCACCAGCGGGTTCGCATCCATACCCGGAGTCTCCCGCCGTCCACTCCCAGAGGAAACCCGCACGCTCAAGAAACGAGAGACACCACGGAACGGAATCACTCAATAACGCACAGCCATAATCTGAGATAGCAACAACCCGTATCGCCCTTTCACCGCGTCTCCATGCCCTTTTCGGTGTACAACCCGCCGAACTCCCGCTGCACGCCCCCTGACCTCGTTACGCTTCGTATGGTCAACTCGCCCGTCGGCAGCCGCAGGGGACCAGGATGGCGACGCAGGAGCAGATCGACGCCGCTCGCCGGCAGATCGAACGGTTGCGCGATCAACATGACGGCGACATCCGCGGCCTCCTCCATCTCCTCGACGCCGGCGCGATGAAAGGCCCAGCCGCCGACAAACTGGCCCGCGAGGCCCAGACCTGGGACCAGACGTACAAGGGCATGTTCACCCGCGCCCTCGGCCTGCTGGACACCCTCCGCCCGGACGGTGCCTCATGATGAGCCCAGAACCGACACCACTCGGCATCGACCCGGCCCTGATGACGCAGCTCATCTCGTTGATGAAGCGGCTGAGCAGAACCGTCCCCGAGGTGGGCGCCCAGGTGGACAAGGCGTTGAACACTGTTCAGCTCACCCTGTACGGCCCGGGCACGGCCCGCGACGTCGGCCACCAGATCGGCGCGAAGGTCCCCGACCTGCAACGCCGGCTCGATCTCATGCTGGCCGCACAGAAGGTCGCGCTCGACGCGTCGAGGTCACTCTGGGCGGACGAGTCGAAATGGCTCTCCGACACCCCTGCCGCCGGCGCCGCCACGGCCAAGCGGCTCGCGGACGCCCTGCGCACCGGCATGAAGAACGGCACCATCGACCAGAAAACCCTTGACGAGCTGCGCAAACACCAGGACGACCCGTACTTCGCGGTCGCGTTCGCCACCCAGATGCCGCCGCATGAGCTCAAGCAGCTGCTCTCGTCGCTCTACCGCCGCCAGAACACGGCCTCGGGCGCCGACCCGGAAGTGCTCGCCGAGCTGGACAAACTGTCCGCCGCCCTCAGCACCATCCTCGGCACCGCCTCGCGGGGCGCCGGCGACATGAAGCTCCCCAAGGGGTACGTCGACCAGTTGCTCAAGCATCTCGACACGCCGGAGACCACGTTCGCCCTCAACAAGCTCCTGCGCACCGGCAAGTTCGACGACGCCTTCCTGCGCGAGGTCGCCACCAAGGTCTACGACCACGAGCGCGCGCAGCCGCAGGACTCCCTCTACTGGCGCAACATCATGCCCGCCACCCAACCGGCGAACCACCTCCCGGCCGCCTACAAGGACCCGATGGCCGCCGTCGCCGCCGCACTGGCCAACAACCCGCGGGCCGCCCAGGACTTCTTCACCGACCCGAAGCGCAAGCCGCTCGACTACCTCATGCGCGAACGCGTCTGGTACGAGGCCACCGACAGCGACCTCGGCCACGCCCTCGAAGCCGCAACGACCACGTTCCGCGACCATGACCTGCCACCGGGACAGTCCCGCGGCTACACCTCAGCCCTGATCGCCTCCTGGACCATGCGCTTCTGGTCCAACCCCGCCGTCCAATCCAACCTCCGCAACACCCGCCAGAGCGTGGGCAACATCCTCAGTTCCTACATGAGCGACGTCAATCGCACCTCGGGGGACCGAGTGGCACACAAACCGGGTGTCGTCACCCGCGACCCCGACACGAACCTCGCGGGCACGCAACCCTTCGGCGCCCTGTTCGACCGCGACGGCCTCAAGGGCGTGATGAAGTGGGCCTTCGCGGACCCCGGCGTGCTCAAGACGGTGGTGACGGCGCAAGGGCAGTACAGCATCGAAGTGCTCGACGAGCGGGCCGCCAAGATCGCCGAGCAGAACCGTGCCGATTTCGAGAAGTGGCGCAGGACCCATCCGGAGGCAACGACCGCCGAAATCAACGAGCAGCGTCAGGAGATTCTCGAGAAGCGAATGACCAGCTCGGATGGAGCGATTTTCGGCCAGACGATCGACCGGCTCAGCCGCACCTTCTATGTGATCACCGACGCGGGGAACATCGCCAACATCACGAAGGCGGATCAGCATGACAAGGCGTTCGGCGCCTTCAAGGAGGCCGTGACCAGTGTGGCCGATCTGGTTCCCGGCCCTCAGGGGGCGATCGCCGGAATGCTCTTCGACAAGGGCAAGGCTCAGGTGTACGGCCAGTTCACCGGCAAGCAGGGAGCTGCGGCGCGCAGTCAGGCCGCCTCGACCATCGGCCAGACCATTGACATGTTCACCGACATCACGGCGGACGTGATGACGCGACACGGGCTCTTCGGCGACAAAGAGGTGCCCGCGAGAACACACCCGCATGCTTCCGTGAATTTCCCGCGCGGCTCGGCAGGCGACTTCATGGACGGCGACAAAATCATCCCATGGGGCAAGATGACCGAGGAGCAACGCGAGGCGTACACGGAATGGATCACCCATCCGGACACCGGAGCCGTCTTCCGCGATCCTTCCAACGCCGTGCAAGAGGGCTTCGCCCAAGCGGCCCGCACGGGAGGACAAGGTTGATGAGAACAGCAATCCCCGCGCTGCTCGCAGCAGTGGCCCTTTCGATCTCGGGTTGTTCCTCTCCGCCACCTCCCGACACGCGCCCTCTGGGAGACGTGACGGCGCAACCGCTGGAGTGCGGTCTGATCTCCAGACAGGCCATCGCGCGAGTCACCGGCCTCGATGACTTCCTCGCCACAGGAAGCCGTCCGGGAGAACGTTTCGACCGCTGCGTCGTCCGTAAGCAGGGGGGTGACGACATCGGAGCGGAGCTGTCGATCACCCTCGACGACCCGTCGGCCTTGACTTTGGAGGAGCTGGAAGGCACGAAACAACACGATCGCGGGGTGGACCTGCCGGCCGACCTCGGCCCCGGCTACACCGCGCAGATCGAGGGCGACAACGGATTGCGCACGTACGCCTACGCCTGGACCCCCGACACCCGCCGCCGCCTCTCCATCTGGATCACACCCGGCGCCCCCGGACGCGACCACCGCGCGGACGCCATCGAGTTCGTCCGCCACCTCAAACCGATCCTGCTGACAACCGGCGAGCAATAACCCGATCAGCCCTTCCAATCCACCGCCGAGAAAACAGTCTGCGACGACCGCCCTGCGATGAGCCAACAGCGCCCACAGACCGACTCCAGCAGCGGAACCTCCTCCCACAGCACGCCACCGCCCTGAGCACCCGCGTACGACAGATCCGCCCACACCACCCGCCCATCCTCATCCCCCGCGACTCCGAGCCTGTCAGCGAGCGCGACGACGATAGCCAGCCCTCGCCCACCCTCCGCCAGAAGCTCCTCCCCACCCGAACGAACCACGGGCTCATCCCAGCCCCCAGCATCCTGCACCGCGACCCGCGCCACACCCTCGGCCGACCAAATGCCGACAGTGAAGACACCCCGCGCCGACCTGCTGTGCAGAATCGCGTTGCCGGCCAGCTCGACCAGACACGCGATCGCATCATCGCGAACTTGCGAGTGTTCAAGCAGCGCGCCGGCAATCCGCCGCACGTTCGCCAACTGCTCGCACTCGCCGGGAAAGTCGCCCCGCCACGTCATCCCGTTCATCGCCCGCCCCTTCCACCGTCACACGGCAGCACCCATCCACCAGTCCGCAGGCGTCCTGTCACGCAGAGCAACCAGCTCGATATTGACATGCGCTGTGCAAACTTGCACAGCGAAAACCTGCACACCTCTGAGATGCATGGTGCAGGTGTAACCTTCGGGACAGCCGATCAAGGTGGTGAGCATGAGCGGGAAGCGCGGGGTGACGCTTCGGGCCCAGTGGCTCGGTAAGCATCTGCGAGAACTACGCGAACACGCGGGCCTCACGCTCAAGGAGACCGGGGAGTACCTCCAACGCGACGGCTCAACGGTCAGTCGCTTCGAGGCCGGCCTGTACCCGGCCCGCACCTCCGACGTGCTCGCCCTCCTCGACCTGTACGGCGTCACTGCACCCCAGGAACGCGACGGCCTGGTCCGCCTGAGCCGCGACGTATGGCAGAACGGCTGGTGGGACGACTACTCGGGAGACGTGTCCCATGGCATCGTGGACTACGCCTGGCTGGAGGCCCGCGCCGAGAGCATCACGTCCTTCGACGCCCTGGTGCTCCCCGGCCTACTCCAGACACCCGCCTACATGGAAGCCATCATTCGCGCGGAGGACCCGGACGCGACCGACGAGCAGGTCGAGCGCTGGCTGGAGTTCCGCCGCACCAGACAGGAGATCCTGACCGACGACGGCCCACACCTCTCCACGATCCTGGACGAATACGTACTCCGCCGCTCGATCGGCGGGCCGGAGATCATGCGCGACCAGCTGACATACCTCGCGCAGTACGCCTTGACCGCCGACGTCGAGATACGCGTCCTACCGCTCGCCGCGGGAGCCCACGCCAGCCCGGACGGCGCCTTCCGCATCTTCCAACTCGCCCACCCCTTCCCTGCGGTCGCGTACGTCCCAACCCCGGCCGGCGCGATCTACGTCGAGGGAGATGCCGCCGACAGGCTTAAGCTGAAATACGACCGCATACGACGCAAAGCTCTCAGCACCGAGGACTCGCTGAAGCTGATCGCAACGGTCACGGAGAGCCTCGCCAACGTCTAGGGACGGAGCCACTCGATCATGACCACCCCCGAGATCGCCTGGCACATCAGCACATTCAGCGCCGACGGCGGCGGAAACTGCGTCGAGGCCGGTCCGCTTCAGGACGGCTCGGGCAGGGTGGCCGTCCGACACAGCAAGCACCAGGACGCCGTCATCATCTACACCCAGGCCGAGTGGCAGGCCTTCCTGGCCGCCGTCCACGCGGGGGAATTCAACTTCACCGATTAGCCACCCAAAGAACAACGGCGCCCACATGGCAGTATGCGGAGGAGGCAGTGGCGCTACTGTCGACCCCGCTCCTGCGGATGAAAAGGGGAACTGCATCCGTGAAGCGGTGTTTCGCCCTGTAGCGCAGCGGCTCTCGTACTATTGGCGGCAACTGCGATCGCCATACCGGTACCACAATCATCCTCGGCTCAATACCGGGCTGAGGTTAGGCTGATCAGCGGTCCGGACTTGTTCCCCGAAGATGCTGGAAATCCCCATGACGCAGCCGAGCGATCTATCGCCGAAGCCGTTCGGCGAGAAGCTCTCCAGGATCCGCCCGTCTTGATAGACCAGTTCGAGAAAGCGATGGGCCGTGCTGGAGAATTGCTCCGCAGGAACGAGCCGCTGCTCCGGCCTGCGATGGAGAAAGTTGGACTGGACGCCTCAGCCCTGAACGCCATGCGAAAGGTCGAAGGCTGGATCCGTTCGAGAAGTCATGAACCCCTCGCACGGATGGCTGGCCTCCTCGCCTGCGCACTGATCTTGATAGCGGCATGCCAGCAGGGCAGGCCGCTGGCCGTGGACACAGCTCCTCTGCCGTCAGTGGCCGGCCCTCCTTACCTTTGCAACCACGTACCGGAGGCTGCGGCCAGGCTGATGACAGGTGTGCGCGATCCCATCGTGGTTGGCGCTCTCACGGAGCCGCGCGACGAGGCCGGCCACGGCACCTGCGGCCTGTACCAGCCGGCAGGTGAACGGGTACAGCTACTGCGTATCACCCTCGATACCGGGGGGATCCGCGGCCAGGTCGATGAGTACCTCAAAGACGGCGGGAAGCCGCTACCTGCGATCGTGCCCGACGGCTACGGGGTCTACATCAAGGACCCCGAGCAGGAAACGCACATCGCCGCGATTCTCGTCAGGGGAAAGGCGCGCCTCTTGGTCGACCTCGGTCAAGGATCCACCGGCAGGGATAGCGCCGGCGACATGGTGGCGTTCCTGAAGCTGATAGCTCCGAAACTCCTCGCCGTCACCGGCACGCCGTCCTCCAACCCCTCCCAGAAGACGGGGAGCTGAGCCGATGCCCGAGATGGTGCCAAATCCGCTGCGTGAGGTGCTGCAGGACACGCTGAAGACGATCGAGCCCCTACTCCATGAGATGAGAAACGCGCTCGATACGCCCTTCAAGAACTTCCACACCGGCAAGGTCTGGACGGGGCCGGTTGCGAAAGCCTTCGACGGCGAGCTTGATCGCCACAACGGGCGGGTCATGCATGCGAGCGAAACCATGCCGAACGATCTCCGATGGCTGATCACACGCACCCCAGCCGAGGTACCTGAGCAGCAGGCGCTGGAGATCACCCGCCGGTACAACCTGTAGCCGCCTCGGCACTGAGCAGGCAGTGATCACCGAGAGCCACAGGACCGGGACTGTCTACGCGGCCTGATCTCCGAAGAAGCCATCGTGCACGCCACCGACCTCAAAGAAATTCGGCGCGATTGGCAGTGAGCCAGGTGAACCGTTCTCGTATTTCCTGGTCACAGATCCCCTTCAGTTTCATGTTCACGGGATCACCTGCAGCGCTAGCGTCGACCAGCCTGCCAGAATACAACCTTGTCACAGACATACGTAGTTGCATTTGGGAGGATGTTAGGGCCATCGCGCCTGCGTCGTGGACGCTCGAAGACGCCGTCACGCAGCCTGTCTAACTGCCGGGTTGCGCGAGGTGCCCGTTTTTCTCGTTTTGATGCTCATGTGAGGTGGGTGCCGGTAGTATCCCGGATGAGGATTCGTCGTGGATTGGTGGGGATTGTGATGGATGAAACGGTGAAGCTTCGGATGAGCGGAGATTTTGCCGAGCAGGAACTCCGGTCGCTCTACGATTGGCTGATGAGGGACCTCGATGCTCTTGACTATATGGATGTGCGCCTGCAGTCTAAGGATCCGGAGCCTGGTGAGATGGGTGACACTCTCGATCTCATCGCACTGGCCGTGACAAGCGCATTGCAATGGCCCGCCTTCATCGAGGCGCTATCGCGGTGGCGTGGAACGCGGCAGCATCGCCCACAGGTGACCATTGAACGTGGGGGGACCACTGTCGTGGTATCTGAAGCGGAGTCGGAACTCGTGGTTCAGATTCTCAAGGCGTTGGAGGAGAACGATTGAATCTCCCTGATCCCTTAACTTCGCGTGCCGTGCTGATTGGCACGAGCAAGTACACCTATCTAGCGTCTCTCCCTGCCGTTGAAAACAACCTGACGACATTGGGCGGTCTCCTTCAAAGATCCGACCTGTGGGGACTGCCGGCGGAACACTGCACGATTGTCCATAATCCCACCACGGTAGATGCCATGATGGATCCACTGTGGCAGGCTCGAGAAGAGGCGAAAGATACTCTTATCGTGTACTTCGCCGGCCATGGATTGATGCATTCCGTGGAGAGTGATCTGTATCTCACTCTAGTAGACTCGCATAAGGACCGCATGTACAGTGCGGTGGCCTATGACACGGTACGAAACGAGCTGCGAGCGAGTCGCGCACGGCGCAAAATCGTCATCCTAGACTGTTGCTACAGTGGTCTTGCTCTATCGCTAATGGGCGCCGAAGATAGCACGGAGCGTGTCGCTAATAATGCCCGTGTTACCGGCACATACTTGATGACGGCGACGGCCGAAAATAAGACAGCGCTCGGCGGTCTCGACACCTATACAGCCTTCACTGGTGAGCTCATACATCTCATTAGCAATGGAATCCCGGAACAGCCTGAGTTTCTAGAGCTGGATACAATTTTCCAACATGCGCGCGAGTCGTTGCGGGATAAGGGCCTTCCTATCCCGCAGAAGCGCGAGTCGAACTTTGCAGCGCAACTCGCCTTGGTGCGTAACTGCGCACATAAAAGCCAGCAACGTATCACGACAAAAGAGTTTTACGGTGTCATCGAAGGGATCCGACCGGGGACCATTTTCGAGAGCCGTCGAGCTCTGCACGACGCAGGTGTTCACCGCCCGTTGCAGGCAGGCATCTGCGGCACTGCTGAGCGAGGCGGCGCCGAGTCCATCGTCGTTTCGGGCGGCTACAAGGACGATGAGGATTACGGGGATGTGATCATCTACACCGGACATGGTGGGCGTGATCCTAATACTGGCGTGCAGGTCAAAGACCAGTCGGCAGACGACTCGGGCAATGCTGCTCTCATCAAGAGCATTATGACTGGACTGCCAGTTCGGGTCATTCGTGGTGCTGGAGGCCACAAGGATTTCTCGCCGCCAGTTGGCTATTGTTACGACGGGATCTTCACGGTAGCCGATTACTGGACCAAACGCGGCGTCGATGGGCCTACCGTCCTCCAGTTCCGGCTTGAGCAGATAGATGACGGGTCGCCCAAAAAGACTAAGGCACGCCATCTGAGTCGCAAACTTTCCCCCGGGCGTAGGGAAGAGGTCGCTCCAGGAGTCTATGCGGACAGGCTGATCGCGACGGAACTAAAGCAAGTTTACGACCATGCATGTCAGGTATGCGGCACCGTGCTAGAAGTACCAGGTGGCCTACGCATTGCCGCCACCGTGCATATCCGTGGGCGAGAGCAGCCTCACTTGGGGCCTGATAGCAAAGACAACATGCTTTGCCTGTGCCCCAACCATCGAGACCTTTTTAAATATGGGGCGATCACCATTGAGGATGATTACAGCGTAATTGATCGGACGGATGGCGAGACAATCGGTAAGCTTGTGCTGAAGCATGATGTTGATCGTGAGCATCTTCGCTATCATCGCCAGCATCACACTCTCGGTTCCGGCGGCTCGGCGGGGAGTTGAATACTCCATGCTTCGACCATCCTGGAACCTATTTCAGGCTCACACGGCTTGAGTGACGCAATGGTTTGAAGGACGGCGATGGCCTTGCAGAGGTCGCCGGCCTTTGACGGGCTACAGCGGAGCTTTCGGAGGATCTTCCAGCTTTTGAGCTGGGCGTTTGCGCGTTCGCCGGATCCGCGGAGCTTGGCGTGGGAGCAATTGGCCTGCTTCTGGGACTCGGGCTTTCCCCTGCCCTTGTACGGGGTGAGCACCGAGCCCTCGGCTCCCTGATACGCCTTGTCGGCCAGGGTGATGATCCCGGCTTGTTCCAGCGCGCGCAGGATGCCCCAGATGCGGGCGGCGGTCAGATCGTGGGCCTTGCCGGGCAGAGCGCCGGAGGTCCGCAGGATCGCCCCATCTGGTGAGGCGATGACCTGGATGTTCATGCCGTGCACGCGGTGCTTGCCGGAGAAGTACGGCCGGTCGGCCTTGATCTGCTCGGTGCAGATCAGGGTGCCGTCCAGCACCAGGTAGTGCGGCCCGTCCCGCTTCGCCTGGCGCAGTGCCTGGCCGAGCTTGGGCGAGCGGGCCGACATCAGTGTCACCGTCTCCTCCACCGCGCCCAAATGGCATGATCATGCAATGGCATATATCAGGACATTCGGCGAGATCCCCGGCAACCCCGAAGGCACGCCTTACGTCAGCCGAAAAGCTCTGCGTCTCGCCGGGCTCCACGCACACAACCAGAACGGGATCTCCGGCACGGAAGATGAAGGCGCTGATGCCATCGTGCTAAACGGCGGATACTCGGATGATCGAGATGAAGGGGATATTATAATCTATACAGGACATGGCGGGCAAGAGGACTGACGCCAGGTAGCCGACCAGGAGTTGATCGAGGGCAACGCAGGCCTCGCCAGAAGCCAAATGGAGCGACTGCCGGTACGAGTGATCCGCGGATACAAGGCGAAATCCAAATTCTCCCCCACTAAAGGCTATCGATACGACGGTTTATACCGTGTAGTGCGACACTGGTTCAAAAAAAGCGATGACGGATTTCGCGTGGTTCAGTTTCGCTTAGAGAAAATCACCGACGCAGAGACCCTACTTGATAGGCCACAAGACATCGGCGCCGACGATCCGGAGTTGAAATCCGCCACTGCGGATCCCGTGAGTCGCACCGAGCGAGTCACGAGGCAACTGAATCGGAAAGCAAGCGTGGTGAGAAATATCAAGAAGTGGCACAACAATGTTTGCCAGGTCTGCCACACAACAATCGAGTTGCCCGGTGGCCCTGCCAGCGAAGTCGCCCATATCCAGGGTCTAGGCGAGCCGCACAACGGCCCGGACCGCGAGGAGAACGCGCTCTGTCTCTGCCCCAACGACCACCTACGATTCGATTACGGCGCAATCTACCTGACCGATGATCTGAAGGTCATAGATGCCAAAACCGGGCAAGCCATCGGTGCGCTGAGAACTCACCCGAGGCACTCCATCGACCTCCGATACGTTCGGCAGCACCGAAGCTATTGGACCAAATGACTGCTACGGGTGCCGCCTCCCTGCGGGACGGGGCAGTTCGGAAGCGGCATCTCTCAGCGTGGCCACTTGGCGTAACCTGCGGCCATGCAAGAAGCACTCGGCGACGGCCTCGATGCCACTCGCGACAAAGCTGCCGGCGGAGTAGGGCGACTCAAAGCATTCACTGTCACTATCGCCGGCTCGGAGCGTGAGGATGGTGAGGAGCCTTACACGTGGGTCGTGGAGGCTTCCGATATGACCAGCGCGATCAGCAAGGCAACGGCTTACCATGCACGTTCCCAGGAGGAACGAGTGTGCGATCTGGAGCTCGTCCCTCGTTACACCTTCGAAGGTGTTCCTTGCGCCGATTGTGGCTATCACTGGAACGACCTGCGAACCGAAGAGCCGCTGCATGGCGCCGGCGAAGAAGAGGGCACGAAGACGCAGCTGTAGGGCAGCTTTTCGATAAGTGAGAAACCAACTGGACGAGGGCTCCTACAATGCACGGCAGTTGACCGGCTCAAATATCCTGCGTTGCAGCTTTGACCAGGGTATCCGTGGGGACAGGCTAGTCAGCCCATTGGCTCGACTCCGCCACAAAGCTGCCCATGCCGCGCACGGTGAAGATGAGCCCTCGTCCCCGAAGAATCATCGTGGCCTTACGGGCGGTCTCACGCGCCACCCCGAACTCCTGCACGAGGCGCACCTCGTAAATGGGATGCTTCGGCGGATACTCTCCTGCCCGTATGCGCCTCTCCACTTCCTCAGCTATCTGCGCTGATTTGGGGCTCGTGGGATCAAACTGCCACTCATCCTCCATACCCAGAACTGTAGGAGCCCGCCCTTACCCCCTAACGTTTGCCTCTGCCTATGGACAAGGGTAGAGATGCGACCCTGCTTCGTAGTTCCCCTTCATCCCTGGCAAGGGCCAGGCCTTCCGCGTCACGACGACGAGCCCGCTCTATGCGGCTCTGATGCTTGCCAGGGCCTGCCGCTGCGCTCGAAAGCAGGAGGTCAACCCTTGAGGAAGGTCATCACAGAAGTTCGGTTCACACCTCTGCTGGTGGCCGCAGTGCAGTCCGATGTCGAACCTACGAGCAAGCCGTGGCTAAGTGAGTCCCAGGCTTTGCCTTGCCACAGCCTGCTGCTGGCGGGGCGCCATCACCTCTCCGGCCAAGCCACCTTCGGGGCTACGAACGTGCCGCGGCCCTGGATCGTGACAACCCAGCCTTCCTCCCGCAGCACTTCCATCGCGCGCCGTACGGACCCGCGGGCGATGCCGTGCTCCTGCTGCAGGGAGCTCTCCGAGGGCACCACGTGCCGCTCCTCCAGGTCGCCGGCCTTTATACGTTCCCTGATGATCTGCGCGAGTTGCTCGTAGATCGGTATGGGATCGAGCTGATCAATCGTCACGCGACACACAGTAAGGACGTTCTGCCAGGACCGCACGTTGGATACGGGACGTACGTGCTGGTCAAAGGACGTTTTCATCAAAGTCAACGGGCCCGCCTCAGCGATGCGACCGTCGAGACGGGCCCTTGATCGGACAGAGGAGGTCCGACCCATGGGAAACACAACCACAGAAGTTCGGTTCACGCCCCTGCTGGTGGCAGAAGTGCGGGCCGTGTTGGAGAGGCACGGTTATCGGCTGCCGGATGAAGGCGATCACGTGCGCAGGCTCGTCGTGGCGCGGGTCGACTTGGCGCTCAGGAACCTCGTCGAGATCTTCGAGGGGAGGACCTGATGAGCGCTTCCGACGAGATTCCGGACTATCACGGCTGGCACGTCCAGCCGCCCCGACCTGATCACGCCCAGGTGGCCTGGTACACGCCGGCTCGGCGGGTGCCGCGGATCCGGGTTTCCGTGCACACCTGCGGCTGCCAGGCGGTGGTGTACGAGCTGTGTGCTGCCGGTGGACAGGGCTTTGTCCGGCGTACAGATCGCGCGGAGAAGACCGTGCACGAGACCGCCTGGATGGCGGCCGCTGCCGCGAGGCGGGTCTTCGAGCTGATTCTGAGCGGGAGAATCGCGTGACAGTGCGCGGCGGGCGGGCCCCTCGCTTGTCCGCCGCGCCCATGTCGCTTGGGTCGTTCCTGCCGGCCGTGACTCTGCGGTTCCTCCTCGTCGGGCCTGACGGCTGCTGGTCACCAGGTCAGGAGGTCCTCCTCTTGGGCGGGGACGACGCCGGAGAGGTAGGTGGCCTGTTCCAGGAGGCTCGGGGTCAGGTTGATGCCGGTGAGGTGTTCGGCCAGGACGAACATCGGGCCTTCATGGGGGTCGGGGAAGCTGGGGTAGCGGGTGTCGATCTCGCGCATTAGCGGTACGAGTTCGTCGGGCACGGGCTGCATGTAGCCCTCCTGGGCGATGAAGCAGAAGCGGAGGTCGCCGTCCTCCAGCCAGTAGAAGTAGTCGAGGGCTTTGGTGTCGAGGCAGTAGTGGGAGACGAGGCGGGTGCCGGCGGATAAGCGGGTGATGACGCTGCCGGTGAGGCCGAACTCCGAGTTCATCTCGACGATCATTGACCAGTCGCCGATGGATGTGATGCCGAGGCGCGCTCCGGACGAGCCGGGGACGGTGTCGTACAGATCGTGGAACGACGCCGAGGTGAAAGTCTCGGGGTGGCCGCCGAGTCTGAGGATGACCTGCTTCGGTGTGAGGCCTCGGACATAGGTGATGCAACCGCCTGTTTCGGCGAGGGCTTCGTAGTCGTTGTCTGGTGTCATCTCGGCATGGTGGCAGGTGGGACTGACAGAAGCGGCGCTGGTCAGGGCGCCTGGATGAGGTCGTTCAGGGGTGTGGTGGGCAGGGCGATCCAGCCTTCGGCGGCTGCGGTTTCCGAGTGTTCCGGGGGTGGGGTGGTGGCGAGGCCGAGGGCGGCGGCGCGGGCGGCCAGGGCGCAGATGACGGCGTCGGTGGCGTCGGCGGAGGTGCGGCAGAGGGCTTCGTGGCCGGCCAGGTCCAGCCAGGGGGCCTCTCTCTTGAGGCGGTCTACGAGCACGTTCAGTTCGGTGGGGCGTTTGTAGCTTTGGTGTGGGAGGTTCCAGAGTCTGAGGGTGGCGGCCGGGTAGACCTCCACGGCCGCGCCGGTTCCGCGGCGGTCCACCGGGTGGCCTTGGGCGGCGAGGGTGGAGAGAAGGGCGGCGCAGCGCATCGTGGTGTGGCCTATGCGGTCGGCCGAGGCGCTCAGGGGGCGGCGGCCGGTTCGGGCCTCCACTGCCTGGTCCGTGACGCGGTGGGTCAGGTCGTGGCGCCAGATCAGGGCGGGTACGTCCTGGGGCACTGTGACGTGGCCTGTTCGGTGGGCGGTGATGAAGTCGATGAACTTGACCGGCCAGCCGAAGGGGCAGTCGATGCCGGTCTTGGTGGCTGCGGTGATGGCTTCGATGAGGAGGTCGTCTTTTGCCCCGAGTTCGAGGCGGGTGACTTGGGCGCCGTTGGATGACCAGGTAAGCCAGGCCACGGCTGTGCGTGGAGGTTCTGCGGCGAGGTCGATGCCTGCTGTCAGCACTTCTCAACTGTAGAGAAGGCGGTCTGCTGGGGAAGCCTGGGCTGAGGGGCCGTGAGGCTTCGAGGGCTCTGGTTCCGGTGTGGGGAAGATCGGGAGTGGCATGCTGAGGTGATGGACATCGCCGACTTCTGGTTCGATCCCTCCTGCCCCTACACCTGGCTGACCTCGCGCTGGTTGCTGCAGGTGCGGGAGGTGCGGGAGGTCGAGGTGCGCTGGCATCTGATGAGCCTGTCGGTGCTCAACGAGGGCCGCGACGACGATCCGGAAGGGGATCCGGAGGGCTATCTCTGGGTCCCCGTACGCGTCTGCGCGGCCACCCTGCGCGAGCACGGCCAGGAAGCGCTCGGCCGGCTGTACACAGCCCTGTGGACGACCGGCGCCGGCGACTGGCTCGGCGACCTGCGGACGGCGCTGGCCACGGCCGGGCTGCCGGTCGAGCTGGCCGAGGCGGGGATGAGCGCCGCGTACGACGGCGACGTGCGGGCTTCGCACGCCGAGGGCATGGCTCTGATCGGCGGTGACCACGTGGGCACCCCGATCGTGGCGGTCACCCGTGGCGGCGGCGAGCGGGTGGTGTTCTTCGGGCCGGTCGTCTCGCGTCTCCCGACCGGGGAACAGGCGGGCCGGCTGTGGGACGGGACGCTGCTGGTGGCGGGCACTCCGGGGTTCCATGAGCTGAAGGGCAGGCCGCACGAGGAGCCGCAGCTCGATCGTGCTCACCGAGGGTGACGGGTTTGTGCGAATGGGTGATCCGGCGTGGTGGGGCGGGCTATCTTGGGTGCCTCGTGGCATCCGTACCGCCGGAAACGAGAGCGCTGACACCCCTTATGGACGAGCACGTCATCAGCATCGGGTGGGTTGACGCACCCGACGAGATCGCCTTTCACGACTATGCCGAAGGGACCTACAACTCCTTCTCCTGTAGTTGCGGGCTGCCGCTGGCCGATCGGGACGCCGCCGCGAGGCACGCCGCCGAGTACGGCCGGTGCGTGATGTGTCTCGGCACCGGGGAGATCTCCATCAATCCTCGCGACACGGGTGGCTGTGGGAGTTGTGGCGGGTCGGGGCAGGCCGGGGCGGAGGCGGAGAAGGGGACGGTCATGGTGCACGCTCGGGTGACCGAGGGCTTCATCCGGGAGGTGGCGGAGTTGCTGCCTGAGGAGTTCGGGCTCACTGATGTGGTGGGGGTGCTGGAAGGGCGTATGCCGCAAGGGAGTGGCGGGGTCGAGGCGGTGCTGTCGGTGGCGGCGGGGCTGATTCGGTATCTGGAGGTTCGGGAGGAGATCGTGTTGTGTACGGCGCCCGATTTTCTGCCGGGGGATGGGGTGGAGCAGCGTTATGACGATCCCCGGTGGATTCGCGTCCCCCGATAGAGCTCGACCCCGGTAGGGGTTCCGGTGACGCTTACGCGGTGATCCACGGCGCCGTGCGGGTGGTGTGCGGGTCGTCGGCTGGTGGTTGATAGGTTGCGCGCGTGACGATCACGGCGTGGGTGGCGGTGGCCGTCTTTCTGGGCGCGTACACGCTGATCGCCACCGAAAAGGTGCACCGCGTGGCAGCGGCGCTGGGCGGGGCGGGGATCATGTTGCTGATCCACGCCACCGACGCCGGCGCCGCGTTCTTCGACGAGCGGGCCGGCATCGACTGGAACGTGATCTTCCTGCTGCTCGGCATGATGGTCATCGTCGGCGTGCTGAAACAGACCGGAGTGTTCGAGTTCCTGGCGATCTGGGCGGCCAAGCGGGCCCGGGGGCGGCCGTACCGGCTGATGGTGCTGCTCGTGGTGATCACGGCGAGCGCGTCGGCGCTGCTGGACAACGTGACGACCGTGCTGCTGATCGCGCCCGTGACGTTCCTGGTGTGTGAACGGCTGGCGTTGCCGGTGGCGCCGTACCTGATCGCCGAGGCGATGGCGTCGAACATCGGCGGCGCGTCCACGCTGATCGGCGATCCGCCGAACATCATCATCGCCAGCCGCGGCGGCCTGACCTTCAACGACTTCCTCGTGCACCTGGCGCCGCTGATCGTGGTGCTGGTGGCGGTGTTCGCGGTGTTGTGCAGGTGGTTGTTCAGGAAGTCGTTCAGGTACGACCCCGAGCTGGCCGCCGAGATCATGACGTTGAACGAGCGCGAGGCCATCTCCGACCGGCGGCTGCTGTGGCAGTCGCTGGTCGTGCTGGCGCTGGTGATGGCGGCGTTCGTGCTGCATTCCGTGCTGCACTACGAGCCGAGCGTGGTCGCGTTGCTGGGAGCCGGCGTACTGGTGGCGGCGACGAGGGTGACGACCGAGGACGCCATCCGCGAGGTGGAGTGGCCGACGCTGGTGTTCTTCGCCGGGCTGTTCGTCATGGTGGGGGCACTGGTGGAGACCGGCGTCATCGGCGAGATCTCGAAGGCGGCGGCGCAGGCGACGCAGGGGCAGCTCGGGCTGGCGACGATGTCGCTGCTGTGGGCCTCGACGGGGCTGTCGGCGGTGATCGACAACATCCCGTACGTGGCCACCATGAGCCCCATCGTCGCCGACCTCGTCCAGGCCAACGGCGGGAACGAGCACGCCCAGGTGCTCTGGTGGGCCCTGGCGATCGGAGCCGACCTGGGCGGGAACGCGACGGCGGTGGGGGCGGCGGCCAATGTGGTGATCATCGGCATCGCCGCCCGAAACGGCACGCCCATCTCCTTCTGGCAGTTCACCCGGTATGGGCTGGTCGTCACGTTCGTCACCGTGGCGTTGTCGACGCCCTACCTCTGGCTGCGCTATCTCACCTGAGCGGTAGTACGTCCACGCCGTGCTCCGACTCCGGGCGGGTGCCGAAGATGCGGCGCTCCGACTCCGTGATCCGCACGTCGTTGATGCTGGCCTCCCTGCGCCGCATCAACCCCGCCTCGTCGAACTCCCACTGCTCGTTCCCGTAGCTGCGCCACCACTGCCCGGAAGCGTCGTGGCACTCGTACTGGAACCGCACCGCGATGCGGTTCCCGAGCACGCCCCACAACTCCTTCCGCAGCGCGTAGTCCAGCTCCCTGTCCCACTTGCGCCGCAGGAACGCCCTCACCTCGTCGCGCCCGGTCACGAACTCGGCGCGGTTGCGCCAGACCGTGTCCTCCGTGTACGCCATCGCGACCCGGTCGGGGTCGCACGTGTTCCAGGCGTCCTCGGCGGCCTGGACCTTGAGCCGGGCGCTCTCCTCGGTGAACGGCGGGAACGGCGGACGTGACATGGCGGATGCCTCCTCAAAGATCCTCGACACAGCAGCCTAGAGTCACAGCAGCTTGTCGAGGGTGATCGGCAGGTCCGCCACGCGCTTGCCCGTCGCGTGCCGGACGGCGTTGGCCACGGCCGCGGCGACCCCGGTGATGCCCACCTCCCCGATCCCGCGCAGGCCCAGCGGCATGGTCGGGTCCGGTTCGTTCAGCCATTCCACGTCGATGTGCGGGACATCGGCGTGCACCGGCATGTGGTACTCCGACAAGCTCGGGTTGACCACACGGCCGTTGCGCGGGTCGATCAGGGTGTGCTCCGACAGCGCCATGCCGATGCCCATCACGATCCCGCCGCGCAGCTGGCTGGCCGCCGTCCTGGCGTTGATGATCGTGCCGGCGTCGAAGACGCCGAGCCAGCGCGACACCCGTACCTCCATGGTGTCGGGGTCGACCCGCACCTCGCAGAAGTGCGCCCCGGTCGCCGCCTTCACCCACTTCCTGCGCTCGCGCAGGAACTTGGTCATGAACGTCAGCGTGTTCGCCTTGACCCCGGCCTCCACGTGGTCGCGGCCGGCGGCGGAGAGGATCTCCTTGTAGGTGAGGCCGCGGTCCCCGGCGTAGAGTCCTCCGTCTCGGGCCTGTACGTCGGCGGGGCGGGTGCCGCGCAGGGGTGAGCCGGGTGCGCGGCGGGCCAGGCCGGTCAGCGTGCGCTTGAGCTTGGCGCAGGCGGCTGTCACGCCCGCCGCGGCGGTCGCGGTCTGCATCGAGCCGCCTGCCCCCGGGCCCGGCGGCAGGTCGGAATCGCCGTACTCCACGCGTACCCTGTCCAGCGGCACGCCCATCTCGTCGGCGGCGATCTGAGCCTGTACGGTCGCCGTCCCCATGCCCATCTCGTGCAGGCCGCAGCGCACCACGAGCGTACCGTCGGCCTCCAGCCGCACGGTCACGCTCGCCATCATCTGCAGCGACGGGTGGTAGGCCGTGGCCACCCCCATGCCGACCAGCCATTTCCCGTCGCGCATGGCCCCGGCCTGAGGATCGCGCCGACTCCAGCCGAAGCGTTCGGCGCCCAGCGCGTACGCCTCCCGCAGCCGCCGCCCCGAGAACTCCTGCCCGCCCAGCGGATCACGCTCGGGCTCGTTGCGCATGCGCAGCTCGATCGGGTCCATGCCCAGCTTCCAGGCCAGCTCGTCCACGGCCGACTCCATGGCGAAGGTGCCGATGGACTCGCCGGGGGCCCGCATGAACGTGTTGGCCAGCAGGTCGAGCTGGACCACATTCTGCTGCAGGTGGATGTTGGGCGCGGCGTAGAGGTGCCGGGAGCCGGCGGTGATCTGCTCCCCCGAGCCGCCGGTGCGGCCGGTCCTGGACACGCTGGTGTGGATCAGCGCGGTCAGCCGGCCGTCCGCGTCCGCGCCCAGGGCGACCCGCTGGGTGCTGGCGGTGCGCCCGCCGACCGTGTGGTAGACGCTCTCGCGGGTGAGCGCCAGCCGTACCGCCCGGCCGGTCACCCGTGCGGCCAGGACGGCGAGCAGGGTGCCCGCCCAGACCGAGCCTTTCCCCCCGAAACCGCCGCCGACGTGGGGCGACAGGATCCTGATCGACTTCTCCGGCACGCCGAACCGCAGGGCCAGGTGCCGGCGCGTCCAGGCGATGTTCTGGGTGCCCTCGTGCAGGGTCAGCCGGTCGCCGTCCCAGACCGCGGTGGTGGCGTGCGGCTCGATCGCGTTGTGGTTGTGCGGCGGCGTCGAGAAGGTCAGGTCCACCGCGTACGGCGCTGCGGCCAGCGCGGCCGGCGCGTCCCCCTTGTTCGCCGACGCCTCGGCGATCAGGCTGCTCTTCTGCGGGACGGCATTGTGCTTCTCCGCCTCGAAGGAGGTCGCGGCGGGCAGCTCCTGGTACAAGGGCCGCACCAGCGACGCCGCGTACCGGGCGATCTCCAGCGTCTCGGCGACCACGACGGCGATCGGCTGGCCGTTCCAGTGCACCTCGTCGGTGCCCAGGTAGTTGACCGTGGTGCCGGAGACCATCGAGCTGAGGTCGAGGACGCTGGGCTTGCGCGGCGGTTTCATGGCCGGGACGTTCTCGTGGGTGAGCACGTCGATCACGCCGCGCACCGCGCGCGCCGCCTCCGTGTCGATGGCGGTGACGCGGCCGCGCGGGATCGTGGCATGCACGAGCGCGGCGTAGGCCAGGTCGGGGTAGGAGTGCTCGGCGGCGTAGCGGGCCTCGCCCGTGGTCTTGGCGGGGCCGTCGATCCGGTCGACCGCGCGGCCGACGTACTTCGTCGCGTCCGTCGTCGCCGGCTCGGCCTCGGCGTACTTGATGCTCATCGCACGGCCCCTTCCTTGCTCAGCTCGCGCAGCGTGGCCACGATCGTGGAGGTGGCGAGTGCGGTCTTGAACGCGTTTCCGTCGCGGACACTCGCCGCGGCCAGTTCGGCCTCGGCCGCGCGCCGGAACGCCGCCTCGTCGGCCGGGCCTCCGGTCAGCAGCCGCTCGGCCTCGCGGGCGCGCCAGGGTTTGGGGGCGACGCCGCCGAGCGCCAGCCGGGCCAGTGTCACCGTTCCGTCGCTCACCTCCAGCGCGGCGGCCACCGAGACCAGGGCGAACGCGTACGAAGCCCGGTCGCGGACCTTGCGGTAGCGGGAGTTCGCCGGGGCCGGCGGCAGCTCGACCGCGGTGATGAGCTCGCCGGGGGCCAGGTCGGTCTCGATCTCGGGGGTGTCGCCGGGGAGCCGGTGCAGGTCGGTCACCGGGATGCGGCGGGTGCCGCCGGTGCCGCGTACCTCGACGACGGCGTCCAGGGCGGCCAGCGCCACGCACATGTCGGAGGGGTGGGTGGCGATGCAGCTCTCGCTGACGCCCAGGATCGCGCAGCTCCGGTTGAACCCGTCGAGCGCGTCGCAGCCGCTGCCGGGCTCGCGCTTGTTGCAGGCGGAGGTGGTGTCGTAGAAGTAGAGGCAGCGGGTGCGCTGGAGCAGGTTGCCGCCCACGGTGGCCATGTTGCGCAGTTGGCCGGAGGCGCCCGACAGCAGCGCCTGCGACAGCGCCGGATAGCGGTCGCGCACGCGCGGGTCGGCGGCCAAAGTGCTGTTGCGGACGAGTGCGCCGATGCGCAGCCCGCCGTCCGGCAGGTCCTCCACGGTGTCGAAGGGCAGCCCGGAGACGTCCACGACGGTCTGCGGCTGCTCGATGCCCTCGCGCATCAGGTCGACCAAATTGGTGCCGCCGCCGAGGAACTTGGCGCCAGGCTCGGTGGCGACGGCCCGCAGGGCGGCCTCGACGTCCACCGGCTTGACGTACGCGAACGGCTTCACCTGGTCTCCCCCGCCACTTCCATGATCGCGTCCACGATGCCGTTGTAGGCGCCGCAGCGGCACAGGTTGCCGCTCATCCGCTCCCTGACCTCGTCCTGGCTGAGCTCACCCGAGCCGCCGGCCGCGCTGGGCATGCCGGCCGCGTGCTCGGCCAGCATGCCGATGGCCGAGCAGATCTGACCGGAGGTGCAGTAGCCGCATTGGAGGCCGTCGTTGCGGACGAACGCCTCCTGCAGCGGATGGTCCACACCCTCGATCGTGGTGATCTCGCGGCCGTCGTACTGGACGGCCAGGGCCAGGCAGGAGTTGATCCGCACGCCGTCGGCCAGCACCGTGCAGGCGCCGCAGGCGCCCTGGTCGCAGCCCTTCTTCGGCCCGGTCACGCCGAGGCGTTCGCGCAGCGCGTCGAGCAGGCTCACCCATGGCTCGACGTCGAGCGCGGCGACGTCGCCGTTCACCTTCATCCTGATCTCGGTCACTCGCCATCTCTTTTCTGTGCCGGTGTAGTCGGGACGCTAACAGAACACCGTACCCTTAACAAGTGAACGGCGTTCCCTTAAGTAGGACCAGTATGCTGAGACGGACATGACGAGGGCGGCATTTCGCCGGGCCAGGCGGCCCGAGCACAAACAGCAGCGGCGCGAGGCGATCCTCGACGCCGCCCGCGAGCTGGCCCGCACCTCCGGCGTACGCAATGTCACCCTGGGCGCGGTCGCCGAGGCCGTCGGGCTGGTGAAGTCCAACATCGTGCGCTATTTCGGCACCCGCGAGGAGATCTACCTGGAGCTGGCCGGCGAAGAGTGGCGGCAGTGGGCCGACAGCGCCGCTCCGCGCCTGCGCGCGGCCACCGGCGCGGGCGAGGCGGCGACCGTGCTGGCCGAGACGATCACGGACCGGCCGCTGCTCTGCGACCTGCTCGGGCACACCTCCACCAGCCTCGAACACAACGTCTCCGTCGAGGCCGCCCGTACGTTCAAGCGCGCGGTCATCACCATCGCCACCGAGCTGGGCGCCGAGGTCGCGGCCGTCACCGACCTGACCGAGCGCGAGGGCATGGAGCTGGTCGCCGCCGCGAGCAGCCTGGCCGGCACGCTCTATCCGGCGGCCAACCCGCCGCCCACGGTGATCCAGGTCTACGCCGAGGACCCCGAGCTGGCCGCCCTCTGCCCGGTGCTGCTGCCCACGCTCGTCCGCGGGCTCAAGGCTCTGGCGGCGGGCCTGCCGACGCTCAGGGGCGAGCCGTCGGCCCTCGGAGGCGAGTCGCCGGCCCGCACCGACGAGCCGGCGAAGTGAAACTTTCACCCCGGTCCAGGCGTTCCTGACCGTCCTCGGGTGACTTTCTGGACGTCGCTGCTGATTCCGCAGAGCATGTGCCCGTGCAGGACCTAACCGGTTAACGGCAGTAGAAGGGCACCTCATGACCCACCGACTCGGGCTCGCCACGGCGGCGCTCCTGTCGCTCCTGATCTCGATGCTCATCTCCCCGGCTCCCGCGCACGCCGCGGTCGGGTTACGGGTCAGCGGCACGAGAATCCTGGAGGCCAACGGGAACGCGTTCGTCATGCGCGGCGTCAGCCACGCGCACACCTGGTACACCGGCCAGACCGGCTCCTTCGCCGACATCAAGGCCCTGCGCGCCAACACCGTGCGCGTGGTGCTGAGCGGCGGCCGGTGGCCCGCCAACGGGGCGTCCGACGTGGCGAACGTCGTCTCCCTGTGCCGGCAGAACCGGTTAATATGCGTGCTCGAAAACCACGACACCACCGGGTACGGCGAGCAGAGCGGGGCGTACACGCTGGACCAGGCCGTCGACTACTGGAGCAGCGTCAAGAGTGCCCTCACCGGCACCGAGGACTTCATCGTGGTCAACATCGGCAACGAGCCCATCGGCAACAACAACGCCTCCTCCTGGACCGCCGCGACCACCAGCGCGATCGGCCGGATGCGCGCGCTCGGCTTCCAGCACCTGCTGATGGTGGACGCGCCCAACTGGGGCCAGGACTGGCAGTTCACCATGCGCGACAACGCCCAGGCCGTCGCCGCCGCCGACCCGCAGCGCAACACCGTCTTCTCCATCCACATGTACGGCGTCTTCGACACGGCCGCCGAGATCAACGCCTACCTGAACGCCTTCCAGAGCGCCGGCCTGCCGCTGGTCGTCGGGGAGTTCGGGCACAACCACTCCGACGGCGACCCCGACGAGGACACGATCATGGCTCAGGCGCAGTCACGCGGCCTCGGCTACATCGGCTGGTCGTGGAGCGGGAACGGCGGCGGCGTCGAATACCTCGACATGGTCACCGACTTCAACGCCGCCGGCCTGACCTCATGGGGGCAGCGCATCTTCAACGGCACGAACGGCATCGCCGCGACCTCGCGCGAGGCCACGTTCTTCGGCGGCGGCGGCGGGGGCGGGGGCGGCGGCTGCACGGCCGCCGGGTCGGTGCAGAGCCAGTGGGGCGGCGGGTACGTGGTGCAGGCCACGGTCACCAACACCGGCACCGCGCCGGTCACCGGCTGGACGGTCACCTTCACGCTGCCGTCCGGGCACACGATCGCCGGCTCCTGGAACGCTACGCTCACGTCCAGCGGGCAGACGGTGACGGCGCGCAACGCCGGCTACAACGGCAACCTGGGGGCGGGCGGCTCGACCGGCTTCGGCTTCCAGGTCACCCGGCCCGGCGGCACCGCCACCGTGAGCTCGTACACCTGCGCCGCCTCCTGACGCACACCTGACCCGCCCCACCGCGATGGGCTGAGGTCCAGCCCCGGACGCGGCCCCACCACCCCCCGGAAGTGTCAGGACACCCCGGGGGGTGAGGTGGAGTCGCGGATGACGAGCTGGCACGGCAAGGTGTGCACGCCGGGCGTCGCCTTGCCGTCGATCGCCGCGAACAAGTGCTGCGCCGCCGTCCGCCCCAGCACCTCCAGGTTCATGTCCACGGTCGTCAGCGCGGGCCGCGTCTCGGTGGACAGCACCTCCCAGTTGTCGTAGCCCACCACGGCCACGTCGTCCGGCACCCGCCGCCCCCGCTCCCGCACCGCCTCGACGAACCCAGCCGCGATCTGGTCGCTGCCGCAGAACACGGCGTCGATCTCCGGCTCGGCCATGAGCAGCATCTCCGCCGCGTGCCGCCCCCACCGCTGCGACCACACCCCGGACAGCGTCCGCCCCGCCTGGGCGACGCCGGCCTCGGCCAGCGCCTGGCGGAACCCCTCCTCGCGGTCGCGGGCCGCCTTGTAGTGGCCGGGCCCGGTGACGTGGGCGATCCGCCGCCGGCCGAGTGCCAGCAGGTGGTTGACGGCCATCGCCGCCGCCCCGACGTCGTCGGGGACGAACGACACGTCGGCGGGGTCCTCCGACGGCCCGTACGCGTAGACGACCGGCACCGGCAGGTCCTTGCTGATCGACGGCCGCGGGTTGGTGCTCTCGCCCACCACGATCAGCCCGTCGACCCGTCGCGACAGCAGCGCCCTGATGTGGTGCTGCTCCCTGATCGCGTCGCCGCGCGCGTCGCAGAGCAGCACGGCCATCTCCCCGGCCCCGAACGCGTCCTCGGCGCCGAGGAGCACGGGGATGCCGAACCGGCCGACGCTGTCGGAGGTGAGCAGCCCCACGGTCCGCGTCTGCCCGGACAGCAGCCCTCTGGCCAGGGCGTTCGGCTGGAAGGAGAGCTCGGCCGCGGCGGCGAGCACCCGCTCGCGCGTGGCCGCCCGCACGTCCTGGCGCCCGTTGAGCGCCTTGGAGGCCGTGGCGATCGATACCCCCGCCAGCGAGGCCACATCGTTGATGGTCGCCCGCTTAACCGCCATACGTCGAAACCCTTTTCGGTGAATGGTGAACCACTGTGCACCTTAGCACCCATTGACAGGGCCCCACGTTTCTTCTACGTTTCCGAAAACCTTTAAGTCCAGGAGCACATCATGAGACGAAGGCTGGCCGGGATCTCCCTCCTAGGTGTGTTAGCGCTCACAGCCGCGGCCTGCGGCAGCCCCGGTGGCGGAGGAGGCGACGGCGCCACGCCCGCGGACGGTCCCGTGACGATCACCATGTGGACCCGCGCGGCCACCCAGACGCAGACCGAGCGCCTGGTCAAGGCCTACAACAGCAGCCACAAGAACCAGGTCAAGCTCACCGTCATCCCGACCGACAACTACCAGCCGCGCATCGCGGCGGCGGCCGGGGCCAAGCAGTTGCCCGACGTCTTCGCGGCCGACGTCATCTTCGTCCCGAACTACACCTCCCAGGGCCTGTTCATGGACGTCACCGACCGCATCGCGGCGCTGCCGTACAAGGACAAGCTCGCCCCCTCGCACATGAAGCTCGGCACGCTCGACAACCGGCAGTACACGCTCCCGCACACCCTGGACCTGTCGGTCTGGTTCTGGAACAAGGACCTGTACGAGAAGGCCGGCCTCGACCCCGAGCAGGGGCCGAAGACGCTCAAGGAGTTCGCCCAGCACGCCACCACGATCCAGGAGAAGCTGGGCAAGGACGGCAAGGTGCACGGCACCTTCTTCGGCGGCAACTGCGGCGGCTGCTACGTCTTCACCTTCTGGCCGTCGGTCTGGGCCGCGGGCGCGCAGGTCATGAACGACGACGGCACGGCCTCGCTCAACGACCAGCCCGCCATGACCGAGGTGTTCAAGATCTGGCGCGAGCTGTACGAGAAGAAGGCCACGGGCCCGACCGCCAAGGAGGAGCAGGGCCCGACCTGGACCGGCTTCTTCCCCAAGGGCGAGATCGGCGTCATGCCGATGCCCTCGACCACGCTCGGCCTGATGCCGAAGGAGATGAAGATCGGCGTCACCCCGATCGCGGGCCCCGACGGCGGCGAGTCCACGTTCGTCGGCGGCGACTCGGTGGGCATCTCCGCCACCAGCGAGCACGCCGACGCGGCCTGGGAGTTCCTGTCCTGGACGGTCTCCGACGACGCCCAGGTCGAGGTCATGGCCAAGAACAAGGACGTGCTCGCGCGCACCGACCTGGCCGACAACAAGTACTCCTCGGAGGACCCGCGGGTGGTGCTGATCAACTCGCTGGTGGCCAAGGGCCAGACCCCCTTCGCGCTGCGCTTCGGCCAGACCTACAACGACCCGCAGGGCCCGTGGCTGCGCCTGGCCCGTGAGGCGGTGTTCGGCGACGCCTCGAAGGTCGCGCAGCTGAACGCCGAGATCACGAAGTCCCTGCAGCAATGACGCTGACGGTCACGAGATCCGGGCGGGCGGCACACGCGGCGCCGCCCGCCCGGTGGCGCGGCAGGAAGGTGCAGGGCTGGCTGTACGCGGCCCCGACGGCGGTCATCGTGGGCGTGCTGTTCATCGCGCCGCTCGTGCTGGTCGTCTGGATGTCGCTCAACCGCTGGCCACTGCTCGGCCCGGCCACCTTCAACGCCCCGGACAACTACCTCAAGATCGCCGACAACCCGCTGTTCATCGACGCGGTCGTGTTCACGCTGAAGTACACGGTGATCACCACGGTCCTGCTGTCGGGCGTGGCGCTCGGGCTGGCGCTGCTGGTGCAGGAGCGCAGGCCCGGCATCGCCTTCTTCAGGACCGCGTTCTTCCTGCCCGGCGCGGTCGGCTTCGCCGCGGCCGGCCTGCTCTTCTACGGGATGCTGAACAACGACTTCGGCCCCATCGACCCCATGCTCCAGGCGCTCGGCATCACGAGCGAGCCGGTGAAGTGGATCGGCACCCCGAACATGGCGCTGTTCTCCACGATCACGCTGGTGTTGTGGCGTTTCGCCGGGTTCAACATGCTCATCCTGCTGACCGGCCTCCAGGCGATCCCCACCGAGGTGTACGAGGCCGCGAGGAGCGACGGCGCCAACCGGTGGCAGATCCTCACCAAGATCACGCTGCCGCTGCTGCGCCCGACGCTGGCGCTGATGCTGATCCTCAGCGTCACCGGCTCGCTGCTGGCCTTCGACCAGTTCTTCGTCTTCACCAACGGCGGCCCGGACAACAGCACGGTCTCGATGGTCATGGTCGTCTATCGCGACGCCTTCTTCCGCTTCGACCTCGGCGGCGCGGCGGCCCTGTCGGTCGTGCTGCTCGCGGCCCTGGTCGGGCTCAACACGCTGATGATGAGGAGGCTGCGGTGAGCCGCTACCTCACGCTGTCCGCGCTGGCGGTGCTGTTCCTGTTCCCGCTGGTGTGGAGCGGCTACGCCTCGCTGGAGGAGCCGTCCAACTACCTGGAGATGGCCGGGTTCGGCGAGGGCCTGGACACGTACGCGACCAACAGCGTGCTGGTGTCCGGCATGACGGTGGCCGGCACGCTCGTCGTCTCGGCGCTCGGCGGCTACGGGTTCGCCCGCTTCGACTTCCCGGGCAAGAACCTGCTGTTCCTGGCCACGCTGGCGATCCTCATGGTGCCGTACGCGACGATCCTGATCCCGCTCTACGTCCTGCTCGGTTATCTCGGCCTGCAGAACTCCCTGGTCGGGCTGTCGCTGGTGTTCGTGATGTTCCAGCTCCCGTTCGCGCTGTTCATGATGCGCAACGCGTTCGGGGCGCTGCCGCGCGAGCTGGAGGAGGCGGCGCTGGTGGACGGGTGCGGCACGTTCCGGGCCTTCTCCAGGGTGCTGCTGCACGCCGTGCGGCCGGCGCTGATCACGGTGGGGCTGTTCGCCTTCCTCGCCTCGTGGAACGACTTCTTCGCCCCGCTCATCCTGCTCAACGACGGCTCGTCGTTCACGCTGCCGGTGGCCGTGGTCAGCATGACGCAGCACACGTTCGGAGCCGTCGACTACGGCATGCTCCAGGCCGGCGTCATGGTCATGGCCCTCCCCTGCCTCATCCTCTTCATCGTGCTGCAGCGCCACTACGTGCGCGGATTCATGTCAGGAGCTCTGCGTGGCTAATCCCGTCCTGCCCTCATCGGGCGTCCTGTCCCCCCTCGGCCTCGACGCGGTACGCCTCTCGCCCGGCTTCTGGGGCGACCGGGCCGCGCTGAACCGCGAGGTCACGATCGACCACTGCCGGGAGTGGGAGGAACGAGAAGGCTGGATCGGCAACTTCAGAGGCGAGCGGCCCCGCAGGGGGCGGGAGTTCAGCGACTCGGAGATCTACAAGCTGCTCGAAGCCATGGCCTGGGCCGGCCATCCGGGGCTGCCCGCGCTGGCCGAGACGGTGGCGCAGGCCCAGGAGGGCGACGGCTACCTCAACACGCGCTGGTCCGGCAGCCGCTACACCGACTTCGAGTGGGGCCACGAGCTCTACTGCTACGGCCACCTCATCCAGGCCGGCGTGGCCAGGCTGCGCACGCACGGCCAGGACCTGCTGACGGAGGTCGTCGTCAAGGCCGCCGACCACGTGTGCCGCCGCTTCATGAACGGCACCGAGACCTGCGGCCACCCCGTGATCGAGATGGCGCTGGTCGAGCTCTACCGGGCCACCGGCACCGAGCGCTACCTGGAGATGGCCCGCCGTTTCGTCGAGCGGCGCGGGCTGCCCGCGCTGGCCGACATCCCCTTCGGCCGCGGCTACTACCAGGACGACGTGCCGGTCAGGCAGGCGCAGGTGTTCCGCGGGCACGTCGTCCGCGCGCTCTACCTGGCCTCCGGCGTGGTGGACGTGGCGGTCGAGACCGGGGACCAGGAGCTGCTGAAGGCGGTCGAGGCCCAGTGGGAGCGGACGGTCGCGCGGCGTACCCATCTGACCGGCGGCATGGGCTCGAGGCATGCCGACGAGTCGTACGGCGAGGACTACGAGCTGCCGCCCGACCGGGCCTACAACGAGACCTGCGCGAGCATCGCCTCGGTCATGCTGGCGCACCGGCTGCTGCTGGCCACCGGCGACGTCCGCTACGCCGACCTGACCGAGCGCACGCTCTACAACATGCTCGCGACCGGCGTGGCGCTGGACGGCCGCTCGTTCTTCTACGCCAACCCGCTGCAGGTACGGGTGCCGGCGGTGCCGCACGACGGTGTCAACCACGCGGCGGAGGGCGGGCTGCGCTCGCCCTGGTTCGACGTGTCCTGCTGCCCGAACAACATCGCCCGCACGCTGGCCTCCCTGCCCGCCTACCTGGCCGCCGGGACCGGCGACGGGATCGTGCTGCACCACTTCACTCCGTCGGAGATCCGGCACGGGCGGCTGGCGGTGCGGGTGGAGACCGGCTACCCGTGGACCGGCTCGGTGCGGGTGCGGGTGCTGGAGGACGGCGCGGGCCATATCGGCCTGCGGGTGCCCGCCTGGGCGGCGGACGCGACGCTGGCCCGCGTGCCCGTCTCCGCGCAGGACGCGCCGCTGCCCGACGGGCCGGTCGTACGGCCGGTGAGTCCCGGGTACGTGCACGTCGAGGGGCCGTGGCGAGCCGGCGACGAGCTCCGGCTCGAACTGCCGATGCGGCCGAGGTGGACGTTCCCCGACCGGCGGATCGACGCGCTGCGGGGCAGTGCGGCGGTCGAGCGGGGGCCGCTGGTGTACTGCGCGGAGTCGGTGGCCGACGAGCCGCCGCTGGGCGATCTGACCGTACGCACCGAGCCGCCGGTGGAGCGGCCTGCGGGTGACGGGGCCGAGGGTGTGGTCGAGCTGGAGGTGACCGCCTCGATCGGCGGCGGCTCGGGAGTCTCGGGCGGCTCCGGCGGCTCCGGCGATGGCGGTGGCTGGCCGTACGGGGCTGCGGGTGCTCCCGAGGACGGCGCCGACGTGCGGTTGCGGCTGGTTCCCTACCACCGGTGGGGGAACCGGGGGCCCGCGACCATGCGGGTCTGGCTTCCGACGATCCCCCCGGCGAAATAGGAGGAGCACGTGCGCGGAGATCCGGCCGGCACGGGGCTGATGCCGACCGGTCCGCGGCCAGCCTTCGCGCGCACCGACATCCCCGCGCGCGAGTCCCGGCGGATCGCCGCGAAGCTTATGGGCGAGGGTCGGGCATCAGGGTGACCTGGTGTTTGGCGAGTTCGGGGATGAGGGCGGCCAGTTCCTCGGGGCCCCAGATCGGTGCGGGCTCGCCGGGTACGGGATCGACGCCGTTGTCGAGCCAGAATTGTTCGTGACCGGCGGGGAGCATGAAGGTGAGCAGTCGGCCGGGCAGCCTTCCTGTGTTGGTGAAGCCGTGGCGGTTGCCGCGTGGGACGAAGAGGAAGTCTCCGGGGCCGGCGGCGATGGCTTCGTCGCCGTTGATGAAGGAGAAGTCGCCGTCGAGGACGTAGAACGCCTCCTCCTCGCGTCCGTGGGCGTGAGCGATCGCGCCTCCGCCGGGCGGAACAGAGCTTTCGAGTACGCCTAGTGCGCCCCCCGTCTGCTTTCCGCTG
Source organism: Nonomuraea sp. NPDC048892 (assembly GCF_040649735.1). NCBI lineage: Bacteria > Bacillati > Actinomycetota > Actinomycetes > Streptosporangiales > Streptosporangiaceae > Nonomuraea > Nonomuraea sp. NPDC048892. The sequence continues at coordinate 164,958 of NZ_JBEZFZ010000015.1, read as the reverse complement.
ATCTTGACGGTGGTCGTGTCTCCGATCACCCATGTGGTGACGCCGCCGCCGCGGGGGACGAAGATGGCGTCTTTACGGGTCCAGCGCGGGTCGTCCTGGTCGGGAATGGGAAGCGGGGTGAACGTCATGCCATCTCCTCGGTGGTGTCGAGCAGCCGGCGTAGCCAGGTGAGGCGTGCGTCGAGCATGCGGGCGGTGAGCGCCGCATCGGGCGCCATGGTGTCGAAGGTGTGGAAACCACCCGGCCAGACGTGCAGTTCGGCTTGGACGCCGGCTGCCCACAGTGCGGAGGCATACGCGACGTCCTCGTCTCGGAAGACTTCGGCCGAGCCGCAGTCGAGATAGGTGACCGGCAGGCCGCCCAGGTGCTCGGCGCGGGCCGGGGCGGCGTAGATGGAGACGTCGTCGGTGCCGCGGCGCTCGCCGAGCAGTGCGGTCCATCCGGTGAGGTTGCTGCCGCGATCCCAGATGCCGATGCCCTCGTACTGATGGGTTGAGGTCGTGGCGTCGCGGTCGTCGAGCATGGGGTAGAACAGCATCTGGCCGAGCACCGACGGCCCCTGCCGGTCTCGGGCGAGCAGGACCGTGCCGGCCGCGATGCCTCCGCCGGCGCTGGCTCCGGCGACGATGATGCGATCCGGGTCGATGCCCAGCTCGTCGGCGTGTGCGGCCATCCAGGTCAGTCCGGCATAGGAGTCTTCCACCGGGTAGGGATCGGGGAACTCGGGCGCGAGCCGGTATTCGACGCTCACCCCGACGACGTCGAACTCCTCGACCCAGCCGGCCAGCTGGCCCAGGTCGGTGAAACGGTTACCGAGGATCATGCCGCCGCCGTGCACGTAGTAGACACCGGCTGTGGCGGTGGTGTGGTCGCGGCGCCGCAGTACCGAGACCTCGATCTCGGCGCCGTCGTAGCCGTCGATGACCATGGTCTGGTGCTCGATGGGTCGATCACCGATGGCCAGCTCGGCCGTGGAACGGCCGGCGGTCATCGTGCGTAGCGCTGGAATCATGTCCGCGGTGACCGTCACGGGCAGCATTTCTTTGAGCGCGTCGAGTGTTTGAGCCAGCTCCGGGTCGTACGGCGGGCGAGCGATGGTCGCGGTCATGGTTGCTCCTTCGGTGTGAGGAAGATGAGTCGCCTGCTCAGAGGGTGGCGATGGACAGAGTGAGGATGGCGCCGCCGGCGAGCAGCAGAACGGCGGGCGCGGTGACGTTGAAGTCCTTGACGCGCAGGTGGGAACCGACCGCGCCGATGAAGTAGGCGACGACGCCGGCCGCCGCGGCGATGCCGATCGGTGTCCAGAACAGTCCGGCCAGCAGGCCGAGCGCCCCCGCGATCTCCAGCGCCGCCAGCACCGGGATGAGCTGCTGTGCCACGCCGACTCGGGTCAAGGTCTGCACCTGATTGGGCGCATGGCGCAGCTTGCCGTACGCCGAGACGAGCAGCACGAGCGCGAGCAGAACGGAGGCGATACCCGTGACGAAAGCCATGACCACGTGTCCTTTCATTTTTTCGTAGTCACTTGTTTTTTACTAGCTCCTTGGAAAGGTAGCACACCCGGGTAGGCTTGAGGAGTGATCGAGGTGAGTGATTCCCAGCATCAGGAGCGCGCGTGCAGCGCCGCACTCGTCCGCGCCTTCTCGTTCCTGGGCAAGCGCTGGAACGGCATGATCCTGGCCACCTTGCTCGACGGCCCGGCCGGCTTCGCCGAGCTGCGCCGCGCCGTCGGCAAGATTCATGACTCGGTGCTCTCCGAACGGCTGGCCGAACTGTCCTCGGCGGAACTCGTCGAGCGAACGGTCGACCCCGGGCCGCCGGTCACGGTCAGCTACCAGCTCACGAAGAAGGGCCAGGCATTGCTGCCCGCTCTGCGTGAACTGTCCGCTTGGGCCGAGGCCAACCTGCCCGAATGACCGGAGCTCGGGCGGGGAAGGCGGAGTACAGCACGATGGCCGAACTCGCCGACACGACAGACGACCCCGGACCCGGCCCGGGGACCGACCCGGACACCGACCCGAAAGCCGAAACGGACACCGGCGTCGAGGCCGGGCGTGCGCGGCGGATGAGTGGTGCGGCCGTCGTGGCCACCGCGATGGCCGTGGCCTCGCCGCTCCTGGGGCTGGCCACGATCCTGATCTGGCTCGGCCTGCCCGCCGAGTGGACCCCGGCCAAGACGGTCAGCCCGCAGTCCGCCGTCGTCTTCACCTTCCCGGCGGTCGGCGCGTTCCTCATCCATCACAGGCCCCGGCTGAACATGGCCTGGCTCATGTGCGCGGGCGGCCTGGCCGCCGGGATCAGCGACGTGTCCGGCGCGCTGATGTTCCGCGCCGCCGCCGGCGGTGAGCTCGCCCTGGCCGGCTGGTTCCGGGTGCCGATGCAGCTCGGCTGGGCGGTGTGCGGGCTGGCGCTGACGATGGTGCTGCCGCTGTACTCGCCGGACGGCCGGCTGCCCTCCCGGCACTGGCGGCCCGCGCTCTGGCTGGGCTGCCTGTCGATCACGGCCGCGACGGTGCACAACCTGTTCCGGATGACGGCCCCCCGCGCGGGGTACCCGTACCCGGAGGTCATCCCCAGCCCGCTGGGGATTCCCGCGCTGGCGCCGTACCTGGAGGTCGTGGACGTCGTCGGCTGGGCGGGCATCTACACGGCGATGGCGCTGGCGGCGCTGTCGCTGCTGGCCAGGATCCGGCGGGCCGACCCGGTCACGCGCCGGCAGATCGGCTGGCCGCTGTTCGCCTTCGCCGGTTACATCGTCTTCCTGGTCCTGGCCGCGATCTGGCCGGTGTTCATGTGGCCGTCGATCATGTGGGCGGCGGCGATCCCGTTCGCGGTGGCGTTCTCGGTCATGCGTTACCGGCTCTACGGGATCGACACCGTCGTCAGCCGGGCCCTCGTCGCGGCGGGCCTGGTGGTCGTGGTCAGCGCCGTCTACTTCGGCGCCGGCGCCCTGTCCGGGCTGGTGGTCTCCGGCTACGACCAGGTGGCCGGGATCACCGCCGCGCTGTTCGCCGGCGCGTTCTTCCAGCCGCTGCGCCGCGCCCTGCAACGGGCCGTGGACCTGCTCCTGTACGGCGCGGTGGGCGACCCGGGCGTGCTCGCCGGGCGGCTGACCCAGGCCGTGCGCCGCGGCGACCCGGCCGAGGCGCTGACCTCGGTGGTCAGCGTGCTGCGTGACGGGCTCGCGGTCGAGGGGGTGGCCGTGGAGGTGGCCGACGGCGAGCCCCGCTACGTCGAGAGCGGGCGCGTCGGGCCCGCCGCGCGCGAGGTGCCGCTGGTCTGGCACGGCACCCGCGTCGGCCGCCTGCTCGTCGGGCCGCCGGGGCCGCGCCGCTTCCCCGCCGCGCACAACGAGCGCGTCCTGGCCACGCTCACCCCGTACGCGGCCGACGTGGCGCACGCCGTACGCATGGCCGCCGACCTGCAACGTTCGCGAGAACGCATCCTGACGGCCAGGGAGGAGGAGCGCCGCCGCCTGCGCCGCGACCTGCACGACGGACTCGGCCAGACCCTGTCGGCGATGGCCATGACCATCACCATGGCCCGGCTCAGCCTCAAGCGCTCCCCCGACGCCGCCGACGAGCTGCTGCGCGAGCTGCACGCCGGCATGGGCGCCGTGACGAGCGACATCCGCGAGCTCGTGTACGGCCTGCGCCCGCCCGCGCTCGACGACCTGGGCCTGGCCGGCGCGGTGCGGGACCTGGCCGGCCGGTCGTCCTCCGGTGCCGGAGCCGATGTCGAGGTGGCCGATGTCGAGGTGCCCGATGTCGAGGTGGAGGTGGAGATCGGCGGCGACCTGTCCGACCTGCCGGCGGCGGTGGAGGTGGCGGTCTACCGCATCGTCCAGGAGGCCCTGACCAACGTCCGCAGGCACGCGGGCGCGTCGCGGGCCAGGATCGCCGTGCACCGGGAGGAGGGAGTGCTGCGGATGCTGATCGCCGACGACGGCCGGGGGCTGCCCGAGTCGCACCGGGCGGGCGTGGGGCTCGGCTCGATGCGCGAGCGGGCGGCCGAGCTCGGCGGCAGCTGCGTGGTGACCGGCGAGCCGGGCACGGGCACCCGGGTCGAGGTCGCGCTCCCCCTCACGACGACGCCGACGACCGGGCCCCGAAATCCGGCGGAAATTCGCTAATCCGAATTAGCACTGCGGCAACTCTTGACACCACGATGCCGCGCGGCGAACAATTCCAGGCATCACCCCGCGCTAATGCGCATTAGCTAGGATCGCCGCATGCCTCCCCCTGCCCCTTCACGCCGCCTGACCCAGCGCGACATCGCCCGGCTGGCCGGCGTCAGCCAGACCACCGTCTCCCTGGTGCTCAACAACCGCGCCGACGCCGAGTCCCGGATTCCCGCCGAGACCCGCGACCGCGTGCTGCGGGTGATCAAGGAGACCGGCTACGTCGCCGACCCGGCGGCCCGCAGGCTGGCGGCCGGGCGCAACCGCATCCTCGGCGTCTTCACCTACGAACCCGTCTTCCCCAGTGCGACCGGCGACTTCTTCCACCCGTTCCTGATCGGCATCGAGGAGTGCGCCGAGCAGCGCGGCTGCGACCTGCTGCTGTTCACCAGCGCCCCCACGGTCGACGGGCGCAAGCGGGTCTACCACCAGGACCACCGGCTCCGGCTGGCCGACGGGTGCGTGCTGCTGGGCCGCGAGCTGGACCGCGAGGACCTGGCCAGGCTGGTGGCCGAGGGCTACCCGTTCGTGTCGGTCGGCCGCCGCGACGACGCGGGCGGCACGGTTCCGTACGTCGGCGCCGACTATCCGGCCGCCGTCGGTGAGCTGGTCGCGCGGACGCGGGCGATGGGCCACGAGCGCATCGCCTATCTCGGCCACGGCCGCGGCCCCGAGTCCTACGTCGACCGCTACCGCGGCTACGCCGGGTCCGTGCCCGAGCCGCTGCGGCTCGACCCGGGCGAGCCCGCGGAGATGGCCGAGCGGGTGCTGGCCGCGGGGGCGACGGCGGTGCTGGCCGAGGAGTACGCCGACGGCGTCGCGCTGACCGACGTGCTGGCCAGGCGCGGCGTCTCCGTCCCCGGCGACCTGTCGGTGATCACGCTGGGCGATCCGACGCGGCCCGCGCCCACCGACGTCGACTTCACCGGCTTCCGCATCCCCCGCAGGGAGATGGGGCGCCAGGCGGTGGAGGACCTGACCGAGTTGGTCGAGGGCGGTTCGCCCGCCCAGCGGCTGCTGCCGTGCCAGTACACCGAGGGCGTCACGCTGGCGCCCGTACGCAAGTGAAAGCCCGTACGCGAGTGAAACCCCGTACCCAAATGAATGCCCGTACACAGAGGAAAGGACCGGATTTGCGCGAGTCGAGCACCGAGGTGCTGATCGTCGGGGGTGGCCTCGGAGGGGTCGCCGCGGCGCTGGCCGCCCTGCGGGCCGGGCGGAAGGTGGTGCTGACCGAGGAGTACGACTGGCTCGGCGGCCAGCTGACCAGCCAGGCCGTCCCGCCCGACGAGCACACGTGGGTCGAGCGCTTCGGCGTGACCGCGAGCTACCGGGCGCTGCGCGACGGCATCCGCGACTACTACCGCCGTCACTACCCGCTGACCGAGACCGCCCGCGCCTGGAAGGAGCTCAATCCCGGCGCGGGCCACGTGAGCCCGCTCTGTCACGAGCCGCGGGTGGCGGTGGCGGTGATCGAGGCCATGCTGGCCCCCTACCGGGGCGGCGGTCGGCTGACCGTGCTGCAGCCGTACCGGCCGGTCGGGGCGGAGGTGGACGGCGACCGGGTGACGGCCGTGCGGCTCGCGCACCGCGACGATCCCGGCGACGAGATCTGGGTCGCCGCGCCGTACGTGCTGGACGCCACCGAGACCGGCGAGCTGCTGCCGCTCACCGGCACCGAGTACGTCACCGGCTTCGAGTCGCAGGCCGACACCGGCGAGCCCAGCGCCCCCTCCGCCGCCCAGCCGATGAACATGCAGGCCGTGTCCGTCTGCTTCGCCATCGACCACGTGGACGGCGACCACACGATCGACCGGCCGGAGCGCTACGACTTCTGGCGGGCGTACGAGCCGGAGTTCTGGGGCGGGCCGCTGCTCGGCTGGCGCAGCCCCAACCCGCGCACGCTGGAGATCTCCGAGCGTTCCTTCACCCCCAACCCCGGCGACGACGCGCTGCGGGTCCGGGCCGACCAGCGGCGCAATCCCGGCGACGGGAACCTGTGGACCTTCCGCAGGATCGCCGCCCGCGACCTGTTCGCGCCGGGCGCGTACGCCAGCGACATCACCCTGGTCAACTGGCCGATGATCGACTACATGGAGGGCCCGGTCATCGACGTGCCCGACGCCGCCGAGCACCTCGCGGCGGCGCGCGAGCTGTCCAGGTCGGTGCTCTACTGGCTGCAGACCGAGGCGCCCCGCCCCGACGGGGGCACCGGATGGCCGGGGCTGCGGCTGCGCGGCGACGTGACGGGCTCGGCCGACGGCCTGGCCCAGGCGCCGTACGTACGGGAGTCGCGCCGCATCCTGGGCGAGTACACGATCGTCGAGCAGGACCTGTCCATGGCCGTGCGCGGCGACAAGGGCGCCGCGCGCTACCCCGACTCGGTCGGCGTCGGCATGTACCGGATCGACCTGCACCCCTCGACCGGCGGCGACAACTACCTGGACGTGCCGAGCAGCCCGTTCGAGCTGCCGCTCGGCGCGCTGCTCCCCCGCCGCGTGCACAACCTGCTGCCCGCCGGCAAGAACCTGGCCACCACCCACATCACCAACGGCTGCTACCGCCTGCACCCGGTCGAGTGGAACATCGGGGAGGCCGCGGGCGCGCTGGCCGCGTTCTGCCTCGACCGGTCCACGGCCCCGCACGCCGTGCGGGCCGACCCCGCCCTGCTCGCCGCCTTCCAGGAGCGCCTGGATGAGCAGGGCGTCGAACTCCACTGGCCGGACGTGTCCGGCTACTGATCCCCCCATTGTTAGGAGCGCCGATGCGCATCACCATGGCCGCCGCCGGGCTGACTGGACTGCTCGTCCTGACCGCCTGTGGCTCGGGTTCCGAGCCCGCCGCCACCGGCCCCGCCACGCTGCGGATGACGATCTGGACCGGCAACGCCGAACACCTCTCCCTGCTCAACTCGATCGCCGACGAATACCGGAAGACCCACCAGGACGTGGCGGCGATCAAGTTCGACACGCTGCCGATCGAGAACTACACGACGACCCTGACCACGCAGATCGCCGGCGGGAACGCTCCCGACCTGGCCTGGATCCTGGAGAACTCCGCGCCCGACTTCGTCGGCTCAGGCGCGCTCGCGCCGCTGGACAACCTGGTCCAGCCGGAGCAGCTCGCGCCCGCGACGACGAAGCTGTGGCAGCAGGAGGGCAAGCTGTACGCCTACCCGTTCTCCACCTCGCCCTTCGGCGTGTTCGTCAACCTCGACCTGCTCAAGCAGGCCGGGCAGAAGCCGCCCAAGGCGGGCTGGACGTGGGATCAGGCCGTCGAGGCGGCCGCCGCCGTGAACAAGGAGAGCGGCAAGGCCGGCCTGGTGGTGCGCGACTTCGACTACAAGGGCTGGGACAACCTGGCCACCGTGTGGGGCGGCTGGGGCGCCGAGGCGTGGAGCGAGGACGGCAAGACCTGCGGCTTCGCCAAGCCGGAGATGGTCGAGGCGATGACCTTCCTGCACAAGGCGATCTTCACCGACAAGGCGCTGCCCGCCCCCGGCACCACGGCCGACTTCTTCGCCGGTGAGGCGGGGATGACGATCACCCAGATCTCCCGCGCCTCGCTGCTCAAGGACGCCACCTTCAAGTGGGACCTGATCCCGCTGCCCACCGGCCCGAAGGGCGCCTACAGCGTCATCGGCCAGGCCGGCATCGGCGTCATCAAGAAGAGCCCGAACGCCGCCAAGGCCGCCGACTTCCTGTCGTTCCTCTCCAACCCCGACAACTCCGCCAAGCTCGGCCAGTACTTCCCGCCGCCGCGCACCCAGCTGCTCACCGCCGAGAGCCTGGCCAAGAGCAACCCGCTGCTCAAGCCCGAGCAGCTCCAGCAGGTCGTCATCGACGGCATCTCCACCGGCCGGGTCAAGCCCAGCCACGCCGGGCAGGCCGAGCTGGCGCAGACCGTGCGCGCCCAGCTCGACCAGCTCTGGCAGCCGGGCGCCGACGTGGCGAAGACGCTGGCCGGGGTGTGCACCGCCATCCAGCCGATGCTGGCCAAGTGATGCCCGCTCGTACGACGTGGTGGACGGCGAGCCGCAGGGACCACCTGGTGGGGTACGCCTTCGTGGCCCCCCAGCTGCTCGGGAGCCTGCTGTTCGTCTTCCTCCCGCTCGGCCTGGTGCTCTACTACAGCCTGCACGAGTGGAACGTGCTGGCCGACACGTTCGAGTTCGTCGGCGGCGACAACTACCGGCAACTGCTCGCCGACCCCAACGTGCCCAAGGTGCTGAGCGCCACCGCGCTGTTCTCCGTCGGCCTGGTGGTGTTCAACCTGTCGCTGGCCATGCTGCTGGCGGTGCTGCTCAACCAGCGGCTGCGCGGCACGGTGGTGTTCAGGACGCTGTTCTTCTCGCCGGTGGTGGTCTCGCTGGTCGCCTGGACGATCGTGTGGGGCTTCCTGCTCCAGTCGAACGGCGGCGTCAACGCCCTGCTCCAGACCGTGGGCGTCGAGGGGCCCAACTGGCTGCGTACGGGGACGGGCGCGATGGTGTCGGTGATCGGCGTGCAGGTGTTCAAGAACGTCGGGCTCAACATGGTGCTGTTCCTGGCCGCGCTGCAGGGCGTGCCCAAGGAGCTGTACGAGGCCGCCAGGATGGACGGCGCCGGGGCGTGGACCAGGTTCGCCCGGATCACGCTGCCCATGATCAGCCCGACCGTGCTGCTCACCTCGATCATCACGGTGGCCGGGTCGCTGCAGGTGTTCGCCCAGATCGCGGTGCTCACCCAGGGCGGCCCCGGCACCTCCACGACCGTGCTGGTCTACTACCTCTACCAGCAGGCCTTCCAGTTCCACCACTTCGGCTACGGCGCCACGCTGTCGGTGCTGCTCTTCGTGATCGTGCTCGCCCTCACCGTGCTGCAGTGGCGGATGCGCAGGAGGTGGGTGTTCCTTGAGGCGTAAGACCCTCCTGTACGGCGTGCTGTGCGTCCTTTGTGTGCCGTTCGTCTTTCCGACCTGGTGGATGGTCACCTCGTCGCTGAAGCCGGTGAGCGAGATCTTCGCGTTCCCGCCCTCGCTGCTGCCAGGCCGGCCGCAGCTGGAGGCGTACCGGCAGGTGTTCGAGCTGCAGCCGTTCGCCCAGCAGTACTGGAACAGCCTCTACATCGCCGCGGTCGTCACCGTCGGCACGCTGGCGGTGTCGTCGCTGGCCGGGTGGGCGTTCGCGCGCATCCGCTTCCGCGGCTCGAACGCGCTGTTCCTGGTCATCCTGGTCGGCCTGCTGATCCCCAGCGAGGTGACGATCGTGCCGCTGTTCCGGCTGTTCCACTCGGCCGGGCTGACCGACACGCACTGGCCGCTGATCCTCATCCCGATCCTGGGCGCGCCGAGCGTGCTGGCCACGTTCATCATGCGGCAGTTCTTCCTGGCGCTGCCGAAGGAGCTGGACGAGGCGGCGGCGGTCGACGGGCTGGGGCGGCTGGCCACGTTCTGGCGGATCGGGCTGCCGCTGGCCAGGCCGGCGGTCGGCGCGGTGGCCATCTTCACGTTCCTGCACAGCTGGAACCTCTACCTGGAGCCGATCGTGTTCCTGTCCACGCCGGAACGGTTCACGCTGCCGCAGGCGCTGACCCAGTTCGTGGACGCCTACGGCGGGCCCATGTGGAACGTGCAGCTGGCCGCGGCCTCGCTGACCGCGCTGCCGGTGCTGGTGGTGTTCGTGGTGGCGCAGAAGCAGTTCGTCGAAGGTTTGGCACATACGGGACTTAAGGGGTGATTTCCTAGAAGCATGCCTGATCTCGTAGTCGACGGCGGCGACAAGCTCTGCGTGCAGCTGCTCCTCGAACTCCGCGCCCACGTGCGCGCGGCCGGTCCCGGCGCGGTGATCCACCTGATCGCCGCCGATCCGGCCGCGCCCGTGGACCTGCCCGCGTGGTGCCACCTGACCGGGCACACCTATCTCGGGCCCGTCGAAGGGGCGGAACGGGCCACGTACGCCCTGCGCGTGGCGGAGGCCGCCAAGGAGACGCGGGAATCGAAACCCTGGCACGCGGCTTGACCGGTTAATATCAAACGGTGAAACGCCCCACCATCGCCGACATCGCCAGCAGGGCGGGAGTGTCCAAGGTCGCGGTCTCCTACGCGCTCAACGGGCAGCCCGGTGTGTCGGAGGCGACGCGGGCCAGGATCGTCGCCATCGCCGACGAGATCGGCTGGCGTCCCAACAGCGCGGCCAGGGCGCTCAACGGCGCCCGCGCCAACTGCGTCGGCCTCGCGCTGTGCCGGCCCGCCCGCATCCTGGGCGTCGAGCCGTTCTTCATGGAGCTGATCAGCGGCATCGAGGGCGTGCTCGCCGACCGCTCCTACGCGCTGCTGCTCCAGGTGGTCACCAGCCACCAGCAGGAGAGCGAGGTCTACCGGCACTGGTGGGGCGAGAGCCGCATCGACGGAGTCTTCCTCGTGGACCTGCACTACTCCGACTCCCGGGTGAGCGAGCTGGAGCGGCTCGGCATGCCGGTCGTGGTCATCGGCCATCCATCGGAGTCGGGCTCGCTGTCGGCCGTCTGGTCCGACGACGGCGAGGCCGTCCGCGAGACCGTCGGCTACCTGGTGGCGCTCGGCCACCGGCGCATCGCCCGAGTGGCCGGGCTACCCGAGCTGGTCCACACGACCGTCCGCGACCAGGCGTTCGAGCGGGCGTGCCAGGACGCCGGCGAGCACGCGGTCGAGCACGTCATCGTGCACACCGACTACACCGGCGAGGAGGGCGCGCGGGCCACCAGGCGGCTGCTCAGCTCGCCCGACCGGCCCACGGCCATCGTCTACGACAACGACATCATGGCCGTGGCGGGCCTTTCCGTGGCCCAGGAGATGCGGGTGGACGTGCCGCGTGACCTGTCCATCGTGGCCTGGGACGACTCGCCGCTGGCCCAGGTCGTCCGGCCGCCGCTGACCGCGCTCACCCGTGACATTCCGGCGTACGGGGCGCATGCGGCGCAGCGCCTGCTGGCGCTGATCGCCGGGGAGAGCGTGCCGCCGTTCGAGGACCAGGCCGCCATCCTCACCCCACGCGGCAGCACCGGCCCCGCCCACACGGGCGCGTAGCCCGCCCTTCGAACGGCGGGCGCGCCGCCCGCCCTTTGCACGGGAACCCGCGGCGCGTGCCCGGGGCGGGAGCCGCGGCTGGCAGACCGCCGGTTCCGGTCCCGGACACGCGCCGCCCCCTCCTTCGCGGCGTGAAGCCTCGGGAGCCGTCCCGGCTTCCCCCGCGCGAGACGGCTCCAGATGTACCCGAGTGCGGCACACCCGTTCTGCGTACGCCCGTACCTAAATGAGATGGGAAATCCGACGAATCGTGACCTGGCGGCCAGGTGTTGACAAATTTTTTTGTCGGAGCTTATCGTCATCCCCATGAGCAACGTCACGTCCGCGGACGGCACCCGCATCGCCTGCACCCGCGCCGGCTCCGGCCCACCGGTCGTCCTCGTGGACGGCGCGCTCAGCCACCGCGCGCGGAGCATCAACGCCGGCCTGGCCAGCGCGCTGGCCTCGCGCTTCACGGTCTACACCTACGACCGGCGCGGCCGGGGCGAGAGCGGCGACATCGCACCCTTCTCGCCGGACCGCGAGGTCGAGGATCTGGCCGCGGTCGTCGCCGAGGCCGGTGGCCCCGTGCGCCTCTACGGCACGTCGTCCGGCGCCGCCGTCGCCCTGGTCGCCGCCCACAGCGGGGTCCCGGTCGAGCGGCTGGCGCTGTACGAGCCGCCGTTCATCGTGGACGCCACCCGGCCGCCCGTCCCCGGCGACTACCTGCGCACGCTGGGCGACCTGGTGGCCGCCGACCGGCGCGCCGAGGCGGTGCGTTACTTCATGCGCGTCGGCGTCGGGCTGCCCGGGATCGTCGTGGCCATGATGCGCTTCATGCCCGCCTGGTCCTCGCTCAAGGCGCTGGCGCACACGCTGCCCTACGACGCGGCGTTCGTGGCGCCGTACGAGCTCGGCACGCCCTACCCCGCGTCGAGCTGGGCCTCGGTCAAGGCGCCCACGCTGGTCATGGACGGCGGCAAGAGCCCGTCCTGGATCAGGAACGCGGCCGCGGCGCTGGCGGAGCACCTGCCCGAGGCCACGTATCGCACGCTCGAAGGGCAGACCCACATCGTCAAGCCGGCGGCGCTGGCGCCCGTACTGGAGGGGTTCTTCCGATGAGATTCCGCGCCACGATCGAGCTGAACGGCAAGACCGCCACGGGGATGGAGGTGCCGGCCGCCGTCGTCGAGCAGTTCGGCGCGGGCAAGCGGCCGGCCGTGACCGTCACGATCAACGATCACACCTACCGCAGCACGGTGGCCACGATGGGCGGCCGGTTCATGCTTCCGCTCAGCGCGGAGAACCGGCAGGCCGCCGGGGTGGCGGCGGGCGACGAGGTCGAGGTGGAGCTGGCCGCCGACACCGCGCCGCGACAGGTCGAGGTGCCCGCCGACCTGGCGGACGCGCTCGACCGGGCGCCGGAGGCCAGGGCGTTCTTCGAGAGCCTGTCGTACTCGGGGAAGCGGCGTTACGTGCTGGCCGTCGAGGCCGCCAAGAAGCCGGAGACCAGGCAGCGGCGCATAGCCGACACGGTCGCCAAATTGACCGCCGGCATCCGCTGAGACCCGCGGCTGGGGCGGGTTTCAGGTGCGTAAGGCCCGGCCAGAGGGGTAGGCGGCCGGGTATGAGTGCAGGGTTGGAGGGTTTCGACACCGACATGTTGTGGGACGAGTTCCATCGTGTGGTCGACATGAACTCCGAGGAACTTCGTACCCACCTGCTCGCCGACGCGTCCGACGAGGAGGGGTTCCCTCCTGACCCGGATCCGGGCATCGACGAGCCGGGGCGCGCGGTTCCGCATGTCCTGCGCAGGCGGAAGGGCGACCTGAGCAAGGTCGACCTCGACGTGATGCGGCAGGTCGTGGAGCTCGTCGAGACCATGGGCGGACGTACGGACGACGACTCGCGACGCGAGCCGATGTCCGTCGGACACGATCCGCTGAGAGGTTAGACCGATGGTCGAGCCTCATTCGTGGATCGAGGGATACGTGCGGGCGTGGAACTCCAACCATCCCGACGACATCTCCGCCCTGTTCACCGAGAATGCGGTCTATTACACCGAGCCGTACAGTTCGCCCTGGCAGGGGCGTGACGAGATCGTCGCGCAGTGGCTGGGACGGCAGGACAAACCTGGCGAGGCCACTTTCGAGTGGCATCCGGTGTGCGTGACGGACGACCTGAGCGTCATCCAAGGAGTCACGACATATCCGGACAAAACGTACAGCAACCTCTGGGTGATCCGCTTCGCTTCCGATGGGCGATGCCGGGAATTCACCGAATGGTGGATGCGGCACGATGCCAAGTGATGCAATGGGCCGAACCGTCTTCACCCGAGGAGATCCGTTGAGAGACAACCTCGACCTCGCCGCGAGCGCCCAGGAACTGGCCGACGCCGCCCCGACGGGATCGATCGACCGCGCCGCCGCTTCGTCGGTGGCGATCACGCTCGCCACCACCCGTGACATCTCCGACGCCAGGAAGACCCTGGACGGGCTCTCGCCCGAGGAGGTCAGGCAGGCGGCGCTGCAACTGTTCGACCGGCTCTCCTCGGACTGACCCGCCCGACCGCTTCTCCTCGGACCGGCACCACCGGCACAGATGGGTTCTCGGGCCGGCCGGGCGCTCGATGCTGCCCATTTTTCGCGTTCCTGTACGTCTTTCAGGGCCGGGCCAGGAAGGTCCGGACATCGGAGGCCAAGGTGGTCAGTTGCTGCCCGGCCTCGATCCAGGTTGTCGCGGAGACCTCCCACGTCGCTCCCCGGTAGAAATCGGGGCGCATCTTCCAGGTCAGCTCGATGTGACCGCCGGAGTGGAAGCCGGCTTCGAGCGTGAGCTGGTCGGTGTGCCGGGTACGCCTTCCTGACCAGCCGCGGAAGTCGTCGGCGAGCCCACACAGGAAGGCGGCCAGGTCACCGGCGGGGTCGTAGATGGAGACGGTCACCTCGGGGATCGTGGCATGCAGTCCATCGGCCGTGGCCTGAACGGAGAAGACGGTCTCGTAGTCGTCGAAGCGCCGTCCGCTGAGCCGGATCACCAGGCCGGGGTCCTGCGAGCAGCGGACGAGCACGCCAGGCGGCCCGGCCCGGCCGTCGTGATCTTGATAACCCACGCCAGCAGGATAGCCAGGTGACCGCGCTCGTGGTCATCGAGAACTCGTTTCGTCCCATCGGGCAACAGCAGGCATGACACGGACCCCACCGGAAGAAAGAGTCGAGGCGGACGACGCCGAGCTCATCCGCCGGTCAATCGACGACCCGGAGCAGTTCGCCGGCGTATTCGACCGCTATGTCGAGCAGATCCACCGCTATGTCGCGCGGCGGCTGGGCGTGCAAGCCGCCGACGACATCGTGGCGGAGACGTTCCTGGCCGCCTTCCGCTGCCGCGTTTCCTACGACCACGCGCAGCCGCTGGCCAGGCCGTGGCTGTACGGCATCGCGACCAACCTCATCGCCAGGCAGCGGCGCGACGAGGAGCGGTTCCTGCGGGCGCTGGCGCGTACCGGTGCGGAGCCGCCGCCGGAGCCGATGGCCGACGCGGTGGTCGGGCGCGTCGCCGCGCAGGCCGAGGACCGCCGGCTGGCAGCAGCGCTGACGGGCCTGGCCAGCGGTGATCGCGACGTGCTGCTGCTGGTGGCGCTGGGAGGACTGGCCTACGACGAGGTGGCACAGGCGCTGGAGATCCCGATCGGGACCGTGCGCTCACGCCTGCACCGGGCTCGCAGACGAGCGCGGGCCACCCTCGGCACCGGCTATCAGACGAGAGAGGACGCATGATGGATGAGTTCGGACAGTTCCTCGACGCCACCCCGGCGATCACCAGCGGGGTGAAGGAGGCGGCGCGCACTCGGTTGCTGCAGGCCGTCCGAGAGCCGGCCCCCGTGCCGCCGGTCCCCAAGCCGACGACGCCCGCGCCGATGAGGCGCAGGCCGCGCCTGGCCTGGCGGCTGGCACTCGCCGCGTCGGTCGCGCTCGCCATCGGCGCGAGCGCCCTCGCGGTGCGCGGGGACGAACAGCCTGCCACCACCTCGGTCGCCTCCGTTCATGAGCTCGGCGACAAGGCGGCCAGGCGCGCCGCGAGCGACCCGTACGGGACCACGCCGTCACCGGGCCGCTGGCTGTACGTGCGGCAGACGATCGCTCCACTCCGCGAGGAGCCGGATCCGGAGGTGGATCGCGACAAGCGCATGACTCTTGAGACCTGGCACAGCCTGGACGGCAAGCAGACCGCGTTGGACGACGGACGGGGCAGACTCGCCATCCATAAGGTCGGCCCCGGCATCACCGGCGCGGACCTGGCCGAAGCGCCGGTCACCCCCGAGCAGATGATCGCCAGAATCGGGGCGAGCATCGACGCCACTCCCGTCTCGGAGTTCGACGACGCCGACGCGACCAGGCAGGAGCGCATCTTCCGCACGATCTCCCAGTTGCTGCGCGACCAGCCGCTGATCGCCGAGGTGCGGGCCGCGCTGTTCCGGGCGCTGCCCACGATTCAGGGCGTCGTGGTCAGGCAGGGCGCGATCGACGCGGCCGGCCGCCACGGGACCGCGTTCGGCTACACGGGATCCTCGGCGCGCTACGAGATCATCGTCAGCGCACAGGACTATCGGTTTCTGGGAACGTACGAGGAAAGCGTCGCCGACCGCACCTTCGACCGTCCCGGCGGTGCGACACACACGGTCAAGGCGGGCACTCCTCTGGAGTGGAGCGCACGGCTGACGGCCGGGATCGTCGGCAAGCCCGGAGACCGGCCGTAGCGGAGCCGCTGTCGGATGAGCACGGCGTGGTGGCGGGGCGCTCAGTGCGCGCGTGCGCTGCCGAGGCGGGCTCGCATGGCGTGGCGGGCGTACGTGGCGGCTTGGGGGTCGCGGTGGAGTTGGACGGCGTGGTTGAGTCCCATGGCCAGGCCCAGGAGTTCGAAGGCGAGGAGGCCGGGGTCCGTGTCCTGGGGGAGTTCTCCCGTGGCCACCGCTCTGCGGATCTCCTTGCCGAGACGGTCGCGCCAGGCGTCGAACCGTGACTCGACCGCGTCCCGCACCGGCCCCGGGCGGCCGTCGAACTCGTGCGCGGCGGCCGTGAAGAAGCAACCGCCGGGGAAGACCTGACGTTCCAGGTAGGAGATCCACGCCTCGCAGAGCACCCGTAGCCGGGTCAGTCCTGGCGCGGCGGAGCGGGCGGGCTCCCAGACCTCGGCGCGGAAGATCTCGTCGGCGCGGCCCAGGACCGCGAGCTGGAGCGCCTCTTTGGAGCCGAAGTGGCCGAGTACGCCTGACTTGCTCATGGCCAGTTCGGCGGCGAGGCGGCCGATGGTCAGCCCTTCGAGCCCGTCCCTGGAGGCGATGGCCACCGAACGGTCGAGGATGGCCGCACGCGTGCCGAGCGCCTCGGCCACGGACCTGCGCGGGCTCATCCGATCCCCCTTCCGGGCAGCGGTTCCCTGCGGCTGGTGTGCCGGTGGGTGGGTGGGGTCATGGGCTCAGGGTAGCGGGCCGTTCGGGAAATAGCGTCCGAACGTTCGCTTGCTATAGTCCGCCGCATGAATGGATCACGACTTGTCGCGACAGGCCACTATCAACCCGCAAAAGTCCTGACGAATGATGATCTGGCGGCGATGGTGGACACCAGCGACGAGTGGATCACCAGACGGGTCGGGATCCGTACCAGGCATGTGGCCGCGGACGGCGAGAGCGTGGCGGACCTGGCCACGCATGCCGCCGCCAAAGCGCTGGCCGGCAGCGGGTTGGAGCCGTCCGACATCGATCTCGTGCTGATCGCCACCTGCACCCAGACCGAGCGCGCCCCCAACGTCGCCTCCCACGTCGCGGGCCGGCTCGGCGTGCCGGAGGCCGCGCTGATGGACCTCGGCGTCTCCTGCTCGGGCTTCACCCACGCCCTGGCCCAGGCCGACCACGCCATCCGGGCGGGGGCGGCGACGAACGCGCTGGTCGTGGGGGCGGACAAGATGACCGCCGTGACCGACTGGACCGACCGGACGACGTGCGTGCTGACGGGTGACGGCGCCGGAGCGGCCGTGGTAAGCGCGGTGAGCGCGGCCGAGGAGCCGGGGATCGGGCCCGTCGTGTGGGGTTCGGCGCCGGAGCTGGGCTCCGCCGTACGGATCGAGGGGACGCCCACGCGCTTCTCCCAGGACGGCCAGTCGGTCTACCGCTGGGCCACCACGCGGCTGCCCGCGCTCGCCCGGCTGGCGTGCGAGCGCGGCGGCGTACGGCCGGAGGATCTGGCGGCGGTGGTGCTGCACCAGGCGAACCTGCGCATCATCGAGCCCATCGCCCAGAAGCTCGGCGCGGTGAACGCGATCGTCGCCCGTGACGTGGTCGAGTCGGGCAACACCTCGGCCGCGAGCGTGCCGCTGGCGCTGGCCAAGCTGCTGGAGCGGGGCGAGGTGGCGGAGGGTGCGCCGATGTTGCTGTTCGGCTTCGGCGGGAATCTGTCGTACGCGGGGATGGTCGTCCGCTGCCCCTGACCACCGGCTCAGGCCGGCGGGCGTGCCTGCCCCAGATGGCCGACCAGTTTCTCGATCTGCTGGGCGTAGTGCTCGGTGAGCTCGGGCGAGGCCGGGTCCTGGTCCCACACCGCCCGGACGAGCTGGGGGAAGGAGATGCCCGCCGCCGCCATCGCGAAGAGCGCCACCAGGAGCGCGCCCGGGTCGAGGTCGGCGGGGAACTCGCCGGCCTCCTGGCGGCGGCGTAGCTGCTCCAGGTCGCGCCGCACGTCGGCCACGAACGCCGGGTCGGAAGCCGTGTCGTCGGTGAGGCCCTGCCAGAGCATCAGCCTGCCGTAGTCGCGGCGCTCGGCGTTGGCGCGGACGTAGGAGGCGGCCAGCTCGCCGAGCGAGGCCGAGGGGTCGGCGAAGGCGCTCTCCTCGGCCTGCCAGCGGGTGTTCAGCGCCTGGTAGAGGCCCTCCTTGCCGCCGAAATAGTACGAAATAAGCTGCTTGTTCACCCCGGCCCTGGTCGCGATCTCGCTGACCCGCGCCCCCGCGAACCCCTTCGCCGCGAACTCCTCCAACGCCGCCTGAAGAATCCGCGCCTTCGTGCGCTCGGGATCGCGCTGCCTCTCCTCCGGTGCTCGCCTCATATGCGACAGCTTATCATCCATACGTTTGGTTGACAGTTTCATCCGATTGGTTGATAGTCGGAGACATGACGACGCAGAAGAAGCGCATCGCGATCATCGGCGGCGGGGTCGGCGGGCTCTGCCTGGCCCAGGGGCTGCTCAAGGCCGGGCTCGACGTGACCGTCTACGAGCGCGACCGGACCCCGGCCGACCGGCTGCAGGGCTACCGCGTGCACATCGACCCCCACGGCGCCCGCGCCCTGCACGACTGCCTGCCCGCCCCTCTGTGGCAGGCCTTCCTCGACACGACCGGACGAGGCGGCCAGGACTTCGGCTTCCTCACCGAGCGGCTGCGCACGCTGGCGCTGATCGAGACCCCCGCCGCCGCCGACCCGGCCGACGACCACCACTCCGTCAGCCGCATCACGCTCAGGCAGGTGCTGCTGTCCGGCCTGGACGACGTCGTACGGTTCGGGAAGACGTTCGAGCGCTACGAGCGGCTGTCCGGCGGGCGGGTGCGGCTCTTCTTCGCCGACGGCACGAACGAGACGGCCGACATCGTGGTCGGCGCGGACGGCGGCAACTCCCGGGTGCGCAAGCAGTACCTGCCGCACGCCGAGCGAGTGGACACCGGGATCACCACCCTGGCGGGCAAGTTCCCGCTGACGGAGGCGAGCAGGAAGCTGCTCGCGCCCCGGCTGGTCGAGGGCCCCAACAGCGTGATCCCGCCCCAGGGGATGGGGTTCTTCACCGCTCCGCACGACCTGGGCGCGGGCCCCGTGCGCGAGGACGGGATCGGCGGGACCGAGCAGGAGGGCGCGCTGATGGACAACACCGGCAGCTACATCCTGTGGGTGTTCGGCGCGACGTCCAAGCGCTTTCCCGCCGGCCTCTCCGGGATGACGGGAGAGCAGCTCAAGGAGACCGTGGCGAGCATGATCGCGTCCTGGCATCCCGACCTGCGCAGGCTGGTCGAGCTGTCGCATCCGGGCACGGTCTCGCTGCTGCCGATCCGTACCTCGATCCCGATCGACCCCTGGCCGGCCAGCACGGTCACCCTGCTCGGCGACGCCATCCACAGCATGACGCCGATGCGCGGCATCGGCGCCAACACCGCGCTGCGCGACGCGCGTCTGCTCCGCACCGCACTCACCACCGGACTCACCGCCGGCGGCGACCCGGTCGCGGCCATCGCTCGCTACGAGACGGAGATGCGGGAGTACGGCTTCGCCGCCGTACGCGACTCGCGGCGCGCGGCCGAGCAGTTCGTCGGGGACAACCGGACGGCGCGGATCGGGTTCAAGACGTTCCTGCGGGTGGTGGGGCACGTTCCCGCGCTCAAGGCCAAGGTGTTCTCCTGACTCACCTGTTGCGCGGAGGGGGCCTGGCGAAGAATGTGGAGGCATGCCAGGCGTCGACACGCTGGACGGTCTGCTCAAGGCCGTCGCCGAATTCCGTACGGACGACTACGAACTGCGGGCCGAGCAGGGCGCGCTCGACCGCGCCAGGCGCTCGATCGAGGAGTCGGGGCTGCTGCTGCTCGGCGAGGTGCACGGCGTCAGGGAGAACCCGCTGATCATCCACGGGCTCATGCGCGCGCTCGGGCTGACCCACCTGGCCCTCGAATGGCCGGGAGACCTCAAGCACCAGCTCGACGTCTATCTGAGCGAGGGGACGGGGCTGGACCACCCGCTGTGGTGGCTCGGCGACGGGCGCGTCACGGCCGGGCACCTCGCGATGCTCAAGGCCGTTCCCGGGTTGACGGTCACGCTGTTCGACGGGGGCATGTTCACCGGCGACTGGTCCCAGCGGGACGCCCTGATGGCCGAACGGGTGCTGACGGCGCGCGTGGAACCGGCGCTGGTCGTGGCCGGTCACGCCCACGCGCTCACCTCGCCGACGGAGCTGGGCCTGCCGATGGGGGCCTGCCTGGCCAGCGCGCGGCCGTCGCTGGAGAGCGTGCGGATCGACTACGGCACCGGCGGCTACTACGCCATCGAGCCACGGCAGACCAGGGGGTACTCCGCGCCCGACGGGCTGCGGGTGGTGGACGGGGAGCTGATCGTGGGGCTGCCCGTGTTCCACGAGGCCACGGTGCCGCACCTGCCGGTCGAGCTGCTGCGGGAGCGGCTCGGGCTGTGACCGCCCGCGCTCGCCGGGTCGGTCGGGGTCGGGGCGGTGGGGTGGCGGTTAGTGTGGACTCGGCGTGCGGTCGTGGAGGGCGGATGCGGGTCGGGATCCTGGGGCCCCTGCGGGTGGCGGGCGGCGAGATCGGCGGCGCCCGGGTACGGGCGCTGCTGGTACGGCTCGCGCTCGACCCCGGCCGGGTGGTGACCGCCGACCGCCTGATCGACGACCTGTGGCCGGACGACGAGCCCGCGCATCCGACGGCGGCGCTGCAGTCGCTGGTGTCCAGGGCGCGCAGGGAGGCTCCTGGGCTGATCGCCTCTCATCCGGCCGGTTACCTGCTCGACGTGCCGGCCGGCGAGGTAGACGCGTGGGCGTTCGAACGACTGGCCCGCGACGGCGATGCTGGGCGGGCGCTGGCGCTGTGGCGGGGCCCCGCGCTGGCCGACGCGGCGGAGCTGCCGTTCGCGGCGGGTCCTGCGGCGCGGCTGGAGGAATTGCGGCTGACGACCCTGGCCGCCCGCATCTCCGCTGACCTCGACGCCCTCCCGAACGCCCTCCCGAACGCCGACCCGATCGCCGGCTTCGGCCCTGTCGGTGGTCGGGGTGTGGGCGGGCCGGTGAGTGGGCCGGTGAGC
This sequence comes from Nonomuraea sp. NPDC048892, assembly GCF_040649735.1. Lineage (NCBI taxonomy): Bacteria > Bacillati > Actinomycetota > Actinomycetes > Streptosporangiales > Streptosporangiaceae > Nonomuraea > Nonomuraea sp. NPDC048892. The sequence goes on along the minus strand of NZ_JBEZFZ010000015.1, from coordinate 143,914 downwards.
GGGCTCGATGGGCTGGTGGCCGAGTTGGAGGGGCTGGTGGTAGCGCATCCGTTGCGGGAGCCGTTCCATGCCCTGCTCATGCGGGCCCTGACCGCCGGCGGGAGGCGGGCCGGGGCGCTGACCGTCTTCGAGCGGATCAGGACGGCGCTGGCGACGGAGCTGGGCGTCGATCCCGGGCCCGAGCTGCGGGAGGCGCACCTGGCGGCACTGCGCGACGACGAGCCGGCCGCCGGGGGCAACCTGCCCGCCAGGCTCACAAGCTTCGTCGGCCGCTCGGAGGACATCGATCTGGTGACCCGGCAGCTCGGCGAGTCCAGGCTGGTCACGCTGGTGGGTCCCGGCGGAGCCGGAAAGACACGGCTGGCCGTGGAGGTGGCCGCAGGGTTGGAGACGGGCGCAGGGTTGGAGACGGGCGCAGGGCTGGGAACGGGTGCGGGGCTGGGCGTGGCCGGTGGTGTGTGGCTGGTCGAGTTGGCCGCTGTCACCGGGGTGCGGGCGGCGCTGGAGGCCGTGTTCTGGACCACCGACCTGGTGACGACGCTGCGCGGGCGCGCGCCCCTGATCGTGCTGGACAACTGCGAGCACCTGATCGACGAGGCCGCACGGGTGGCCCGGTGGCTGCTGTCCCAGGTGGCGGGGCTGCGGATCCTGGCCACCAGCAGGGAGCCGCTGGACGTCCCCGGCGAACGCCTGCACCAGGTCCTTCCGCTGCCCGACGGGCCGGCGCGGGAGCTGCTCAGGGATCGGGCCGCCGCCGCCAGGCCCGATCTGCGCGTGGACGACGCGGACGCGGCGCGGATCTGCCGCGAGCTGGACGGCATCCCGCTGGCCATCGAGCTGGCCGCCGCCCGGCTGCGCACGATGCCGGTGCCGGTGCTGGTGGCGCAGCTCGGCGACCGGCTGACCTTCCGTGGCGGGCGCACGTCGGAGCCGCGTCACCGCACGCTGCGCGCGGTCATCGACTGGAGCTGGAACCTGCTCTCGGAGCGCGAACGCGAGCTGCTGCGGGGCCTGACGGTCTTCTCCGGCGGCGCCACGTACGAGGCCATCGCCAAGATCTGCGGCGGCGACCTCGACCTGCTCTCCTCGCTGGTGGACAAGTCGCTCATCGCGTTCGACGGCGACCGCTACACGATGCTGGAGACGATCAGGCAGTACGCCGCCGCCGACCTCCCCGGCCTGCGCCGGGCCCACGCCCGCTACTACACCGAGCTGGCCGAGACCGCAGAGCCGTACCTGCGGACCGGCGAGCAGCTCACCTGGCTGGCCGTGCTGGACGCGGAGCGCGGCAACCTGGACGCGGCACTGCGCCACACCGACGACCCGCTGCGGGCCGTCCTGCCGTGCTTCTGGCCGTGGATCATGCGGGGCCGGCGCCGCGAGATCACCGAGCGGAGTGCCGAGGTGCTGGAGCGGGCAGGCGACATAGTGCCGCCGGGGCGGGAGCTGGCGTACGGGCTGTGCCTGGCGGCGACGGGCGGCGGGCTGAACGAGGCGGTGCGCGCGTCCGATCATCCGGCCGCGCTGAACGCGTGGGCGCTGGCCACCGTGATGGAGCCGCCGGAGGACGTGGTGGAGCTGGCCGAACGCGGCGTGGCCGAGCTGCGCGGGCATCCCGACCCGTGGACGCGGTCGGCGGCGCTGCTGGTCGGGGGCATCGTCAGGTTCGAGTACGGGACGGTGGCCGGGGCGGAGGACCTGCTGGAGCCGGCGCTGGCCGGGTTCAGGAGCACCGGCGACCGGTGGGGGCAGTGGGCGGCGCTCTACTGGCTGTCGCTGGTGGCGGAGAACCGGGGCGACTTCGCCGCGGCCGTCGCCCTGGGCGAGGAGCCCGAGCGGCTGGCGACCGAGCTGTCGGGGCTGGAGACGCCGCTGGGGCCGATGACGTTCCTGCTGCGGCTCGGGCAGCTCAAGGCCAGGGCGGGCGACCACGAGGGGGCGGCCGAGGCGCTGGAGCGGGCCTGGGCGGCGGCCGTGCGCTCGGAGGACCAGGGCGTCGTGGCCCGGGTCAGGCACGCCAGGGGCGAGCTGGCCCGGCGCACCGGTGACCTCGCTGAAGCGGCGCGGCTGCTGGAGGCGGCGCTGGCGATGGAGGCGGAGGTGTCCACGCAGTGCAGGGCGTTCATGCACGTCGAGCTGGCCAAGGTGAGCCGTGGGCCGGCCGGGCCGCTGCGGCGGGCGCTGGAGCTGATGGCCGGCTGCTCCGACCGGACGGCGCGGGCGACCGTGCTGGAGGGCGTGGCCGAGCACCTGGAGCCCCGGCCGGCGGCCATGCTGCTGGGCTCCGCTCGGGCGCTGCGCGGGATCGGCGCGTCCGCCGATCCGTACGTCGCCCGGCTGACCGGAGCGTGCGAACGGGCACTGGGTCCCGACGGCTGCCGGGCGGCGCTGCGGGAGGGCGCGGCGCTTCCCGAGCCGGAGAAATACGCTCTCAGCGCACTCGGGCCCCCGGCGGCCCCGCCCTGAGCACACCCGGCCCCGCGCCGCACGCACTTGCGACCCCGGCGGCCCCGCGCCACGTTCCCGATCGAAACGCTGGGGTAGCTCACGCCGTCACCCGATGTTCTTCCCGTTTGGCGGTTGATACGCCATGGTTAGGGCAACTTGCACCGCGAGGTAAGGAGAGCAGTGGCCAGTCCAGGCACGATCGACACTCGAGGCAGTGACTTCGCCCGACTAGCCCATCGCATCACGGAGGCCGGTCTGCTCGACCGGCGTCCCGTCTACTACGCCGTACGCATGAGCATCGCGGCCCTCGTCTACCTCGGCTGCTGGGCGTTGTTCGCCTGGGTGGGCGACTCCTGGCTGCAACTTCTCGTCGCGGTCGTGATGGCCGTGGTGTTCACGCAACTCGGCTTCCTCGCCCACGACCTGGGGCACCGGCAGGTCTTCAGGACCAGGCGGCCGAGCGACATCGCCGGCCTGATCATCGGGAACTTCGGCGTGGGGCTCGGCTGGGGCTGGTGGAACACCAAGCACAACCGCCACCACGCCAATCCCAACCACGAGGACCACGATCCCGACGTCTCCCCCGCCGTGATCGTCTGGTCCCAGGAGCAGGCGGCGAACAGCAATGGCCTGCCACGATTTATCGCAAAATATCAGGCTTTCTGGTTCTTTCCGCTGCTCACGCTCGAAGCCTGGCACCTGCACATCGCCAGCTTCAAGGCACTGCTCAACCCGGCCGCCAAGCGGCGCCGCCTGGAGCTGACGCTCCTGGTCACCCACTTCGTCCTCTACTTCGGCCTGATCTTCACCATCCTGCCGGTCGGCAAGGCGCTGCTCTTCCTGCTCGTGCACCAGGGGCTCTTCGGGCTCTACCTCGGCTGCACGTTCGCCCCCAACCACAAGGGCATGCCGGTGCTGACCAAGGAGGACAAGCTCGACTTCCTCCGCAAGCAGGTGCTGACCTCCCGCAACGTGCGCGGCAACCTGTTCACGGACGTGGCGCTCGGCCAGCTCAACTACCAGATCGAGCACCATCTGTTCCCGCACATGCCGGCGCCGAACCTGCGCCGGGCCCAGCCGATCGTCGAGCGCTACTGCGCCGAGATCGGCGTCGACTACCTCCAGACCCGGCTGCTCACGTCGTACGGTCAGGCGTTGAGCCATCTGCACGAGGTCGGCGCCGAGCTCCGGCGACGCTGAACGCCGGAACTCCGGCGAGGCCGAACCACGCGGGGCGCCCCTACCGGGCGCCCTCTTCCTCCAGGCGCTGGATCAGGGCGTCGCGGCGGCGTTCGAGCCCGGCGATCAGCTCGACCTGCTCGTCCGCCTGGCTGATCATCGTCGCGATCTCCACCTGGTCGGTGGCGCCGATGTCGCGGATCTGGTCGCGGACTTCCTGGTTCTCGGCACGCAGCCGGGCCAGATCCTCTTCGACCTGCCGGAGTTCGTCCTTGGTGCTCATGCACCGGCTCTACCCAGGATGCGCGCCGCCAATTACCCCGCCATATGCGGATATGTAGACAATAGGAGTCATGAGCAGGCCGTCGACCAGCACGATCGTGACATCCGTGACGATTGCCGTCGCGCTGATCGGCACCCTGGCGTCCTACGCCTTCCTCCCGCGCGTCAACCCGGTGAACGCGCTCGACCTCGTCCTGCCGCTGACCGCCGCCTGCGGGCTGCTGGTGCGGGAGCGCTTTCCCGTCGCGGCGCTGATCGTCGTGGCGGTGTCGGTGGCCGTCTACTACCCGTGGGCCACGGTCGACGGGCCGATCATCGTGCTGCTGTTCGTCTGCCTGTACTCCGCTGCCGACCTGGGGCACCTGACCGCGGCCATCGCCACCGGCGGCGCCTCGCTGCTGGCCATGGGGATCGGCGAGAGCGGCGGCGTGCGGCACGTGGACGACAGCCTGTTCGTGATGATCGCCGGGTGGGTGGTGGCCGCCATCGCGTTCGGCGGCGTCACCCGCAACCGCCGCGCGTACCTGGAGGAGGCCAGGCAGCACGCGCTGGACGCCGTACGCAGCAAGGAGGAGGAGGCCAGGCGGCGGGCCGGCGAGGAGCGGCTGCGGATCGCCAGGGAGCTGCACGACGTCCTGGGGCACAACATCTCCATGATCAACGTGCAGGCCGCCGCGGCGCTGCACGGACTCAAGAAACGGCCCGAGGAGGCCGAGACGGCGCTGCGGACGATCAAGGACACCAGCAAGGAGACACTGCGCGAGCTGCGTACCACGCTGGGAGTGCTGCGCCAGGTGGACGAGGACGCGCCGACCGCTCCCCACGACAGCCTGGCCCGGGTGGAGGCGCTGGTGCGGGCCTCCGGCCTGGACGTGCGTACCGAGCTGTCCGGGCCGCTCGACGCGCTGCCCACCGAGGTGGACCTGGCCGCCGCCCGCATCGTCAGGGAGGCGCTGACGAACGTCTCCCGCCACTCCGGCACCGACCGGGCCACGCTCCGCCTCACCAGCGCGTCCGGGCACGTCGAGATCGAAGTCGATGACGAAGGCCCCGGCGCCGTCTACGACGAGGGCAGCGGCTTCGGCGTGCAGGGCATGCGCGAGCGGGCCGCCGCGCTCGGCGGCATCCTGGACGCGGGCCCGCGACCCGAGGGCGGCTGGCGCGTCGCCGCCCGCCTGCCACTGAACCAGCCGACGAACGGGACTCGATGATCCGCGTACTCCTCGCCGACGACCAGACTCTGGTCCGGGCCGGCTTCCGCTCCATCCTCAGCGACGAGGAGGACGTCGAGGTGGTGGCCGAGGCCGCCAACGGCGCGCAGGCCGTCGCCGGGGCCCGCGAGCACCGGCCCGACGTGGTCCTCATGGACATCCGCATGCCCGAGCTCGACGGCCTGGAGGCCACCCGCCGCATCGCCGGGGACCCCGCGCTCGACGGCGTCAGGGTGATCATCCTGACCACGTTCGACCTGGACGACTACGTGTACGGGGCGCTGCGCGCGGGCGCGGCCGGGTTCCTGGTCAAGGACACCGAGCCGGCCGAGCTGATCCACGCGGTCAGGGTCGTGGCCAGGGGCGACGCGCTGATCGCCCCCTCGATCACGCGCCGCCTGATCGCCGAGTTCGCCGGCCGGGTCAAGCGCCCCGAGCCGGGACCGCGGCTGAACGCGCTCACCGAGCGGGAGCGCGAGGTCATGACGCTGGTGGCCGCGGGCCTGTCCAACGACGAGATCGCGGCCAGGCTGGTGCTCAGCCCGGCCACCGCGAAGACGCACGTCAGCCGGATCATGACCAAGCTGGCCGTGCGCGATCGGGCGCAGCTCGTGGTCATCGCGTACGAGGCCGGCATGATCACCCCGGGCTGGCTTACCCCCTGAGTCGTACGCCGGCCCGGCCCATGCCACCTGGGGTGTACGCCGGGTGCCCGCCCGGGCATGACGCGGCGCGCGGTGTCCTGCCCGGAGGCTCGGGGCATGGACACCGTGGACCTCGCCCGCCTGCAGTTCGCCCTCACCGCGGGCGCGCACTTCCTGTTCGTGGCGCTCACGCTCGGCCTGGCCACGATCGTGGCGGTCATCCAGACCTGGGCCACCGTCGGCGGCAACCCCGTGCACCTGCGGATGACGCGGTTCTGGGGCCAGCTCTACCTGATCAACTACGCGATGGGCATCGTCACCGGGCTCGTGATGGAGTTCCAGCTCGGGCTGTCGTGGAGCGGGCTGACGAACTACGCCGGCGACGTGTTCGGCTCGGCGCTGGCGATCGAGACGCTGGCGGCGTTCTTCGTCGAGTCCACGTTCCTGGGCCTGTGGATCTTCGGCTGGAACCGGCTGAACCGGTGGGCGCACCTGGCGGTGATCTGGGTGGTGACGCTGACGGCGTACGCGTCGGCGTTCTTCATCATGACCGCCAACGGCTTCCTGCAGAATCCCGTGGGCCATGTGCTGGACGGCGAGCGGCTGCGGCTGACGGACTTCGGCGCGATGGTGGCCAACCCGGCGGCCCAGCTCGCGTTCTGGCACGTGCTGGTCGGCGGGCTGATCACGGGGGCGTTCTTCGTGGCCGGGGTGAGCGCGTACCACCTGTTCAGGCGCACGCCCGAGCAGGACGTCTTCCGCAAGTCGCTGCGGATCGGGGTCGGCGTGGCGCTGCCCGCCGTCTTCATGAACGCGGTGTTCGGCGGGATCTCGTTCCAAACCCTGCAGCCCGCCAAGGCTGCCGCCTGGACGAACGACGCCGGCCGGCTGGCCGAGGCGCAGGCCGAGATGGTGGCCGCATTCGGGCCGGGTGACTATCTGCCGCCCGTGGCGTGGGTGCAGGCGGGCGGGATCACGATGCTGACGTTGTTCGCGGTCATGCTGGGTGTGGCCGGGCTGAGTTTTCTGCTCATGCTGTTCCGGCCGGTGGTGCGCGGGTTCCGGCTGTGGCACGGGCTGCTCGTGCTGATGATCCCGGTGCCGTTCGTGACCATGCTGAGCGGCTGGATCTTCAGGGAGATGGGGCGCCAGCCATGGGCCGTGTACGGGCTGCTGCGCACCTCGGAGGCCATGTCCCCGGTCACCGCGGGGCAGCTGCGGTTCTCCCTGATCGCGTTCTGCACGGTGTTCGGCGTGCTCATCGCGGTCAACACCTGGCTGCTGGCCAGGCACGCCCGGCGCGGACCCGCTGCGGTGGCGCTGGGCGACCGGCCGATCGACGCCCCCGTCCCCGCCCCCTCGTTCTGAAAAGGAGCCGATCGTGGAGATCCTCATCCTGGCCTTCTTCGTCCTGGGTTACCTGGTGCTGGCCGGGGCGGACATCGGGGTGGGCATGGCGCTGCCGTACCTCGGGCGTTCGTCCGCCGAGCGGCGCGAGGTGATCGCCGCCATCGCGCCGTTCTTCCTGGGCAACGAGGTCTGGCTGGTCGCCGCGGCCGGAGTGCTGGCCGGGCTGTTCCCCCAGTCGGAGGGCGAGCTGCTGCACGGCAACTACACCGTCGTGGTGACGCTGCTGGTGGCGTGGGTGGTGCGCGACATGGGGCTCTGGCTGCGCGGGCGGGTGCCGGGGGCGCGCTGGCAGGCGTTCTGGGACGGCGCGATCGTGGCCGGGAGCTGGGGGCTGGCGCTGAGCTGGGGCACGCTGCTGTCCCACGTGCTGCTCGGCATCGAGGGGCCGGCGGCGGCGCTGCCCGCGCTGGTGCTGACCGCTCTGTTCGGCACGCACGGGCTGACGTTCGCGGCGCTGCGGCTGCGCGGAACCCTGCGCGAGCGGGCCGCCGTGCTGTCGGGCGGGGCCGGGGAGTGGCGCGCGTACGCGCTGACGGCGGCGGCGCTCGTGGTGGTGGGGGTGCTGGCCGGGCTCCGGCTGCCGCTGGAGCCCGGCACGTCGGGGCCGCTGCTGGTGCCGGTCGTCCTCACGCTGATCCCGTTCCTGGTGGCCTCCCAGGCGTGGGTGTGGTGGACGTTCCGGCGCCGGGTGAGCGGGCCCTCCTATCTCTAGAACAGCGGCTGGCCGTCCCTGGTGAGCTTCCAGTTGGGGGCGGCGAAGTCGGCCGGGTCGATGGTGCCCTGCGCGGTGGCGTACTCGATCAGCGCCTGCCTGATCTCCACCTGGGCGTTGTAGAGGACCGGGGCCGTGGTCACGTGCGGGAAGCCGCCGCCGCCCGACTGGCGGTAGTTGTTGATCGCGACGACGAACTCCTTGTCGGCCGGGAGCGGCGCGCCGTCGTAGCTCAGGTTGGCGATGCGCTGCCCGACCGGCTTGGCCACGTCGATGTCGTACGACACTCCGGAGAGCTGGTCGTAGTTGTAGTCGGGGGTGTTGCCGGCGTTCGTCAGCGTGGCCGGGTCCACGGGGGCGCCGGGGGCGAGCTGGTTGAAGTACTTGGCGGAGTACTCCAGGTAGTCCTTGATCTGCGCGCCGGTCAGCTTCACCGCCAGCAGCGTGTTGTCGTAGACGTACAGACCGGCCACGTCCCTGACCCGGATGTCGCCGGCGGGGAAGACGGCGCTGCGGCTGAACGGCGCGGCGATCGAGAGCACCGGCAGCGTGTTGTCCGGCAGCGCCTTCTTGACCGTCTCGACCTGGACGTGCTGGATGTAGTCGAGGATCGGCGTGTCCTTGTACGGCGACTCCGTGGCCACCAGCTCCTGGGCCGACTGGGCGACGACCTTGTTGACGTAGCCGATCGTGGTGTCGTGCTGCGGCTTGAGCAGCCGGACGATCTTCGGGTCCTCCTCGACCGTGTTCGTGTTCAGCGTGGTGGAGGACTTGCCGGTGACCGTCCACTTGCCGCGCTGCTTGGCGAGCTGGAAGTCGAGCACCGACAGGCGCTGGCCCCACCTGCCCGGCTCGGTCAGCAGCACCTGCTTGCCGGTCGCCTTGTTGGTCACGAACCGCTGCGCGACCTCGTTGTGGGCGTGCCCGAACAGCACCGCGTCGATGCCCGGCACCTGCTCGGCCACCAGCGCGGAGGCGTTCTCGACGGGCAGGTCGCCGCCGTAGGAGGACAGGCCGTTGTCGCCCGCGTGCGCGGTCACGACGACCACGTCCGCGCCGAGGCCGCGGATGACCGGCACCCACTTCCTGGCCGTCTCGACCAGGTCGGTGAAGCGCAGCTTGCCCTCGACGTTGGCCTTGTCCCAGATGGCCACGCCCGGGTTGGTCAGACCGAGCACGCCCACCTTGACCGGCTTGTCGCCCTTGACCTTCATCGCCTTGATGACGAACGGCTGGTACGCCGGCAGCCCCGACCGGTCGCGGACGGCGTTCGCGCCGAGCACGGGGGCCTTCATCTGCTTGATCCAGGTGGCCAGCAGCGGCAGCCCGTAGTTGAACTCGTGGTTGCCCAGCGTCACGGCGTCGTAGCCGATGGCGTTCATGGCCTTGGCCATCGGGTGGGTCTTACCGGTCTCGGTGATCGGCTCGACCTTGGCGTAGTAGTACGCCAGCGGGGTGCCCTGGATGGTGTCACCCGAGTCGAACAGCAGCGTACGATCCGCTCCGCGCTCGGCCCTGATCCGGTTGACCAGCGAGGACACCTTGGCCAGGCCGACGGCGTTGCCCTGGCTGTCGGTGTAGGCGCCGTCCTTGAAGTAGTCCCAGTTGAGCACGTTGGCGTGGAGGTCGGACGTGCCCATGACCGTGACCATGACCGTTCTGGCCGGTTTGCCGGCCTGCGCGGGGGGCGCCACCAGGGCCAGCGCGCACAGCGCGGCGGCTCCGGTGAGGGCGAGCTTCTTGGTCTGCATGCTGCTGGAGATTAATCTCGACAAATTACTCATTGATTACGAAAATGCCGATCAAGCTCGCCCTGGAGCTTTCAGCGGCCCGGAGCTCTCCGCGACCACGATTCACCGTGACTTCACCGAGGCGTCCTCGGGCGCGACGTCCGGACGTGAGGCGCGCAACCAGCGGCAGCCGTGCGGCTCCATCGTGAGCCGCACCACGCCTCCGTCCGGCACCTCGGTAGTCCCGTCCACCAGCAGATCCGTGAGCCGGCAGCCGCCGAGCCCGTCCAGCCGCAGCTCCGCCTCCCGCGCCGTGTCGCTGAGATTGTGCGCGACCACCACCGTGGCCCCGTCGGCGTCGCAGCGGTGCGCGAAGACGGCCGGCTCGCCCGTGTCCAGCACCGTGGACTCGCCCCACGCCAGCTCGGGGCACTCGCGGTAGCGCTCGATCAGCAACTGGAACCAGCGCAGCAGCGAGTCGGTGTCGCGCTTCTGGTCGGCCACGTTCACCCGCTCGGGGCCGAACGCGCCCTCGGGCACGGCCCGGACCGGCTCCACCCGGCTGAACCCGCCGTCGCGCGACCACTGCATGGGGACGCGGACCGCCATCCGGCCCTCCGCCTTCAGATTCTCCCCCAGCCCGATCTCCTCGCCGTAGAAGATCACCGGCGTGCCGGGCAACGAGAACAGCAGGCTGTAGGCCATCTTGACGCGCCGCGGGTCGCCTCCGAGCATGGGCGGCAGGCGGCGGCGCAGCCCGCGCCCGAAGATCTGCATGTCCTCGCTCGGCCCGAACGCCGCGAAGACCTCCTGCCGCTCGTCCTCGGTCAGCTTGTCCAGCGTCAGCTCGTCGTGGTTACGCAGGAACACGGCCCACTGGGAGTCCTTGGGCGGCTTCGGCCGCTCGCGCAGCGCCTCCGACAGCGGCCCCGCGTCGCAGCGGGCCAGCGACAGCCACGCCTTCTGCATCCCGATGAAGTCGAAGCACATCGTGATCTGGTCGCCGAGCCCGTCGCCGAAGTAGGAGACCAGGTCCTTGTAGGCGACGTTCACCTCGCCGAGCAGGATCGATCCGCCCATCCGCCGGGTCATGAACGCCCGCAGGTCGGCCAGGAACTCGTGCGGCTCGGCCAGCTTCGGATCGACGTTCTCGATCAGGTACGGCACCGCGTCCACCCGGAAGCCGGACAGCCCCAGCTCCATCCAGAAGCCCAGCACGCGGGCGATCTCGTCCCTGACCTCGGGGTTGGCCACGTTCAGGTCCGGCTGGTGCCGGTAGAAGCTGTGCAGGTAGTACTGGCCCGAGCCCTCGTCGTACTCCCAGACGCTGTTCTCCTTGTCGGGGAAGACGACCTGGTCGGGGTTGTCCGGTTCCGGGGTGTCGGACCAGACGTACCAGTCGCGGAGCGGCGAGTCCTTGCTCGACCGGGCCTCCTTGAACCACGGATGCCGGTCGGACGTGTGGTTGACCACGAGGTCGGCGATGACCCGTAGGCCGCGGTCGTGGGCGGTGCGCATGAACTCCACGAAGTCGCCCAGCGTGCCGAGCCTCGGATCGACGGTGTAGAAGTCGGTGATGTCGTAGCCGTCGTCCTTGTTGGGGGTGGGGAAGAACGGCATGAGCCACAGGCAGGTCACGCCGAGCCCGGCGAGATAGTCGATCTGCTGCGTCAGGCCGCGGAAGTCGCCCACGCCGTCGTCGTTGCCGTCCTTGAACGTCTCCACATCCAGGCAGTAGACGACGGCGTTCTTCCACCAGACGTCGGAGGTGTACGTCAGTCGCATCCGTTCCCGCTACCCCCGGCGGGGCAGGTCATGACAGCGTACGGATCGCCGCTTCGACCAGTTCCCAGAACTCCTCGACGTCCACGCCGGTGGCCACGCGCGCGTTGGGCTCGCGGCCGAGCTTGCCGAGCAGGTCGACGCTGGTCGCGCCGGCCGTCTCGGTGCCGTGCAGCTCGACGTCGATCCTGGTGCCGACCGTGGTCACCAGGCCCGGGCGGGCGACCAGGGCCATCGCGACGGGGTCGTGCAGCGGGCCGGCCGGCATGCCCTGGTCGCGCTCGTACGTGGCGTTGAAGAAGGCGAGCAGCTCGACGCCGAAGGCGGCCGTCCTGTTGCCGATCGCGCCGATCCTCGCCATCACCTCGGGCGTGACGAGCACCTGGTGGGTGACGTTCAGGCCGATCATGGTGAACGGCACTCCCGAGCCGAGCACGACGGCGACCGCCTCGGGGTCGGTCCAGGAGTTGAACTCCGCGTACGGGGTGATGTTGCCGCGCCCGGTCGACCCGCCCATCCAGACCACCTCCCTGATCAGGGGCAGCCGTTCCGGGTGGGCCCGGACGAACAGGGCGATGTTCGTCAGCGGGCCGGTGGCCACGATCGTCACCGGTTCGCCGGCCGTGTCGAGGACGTCCCCGATCAGCTCGATCGCGGTGCGCGGGTCGGCGGTCACGACCGGCTCGGGCAGTTCGGGGCCGCCGAGCGCGTTGGCGCCGTGGATCGACTCGGCCGGGGTCAGCACCCGCACCAGGGGGCTGGCGGCTCCTGGCGAGATCGGCACGCCCGTGATCCCGGCCAGGCCGGTCACCACCCTGGCGTTGTAGGTGGTGTGGGTGAGCAGGCCGTTGCCGCCGACGGTGGTGATGGCGCGCAGGTCGATCTCCGGGTCGCCGGCCGCCAGCCAGATCGCGAAGACGTCGTCGTGTCCGGGGTCGCAGTCCAATATGACCGGTTTCGGCATCCGCCCATGGTATAGACCGGACTGCGGTGGAACGCGGCCGGTCGGCGGCGTGGGGCCGAGCCCGGTCAGCGGGTCATGACCGCCTGTCTGGCGCGCAGGGCGATCTCCAGCTCGAACCGGATGTCGGGGTCGGCGAGCTGGTCGCCGTACAGCTCCTCAAGCTGACGCAGCCGGTAACGCACGGTCTGCGGATGCACGTGCAGCTTGGCCGCCACCTCGCCCGCGCCCCTGCCGTGCCGCAGCCAGGCCAGCAGTGTCTCCGCCAGCCGGTCCTGCTGCGTGGGCCGCAGGTGGGCGAGGGGCGCCAGCCGTACCTCGGCCAGGGCGCTGACCAGCTCCTCGTCCTTGAACACGACCAGCGTGGCCATGTGGTCCTCGCACCGCAGCAGCCCCCTGGGCAGCACGCCGCGCCGCGACAGCTCCAGCGCCTCGCCCGCCCACCGCAGCGAGGTCGCGGCCGAGGTCAGGGGGACGGCGGGGCCGATGGCCGCGCGGTGGCCGCGCAGCGCGTGCTCCAGTGTCTGGGCCTGGCCGGGGCCGGCCGGGTCGGGCACCAGCAGGCACGGCGCGGGCCGCTCGTGGCCGGTCAGCACGTCGGGCGGCAGCGGGGGCACGCGGCGGGCGCCGTGCTGCTCGTCGAGCGCCACGCAGGCGACGGTCCTCGGCAGCCGCCAGCCGGCGGCCTTGGCCAGGTCGGCGATGGCCTCCTGGCCGGCGGGCGGCCGGCTGAGCAGCAGGTCGAGCAGGCGGTTACGGCGGCGGTCCATCTCGCCCGCCTCGTGCGCCCTGGCGTACTCGAAGCCCTCGGCGGCGGCGTCGGCCAGCTCGTCGAGGTAGACGAAGATGGCGTCGCCCAGGCCGTACAGGCACTGCGGCGACAGCCCGAGCGGGCCGGCGATCTCGGTGAGCCGCCGCCAGCCGACCCGGGCGCCGAGCCGCATCGCCGCCTGGAGCGGCTCCAGGTTGCGTCCTTCCGCCGCCTCCCCCTTGCCGATCATGCGGAACGGCTCGGGGTCCCAGGGGGCGCCGGGGTCTTCGACGCGGTCGAGGAAACCTTCGATGGCCTGCTCGACCGCCATTCGTACGACTTTGATGTAGATCTCGTCCGAGGGCCGGGCGTATTCGGGGATGCGGGTCTGGATCTCCTCGATCACCTCTTCCGAGACCCGGCCGATGCCCGACCTGAGCGTTCTGACGATCTCCGCGGGGATGCGGCTTTCGCTGACGTCACTCCTGATGGCCATCGTCCCTCCTGTCGCCATTGTGACCCAGGCAACAGAAGAATGTGAAGCAAGTGCTTGTTTATTGTCAATTCTGGAGGAAGGCGCCGAACTCCTCGACGTCGATCAGCCCGTCACCGTCCTTGTCGAGCCGCTGCACACCCGCCTGCGCCGCCTCCAGCGTCACGGGCTGGCCCATCACCTCCATCAGCCGGACGAGCTCGACGGCCGAGATGCGGCCGTCCTTGTCGGCGTCGATCAGTTCGAAGGTGGTCGCGTAGTCGCTCATGGTCACCCTTCCCGCTTGGTCCGATATCGCGTCAGACCTTAGTCGTGACTTGTCGTAGCGCGTCGATGAATGCCAGGACTTGTGGGGTGGCATTCCCTTCGCGCCAGGCAATGGCGAGTTCCCCAGGAGGCAGCCCCTTAACGGGCCGGTACGTCATTCCCGGCCGGTCGTACAGCCTCGCGTTCCCCTCCGCCACCAGAACGACGCCGAGTCCGCTGGTCACAGCCTCGAAGACCTCCTCCGCCGTGTTGGCGGTCACCCCGATCACCGGTTCGTCCTCCCGCACGTCGAGCCCGAGCCAGAAGTCCCGCAGCGCCCCCGCGGCCGGGGGCAGCGCGATGAACGGCTCGTCCCGCAGCTCCGCGAACGGGATCTCCGCCAGCCCGGCCAGCCGGTGATCGGCCGGCATCGCCACGCCTCGCTCCTCCCTGGCCAGCACGTACGTCCGCAGCCCCGCCGGCACCGGCAGCCAGATGAAGGCCACGTCGGAGGACCCGTCGGCCAGCCCGCCACTGGGGTCGTCCCAGCCGACCAGCCGCAGCGACACCTCCCACCCCGGCATCGCCGTACGGAAGCGCCGCAGCGCCTCCTGCTGCAGCCCTCTGCCCACGGCGGTCTGCATCCCGATCACCAGCGTGCCGGCCGGCGCCGCCGCCCGCGCCCGCTCCACCCCAGCGCCCCAGCGTTCCAGCAGGTCGCGGGCGGCCGGCAGCAGGGCCGCACCCTGCCTGGTGAGCACCACCCCGCTCGGCACCCGGTCGAACAGCCGGAAGCCCAGCTGCCGCTCCAGCACCCTGAGCTGCTTGGACAGCGCGGGCTGGGAGACGAACAGCCGCTCGGCGGCCCGTGTCACGTTCAGCTCGTCGGCCACCGCCACGAAGTACCGCAACTCCCGCAGGTGCACGTCCATAGCCATCGGTTATAGCAAAAGGTCTTGGACGCTCCGGCGGTCCCGGCCGCAGGATCGAGCGCATGAAGACCCGCGTACTCGGAAACCTCCAGGTCCCCGCCATCGGCTACGGCGCGATGGTGCTCTCGCCCGGTGTGTACGGCGAGATCGACGACACCCGCGCCGAGGCCGCGCTCAAGTCGGCGCTGGACGCCGGCGCCACCCTCGTGGACACCAGCGACGCCTACGGCTCGGACGGTCACAACGAACGCCTGGTCGGCCGGGCGATCAAGGGCCGCAGGGACGAGGTGGTCGTGGCGACCAAGTTCGGCCTGGCGATCCCGGAGGGCGAGCCGAGCCGGTCGTATCCCGTCGGTTACGCCTTCGGCGAGCTGCGGGTGAACGCCGAGCCCCGCCTGGTCCGCCGCTACGCCGAGCGCAGCCTGCGCAACCTGGACACCGACGTGATCGACCTCTACTACGCTCACTACCCCGACCCCGGCGTCCCCATCGAGGAGACGGCCGGTGCGATGGCGGAGCTGGTCCGCGACGGGCTGGTCAGGCACCTGGGCCTGTCCAACGTCACCGCCGCGCAACTGCGGGCGGCGCACGCCGTGCACCCCGTGGCGGCCGTGCAGAACGAGTGGTCGATGTGGCGGCCCGTGGACGCCGACCTGCTGGCCACGGCACGCGAACTGGGTGTCGGGATCGTGGCCTGGAGCCCGCTCGGCAACGGCTTCCTCACCGGTACGGTGCGGGCGCTCGGCGAGGGCGACTTCCGGCACAACGCGCCCCGCTTCTCGGCCGAGAACCTGGCGGGCAACAACGACCGTTACGCCCCGATCCGGACCCTGGCCACGCATCTCGGGCTCACCCCGGCCCAGCTCGCCCTTTCCTGGCTGCTGCACCAGGACGAGCACGTGGTGGCCATCCCGGGCAGCCGCACTCCCGCGCACATCGAGGAGAACCTGGCCGCCGCCGACCTGACCCTGCACCCGGACACGCTCGCCAGGATCGACAAGGCACTGAACGGGTTCGAGGTGAGCGGCGGGACGCTGCTCTGACACCCGTTGTGCGTGGTCAGAGGCTGCCGGCCGGGCGGCCGCGGACGAGGGTGGCGAGCCAGACCGTGGCGAGGGCGGCGTACACGGCGAGCAGGGCCACCACCGGCTGGGTGACGATCACGGCCACGGCGGCGGCCAGGGCGAGCAGGCCCGTCCAGCCGTACAGGATCGTCCGCCCGCGCGGCGAGCCGGTGTGCGCGGCCTCCTGCAGCGGCGTGACCAGGGCCATCACCGTCACGCCCGCCGTGCCGACCGGCTCGGCGCCGAGCCCGATGCCCAGCCCGAGCAGCAGCCCACCGGCCGCCAGCAGGCCCCAGCACGCCAGCGCCACCCGGGCCTCGGCGCCCTCGAACAGCAGCCTGGTCGCCTTGGCGCGGGCCAGCCGCAACGTGGTCCACGCCTCGGCTATCCAGGCCACCCAGTGCAGCACGGCGACGAGAACGAAGACCACGATGACGGGCGGGACAGCGGGCAGCAGGAAGATCAGCCGCCAGCCGCCGGTGAACCGGCCGCGCAGCCGCGAGAGCACCCGATAAAGCGGGTTGCGCTGCTTCAGCGCCGCCACCAGGTAGTCCCTGGCGGCCCCGAAGCCGGGGTCGAGCCTGAGCACCTCACGGAACGACTCCGCCGCCCGCCGGGGCTCGCCGAACCTGAGCGCCGCGCGTCCCCGCACGAAGTGCGCGGTGGGGTTCTCCGGGTCGAGCTGTACGGCGTGCGCGGCGGCGGCCATCGCCTGACCGCCGTCGCCCAGGTTCGTGCAGGCCAGCGAGAGCAGGCTGACCAGGTCGCGGTCCTCGGGATCGATGGCGAGCCCTTGCCTGGCCGCGCCGGCCATCAGCGCCCACTCGCCCCGCAGCATGTGCACGCGGGCCAGCACCTCCCAGTTCGGGACGTGCTGGGGTTCGAGCCGCAGGGCCTCGCGGACGGCGGTCATCGCCTGCTCGGGCCGCCGGGCGCGGTAGTACACCTGGGCGGCGGCGTACTGGGGGAACCACTGGTCGGGCGCGAGCCGTACCGCCTCCTGGGCCTCCTCGACGGCCTCGCCCTCCTGCCCCTGGAGGATCAGGGCGAGCCCCAGGAGGGCGTGCCCGGAGACGCGCTCGGGCTCCTGGGCGAGCAGGCCGCGCAGCTCGCGCTCGGCGTCGGCGGGGCGGCGCAGCTGGATCAGCGTACGCGCCCGCTCGACCGGATCGGCGGCCTTCACCACGTGCTCCACTCGACCGGGCCGGCGACCGTCACCACTTGCCCTTCACCCAGGGCATCAGCTCGTCCCAGGCGCCCGAGTCGTTGGCGTGCAGCACGTAGTTGCGGGCGGTCGCCATCCACTCGCGCACCGCCGTCGGGCGCAGCGTCTGGGCCGCGGCCAGCAGGTCCTGCGTGGACAGCGGGATCGGCCGGCCCGCGCTGATCGACTGCTGCAGCTTGGCCTCCACCGCCCGGTCCACCAGGCCTTTGAGGTCGGCGCCGACGAAGTGCTCGGTCACCCGCGCCACGGCGTCGAAGTCCATCTCGGCCAGCGGCTTGTCCCGGCACAGGATGCGCAGGATGGCCGCGCGGGCGGCGGCGTCCGGTGGCGGCACGAACACCGGCTGGTCGAGGCGGCCGGGGCGGCGGAAGGCGGCGTCCACGTACCAGGGGACGTTCGTGGCGGCCAGCACCAGGACGCCCTCGTTGGCGCTCTGGTCCACGCCGTCGAGCTCCGACAGGAACTGGTTGACCAGCTGCCTGGTCTGCGCGTGACGCATGTCGGAGCGGCGGCCGGCCAGCGCGTCCACCTCGTCGAAGAACAGCACGCAGGGGCGGTTGCGGCGGGCCAGGTCGAATGTGGCGTGCAGGTTGCGCTCGCTGGAGCCGACGTACATGTCGAGAATGTCCGACAGGCCGACGTTGACGAACGCCGCGCCCAGCTCACCGGCGGCCGCTCTGGCCAGGTGCGTCTTTCCCGCTCCCGGCGGGCCGTAGAGCAGGACGCCGCCGCCGGCGCGCTTGCCGTACGCGGCGTAGAGCTCGGGCTGCTGGAGCGGGAGCAGGAGCTTGATCCGCAGCGCCTCCTTGACCGTCTCCATGCCGGCGACGTCGGCGAACGTCACGCCGGAGCGCTCGACCTCGGCGGTGGCGCTGTTCGCGGGTGCGACATGCGGCGTGGCGGGTCCGGGGCCGCTCGGATATGCATGCGGAGGGGGCGGGGAGCCGGACGGGGTCGCCGGCATGGGGGGCGGCGCGGCGGCCGGGGGCGGCCACGGGCTGCCGGGGCCGCCCGGGGTCAGGCGGCCGGCCAGGTCGGGATCGGCCAGGGAGGCGTCCCTGTTGATCGCCTCGAAGTACCGGTAGGCGGCCCGGCCCATGTCGCCCTCGCCCATGAGGGCCCTGGCCGCGAGGATGCCCAGCCTGGGCGGGTAGCCGGGCTCGGCCAGCAGGGGTTCGAGCGCGGCCAGCGCGGGTCCGTACGCGCTCTGCCGGACGAACGCCTCGGCCAGGCCGGCGATGATGTCAGGGTTCTTGGGCGCGAGCACGAGCGCGGCGCGGAATTCGGCCTCGGCCTCGGCGAGGTACCCCTTGGCCAGGAGTTGCCCGGCGAGGTGCTGGCGCAGGGGGAGGTTGTCCGGAGAAAGGCGCGCCGCCTCGCGGAGGGCCTGAAGGCCGGCATCGTCCGACACGTGCCGTTCCCTTCTGTCGCGGTTTCGGTCTTGTCGAGTTACGCAAGATACCGAAATATCGCCCTACCTGCCGTTCTTCCGAATCACGACGTGCGGAACAGCGGCAGACCGTGCGAGCCGCTTCGCGACGTACGGAAGAGCGGCGAATGTGCGAGTCGCTTCACGGCGCCGTGCGGAAGAGGCGGAGGCGGTCCTCGCCGATCCGCTCGCGCAGTGCGTGATCCTCCACGCCGAGCCCCTCCCCGGGCGCCAGAGCGAGCACGCCCACCTTCCCCACGTGCCGGTTGAGCTGCACCGCGCGGGCCGCCTCGCCCGTCCGCTCCAGCGGGTAGACGGCCGAGAGCGTGGGATGGATCAGGCCGAGCGAGATCAGCCGGTTGACCTCGTGGCATTCCTGGTAGTTCGCGCCGTGGGAGCCGATGATCCGCTTGAGCTTCATCCACAGGTGCCGGTTGTCGTACGTGTGGTCGTACCCACTGGACGACCCGCACGTCACCACCGAGCCGCCGCGCCTGGCCACGTACACGGAGGCGCCGAACGTCTCCCTGCCCGTGTGCTCGAACACGATCGCCGGATCCTCCCCCACCAGCCGCCGCACCTCCGCGCCCAGCCGCCGCCACCCCTTCTCGTCCGACAGGTCCTCGAACTGCGAGCGGTCGATCACGTACGGGCAGCCCATGCGGCGCAGCAGGTCCGCCTTCTCCCGCGAGCTAACAACGCCGACGGGGATGCCGCCGCCGTTGCGTACGAGCTGCACGCCGTACCCGCCGAGGCCGCCCGTCGCGCCCCACAGCAGCACCACGTCCCCCTGCTTCATCCGCGCGCCGCGCTCGCCGACCAGCATCCGGTACGCGGTCGAGGCGCACAACATGTTGCAGGCCGCCTCCTCCCAGGTCAGGTGGCGCGGCTTCGGGAGCAGCTGGGTCGCCTTGACCACGGCGAAGTCGGCCAGGCCGCCGAAGTTCGTCTCGAAGCCCCAGGCCCGCAGGTCGGCCGCGAGCATGCCGTCCTGCTGGCCGGCCGGGTCCTCGCCGTCCACGTACGCGGGGCTGGTGACCACGCGGTCGCCGGCCCGCCAGCGGCGTACCGCCCGGCCGGTCCTGACGATCACCCCCGCCGCGTCCGAGCCGAGCACGTGGGTCGGCAGGTCGTGCCTCGGATCCGTACGCCCGAAGCGCTCAAGGAACGCGAACGTCGGGACCGGCTCGAACGTCGCCGACCACACGGTGTTGTAGTTGATCGCGCTGGCCATCACCGCGATCAGGACCTCGTCCTCGGCCGGCTCCGGCATGGGCACCTCGCCGACGTGCAGCGTCCTGCGCACGTCCTTGTCCTGGTCGTGCTGGTCGAACGTGCCCACGTCGTCCTTGCGCAGGTGCGCGGCCCGGTAGACCGTGGGCACCTCCAGGCGCTCCAGCTCAGCGCTCTCCGCCCCGGCCACCGCCGCCTGCGCCAGCTCTTGCCCTGTTACCTGTGCTTGTGCTCGCGTCACAGCAGTCCTCCCAGGTGCTTGGCCACGATCTCGACGTGCGGCGGGTCGAGCAGGTTGAGGTGGTGCGACCCGGGGATCTCGACGATCTCCAGGTCGGTCGCGTACGGGCCGAAGCCCCTGGCCGGATCCGCCTCGTGCGCGTACCGGAAGTCACGCACCGCCCAGGGCGCGGGCTCCGTGGACCGATAGAGGACGACCCTGCCGTGGTACGGGGCCGGGCGGTAGCGCTCGATGGCCCTCGTGTCCTGGTGCGAGGCGAGCTGGTGACGCAGGATCGACGGGGGCAGCGCCGCCGGCGCCCCCGACTCGGCCATCCTGGTCCTGACCAGCTCCATGCGCTCCTCCTCCGTCGCCAGGCGCAGCAGCTCGGCCGCTTCGAGGCGGACGTGCACGTTGTAGGTCCGTCGCAGGTAGGCCGCGAAGTCCACGTACCGCCGCGCCTCCGCCTCCCGCCGCACCGCCTCAGGCACCGGCTCGGGCAGCCCCGAATCGATCATGACCACCAGCTCCGCCTCACCGCCGAGCCGGTGCGCGATCTCGAACGCCAGGATCCCGCCGAACGACCATCCACCCAGCCGGTACGGGCCCTGGCAGGTGTCCTTGATCGCTTGGGCGTAGTGGGCGGCGCGCTCGGGGATGCCCATGACGCCGCCGCCGTCCATTCGTTCCAGCCCTTCTGGACCCTCCGGGCGTTCCAGGCGTTCCAGACCCAGGACCGGGGCGGGGAGACGGTCGGCCAGCAACGCGTACACGCCGGTGGTGCCTCCGGCGGGGTGAGCCAGAAAGAGCGGCCGTCCCGTGCGGGCGGGGCCGTTCAGCGGGCGGATCAGCTCGCGGCCCGCCACGGCCTCGTCCATCTCCCGTACGACGTCGGCCAGCGCCTCCACACTCAGCGTGGGCGCGGTGGCGGGCCGCTCGGCCGGCAGAGGGAGCGGCCTGCCGAGCTCCCGACCGAGAGCGTCGAGCACCTGAGGCAGGACACCGGACGTGACGACCTCCGCCAGAGCCGGCTCTCGCCCAAGCAGGCTACCCAGCACCCGCACCACCTGCCGCTCCGCCGCATCCCGCGCCCCACTCCCGACCCCGAACGACACTGGGTGACCGGCTGCCTTTGGTACCGATTCCCGGTCGGTGGTGAGCATGCGGGCCAGCGTTCCGAGGGTGGCGCCCGTGAGCAGCGGGGCGGTGGCGACTGTGACGCCGAAGTCGTGCTCGATGATGCCGCGAAGCCGGGTGGCCGACAGCGAGTCCAGGCCCAGGTCGGTCAGCACCACGTCCGCGCCCAGCCGCCCCGTCTCCACTCCCAGCACCGTCGCCACCCGTTTCCCGAGCGCGTCCAGAACCTCGGCCGGTGTGAGCCCGGCGGGGTCCAGAGCAGGACGCTGGGTGAGGAGCCGAGCGGGGTGCTGGGCCAGGTGCCGAGCAGAGTCATGGGTGAGGTGCCGAGCAGAGTGATGGGCGGGCTCGCGGGCTGGGTCTTGGGCGATGAGGGCCGGCCCGCGTGATGCCGAAGAGTGCGAGAACTGCGGGAACTGGGAGAACTGCGAGAAATACGGCATGTGGGTTATGGCGGGGAACAACTCGGTTGCCCGTTCAACATCGATCTTGACCACCCCGGCCGACAACCCCCGCTGGATCAACGCCTCCAGCGCCTCGATGCCCTCCTCCGCCGTCAGCGAGTCCACGGCGGGCAGCGCACCGGCAGCCGTGCCCGCCCACGGCCCCCACGCGATGCTGATCCCCGGCAACCCCTGCGCCCTGCGCAGCTCGCAAAGCCCGTCCAGCCAGGCGTTCGCGGTCGCGTACGCCGCCTGCCCAGGAGACCCGAGCAGCCCGGCCGCCGACGAGAACGCCACCCACCAGTCCAGGTCCAGCGCCGCCGTCGCCTCGTGCAGCCGCAGGGCGCCGTCGACCTTGGCGGCCCATACCCGTTCCAGGCTCTCCGGGTCGAGGTCGGACACCAGGCGGTCGTCCAGGACCCCGGCCGCGTGGATCACCCCGCGCAGCCGTACCCCATTTGCCGTGGCCGCCGCCACCAGCCGCTCCGCCGTCCCCGGCGCGGCCAGGTCGCCCGTCACCACAAGGTGTTCGCAGAACGCCTCGGAACGGCCGTTCAACACGATCCGGGTGGCACCGCGCCCGGCCAGCCACCGAGCGACGAGCCGTCCGAGCCGTCCGGTGCCGCCGGTGATGATGTACGCACCCGGCCCGGCGACGCGCGTCACCCGGCCGGCCGGCAACGGAACACGGCACAACCGAGCCACGTAACGAACCCCACCACGCCATGCCACTTCGTCATCGGCCCGGAGCGCCGGCCCACGCAGGACCGGCTCGGCATCCGACTCAGTACCCAGCTCGACGACCGCACGGCCACGAAGGTCGGCGGCGAGGTCGGTGAGGTCGTCGAAGTCCACGAGTCGGGCGCGGGCTTCAGGGCGTTCCAGGGCGAGCACTCTGATCAGGCCGCGCAGCGCCGCCGGTCCCGGGTCGGGCTGCTCGCCCTCCCGCACCGCCTGCGCCCGTTCGGTCGCGATCACCACCCGGGCTCCCGCGTCGACCAGGGCGGCGACCCGAAGCATGACCCGTCGCACCCCTGCCGGGTCCAGTTCGCGCGACGTCAACACGACCACCGCCCGACCACGCAACCCCTCAGCCCCGCCGAACGCCTGGAGGGGGTCAGCGGACCGACTGAGATCCCCGGACTCGCCGCCGAGCAGCGAGCGGAGCCGGTCCGCCCGTGCGTCCCCCTCATCGGCCGCGACGATCCACCCACCGACCGAGCCGACCTCAGAGCGACCAACCGAACCGACCGGGTTCAGGGGTGCGGGGGTCCAGGTGCGCGTGGTCAGCTTGGTGGCGAGTTTGGTGGGCGCAGGGGATGGGGTTGTGGTCTCGATGCCCGACAAGGTGCCGTTTGCCGCCACATGTGCGATCCTCGCCAACCCGGGCGTCCGCTCCGCCGTACCAGGGGTGTCCTCCGCCGTACCGGGGGTGAGGTGGGCGGTGGCGTGGAGGTGCCAGGAGCCGGCGGCGTTCTTGGTGGAGAGTTCGATCGCGTCGCCCGTCAGCGTGATCGTGACCCGCGCGGGCAGGGGCAGCACGGCGTGCAGGACGACGTCGTGCAGTTCCGCCTCCCCGTACGCCTCCAGGGCGGCGGTGTGGAGCAGGGCCGCCATGGCCTCGACGCGGAGTACGCCGGTGCCGTCCGCGTGGAGGGTCCACACGTGGCCGTCGGGGGTTTCGAGGTGCTGGCGGCGGCCGGGGGTCCAGTGGCGGGTGTGGTGCCAGGGTGGGGGCGGTACGTCCACTACGCGGCCGCGGGTGCGTGGGGTGATGGCGGTGGCGGCATGGGCCACCTGGGTCCGGAAGTCGCCCGTGGTGATCAGCGCGTCCGCCGGGAGGGTGTCGCGGAGCGCGTCGGTCAGCAACGGGCGGGGGCTGAGCTCGGTGAAGAGGGTGTGACCGTCCTCGGCCGCGGCGCGTACGGCCTGCATGAGGCGGACGGGGCGGCGCACCCCGGCAGCCCAGTACGCGGCCTCGAACGTGGGCGTCTCCCTCGGATCGGCGAAGACCACCGAATAGTACGGAAGCACCGGTTTGCCCCCGGCGATGCCCGCCAGCTCCTCCCTGAGCACCGGAAGCAGCGGCTTGACCTGCGGCGAGTGCCCGGCTCCCTCGGCCGTGAGCGTCCTGGCGAACCCGCCCCGCGCCACCACCTCGGCCGCGAACTCCGCCACCCGGTCCCGTTCCCCTGTCACCACGCTCTGGCCGGGCGCGGTGTACACGGCGACGTGCAGGTCGTCCGGCACCTCGGCCGCGCTCACGCCCACGACGGCCATGGCCCCGCCGCCGGCCAGGCCGCCGAGGAGGCGGGCCCGCGTACAGATGACCCTGACCGCGTCCCGCACCGGAAGCCCGCCGGCCACCACGGCCGCCGCCACCTCGCCCATGGAGTGACCGATCACGGCGTCGGGCTCGAACCCGTAGGCCCGCCACAGCCGCGCGAGGGCGATCTGGGCGGCGAAGGTGATCGGCTGGATCGTGGCGACGCCTTGGGGGTTTTGGTCGTATACGTCCACCCCGGCTTCGGCGAGGAGCGGGGCGAGGGTGTCGATCGTGTGGCGGTAGGCGGGCTCGGTGTCGTACAGGTCGAGGGCGGGAGGGCGGGGGTGGTAGCCGCCGAAGACCCACACCGGTCCCTTGGCCCTCGCTGTCGGGACGGGGTGCACGTCACGCAGCCGTTCGGCCAGTTCTGCCGTGTTCGCGGCCACCACGGCCGCGCGGAATCGGCCCGGGTCCGCCCGCCTGGCCAGGGTGTGGGCGACGTCCCCGAGGGGGGCTGAGGGCCGCCAGGTGGCGAGGGTGCGGGCGTGCTCGCGGACCCTGTCCTCGGTGGGGCCGGTGAGCAGGAAGACATGTGAAGCGGCGGCTGTCTCGGTGGCGGTCGTCCCGGTGTCCGGAGTCTCGGTGGTGGAAGTCTCGGTTTCCGGCTCCCTTTCGACGTACGCGTGTACGACCACGTGGGCGTTCGTACCGCCGAAGCCGAACGCCGACACCCCCGCCCGGGCGTCCCGTCTGGGCCAGGGGGTGGGCTCGGTGACCACCCGGAGCGTGTCCCAGGGGATGTGCGGGTTGGGGCGGTGGAAGTGCAGGCTGGGCGGGATCAGGCCGTGGTGCAGGGCGAGGACGGTCTTGATGAGGCCGGCGATCCCGGCGGCGGCCTCCAGGTGGCCGAGGTTCGTCTTCGCCGAGCCGAGCAGCACCGGCGTCCGGACGGCGGCGGCGATGGCGCGGGCCTCGATCGGGTCCCCGAGGTACGTGCCGGTGCCGTGGGCCTCGATGTAGTCGGGGCCGCGGTCCGCGTACACCTGCCGTAACAGCGTCTCCTGCGCCTCGGGGTTGGGGGCGACCAGGCCGTTGGAGCGGCCGTCCTGGTTGACGGCGGTGGCCCCGACGAGGGCCAGCACGCGGTCTCCGTCCCGTACGGCGTCCGCCAGCCGTTTGAGCACCACCACCCCGCACCCCTCGGCCCTGACCATCCCGTCCGCCGAGGCGTCGAACGCCTTGCACCGGCCGTCCGGAGCGGTGCCGCCGCCCCGGTCGAAGGCGACGGTGATCACGGGGGACAGCAGCAGGTTCACGCCTGACGCGAGCGCCAGGTCGCATTCGCCCGAGCGCAGTCCGGACACGGCCAGGTGGGTCGCGACGAGGGAGGAGGAGCAGGCGGTGTCCACGGCCAGGGAGGGCCCGCGCAGGTCGAGGAGGTAGGACAGACGGTTGGGGGCGATGCCGGGTGAGGCTCCCGTGGCCGTCCAGGCGTCCACGGAGGCCAGGTCGGAGGCGGTCAGGTGTGCGTACTCGTTGCCGGAGATCCCGGTGAACACCCCGGTGCGCGTGCCGGCCAGCGATCCGGGGGCGATGCCCGCGTGCTGGAGGGCCTCCCAGGCGGTCTCCAGGAGCAGCCGCTGCTGCGGGTCCATGGCCGCCGCCTCACCCGGTGCGATGCCGAAGAACTCGGCGTCGAACCCGGCCACGTCGTCGAGAAACCCGCCGTGCCTGGTGACGCCGTCCAGAGCCGCCCCGGTACGGGCCGTACCGTCGTCGAACGCCTCCCATCGCCCGTCCGGCACCTCACCGACCGCGTCCAGCCCGCCGATCAGCAGTTCCCAGTACGCGGCCGGCCCGTGCGCACCGGGAAAGCGACAGCCAACCCCAATCACGGCAACCGGCTCGGCGGGAGTGGTGGAGACCGGTACGGCGACAGCGGCAGTGCCGGGGGTGGGAGGGTTGGTGGCGGTGAGGGCGGGGATCAAGCGGTTGATCGTCGGGTGGTCCCACAGGAGGGTCGGGCTCAGGTCCCGGCCCACCAGCTCACCCAACTCCCCCGTCACCGCCACCGCCTCGCGCGACGACAGCCCGTACTCGCCCAGCGGCCGATCGGGATCCACGTGCTCGCCGAGCCGCGACACGAGGAAGCGGCGGAGCTCGCCCTCGCCGGGTACGTCCATGGACCACTCCCATGCCTCAGGGGGGATCGGCCAAGATACCCACCTGTCCGGGGCGAGGGTCAGGTCCGCGCGGAACAATCCTCGGTCGTGATTTATCACGCGAGTGATGATTTATCCGGTACGGCGTAACGAGGGCGGTAATTTCGTTACCAGGGGTCATAGAACGCTCGCCGCCCACCGCCTAGCCTCGCCTGCACCCACCGGTGAAGGGGCTCCGACCATGCGCGGCATGCTGGCTCTGGCGACGACGACGCTGCTCCTCCTCGCATCCGGAACCGCCCCGGCCCACGCCGCACCCGCTCTCACCCCGGCCCACGCCGGCCCCACCCTCACCGCGGCACACGCCGGAACCGCACACGCCGACCCCGACTGGTCGCTCGTTCCCGACCACCCCGCAGACCCGCGACCCACCGCGAAACCGACAAAGGCCGCAGGCCCCCTCCCCTGGCAGCCGGCACTCCCAGGCCCCGCCCGCGTCGTCCGCGAGCGCCGTCTCGACCCCCGCACCCTGGACGTCCTCATCTCCTCCCGAGCGGTCGGCCGCATGCTCCCCGTCCGCCTCCTCCTGCCCCGCGGCTGGTCGAGGAGCGCGAAACGGACGTGGCCCGTCCTCTACCTGCTGCACGGCGGAGCCGACGACTACACCTCATGGACGCGAATGACCGACGTCGCCAAGCTCACGGCCACCCTGGACGCCATCGTCGTCATGCCGGAGGCGGGCCGGGCCGGCAACTACAGCGACTGGCACAACGGCGGCAGAGGCGGCGCGCCGGCGTGGGAGACGTTCCACACCGACGAGGTGCGCCGGCTGCTGGAGCTCGGCTACCGGGCCGGGACCCGCCGCGCCGTCGCGGGTCTGTCGATGGGCGCGTACGGAGCCGTCAAGTACGCCGCCCGCCACCCCGGCATGTTCCGCTTCGCCGGCGCCTACAGCGGCATCCTGGCCACCCGCCTGCCAGGCATTCCCGCACTCATCATGAACGCCCAGGCCAGCGAGAAGCAGGACCCGCTGGCCCTGTGGGGCGACCCGAGGCGCGACAAGCGGGTCTGGGCCGCGAACGACCCCATGGCCCTGGCCGGCAACCTGAGAGGCGTGCGCCTCTACCTGTCCAGCGGCACCAACAGCTTCAACGGCCCGCTGGACAAGCCGGGCTCACCCTGGCATCCGGCGCACCTGGGCGAGCCGGTGTCGGCGTACACGGGCAAGGCTCTGAGCGAGCGGCTCAAGCGGCTCGGCATCCCGCACACCCTGCACCTGTACGGCAACGGCACGCACACCTGGCCGTACTGGATCAGGGAGTTCAAGACCTCGTACCCGATGATCCGCACGGCGCTCGGCGCATGAGCGGACGGGCCGGCGCCGCACAGCGACCCCGGCCCGCGTCATTCCGTTCGGCAAAGCGAAGAAGACGTCTCCTACGGGACGTCGAACGTCTTGCGGTTGTTCGCCCCGATGACCTCGATCCCCTTGGTGCCGAGGATGCCGTCGAGCGGCAGCGACACCGTGTAGGGAGCCGTAGCGGGCAGGCCGATGCCCGACAGCGAGCCGACGACCTCGATCCCCCAGTACTCCGGCTGCTTGATGTAGATCAGCGGAGAGAGCGAGACCTTCATGTTGAGGTAGGGCTTGGTGCCGCTGACGATCAGGATGAACGTCCTGGGCACGATGCCCGGCACGACCCTCGCCTCCTCGAAGTCGACCAGCCGCACGGACGCCGCCTGCGGGTTCTCGATGAAGCTCTCGGTCTCGGTCATGGTGGATCCCCCTTCGTGAGATGGACATGTACCCCCGAAGGTCACGGCCGGCAGCTCCCCGCTCCCGTCCGTGGCCTCGCGGGTTCGAAACTCTCACGCACCGTGGGGGCGGGCAACGACCACTCCGGACGGTTACGGGACCCTGACCGTAAGGCCAGGCCAGGGTGGGTTACACCCTCCTGAACACCACCAGTTCGCTGCGATAGTCAGGTCCGATCGGCTCCCACGCGGCGGGCCTGATGCCGGAGGCCATGAGGGTGGAGCCGTACCAGCGGGAGCCGTCCCGCTCCAGCTCGTACTGGGCGTCCGGGTCGAGCCCGGTCAGCCGCAGCCGGCGCGGGCCGCGCTTGGCGTTGCCGAGCGGGTTGTAGACGAGCACCGCGACCTGGTCGTCGTGCACGTACTGGACGGCCGAGCGCTCCGCTCCCGGCGTGCCGGCCAGGCGGTACTGCCGGCCGTGCTGCACGGTCGCGCGCACGTGCTTGTACTGGGCGATCAGCTCGGCGGCCGCCTCCAGCTCGCCGGAGGTCCACTCGTCCAGGTTGCCGCCGATGCCGAGCACGCCCGCCATGGCCACGTGGAAGCGGTAGCGCAGCGGCATCGAGCGCCGGGTGGTCGGGTTGGGCGTGTCGGTGACCCAGGCGGACATGGCGCTGGCCGGGTAGAGCTGGGAGAAGCCGTGCTGGATGTTCTGCCGGTCGCGGGCGTCGGTGTTGTCGGACGGCCACACCTCGTCGGTGTAGCGCAGGATCCCGAGGTCGACCCGGCCGCCGCCACCCGAGCAGGACTCGATCCGCAGGCCGGGGTGGCGTTCGCGCAACCGGGCCATGACCTCGTAGACGCCGCGCGTGTGCTCGATCCAGATCCGGTCCTGCGACTGCTCCTTCTCCGGCCAGCCCGCCTGGGTGAACGGGCGGTTCATGTCCCACTTGAGGTAGTCGAGATCGAGTTCGGTGACGAGCCCGTCGAGCCAGCCGACCGCCCACTCGCGTACGTCCTCGCGGGCGAAGTTGAGCACGAGCTGCTGGCGCTTCTCGTCCCGGCGGCGGTGCTCCAGGTGCAGGGCCCAGTCGGGGTGGGCGCGATAGAGCTCGCTCTCCTTGCTGAGCCCCTCGGGCTCGACCCACAGCCCGGTGCTCATGCCCAGGTCGCGGATGCCGTCGAACATGGAGCGCAGCCCCTCGGGGAAGCGCTCGCGGTGCGGGAACCAGTCCCCCAGCGAGGTGGTGTCGTCGTCGCGCCGGCCGAACCAGCCGTCGTCCATCACGAACAGCTCGACGCCGATCGAGGCGGCCGTCTTGGCCAGCGCGAGCTGGTGCGCCTCGGTGACGGCGAACGTGGTCGCCTCCCACGAGTTGTAGAGCACCGGCCGTTCCTCGGCGGGGGTGGGCAGCACGTGCCGGCGGGCGTACTCGTGCCAGGCCCTGCTGGCCGCGCCGAATCCGCCGTCGCTGTAGAGGCCCAGGACGGGCGGCGTGACCAGCTCCTCGCCCGGCGCGAGCGTCCAGCGCACGCCGTCGTGGCCGAAGCCGCCCGTGACGCTCACCCCGCCCTCGGGGCGGTGCGTGGTGGTCAGCCGCCAGCTTCCGCTCCAGGCCAGGGCCAGGCCCCAGACCTCGCCGTGCTCCTCGGTCGTCTCGCCCGCGTCGATCATGATCCACGGGTTCGCGATGTGGCTGGTGATGCCCTGGCGGCTGGTGAAGACCAGCTCGCCGACCGGCAGCGGGCCGCGCTGGAGCTGCGACTCCTCGGCCCACGCGCCGAAGACGCCGCTGTAACGGTAGGCGTCGGCGTCCGGGATGAACCAGCTGCCCGAGTCGAGCCGGGTGACGGCGGCGTCGGTGCCGGTCCGCACGGTGGTCCAGCGTTCGATGACGTCGGTGTCGCTGCGCACCCGTACGGACAGCACGACCTCGAACGGATGGTGGGCGTCGGCCAGCACCAGGTCCAGCCGCTCGGCCCCGTCGCCCTCGTCGCGCACCTCGGACCCGACGAAGCGCAGCTCCACCGAGCGCACGTGACCGAAGGCGACCTGGAGGGACGGCGCCCCCCAGCGCTTGCCACCGTCCACCGGCAGCAGTTCCTCGACCTCCGACGGCGTGGAGAAGCTGGAGACGTGCCGCCGCGGCAGGTCGGTCACCTGGCGGGCGGCCTCAGGTCCGAGCCGCGGCCCCCAATAGGTCTGCCGCGGCGCGGCCTCACCGGTTTCCGGGTCGATCACCACGCCTATGACGTACGTGGAGCCGGGCGTGGTGAGCGCCCAGTGTTGGTCGTCGAGCGGGATTACAGGCATCGGCGTCCCCCGGGACTGCTGGATCGATCAGGCCGCTGGAGACTAACTCGCATTAGTGCACGAGGTCAATGAAAGCCTGGAGGAGCCGCCGGTCCATACCTCTTGTTAGTGATCTGTGCCACCCATTTACTTGACAGCATGAACATATAAGCCCAACCATGGGGCCCGTGTTCTCACACACCGAGACCGAGTCTGTGCGGCTCACCGACGCCATGCGATCGGTGTTCGTCGAGCTGCTCGTGCACGGCCCCCTGTCGAGGGCGGAGGCGGCACGGCGGCTCGCCCTGTCGCCGTCCGCGCTCACCAAGCTGACCAAGCCGTTACTCGAGGCGGGCTACCTGCTGGAGGCGACCGGCGAAGGTCCGGCGACCGTCGGGCGGCCCTCCCAGCCGCTGCAGGTGGACGCCTCGCGCATGTCGTTCGTCGGCGTCAAGCTGACCTCCGACGAGTTGTTCGCCGTACGCACCGATCTGGCCGCCACCGTCCAGGCGGAGACGTCGAGGCCGCTCGCGGACCATGAGAGCGACCACGTGCTCGGCCAGATCGTCGAGGTGGTCGAGGAGCTGGCCGAGCCCGGCCGGCCCCTGTCGGCCGTCGGGATAAGCCTGGCCGGTATCGCCGCCCCCAGCGACCCCGTCGTGCACACCTCCCCCTTCCTCGGCTGGAGCAAGCTACCGCTGGCCACGCTGGTGGAGGAGGCCGTGTCCGTGCCCACGGTGCTCGACAACGATGTCAGGGCGCTGACGGCCGTGCAGCAGTGGTTCGGCGAGGGCGTGGGCCACTCGTCGTTCGCGCTGGTCACGGTCGGCGCCGGGATCGGCTGCGGGCTCGTGGTCGGCGACCGGCTGGTCACCGGGCAGTCCGGCGCCACCGGGCTGGTCGGCCACCTCCAGATCGACGACCGCGGGCCCATGTGCGAGCGCGGCCACCGGGGCTGCGCCCGCGCGTACGCCACCTCCCACTCCATCCGCCGCTCGATCGCCACCACCCTCGACCGGCCCGAGCTCACCTTCGACGACTGCCTGAGCCTGGCCGCCGACGGCCACCCCGTCGCACGCCGCGTGCTCGACGAGGCCGGGGCCGCCCTGGGCCAGGTCGTCGCCACCGTCGCCAACCTCACGGGCCCCGAGCTGGTCGTCCTGTCCGGCGAATCCGTCCACATGTACGACGTCTGCGCCGGCGCGTTCCACTCCGCGCTGGCCCAGCACACCCACTGGACGGCCACCCCCGTACGGGTGGCCGTCAAGCCCTTCGCCTTCAACGAATGGGCCAGGGGAGCGGCCGTCACCGCTCTCCAGCATCTGCTGCTGCACCGCTGATCTACCGCCGGCGGGCACCTGGAGGTCTGATGACCAGTGATACCGTCCGCGCCGCCCCCCGCACCACGCCCGGGACAGTGCTCCACCCTCCGCCTTCCTCATTCCGACAACGCCTGGGCGATCTGCCCGTCGCGCTCATGTTCGTCCTGCCCGCGACCATCGGTTTCGCCCTGTTCTACCTCTGGCCCGCGCTCCGCGGCGCGTACCTGAGCCTGACCAAGTTCAACGTCCTCACCCCGCCGACCTTCATCGGGCTGGACAACTACGAGCGGCTCTTCGGCGACCGCCTGTTCTGGAACGCGCTGAAGGTCACCGCCGAGTACGTGGTGCTCAACATCGCCGGCCAGACCGTGGCCGCGATGGTGCTGGCCGTGCTGATGTACCGGCTGACCAAGTCGATGATCGTCCGCGGTGTCGTGCTGCTGCCGTACCTGGTCGCCAACGTGGTCGTCGCCCTCGTCTGGTACTGGATGCTCGACTTCCAGATCGGCGTGGTCAACAACGTGATCGAGTGGTTCGGGCTCGACCGGGTGGCCTTCTTCGGCTCCGACTGGGCGATCCCGACCATCGCCGGGATCAACACCTGGCGGCACACCGGCTACACGGCGCTGCTCATCTTCGCCGGCCTGCAGACGATCCCGCCCAGCGTGTACGAGGCCGCCGCCATCGACGGGGCCTCGGAGTGGAAGACGTTCTGGCGGGTCACGCTGCCGCTGCTGCGCCCGGTCATGGCGCTGGTCATGGTGCTCAGCGTCATCGGCTCGTTCCAGGTCTTCGACACCATCGCCGTCACCACGGCGGGCGGGCCGATCAACGCCACCCGCGTCATCTACTTCTACATCTACGACATGGCGTTCACCCGGTTCAACTTCGGTTACGCCGCCGCTCTGTCGTCCGTGCTGTTCGTGCTGCTCGCCGGGATCGCCTATCTCCAGATGCGTCTGTCGCGGGCGGGCGAGTCGGATCTGAGGGGGTCGTGATGGGCTCGATCCGCTGGGGGCGAGTGGCCGGTTGGGCCGTGCTCGTCGTGACCATGCTGGTGACGCTGTTCCCGTTCTACTGGATGTTGCGTACGTCCTTCTCCAACACCCGCGCGCTGGCCGGCGGCGCCTCCGACCTGCTGCCCGTGGACTTCACGCTCGGCGCCTACCGCCGGGTGCTGGGCCTGTCGAGCACGGCCGAGGCCATCGCCGAGGGCGGGTCGAGCGGCACGGTCAACTTCTGGCTCTACCTGCGCAACTCGCTCGTCGTCTCCACCCTGACCACGTTCGGCCAGGTCTTCTTCAGCTCGATGGCCGCCTACGCCTTCGCCCGGCTGCGCTGGCCCGGCAGGAACGTCCTGTTCTCCGTCTTCGTCACCGCGCTCATGGTGCCGCCGATCTTCACCACGCTGCCCAACTTCATCCTGATCAAAGAGCTGGGGCTGCTCAACACCTATCTCGGCATCGTCCTGCCGCACCTGCTCATGACGCCGTTCGCGGTGTTCTTCCTGCGCCAGTTCTTCCTCGGGATCAACGCCAGCGTCGAGGAGGCCGCCCGCATCGACGGGGCCGGGCACGTGCGCACGTTCTTCCGCATCGTGCTGCCCATGAGCCAGGGGCCCATCGCCACGCTGGCCATCCTCACCTACATCACCAGCTGGAACGACTACTTCTGGCCGCTGCTGGTGGGCAAGGCGGACAACGTCCGGGTGCTCACCGTCGCGCTGGGCATCTTCCGCTCCCAGACGCCGCAGGGCAGCCCCGACTGGGCCGGGCTCATGGCCGCCACCCTCTTCGCCGCGCTGCCGATCATGGTGATGTTCGCCCTGCTCGGCCGCCGGGTCATCGACTCCATCGGCTACACCGGCGTCAAGTGAGCGCCGTCCCCCCACTCCACGGAAGGTTGTTGTTGTGATGAAGCGTTCTCTCGCCGTCGCCGGAGCGGCGGTGCTGCTGCTGGCCGGCTGCGGCACCTCGGGATCGTCGGAGCCGGAGGCCGCCGGCGGCGGCTCCGCAACGATCGACTACTGGCTCTGGGACACCGCCCAGCAGCCCCAGTACCAGGCCTGCGCCGACGCCTTCCACAAGGCCAACCCGCAGTACAACGTCAAGATCACCCAGTACGGCTGGGACGACTACTGGAGCACGCTGACCACCGCGTTCGTCTCCGGCACCGCCCCCGACGTCTTCACCGGCCACCTGTCGCGCTACCCGGAGTTCGCCGCCCAGGGCCAGCTCATGCCCATCGACGACTTCGTCGCCAAGGACAAGGTGGACCTGTCGATCTACCAGGACGGCCTGGCCGACCTGTGGGTCACCAAGGAGGGCAAGCGCTACGGGCTGCCGAAGGACTTCGACACCGTGGCCGTCATCTACAACACGAAAATGCTCAAGGACGCCGGCATCAAGCCGGAGGAGATGTCCAAGCTCTCCTGGAACCCGCAGGACGGCGGCACGTACGAGAAGGTCATCGCCCGCCTCACCGTGGACAAGAACGGCAAGCGCGGCGACGAGCCCGGCTTCGACAAGACGAAGGTCGCCACCTACGGCATCGGCTCGAACGGCAGCGGCGGCGGCTTCGGGCAGACCGAGTGGAGCATGTACACGATGAGCAACGGCTGGCAGTACGGGGACCAGAACCCGTGGCCGACCAAGTTCAACTACGCCGACCCGAAGTTCAAGGAGACCATCAAGTGGTTCACCGGGCTCATCGAGAAGGGCTACATGCCGAGCCTGGACATCGTGAACTCGGGCGTCGGGATGATCGACTCGTACGGGGCCGGCAAGTACGCCATGGTCACCGAGGGCAGCTGGAACACCAAGACCTTCTTCTCCCTCAAGGACGTCAAGTCGGGCATCGCGCCCACGCCGATCGGGCCGACGGGTAAGCGGGCCAGCCTGTTCAACGGCCTGGCCGACAACATCACGGCGAGCACCGACAACCCGGAGGCGTCCTGGGCGTGGGTGAAGTTCCTCGCCTCGCCCGCCTGCCAGGAGGAGATCGTGGCCAAGCAGGCCACCGTCTTCCCGGCCATCAAGACCGCGACCGCCAAGGCGGAGCAGGCCTTCGCCGACGCCGGCATCGACGTCAAGGCGTTCACCGTGCACGTGGACGAGGGAACCACCCACCTGGCGCCGATCGCCGAGCACTGGGCCGACATCACCGCCACCATGACCGAGACCATGGAGGCGATCTTCTCCTTCAAGAGCGACGTCAACGCTCTCGACCAGGCCAACGAAACCGTCAACGGCCTGTTCGGCTGACCTTCGTCTCATGCGAAAGGGGCCGGGCGCCGCTCTTCGAGCGGTTCCCGGCCCCTTGCCGTAGGTCGGATCAGGCGGCGTGCAGGTACACCTGGCCGAAGACCTCCGAGAGGTTCTTCAGGTCGGTGGCCAGGTCCACCTCGGGGTTGGCCGGGTCGTAGACGGTGGCCAGGCGGGCGCGGATCGAGCCGAGCTTCTTGAGCTGGTCCCAGGTGGGGGTGGCGGCCCACTTCTCGCCGTACACCCGGTTGACCTGGCCCTGGTCGTTCTGCCAGCGGCTCCACAGGGTGACCGTCTCGGCCGCGTCGTCCTGCAGCGGGGCGGCGATCCGCTCGGTGATGGTCTTGGTCGCCTGCTCCTCGGTGAGCTGCCCGGCGGTGAAGGCGGCGTCCTCGGCGGCGATCTGAGCGTAGGCGTCCCAGGCGCGGGCCCGGACCTGGATCCACTGGTTGCGCTGGGCCTCGGCGGCGTCGATCTTCCAGGTGGCGTACTCGGTGGCCAGGTGGCCGTTGTCCAGGGCGAGCTGGTCGATGGAGCCCTTGCTCAGCCAGGCGCCGATGCGCTCGGGGTCGAGCAGCGGGTACTTCTTGGTCAGCTCGGCCTTGCAGGCGTCGTTCGAGCCGCAGCCGAGCACCGGCACCACCGTGTGCGCGCTCAGCTTCTTGCCCGGCAGCAGCGTGCGCAGCGCGGCCGTGGCCTCGGCGACGAACGTGTCCAGCTCGTCGGCGGTGGCGAACGTCTGGTTGTAGCCGAGCTGGGAGGTGAACCTGACCCCCACGACGCCCGGCTGCGCGACGGCCAGCGCGGCGACCTTCCTGGCGGCCTCGTCGAGCTTGCCGGCCTTGTAGTCGTCGGCCAGCTCGGTCTCGATCCAGATCCGCATACCCGCCGGCGCGACCGTCTTCGCGGTCTTCGCGGCCTTGCCGGCCGGCGTCTCCAGGGCCGACTCCCTCTCGGCGGCGCTGAGGCCGTTGGGGTCGACGAAGCACTGCTCGCCGTTCTGGCACTCGGGCGTGCCACCGTCCTCGGCGCCGGGCACGTCGGGGTCGCCGACCTCGTGGGCCTCGCCGTCGCCCTCCATACCCTCGGTCGGGCACTCGTTGCCCGGAGCGCTGCAGTCGATCGTGATCGGGTCCTGCGGGCCGGCGCCCTTCAGGTTCTCACCGTCGTTGTCGAGCCAGAAGTGGGCGATCTCCAGGGCCTCTTCAGGAGTGGCCATCCAGGTGCAGACGACGTAGGCCGGGGTGTCGGCCGCCATGAGGTCGTTGCAGCTCCTGTCGTCGTCCTCCGACCACGCGGGAACGCCGATGCCGAGGAGCGAGAGGGTGAGTCCGATGATGAAGACCTGCCGTAGCCGCCGTCTCATGGCACCTTACTTCCAGGGGGTGATCGTGGGCATATGCACACTATCCGCACGATCAACAACGTTCAATGAGATCCACCGCATTCTTCACGCCGTCCTCGACGCGGAGTAGCCGCCCCAGTTGCGCTGCTTTTTCTTGATATTTCGGTACGGAACGCAGCCGCGCGGCCAGAACGTCGCTGCTCAGCGCCCTGATCGGCAACGGCGGCGGCCCCGCGTCCAGCGCCGCCACCCGGCGGCCCCAGAACGGCTGGTCGGAGAAATAGGAACACACGACATTCGGAATCCCCGCCGTCAGCGCCGTTCCTGTGGTTCCCGCGCCGCCATGATGAACAACTGCCGCCATTTCGGCGAACAACAGATCGTGCGCCACCTCGCCCACCACCCGTACGTCGTCGTCCGGCGGCACGGGCAGCCCCTGCACGACGCCGCGCACCCGCGCCCGGCGCAGGGCGGCGACCACCTCGGCGGCCACCCGTTCGGGCTCGGACGGCACCATGCTGCCGAACCCGACGAACACGGGCCGCGGCCCCGCCGCCAGGAAGTCCCTGAGCCCGCTGAGATCTTCCGCATGCTCTGGACGGGCGGCGCTCCGGCCGGAGGGGAGGCGCCAGTAGCCGGTCACGTGCACGTGCGCCGGCCAGTCCGCGGGCCTGGGCACCACCAGCGGGCTGAACCCGCACAACACCGGCACCCGCGCCCGCCGATCGGCCGCGAACGGGCTCCCGCGCAGCGGCCCCAGCCCCAGCACCCGGGACCGCAGCCGGTTCACCATGCGTGCCAGCACCAGCCAGCCGAGCCGCTCGACCAGGGCGTAGCTGGCCCGGTTCGCCGGTGGGCCCAGGGTCGTCATGGGGATCAGCGGGTTGGGGAAGGCGCGGGTCGGCTCGCCGGGCTGGAAGTGCAGGAGCCGGTACGGGGTGCCGTAGCGGTCGTACAGGTGCCGGCCGAGTGCGCCCAGGGCGGGGGCGAGCACCAGGTCCGCGCCGGCGCAGGCGGCGTCCACCTCGCCGACCAGCGTGGCGGCCAGGGGCTCCACCACGGTCCTGAACCCGCGGACCAACCCCAGCGGCCCGCTCGCCAGCCAGCGCTGCCCCTCCTCGCTCCCGGCCACGGCGAGGGGGTCCACGCTCAGCGGCGCGAACGTCACCCCCGGCCCGGCCAGCGCCGCGTACCGCCGGGCGGCCACCAGCGTGACGCCGTACCCACGCCCGGCCAGCCCCTCGGCCAGCGCCGCACAGGGCTGCACGTCCCCCCTCGACCCGATCCCGAGCACCGTCATCTGTCCCCCGCCACGCCCGGCCCACCTCACCCTGGTCCCGCCCATTCCTCGCCAGTCCCCCGGCCAGGCCGGCCGGCGCTCCGGCTCACGGGATGGTCGCCAGGCTGACCAGGGCGCCGGTCAGGACCAGGGCGGCGGCGACCAGGAGACCGGTCGCGTAGCCGAGGGCGAAGTCGCCGGCGGCGTGCACGACGAGGCCGACCACAGCGATCCCGAAAAGCCCCGAAATTTCACGACTCACCGAGAAGATGCCGCCGGCCACGCCCGCCCTCGACTCCGGCACGGCCCCCAGCACCGCCGACCCCAGCGGCATGGTCAGCGCCGACCCCACCCCGATCGCGCACACGGCGGGCAGCAGCCGCCCCCACCCGTCCCCCGCCTCCAGCATCGCCGCCAAAGCCATCCCCCCGGCCACCAGCACCAGCCCGGCGGCCACCGTCCGTCCGGCGCCCAGCCGCCGCTCCACCGCCGGCGCCAGCGGCGTGACCAGCACCACCAGCAGCGCCAGCGGCACGAACGCCAGCCCCGACGCCGTCGGGGTGAACCCGAGCACCCCTTGCAGGAAGATCGCCGTGTAGAAGAAGACGCCGTTCACGCCGAGCCCCCAGAGCACCTGCGCGACCACCCCGCCCGCGAAACTGCGCACCTTGAACAGGCCCTGATCCACCATCGGCGCGCGGGCCCGCCGCTCGGCGAGCACGAACGCGATCCCCCCGATCGCGCACACGACCAGCGCCGCCACCACGACCGGCGACGACCACCCGTACTCACCGCCGTGGGTCAGCGCGAACGTCCCCGCCGCCAGGAACGCCACCGACGCCGCCACCCCAGGCAGATCCAGATCCCGCCCGCCCGCACGACTCGCAGTAGCGGCGGGACCACCGGCGGGAACAGCTATCGCGGCCAGCCCCATAATCGCCACGCCCATCGGCACGTTGAC
The DNA here is from genome assembly GCF_040649735.1 of Nonomuraea sp. NPDC048892. Classification (NCBI taxonomy): domain Bacteria; kingdom Bacillati; phylum Actinomycetota; class Actinomycetes; order Streptosporangiales; family Streptosporangiaceae; genus Nonomuraea; species Nonomuraea sp. NPDC048892. Next base: position 105,736 of record NZ_JBEZFZ010000015.1, on the reverse strand, counting down.
CAGGAACACCCAGCTCCAGTGCGCGTGCTGGCTGAGATAGCCGCCGGCGACCGGCCCGAGCGCCAGCGCCGCCGCTCCCGAGGCCATCCAGACGGCCACCCCCATCGACCGCTCCCGCTCCTCCCGCCCGGCCAGTACGGCCAGCGTCGCGGGCAGGATCAGCGCGGCCCCCGCCCCCTGGACCAGGCGGGCGGCGACCAGGACCGGCACGGATCCGGCCAGCCCCGCCCCGAGCGAGGCGGCCGTGAAGACGCCCAGCCCCGCCAGCAGCACCCGCCGGTGCCCGTGCACGTCGGCCAGCCGGCCGCCGGCGAGCATGAGGCCGGCGAAGGTGAGGATGTAGCCGGTGGCCACCCATTCCAGGGCGCTCAGGCGGGCGCCGAGGTCGCGCTGAATGCTGGGGAGCGCGACGGTGACGACCGTGTTGTCCAGCGTGGTCATGAACCCGGCCAGGCCGGTGACGAGGAACAGCGGCCAGGCGCGCCGCTGGGCCAGGGTCGCGGTCAGGCTCACTCGTCGACCTCCGCCCACGTCCATCCGCCGTGCGGATCGGCCCGTACCACGCGTGCCGGGCTCGCCCTGATCCGCACCCATCCGGGACGGTCGGGCTCGGCGGGCAGCGGCACGGGATCGGTGTCCGCCCCGAACACGGCCGGCCGCCCGTTCACCGTCACCCCGGCCGACGGCACAGTCGGCGGACGCGCGGGCCGGGACGCGGGCGCGGACTCGATCGCGGGCGGGGCCGGCGGACGTGCGGGCCGACGCACGGGTGGGCGCGCGGGTTTCGGGAGTGCGGGTGGCGGGGTGGGCTCGCGGAGCTCGACCCGCCGGTGGAAGCGGCGCCACGACCGCGGCAACCACCAGTTCGCCCCGCCGAGCAGCCGCATCGACGCGGGCACGAGCAGCGCCCTGACCAGGGTGGCGTCCACCACGATGGCCACGAACATGCCCACCCCGAGCAGCTTCACGATCGTGATCCCGGCGGTGGAGAAGGCCCCGATCACGACGAGCAGCAGCAGCGCCGCGCTGGTGATGACGCCGCCGGTCTGCTGCAGCCCGGCCGCCACGGCCGCCGTGTTGTCCCCGGTACGCAGCCACTCGGCCCGCACCCGGGACAGCAGGAACAGCTCGTAGTCCATCGACAGCCCGAACACCACGGCCAGGATGAGCACGGTCACGGTCGCCTCGATGGACCCGGTGGCGGTGAACCCGAGCGCCGAGGCCAGGTTCCCGTCCTGGAAGGCCCACACGATCACCCCGAACGAGGCCCCGATGGACAGCACGTTCATCAGCAGCGCCTTGACCGGCAGCACCAGCGACCCGAACGCGGCGAACAGCAGCACCATCGTGACCGACCCGACCACCAGCGCCATCCACGGCAGCCGGGCCAGCAGGCTGTCCTGGAGGTCGAGTTGCGCCGCCGTGGCGCCGCCGACCACCACCCGCCGGGTGTTCGGCTCAGGCGACAAGGCCCTGATCGTCCGGACGAGGGCCCTGGCCTCCTCCGACATGGGATCCAGGTCGTGCCGTACGGCCAGCCGCACCGCGCCGTTCGCCTGCGACATCCCGGCCACCTCGACCGCCGTGACGTGCGGCAGCCGCTTCAGCCGGGCGGCGAGGGGCCGCGCGTCCACGGGGCTGACCGGCGTGACGGCGCTGATCGGCGTGTGCCCCTGCCCGAGCGGCCCCGGCAGGGCGGGCTCGCCGGTGAAGGAGCGTTCGACCAGGACGTGCACGTCGATCGGCGCCATCGCGTTCCTGGCGAAGTCCCGGTCGAGGGTCTCGGCGACCCGGCGTCCCTCGGAGCCGGCGGGCAGCACGCGATGGTCCACGTTCCCGAACCTGACGTGCAGGAACGGCAGCGCCAGCGCGACCAGCACGACGCTCACCGCCACCAGGTAGACCACCGGCCGCCGCAACACGCTCGACGCCACGGCGTGCCACAGCCCGCCCTCGCGCCTGCCGAGGTCGGGGGTCAGGCGCAGCGCGTTCACCCGTGGCCCGAGCACGCCCAGCAGGGCCGGCAGCACGACCAGCGCCGCCGCCATGGCGACCAGCACCACGGCCGCCGCCCCGAGCCCGATCGAACGCAGGAACATCTGCGGGAACACCAGCAGCCCGAGCAGCGCCGTGGCCACCGTCAGCCCGGAGAACGCGACGGTGCGCCCGGCCGTGGCCATCGTGCGCACGACGGCCTGCTCGGTGCTCGCGCCGTCCGCGACGGCCTCCCTGAACGCCTTGAGCACGAACAGCGAGTAGTCGACGGCCAGGCCGAGCCCGAGCATGGTGACGACGTTCAGCGAGAAGACGGAGACCTCGGTGACCTCGGTGAGCAGCCGGAGCAGCACCAGGGCGCCGAGCACCGCGAGCAGCCCCACGACCAGCGGCAGCCCGGCCGCCACCAGGCTGCCGAACACGACCACGAGCAGCACCAGCAGCACCGGCATGGAGATGGCCTCGGCGCGGGCGAGGTCGGCGGCGGTCTGGTCGTTGAGCTCCTTCAGCAGCGGCACCGCGCCGCCGACGGAGACGCGCAGGTTGTCGACGTCCCTGAGCCGGGCGGCGACGGCGGCGTAGGCGCGCTGCTCGTCTCCTCTGAGGGTGATCACCGCGTACGTGGCGTGCCCGTCCTCGGAGACCATCTTCTTCGACCGGCTCGTCCAGTACGTGACCATCGCGCGCACGTGCCGGCCGGGCAGCGCCCGCAGCGAGTCGTGCACCGCCCGCTTGTACCGGGGGTCGCGCACCTTGACGGTGGGGTGCCGGTAGAGGACCACCACGTCGGGGGCGTGGCCGCCGTACCAGTCGTCGTTCCAGCGGGCGGAGGTGGTGGAGTCGGCGCGCGGGTCCTCGAACCCGCCGTCCGCCATCCGCCCGAACAGCTCCAGCCCCAGCGGCACGACGAGCACGGTCAGCGCCAGGGTGAGCGCGAGCAGCGTCCAGCGGCCCCGGTAGACGAAGTGGCCCGCCGACTCAAACAAGCGCGCCCTCCAGGTAGGCCCGCAGGCACGACCGGCGGGCGATCTTCCCGCTGGACGTCCGCGGCACTCCGCCGGGCCCGGTCAGCACGAAGTCGTGCACGGCCAGCCCGTGCTGCTCCTGGACGGCGGCACGTACGGCCCGCGCCACCTCCACGGGGTCGGCGGCCGGCGCGTGCCGCGACCGCTCGGCCACCACCACGAGCCGCTCACCCGCCGGCGCGTGCCACCCGTCCGCCTGCAGCGGCCCCTCGCCCGCCACCAGCCGCTCGGCGGTCTCTCCCAGGTCCTCGGCGGGCAGGGCGAAGGCGGCCACCCGGTCGCGGCGCACCGCCGGGTGCGCCTCCTGCGTGGTCGCCTCGATGTCCTGCGGGTAGTGGTTGCGCCCGTCCACGATGATCAGGTCCTTGACCCGGCCGGTGAGGTAGAGCCGGCCGTCGTGCAGCACGCCGAGGTCGCCGGTGCGCAGCCAGGTGCCGTCCGCGCCCTCCAGCACCGCGCCGAACACCTCCGCGCTGCGGCCGGGGTCGCGCCAGTAGGCGCGGGCCACGTTCGGGCCCTGCACCCAGACCTCGCCCACCTCCCCGGCAGAACGTTCCCGCCGGTCGGGGCCGACCACGCGCACCTGCTGGCCGTGCGGCCGTCCACAGGAGACGAGCGGGCTGCCGGCACCCCGCTCGGCCAGGGGCTTCGCGTGTCCGTGCCGTAGGGCGTCGCGGTCGAAGGCGGTCACGACCGGCCGCTCGTCCCGCCCGGTCGCGGTGACGAAGACGGTCGCCTCGGCCAGCCCGTAGGCGGGCGTGTGCGCCTCCGGCCGCAGCCCGCAGCCGCCGAACGCGGCGTCGAACGCCTCGATCGCGCCGGGCCGCACCGGCTCGGCCCCGTTCAGCATGACCCGCACCCCGGACAGGTCCAGCCCTTCCTTCTCCCGGGCTGTGACGCGGGCGGCGGTGTACTCGTAGGCGAAGTTGGGCCCGCCGGTGAACACGTCGCCGAACTCCGACAGCAGCCGCAGCCAGCGCACCGGCCGCATGACGAACGCCACCGGGTCCATGAACACCGCCCGGTTGCCGCCCACCATCGGCATCGCGACCGTGGCGACCAGCCCCATGTCGTGGAAGAGCGGCAGCCACAGCGCCGCCACCGAGGTCCTGGGCTCGGCCCGGAAGACCTCCCAGAGCTGGGCGGCGTTGGCGGTGAGGTTGGCGTGGGTGATCTCGACGCCGGTCGGCGCGCGGGTGGAGCCCGAGGTGTACTGCAGGTAGGCGAGATCGTCGGGGCCGGGCGGCTCCTGGTCCCACTCGTCGGCCAGCAGGTCGGAGACGGTGTCCACGGCGAGCACGTGCTTGGGCGTCTGGGCGGTGGCCAGGAAGCCGGTGACGGCGCGCAGCGCGGCCGTGGTGGTCAGCACGACGGCGGGATCGGCGTCGGCGTACGCCCCGGCCAGCCGTTCGGCGTGCCCCGGCAGCCCGGGGGCGAACAGCGGCACCGCGACGAGCCTGGCGTACATCGTGCCCAGCATCGCGACCACGTAGTCCAGCCCCTGCGGCGCGAGCACGGCCGCCCGGTCGCCCGGCCCGGCCAGCTCACGCAGGCGCACCGCCAGCGCCCTCGCCCGCAGGTCCACCCGACCCCAGCCGAGCGTCTCGCGCCGGCCCTCCTGTCCCAGGTGGTCGATGAACGTGTACGCGGGCGCCTGCGGGATCTCGCGGGCCCACCGGGCCACCTGAGCGATCAGCATCTCGCGCATGCCTGGTCCCCTCGCCGTCAGCAGGGACCTAGCAAATTACGGGAGATGCAGGTTCGATTCTTGCGAAACCCCGCGCACATTCCGCGATCGGTCTTGTTGCCCGGGTGACAATAAATATGCGCACGACAAAGGGCCGGACTATGCGGCAAGATGGCGGAGTTTGGCCACTTTCAGGGGGTTTGCGCAGATGCATGACATTATCGGCGATCTCGGACTGCTCCGGGACCGGCGGTTCGCCCTGCTGCTGACGGCGCGGACGATCTCCGTACTCGGGTCGGCCTTCGCCCCGGTGGCGCTCGCCTTCGGCATCCTCGACCTGCCCGGAGCCACCGCCTCGACCCTGTCCGTGGTGCTCACCGCCGAGGCGGTGCCGATGATCGCGTTCATGCTGGTCGGCGGTGTGATCGCGGACCGGCTGCCGCGCCAGCGGGTGATGACGGCCGGCGAGTTCATCATGGCGGCGGGCTTCTTCGCGCTGGCCGTGATGCTGCTCACCGGCTGGACCCCGCTGCCCGCGCTGGCCACGGCGGCGGCGATCACGGGTGTGGCCACGGCGGTCACGTTCCCCGCGCTGACCGGGATCATCCCCGAGGTCGTCCCGCGCGACCGGCTGCAGACCGGCAACGCGCTGCTCGGCCTGGGCGCGAACGCCTCACGGGTGGCCGGCGCGGTGCTGGGCGGCGCCACGGTGGTGCTGTTCGGCGGCGGCTGGGCGCTGATGATCAGCGGCGCGTTGTTCGCGGTGGCGGGCGTGCTGATCGCGCTGCTGCGGCTCCAGCCGGGCGAGCAGCCCCGCGCCGAGTCCCACTCCGTGCTGGCCGACCTGCGTGACGGCTGGCGCGAGTTCAGCTCGCGGCAGTGGATCTGGGTGGTGGTCGCGCAGTTCTCGGTGATGGTCATGGCCATCCAGGCCGGGCACGGCGTGCTCGGGCCGCTGATGGCGAAGGAGAGCCTGGGCGGCCCCGCGGCCTGGTCGGCGTTCCTGACCGGCGAGGCCGTCGGCACGATCGTCGGCGTGCTGGTGTCGCTGCGGGTGCGGCCGCGCCGGCCGATCCTGGTGGCGGTGCTGCTCTGCCTGCCGGCCGCGATCCCGTACGTGCTGCTCGGGGTGGACGCGCCGCTCTGGGCGATCGTCGGCGGGGCGTTCGTGCTCGGTGTCTGCTTCGACGTGTTCGGCGTGCTGTGGCAGACCACGATGCAGCGGGAGATCCCGGCGGAGGCGCTGTCGCGGGTCAGCTCGTACGACGTGCTGGGCTCGATGATGTTCGGCCCGATCGGGCTGCTGCTGGCCGGGCCGGCCGCGACGCTGTTCGGCACCGAGGAGGCGCTGCTCGGCTGCGCCGTCATCGTCGTGGTGTCCACGCTGGCCGCGCTGCTCTCCCCTGGGGTGCGGAACCTGCGCGCGCCCCAGCCAGGAGCACCCGCTCAGGCCGACCTGAAGTAGGCGCCGGCCCTGGGCTGGAACATCAGGGTCAGCGCCCCCAGCACGGCCAGGACGTGCAGGATCCTGCTCGTCGCGAAGATCCAGCCCATCGCGTCGGCCCCAGCCACAGCCGCGGCGATAGAGCCGCCGTCCAGCAGCCACTGCACGGGCTCGATCACCAGCGAGAGCGTGCCGAACACGCCGAGCGTGCCAGCCAGGGCCCAGCGGGCCCAGTTCGCCCCCGCCTTCAGCCGCAGCGCCAGGAAGATCGCCCCGGCGAACACGGCCAGCCGGAACCCGGCCTCCGGCAGCAGCTCCGCCACCGCCGCGCCCTCGTACAGCCGCCCGCCGATCATCAGCGCGGCCTCGAACGCGCCGAACGCGACCGCCGAGAGCCAGAGTATGGCGGCGGCGTACACGACAGGTGGCGGCGCGGTCTTGGTCTCGGGCGCAGTGTCGGTTGCGGGGGCTTCGGTGACGGTGGTCATGGGGTGCTTCATGGGACAAGTCTCCGCCGGGGACCTGGTCCGGATCATGCCCGCCGTCCCCCCGGTTCAGGTGGGGCAGGCACTACCGGCGGTCACACGATGATGAGGCGGACGACGACGCCCGCGCAGTTGCCCGCCACGCAGATCCGTACCGGCACCTCGCTGATGCCCGCCGCCACCGGGACGCCGCCCACGTGGCCGTCGGGGCCGATGCTCACGCCGCCCGGCACCTTCTCGACGTCGGTCACCGTGAAGGTGGGCACCACGCCGGACGGCCCGCCGTCGATGCCGATCTCGCCGCCGAGCGGCGTGCCCACCTTGCCGGGGAAGGTCAGCTCGCGCGGCTCCCACGGCTCGTTGGCCAGCACCACGAGCGTCAGCTCCTGCGCCTGGCACGACCGGCCCGAGCAGAGCTGGACCGGCGCGACGAACGTGCCTGGACGCTGCGGCCTGCCGGAGAGGCGGCCGCCGGCATCGACCCTGACCCCGACCGCGAGGTAGCCGGCGCGGAAGGTGATGCCCTTGGCGATCGGCAGCAACTGCTGCCGCACCTCGATGCCCTGGGTGAAGTAGAAGGTGTCCTCGACCAGGCTGCGCTCGGCCCGCGCGAGCGGCGTCTGGTACGCCATGGGCGTGGTGATGGACGACATGGCCGGAGAAAAGGCACATATTGCCACTCCGGCCAGCAGGAGTACCCACCAATGCCGCATCGTCACCCCCCGGCGGTTCTACGCCCATACGTACCCCCCTAACCGCGCGGCGTCACTCCATAATCGGTCGCATGGCCGCCGAATCCGCTCAGACCCTCGAACGCGGGCTCCGCCTGCTCCGCCTGCTCGCCGACGGCAAGGGCGGCCGCACACCGACGGAGCTGAGCGCCGAGCTGTCGCTGAGCCGGCCCGTCGTGTACCGGCTGCTGACGACGCTGCTCGCCGCCGGCTTCGTACGCAGGGACGCCGAGGGCCGGGTGCACCTCGGTTTCGGCGTGCTGGCACTGGCCCAGGCCGTGCAGCCGCTGCTGCGGGCGGCGGCGGTGCCGACGCTGCGGCGGCTGGCCGAGCGGGTGGGGGCGACCGCGCACCTGACCGTGGCCGAGGGCGACGACGGGCTGGCCGTGGCGGTGGTGGAGCCGTCGTGGACCGACATGCACGTGGCCTACCGGGAGGGCTCGCGCCATCCGCTGGCCAGAGGCGCGGCGGGGCGGGCGATCCTGGCCCTGCGCGAGGGCAGGCACGATTACTTCGCCACGGAGGGGCAGTTGCAGGAGGGTGCGCGTGGCGTCGCCGCGCCGGTCACCGGGCTGCCGTGGCTGGAGGCGTCGGTGGGGGTGGTGACGTTCGGGCCGCTGGAGGAGTCCACAGGCCCGGCGGTGGTGGCCGCCGCCGCCGAGCTGGCCGCCGTGCTGGGTTGACATCTCCTGGCGGATGGCGGACGGTGGCTCACATATAGAGGACACTTCCGTCCGATAACCGGACAGATGTGGAGGGGCCGGATGCCGTACTACCGGGTCGTGGGAGAGGTGCCGCGCAAGCGGCACGTGCAGTTCAGACGGCCGGACGGCGGTCTCTACGCCGAGGAGCTGATGGGCGAGGAGGGCTTCTCCTCCGACTCCTCGCTGCTCTACCACCGGCACCTGCCCACGGCGATCGTCAAGGCCGAAGCGGTGACCCCTGCCGGGGAGACCCGCCTGGAGCCCAACCTGCCGCTCTCCCCCCGCCACTTCCGCACCCAGGAGCTCTCCAGCGCCGGCGACCTGGTCTCCGGCCGCATGCCGCTGGCGGGCAACGCCGACGTCCGGTTGTCGTACGCCACGAGCGATCGGCCGAGCGAGCTCTACCGCAACTCCATGGGCGACGAATGCGTCTACGTCCAGCGCGGGCGGGTGCGCTTCGAGTCCACCTACGGCGTGATCGAGGCCGGTGAGGGCGACTACGTCGTCGTCCCGACCGGCACCATCCACCGGTGGGTGCCCGACGGGACCGTCAACGTGCTGGCCATCGAGGCGGCCGGGCACATCAGGCCGCCCAAGCGCTACCTGTCGCAGCACGGGCAGTTCCTGGAGCACGCCCCCTACTGCGAGCGCGACCTGCGGGCGCCGGCCGAGCCGTTCACGGCCGAGGGCGAGGAGGTGCCGGTCCTGGTCCGCACGCGCGGCGGCCTGACCAGGCTCGTCTACCGTCACCATCCGTTCGACGTGGTGGGCTGGGACGGCTACCTCTATCCGTTCGCGTTCAACATCGACGACTTCGAACCGATCGTGAAGCGCACGCACGCGCCGCCGCCGGTGCACCAGACGTTCGAGGGGCCCGGGTTCGTGGTGTGCTCCTTCTGCCCCCGGCCGCTCGACTACCATCCGGAGGCCGTTCCGATCCCGTACAACCATCACAACGTCGACTCCGACGAGTTCATGTTCTACGTGGGCGGCGACTACTCGGCCCGCCAGGGCTCCGGCATCGGCGTCGGCTCGATCTCGCTGCATCCGGCCGGGTTCACGCACGGGCCGCAGCCGGGGGCGGTGGAGGCGGTGATCGAGGCGGTCGCGCGCGGCGTCACGACGACGAGCGAGGTGGCCGTCATGGTCGACACGTTCCGCCCGCTCGACCTCGGCAGCAGCGCGCTGGCCTGCGAGGACGCCGGCTACGCGTGGACGTGGGCGCGGTCATGACGCTCTTCGCCGCTCTGGTGGACGACGCGGGCCTGTTCCCGCCGACGTCCCTGCACATGGACGAGGCCCTGACCCGCAACCAGCGCGACCTGGAGCAGGGCCACCACGTGCTCACGCATCGCTTCCTCTGCCCGGCCAGCCGGCTCGACCGGCTGCGCGGCATGGACTACCGGCCGCGGCGCATCGGGCTGATCTGCGACATGGACGAGCTGCCCGACTTCAGCGACCTGCCCGTGGACTACGTCGAGACGAAGCTGCCACCCGACATGTCGGTCGAGGAACTGGCCGCGCGGCTGGACCTGCCGGACGGCGTGCGGCTCTGGGCCGAGGTGCCCGCGCGCAAGACGTCCATGGAGGTGCCCGAGGGCGCCGGGCTGAAGGTGCGCTGCGGCGGCGCGACGGGCGAGGAGTTCCCGCCGGTGGAACACCTCGGGCAGTTCATCAGGTCCTGCGCCGAGAACGGCGTCCCGTTCAAGGCCTCGGCCGGGCTGCACCACGCCGTACGCCACTTCGACCCCTCGCTCGGCGTGGACCGGCACGGCTTCCTCAACCTGCTGCTGGCCGTCTGCGAGGCCGTCGAGGGCCGCGATCCCGCGCCCGTCCTGCGCACCACCGACGTCGGCAACCTCGTCCGGCTGTGCGCGTCCGTCCGGGAGGAGACGGCCGGGCGGGCCAGGCGGCTGCTGGTGAGCTACGGCTCGTGCAACACCACCGCACCCCTGGACGACCTGCGCGCGCTCGGACTGGTCGAGGAGGACTCATGAGCTGGGGAGTGGACAACCTGCCCTACGGCGTCTTCTCCCGCCCAGGGCAGCGCCCCAGGGTCGGCGTGCGCTACGGCGACAGGGTGCTCGACCTGGCACCCGCGCTGCACGACGAGGTCTTCGCCGCGCCCTCGCTCAACCCGTTCATGGCGCGGGGCCGGGCGGCCTGGCACGACACCAGGACCCTGATCAGGAACAAGCTCACCGGCGACCTGCCGATCACCGAGCGGCACCTGATCCCGCTCGACCAGGTGAGCCTGCACCTGCCGTTCGAGGTGGCCGACTACGTCGACTTCTACTGCTCGCTCGATCACGCGAGCAACATCGGCCGGATCCTGCGCCCCGGCTCGGAGCCGCTGCAGCCGAACTGGCGCCACCTGCCCGTCGGCTACCACGGCAGGGCGGGCACGGTCGTGGTGTCGGGCACGCCGGTCAGGCGCCCGCACGGGCAGCTCGGGCCTGGCTCCTTCGGGCCGAGTCAGAAGCTCGACATCGAGGCCGAGCTGGGGTTCGTGGTGGGCGTGCCGTCCGCCATGGGGTCGCCTGCGGGGGCGTTCGAGGACCACGTGTTCGGGGTGACGCTGCTCAACGACTGGAGCGCGCGCGACATCCAGGCGTTCGAGTACGTGCCGCTGGGGCCGTTCCTCGGCAAGTCGTTCGCCACCTCGATCTCGCCGTGGATCACGCCGCTGGAGGCGCTGCCGCGCGTTCCCGGCCCGGCCCAGGACCCCGCGCCGGCCGCCTACCTGCGCAGGCGGGCGGACTGGGGGCTGGACATCTCGGTGGAGGTGCTGCTCAACGGGGAGGTGGTGGCGCGGCCCCCGTACGCGGCCATGTACTGGACGCCGGACCAGATGCTCGCCCACCTGACGGTGAACGGGGCCTCGCTGCGTACGGGAGACCTGTTCGCGAGCGGCACGATCTCCGGCTCCGAGCCGGGCGAGCGCGGCTCGCTCATGGAGCTGACCTGGAACGGGACCGAGCCGGTGAAGCTGGCGGGCGGCGAGACCCGCGCCTTCCTGGAGGACGGCGACACGGTCGTCATCCGCGCCACCGCCGGTGACCTGACATTGGGCGAGGTGTCGGGAACCGTCGGATAGGTGACTCGACGTGCTTGCTGGATGACTCACCGCTACCCTGGGACCTCCCCTTCCCTCGGAAAGCAGGAGTCACATGCGCCGCGCCGTGATGTTCTGTGTCGCCTTCGTCCTGGTTTGCAGCGGTTGTAGCTCTGTCACGGCCGCGACCCCGTCGGCGCCTCCCGTCGTGCGGGTGTGGCCGCCGTTCGGCAGCAAGCACGCGCGGCCCGACCGGGGCCTGCTCGTCAGGGCCGAGGGCGGCACGCTCAGCCAGGTCCTGGTCTACCAGGGTGGCGAGCCGGTGCCGGGGCGGCTCGACGAGTCGCGTACGACGTGGCGTACCGACTGGACGCTCAGGCCCGCCACCGAATACACGATCACCGCCACCGCCGGGCGCGAAGGGGCGCCCGCCACCGTGGCCATGGGCCGGGTCCGCACCCGCGCCGCCGTCAGGACGTTCCAGGTGGCCGCGACCGCGCCGCTGCCGGGCGAGACCGTCGGCGCCGGCATGCCGATCGTGATCGACTTCGACACGCCCGTCGAGGACCGCGCGGCCGTCGAGCGCGCGCTGGAGGTCACCACGCCGACGCCGGTCGAAGGCGCCTGGCGGTGGATCAGCGACACGCAGGTGGTCTACCGCACCCGGCGGTTCTGGCCGCCCAGGCAGCGGGTCACGGTCAGCGCCCACCTGGCCGGCGTGCGCGCGGGCGACGGGCTCTTCGGCGCCGCCGACTCCACCTTCACCTTCACCGTCGGACGCCGGCAGACCAGCCTGATCGACGCGAAGTCCCACCAGATGACCGTCACCCGCGACGGGCAGATCGTGCAGCGCATGGCCATCAGCGCCGGCATGGCCACCACCCACGAATACACCACGACCAGCGGCGTCCACCTGACCATGGACAAGGGAAACCCGGTCCGCATGGTCTCCCCCGGCCGGGAGAAAGGCGACCCCGGCTATTACGACATGATGATCGACCACGCGGTGCGCATTTCCAACAGCGGCGAATACGTGCACGCCAAGGACAACGTGTGGGCCCAGGGGCGGGCCAACGTCAGCCACGGCTGCATCAATTCCCGGCCCGACCAGGCGGCCTGGTTCTACGCCTCGTCAGTGCGCGGCGACCCCGTCATCATCACCGGCACCGACCGGCCGCTCGAATGGAACAACGGATGGGGTTTCTGGCAACTGCCGTGGGAGAAATGGCGGCTGGGCAGCGCGCTGACGCAAACAAGGCCCGCGGCCGGCGGGGTGCCGAAGCGTTGAAAACGGCATTACGGTAGAGGAGGGGGGAACCTCTGGCGAGCTCAGGCCCGTTATCCCTTATAGGAGGGCCGGATATGGATGAATGGATCATCTGGGTAATCCTCGCAGTCGTCCTGGGCGTGGCCGAGATATTCACGCTGACGGCCTCGCTCGGCCTCCTGGGGGCCGCGGCCCTGCTGACCGCCGCGACCGCGGCCATCGGATTGCCCGTCCCCCTGCAACTGATCTTCTTCGCCGCCTCCTCGGCGGCCGGGCTGCTGGTGTTGCGGCCGATCGCGATGCGCCACATCAAACAGCCGCAGCTGCAGCGGTTCGGCGTTGAAGCACTTGTGGGCAAACCCGCTTACGTCGTGGCGGAAGTGACGGGCCGCGACGGCCGCGTGCGCATCGGGGGAGAGGAATGGTCGGCGCGCGCCTACGACGAGACCCTCGTGATCCCCACAGGGGCGACCGTCGACGTCATCGAGATCGAGGGCGCTACCGCCCTCGTATATCCCCGGGAGTGACCCATGGATCCGCTGTTGCTGGTCGGACTGTTCGTCATACTTTTCGCCGTCATGACCCTGCTGAAGGCCGTACGGATCGTGCCGCAGGCCCGTGCCCGCAACGTCGAGCGCCTCGGCCGCTACCACCGCACGCTCAAGCCGGGCCTCAACTTCGTCATCCCCTACATCGACCGTGTCCACTCCATGATGGATCTGCGTGAGCAGGTCGTCTCCTTCCGTCCCCAGCCGGTCATCACCGAGGACAACCTGGTCGTCGAGATCGACACCGTCCTCTACTTCCAGGTCACCGACCCGCGGGCGGCGGCGTACGAGATCGCCAACTACATCACCGGTGTCGAGCAGCTGACCGTCACCACGCTGCGCAACGTGGTGGGCTCCATGGACCTGGAGAAGACGCTGACCTCCCGCGACACCATCAACAGCCAGCTGCGCGGCGTCCTCGACGAGGCCACCGGCAAGTGGGGGCTGCGCGTCAACCGCGTCGAGATCAAGGCCATCGACCCCCCGAAGACCATCAAAGACGCCATGGAGAAGCAGATGAGGGCCGAGCGTGACAAGCGCGCGGCCATCCTGAACGCCGAAGGCCAGCGGCAGTCGCAGATCCTCACCGCCGAAGGTGACAAGCAGAGCCGCATCCTGCGCGCCGAGGGCCAGCGCACGGCCGCCATCCTGGAGGCCGAGGGCCAGTCACGGGCCATCGACCAGGTCTTCCAGGCGGTCCACCGCAACGATCCCGACCCGAAGCTGCTCGCCTACCAGTACCTCCAGGTGCTGCCGCAGCTCGCGCAGGGCGACGGCAACACGTTCTGGGTGATCCCCAGCGAGGTCACCTCCGCGCTGCAGGGCGTCTCGAAGGCGTTCACCGAGGCGCTGCCGCGCTCGGCGGCCACGCGGGACGAGATGCCCGAGACGTCCGCGGCGGACGAGGAGGTGGCCAGGGCCTCCGAGGCGGCGGCCGAGGCGGTCGCCGACGCCCAGGAGGCGGAGAGCCCTAACGGGCCGCGGCAGCTCACGCAGAAGAACGAGGAGCCGTCGCCGTTCCCCGGCCTGGACCGGGAGCCGACGGAGGCCGAGCGCTGACATCTCTGGCTGTTTCCGGCGGGTCCTGATCCCTCAGGACCCGCCGGAACGTTTTCCCGCCGCCTTCCCGCCTGGTTCTCCCGCCGCGCGGAGGCGCGGTCGCCTGCCGCGTGAAGCGGAGCTGTGGGGGCACTTAAGAACTCCTCGATGGACACGTCCCGGGTCCTGCGGGCATGGTGCGTTAGGTTCTTAAGGGGGAAGTGAGGCCATGAAAGCGCTGGTCAAGGAGCGGGCCGAACCCGGGTTGTGGCTGGTCGACGTGCCGGAGCCCGAGCTGGGTCCCGGCGAGGTGAAGATCCGGGTGCTGCGCACCGGCATCTGCGGCACCGACCTGCACATCCGCAAGTTCGACGACTGGGCCCGGCACACGCTGGAGCTGCCGCTCGTCGTCGGGCACGAGTTCTCCGGGCACGTGGTCGAGGTGGCACCGGGCGTCGAGGACGTCTCCGTCGGCGACCTCGTCAGCGGCGAGGGCCACCTCGTGTGCGGCAAGTGCCGCAACTGCATGGCCGGCCGCCGGCACCTGTGCCGCAACACGATCGGGCTCGGCGTCAACAGGAACGGCGCCTTCGCCGAATACGTCACGCTGCCCGCCTCCAACGTCTGGGTGCACCGCGTGCCCGTCCACCCCGACATCGCCGCCATCTTCGACCCGTTCGGCAACGCCGTGCACACCGCGCTGTCGTTCCCGCTGGTCGGCGAGGACGTGCTGATCACCGGCGCGGGCCCGATCGGCCTGATGGCGGCGGCCGTGGCCACCCACGTCGGCGCGCGCAACGTGATGATCACCGACGTCAGCGACGAACGGCTCGACCTGGCCGGCAAGCTCGGCGTCTCCCTGGCCGTCAACGTCTCCAGGTCCTCGATCGCCGACGGCATGCGCCGGCTCCACCTGCGCGAGGGCTTCGACGTGGGGCTGGAGATGTCCGGCAACCCGACGGCCGTACGCGACATGATCGCCAGCATGACCCACGGCGGGAAGATCGCCATGCTGGGGCTGCCGGCCGAGGAGTTCGCCGTCGACTGGTCGACCGTGGTCACCTCCATGCTCACCATCAAGGGGGTCTACGGCCGCGAGATGTACGAGACCTGGTACAACATGTCCGTCCTGCTGGAGAAGGGCCTCGACCTCTCCCCCGTGATCACCGACCGGTTCTCGTACCAGGACTTCGACGCCGCCTTCGACACGGCGGCCGGCGGCAGGACGGGCAAGGTCATCCTCGACTGGAGCGACGCGTCCAGCTCGGGGGAAACCGGCGCCGAGCCGGCCGGAGCCACCACGAACAGGAGCGCCTGATGTTCACGAACGTGCGCCAGCAGCTGCGTACGACGCTCGACGAGATCACCGAGGCCGGGCTGCTCAAGCCCGAGCGCGTCATCTCCACCCCGCAGAGCTCCCAGGTGAGCGTGGCCGGCCGCGAGGTGCTCAACTTCTGCGCCAACAACTACCTGGGCCTGGCCGACGACCCGACGGTGGTCGAGGCGGCCAAGCAGGCGCTCGACCGGTGGGGCTTCGGCATGGCCTCCGTCCGCTTCATCTGCGGCACCCAGGAGGTGCACAAGGAGCTGGAGTCGCGCCTGTCGGACTTCCTCGGCATGGAGGACACCGTCCTCTACAGCTCCTGCTTCGACGCCAACGGCGGCGTGTTCGAGACCCTGCTCGACTCCCAGGACGCGGTCATCTCCGACGCGCTCAACCACGCCAGCATCATCGACGGCATCCGCCTGTCCAAGGCCCAGCGGTTCCGGTACGCCAACCGCGACATGGCCGAGCTGGAGGCCAGGCTGAAGGAGGCGTCGGAGGCGCGGCGGCGGCTGATCGTGACCGACGGCGTGTTCTCCATGGACGGATATCTGGCGCCGTTGCGGGAGATCTGCGACCTGGCCGACCAGTACGACGCCATGGTCATGGTCGACGACTCCCACGCCGTCGGCTTCGTCGGCCCGACCGGCCGCGGCACGCCCGAGCTGCACGGCGTCACCGACCGGATCGACATCATCACCGGCACGCTGGGCAAGGCGCTGGGCGGGGCCAGCGGCGGCTACGTCGCCGCCCGCAAGGAGATCTGCGAGCTGCTGCGCCAGCGCTCGCGCCCCTACCTGTTCTCCAACTCGCTGGCCCCCGTCATCGCCTCCGCGTCGCTGCGCATCCTCGACCTGCTGGAGACCTCCAGCGAGGCCAGGGAGCGCCTGCGGGCCAACACCGCCCGCTTCCGCGCCGGGATGACCGAGGCCGGCTTCGACATCCTGCCCGGCGACCACCCGATCGTGCCGGTCATGATCGGCGACGCCGCCGAGGCCGGGGCCATGGCCGAACGCCTGCTCGACCTGGGCATCTACGTGATCGGCTTCTCGTATCCGGTCGTACCGCACGGCCAGGCCAGGATCAGGGTGCAACTGTCGGCCGCACACTCCGAGGCGGACGTCGAGGGGGCGCTCCAGGCGTTCGTCCAAGCACGGGGCTGAGTATCCTCGCTGCGTGATAGACACGCGGCGACTGCGCACGCTGCGCGCGGTGGCCGACCACGGCACGGTCACCGCCGCCGCCGCTGCGCTGCATCTGACGCCCTCCGCCGTGTCCCAGCAGCTCGCCGCGCTGGAGCACGAGGTGGGCCACCGGCTGCTCACCCGTGACGGGCGCGGCGTGCATCTCACGGCGGTGGGCAAGATCATGGTGGCGCACGCCAACGAGGTCCTGGCCCAGCTCGAACGCGCCGAGGCCGAGGTGGCCGCGTACACGACCGGCGCCGCGGGAGAGGTGACCGTGGCCTGCTTCGCCACCGCGATCAGCGCCGTGCTCTCCCCCGCCATCGCCGCGCTGCGCACCACCGCGCCCGGCGTGCGCGTCCGTGTCCACGACGCGGAGGGCGACCACGGTCTGCTCATGCTGCTGGACGAGCGCGCCGATCTGACCATCGCGGTCGAATACCGCGGCGCCCCCGATGCCGCCGACCGCCGCCTGTCCCGCCATCCCCTGTACGCCGAGCCGTTCGACCTGGTGCTCCCCCGCGAGCATCCGCTGGCCGACTCGGCGACCCTCGTCTCGCTGGCCACCGAGACCTGGATCGGCCCCTATCCGGGCAATCCGGTGCACGACGTGATCACGTTCGCCTGCCAGCAGGCCGGTTTCACGCCCGACCTGGTCCACTGCTCCGACGACTTCCGCGCCGTGGTCGCCTTGGTCGGGGCGGGTGCCGGGGTGGCGCTGGTGCCACGGCTGGCGTTGCGTGACATGGCGCTGCCCGGGGTCGTGGTGCGGCACACACCGGGTCCTGAACGCCGCGTCTTCGCCGCCGTACGACGGGGCTCCGACGCCCATCCCCTCCTGCGCCCGCTCCTCGCGGCCCTCCGCGACGTGGCCGGATCCCTCGGAACGGGCTGAAACACTCCCCCCGCACCTGGATGACCCGCACCGCACCCGCAAGCCGCTGGCCAAGGAGCTGCCCGATCGCGTGACCTTCGAAGGCAGCCGCCGGCCACGACCCGCCACCCGAACGCGTGACCTTCGAAGGCAACCTCCGGCCATTACCGGGGGCCCGATCCTGCGATCTTCGGAGGTAGCCTGCGGCCATGACCAGCGACGGGCCGGGCGGTCTTCCCCATCGGAGGCTGCTCGGCCTGCCCGGGGTGGCGGCGCAGGCCGTGCTCGGGTTCCTGGCGCAGCTCACGCAGCAGGTGGCGCCGGTCGGCCTGGTGCTCGTCGCGCAGCGGGCGACCGGCTCCCTCGCCCTCGCCGGCCTGACGGCGGCGGCGTTCTCCCTCGGGGCGGGCATGGGCCGGCCGGTGCTCGGACGTCTCATGGACCGCCACGGTCCCAGGCCGGTGCTGGCCACCACGGCCCTCCTGCACGTGGCGGCGCTGCTCGCACTGGTCGGCTACGCCCAGCCCGACCGGCCGCAGTGGCCGATGGTGGCGCTGGCCTGGATCATCGGGGTCGCGCTGCCGCCGATCTCCGTCAGCATGCGGCTCGAATGGGGCCGCAGAACGCCCGCCGAGGGTCGTACCGCCGCCTACAGCCTCGTCTTCCTGGTCCAGGAGCTGGCCATGCTGACCGGGCCGCTGCTGTTCGGCCTGCTGATCGCGGTGGCCTCGGCCTCACTGGCCCTGGGCACGGTCGCGGCGGCGGCCGGGGCGGGCACGCTGGCCTTCTCCCTGGCACTGCGCTCCGGCTCTTATGCCGGGTCGCGAGGCCGGGGGCGGGTGTTCGCCGACCGCCGGATGTTCGTCCTGCTACCGGTGGTGCTGCTGCTGGGCGGCTTCATCGGAGCGGTGCAGGTGGGGGTGCCCGCCCTGGCCACCGCCCGCGAGGTACCCGCCGCGACCGGACCCCTGGTGGCGGCGCTGTCCGTAGGCGGCATCGCGGGCGCCATCGCCTACGGCTCCCGTCGGTGGCGCTCGGGGATCCCGGCGCGCCTCGCCGCCCTGATGCTCGCCCTCGGCCTCCCGCTGACCCCCTTGGCCCTTTTCGACGCCTTGCCCTCCTTCTCCGGCCCGTCCTTATCAACGCCATCCACCTCCGGACCGCCCATCCCTGGGCCGCTTGCATCGGCGTCGCTCGCTCCTGAGCCGCCGTCATCGGAGTCGCTGTGGTGGATGGCGGTGTTCTGGGCGGCTCTGTTTCTCGCCGGGCTGGCGCTGACTCCGGCGCTGACGACGTCCTCCCTGCTGGTGGACGAGTACGCGCCGCACGCACAGGCGGAGGCGTTCGGCTGGGTCTCGACGGCCATCGGCACGGGCGGCGCGGCCGGCGCGGCGGTCGCCGGAGTGGCAGGTGACCGGTTCGGCCCCGCGGCCCCCTTCCTGACCGCCGCCATCTTCGCCCTCGCCGGAGCCGCCCTGGCCCTGGCGCTCCTCAGACGCCCACGAACGCCCTCACCGGGGCGGCCCTGACCCTGACCAGCTCCTCAGACGCCGTTGAGTGCCCTCACGTCTTTCCGCGGGCCAGGTCCACGGCCTCCACGAAGCGGTCGTACGCCGCCAGCTCCGTCTCCACAGGCTCCAGCACGTACTCCCGCCCGACCTGGCCGATGGCCGCGCGTAGGGCCTTGGCAGTACGGCGGGCCCGGCGCCGACCGCCCGCCCAGGCCGCCAGCCGCGACAGCAGGGCGATCACGACGCCCGCCAGCGCCCCGCCCACCAGCAGCGCCGTCGGCCACGGCACCACGCCCAAGGTCGGCAGCGGCGGCTGGGGCAGGCGCAGGTAGTCCATCGCGAACAGCCCGCCCAGCCACAGAACGCCGGCCAGCATGGTCGCGAACACCAGCCATTGCAGTACGTTCACGGCCCGCCACCACCTGGGCCGCCTCGTGGCTCCCGCCGAGGTCGTGGCCACCGCCCGGTCCACCGCGTCCGTCAGCTCGCCGGAGCGCGACCTGCCCGCCTCCCGCACCGACGCCGCCCACGCCCCCGGCAGCCCGGCCGCGGCCACCTCGCCGACGTCCCTGATCGCGGTCTCGACCTGCGCCCGCTGCACGGCCGAAGCCGCCGGTACGGAGGTACGCCCGACGATCTCCCTGCCCTGCCGCCCAGACTCCCTGTCCAGCCGCCCGCGTCCCTTGTCCTGCCCGTCGTACTTTCTGTCCAGCCGGTCGCGCGGGATGCCGCCGATGCGCAGTCTGCGCAGTGGGTCGGGTCGCAGTCTCCTGATCCACCTGGTGAGCGGCCATCCGGTGGCGACCACGGCCCGGTGCCGGTGCCCCTTGGCGACGGCCTCTACCACCAGCGGCACCCCGGCCGCCGTGCTGAGTGCGCCGGTGAGCGCCCGTTCCGCGCCCTGCATCCGTTTGGCGGAGACGACAGGCTCGTCCTGCCCGTCGGCCGAGGCGAGGTGGTCGGCAGCGGAGGTGATGTCGGCGGACAGGCGGGCCGACCAGGACGCGCGTTCCGCGACCCGCTCCCGCAGCAGCGAGCGCAACTCCCGCAAGCCCTGCCCCGTACGGGCCGAGACGGCGAGGACGGGGACGCCCGCCAGCCCGTCCTCGTCCAGCAGGCGGCGCAGGTCGGCCAGGCATCGCTCCACGGCCTGGGCGGGCAGGCGATCCACCTGGTTGAGCACGACCAGCATCACGTCCCGATGCCCGGCCAGCGGGCGCAGGTAGCGCTCGTGCAGCGCGGCGTCGGCATACTTCTGCGGGTCCACCACCCAGATCAGCAGATCGACCTGCTCCACCAGGCGATCCACCTCCAGCCGGTGCGACAGGCGGATGGAGTCGTGGTCGGGCAGATCGAGCAGCACCAACCCGTCCAGATCGGCCCCGGCGTCGGTGCCGATCGCGTGGCGTTTCGGTACGTCCAGCCAGTCGAGCAGTGGGCCCGCGCCGTCGCCGTCCCACAGCGCTGCCTGGGCGGTCGAGGTCGTGGGTCTGGTGACGCCCACGTCGGCCAGGTCCTGTCCTGCCAGCGCGTTGTAGAGCGAGGACTTGCCGCTGCCCGTGGCACCGGCCAGCGCGGCCACGGTGTGGTCGATGGACAGCTCACGTCGTACGCCGGCCCGGTCGGCGACGGCTCGCGCGCCGGACACGACCTGCTCGGGCAGCCGCCCCTCCGCCAGCGCGGCGGCCTCCCGCAACGCGGCCAGCCGGGAATCGAGCGACGGCCCCTCCTTCCGCCGCAGCAACTTCACGACCTCTCCCCCCGCGTATCAGGCCCCAGGACGTCCGACCCGGGCACGGTGGGCGGCTCCGTTCCGGACGGGTCCGTTCCAAGAGCGTCCGGGTGCGGTGCGGGCAGTTCGGCCGTCGGATCCGCACCCGCAGCAGGCAGTTCGGCGCGGTGGTCGCGGATGCGCTGGGCCGCCGCGCGCAGCCCCTCCGCCGTCCCCCTGGGCGGCTCCACACTCTCCAACTGGGTCAGGAACCGCCCGGACTCCTCCTCCATCAACCCCCGCACCCGTTCCCGCAGATCCTCCCGAGCCCGCGCCGTCAGCGTCCGTACGGCCTGGTCACCGAAGACCGCCTCCAAGAGCTTCTGCGACAGCACGCTGGTCCCGCCCGCGATCCCCACCTCGATCCCGGTCAGCCCGCCGGTGGACGCGAAGACGGCCAGCATGAGCAGCAGCCCGGCCCCGTTCACCCCGAAGGAGGCCACCCTGGCGGCGGTGCGCCGTTCGGCTCCCTCCTCACGTACGAGGTCGAGCACGTATTCCTGCCACCCCCGCACCGCCGCCTCGGCCCGTTTGCCCAGGTCGGCAGAGGCCCGGCCGAGGCGGGCGGACTCGACGGCGCCCAGCCGGTCGAGCAGCCCGGGCCCGCCGGGCGCGGCCGACCAGCCCTCCAGCGCACGCTCGGCGGCCCCGTCGGCGGCGCCCCTGATCAGCGCCTCGACCCCGCTCTCCAAGGCGTCCCGAAGCTGCACCTCCGGCACGCGCCCGGTGAAGAAGCCGACGATGCGGTCACGCAGCCATCCGACGCGGCTCTCCAGGGAACGCATGAGGTCGCCGGTGCCGATGAAGTCCTGCCAGCGCGCCAGCACCTCGCCGCGCAGCAGCGAGCCGTCGCGCATGCCCTCGTCGAAGTCGGCCATCCCGCCCGCGTACGCGCCCGCCACGATCGAGCGCAGCCCGTCGAACGCGGCCTGCTGGCGTTCGACGGCGCCGGCCAGCGACGGCACCCTGACGGCCAGGCTGTCGAGCGCCCCCGAGAGCGTCTGGCGGACGACGCGCGACCGCTCGGCGGCGTCGGAGGCCAGCCCGGTCAGCCACGTGGCGATGGGCTCGACATAAGCAACAGGCAGGCGGGCCTTCTCGTCGGGCAGTGCGGCCTCGGGCACGGTGAACAGGCGGGTGCCTTCGAGGCCGTTCTCGGCGAGCAGCCTGGCCAGGTCGCGCGAGACGGGCTCGACGGCCTCGGGCGGAGCACGGTCGAGGACGACGGCCAGCGCGGTGCTGCGTTCGCGGGCCGAGCGCAGGAAGCCCCATGGCACCTCGTCGGCGTAACGGGCGGCGGTCGTGACGAACAGCCACAGATCGGCGGCGGCCAGCAGTTGCGCGGCCAGTTCCCGGTTGGCGGTCACCACGGAGTCGATGTCGGGCGCGTCGAGCAGGGCGAGCCCCGCGCCCAGCGCCGGTGAGTCCACCACGCGTAGCGCGCCGGGGCCGCCGCCGGTGGCGCGGGACAGGCCCGGCAGCACGTTCTGGCCCAGGAACCAGGCGCGGTCGGCGGGGCTGACCACGAGGGTGGGCACCAGCGTGGTGGGCCGCAGCACGCCGGGCTCGGCCACGTCGGCCCCGACCAGCGAGTTGACCAGGGTGGACTTGCCCGCCCCCGTCGAACCGCCGACGACGGCCAGCAGCGGCGCGTCCAGCGCCCGCAGCCTGGGCAGCAGGTAGTCGTCGAGCTGACCGGTCAGCTCGCGCAGCGCGCGCCTGTCGGCCTCCGCCTCGCCGACGGCCAGCGGGAACAGCTCCCGATCCAGCGGTCGCCGCAGCGACTCCAGCGCGCCCAGCAGGTCCATGCTGTCAAACTAACCGGGCGGCGGCTCTCTAAGCACGTAACCGACGCTGCGCAGGGTGTGGATGAGCCGCGGCTCGACGTCGTCCACCTTGCGTCTGAGGTAGGAGACGTACGACTCGACCACGCCCGCGTCGCCGCCGAAGTCGTAGTTCCACACGTGGTCGAGGATCTGCGCCTTCGACAGCACGCGCCCGGCGTTGACCATGAAGTAGTGCAGCAGCTTGAACTCGGTCGGCGACAGGCGCACCTGACGGCCGCCGCGCCAGACCTCGCGGGCGTCCTCGTCCAGCTCCAGGTCGGCCACCTTGAGCCGGCTGGCGGGCGCGGACTCACCGCGCGTACGCCGCAGCACCGCCCTGATCCTGGCCTGGACCTCCTCCAGGCTGAACGGCTTGGTCACGTAGTCGTCCCCGACCCGCAGCCCCGTGATCTTGTCCTCGGTGGCCTCGCGGGCGGTCAGGAAGAGCACGGGCGCGTCAATCCGCCTGGCCACCTCGAACCCGTCCAGATCGGGCAGCATCACGTCGAGCACCACCAGGTCGGGGGAGGCCCGCACGGCCACCTCGACGGCCTCCTCGCCGTCGGCGGCGGTCAGGACCTCGAACCCGGAGAAGCGCAGGCTGGCGGAGAGCAGATCCCTGATGCTGGGCTCGTCGTCCACCACCATGATCAACGCCTCGGGTTTCGTCACCTACTTAGAGTGACGCAGCAGCCTGAAGGTTAGCTGAAAGCTCACTCCAAGGCGAGTGGGAGTTCGACCCGGAAGGTCGAGCCGGCCTCCGGCGAGCTGTCCACGGTGACCGTGCCGTCGTGGGCCTGGACGAGGGCCTGCACGATGGCCAGGCCGAGCCCGCTGCCCCGGTCCTCGGCGGAGCGACGGCGCGAGCGGGCGGAGTCGGCCCGGTAGAAGCGCTCGAAGACGTGCTCGATCTGCTCGGGAGTGAGTCCTGGGCCCTGGTCGACGACCTCGATGAACAGTTTGTCCCCGCTCGTCCCCGTACGCACGATGATCGGGGAGCCGGGGTCGGTGTGCACGAGGGCGTTGGTGACGAGGTTGCTGACGACCTGGCGCAGGCGTACCTCGTCGCCGGAGACGATCAGCGCCGTGCCGCCGACCACGTCCAGCTTGATCACCCGGTCGGGCGCGATGATCCGGGCATCCTGTACGGCGTCCGCCGCCAGCGCCAGCATGTCCACCGGCTGCATCCGCAGCGGCCGCTGCTGGTCCACCCTGGCCAGCAGCAGCAGGTCGTCCACCAGCACGCTCATCCGGCCCGCGGCCTGCTCCACGCGCTGCATCAGCTCGGCGGGGTCGGCGCCCGGGTTCTGCCTGGCGTACTCGGCGAAGCCGCGGATGGAGGTCAGCGGGGTGCGCAGCTCGTGCGAGGCGTCGCCGACGAACTGGCGCATGCGGTCCTCGGAGCGCCGGGCCGCCTCCTCGGAGTCCGACCTGGCCACGAACGCGGCCTCGATCTGGGCCAGCATCCCGTTCAGCGACCTGGCCAGGCCGCCCACCTCGGTGCGCGGGTCGCCGTCCGGCACCCGCCGGCCCAGCTCGCCGGCGGCGATGGCCTCGGCCGTACGCTCGATCTCGCCGAGCGGCCGCATGCTGTGCCGGACGATCGTGACGCCGGCCACGGCCAGGATGAGCAGGATGCCGCCGCCGCCCAGCAGCTCGATGAGCACCAGCCGCCGGGTGATCGCGTCGACCTCCTCCAGGTCCACCGCGACCACCAGCGTGCGCCACCTGTCCACGGTCTCCAGCACCCGCCACTCGCCGGGCCCGTTCCGGGCGGGCGCGGTGTAGGGCTCGCGGCCGGGCGACGCCGACAGGACGGGCTTGGGCTTGGCGTCCACGTCCCGGTCGGTCAGCATCGGCACGAAGTCGCTGTTCGGCTCCTTGACCAGAGCGATGGCATCGGACTCGATGAGGATCGGCCGTTCGGCCGTCTCCCTGTCCTTCCTCCAGTCGCTCCTGACCTTCTTCTCCATGCGCGCGCTGAGCAGGTGGAGCTGGCTGTCCACCCGGTCGATCAGGTAGCCGTGCAGTACGGACACGCTCACCAGACCGATGAAGAACATGCCGAAGCCGAGCAGGGTCAGCATCGACGCGATCAGCTTGATCCTCAGCGGCAGGCCGCGCATCAGGGACTCGGTGGCAGACGCAGGACGTAGCCGACACCCCGCAGGGTGTGGATGAGCCGCGGGCTGCGGTTGTCGATCTTCCGGCGGAGCACGGACACGTACGACTCGACGATGCCCACCTCGCCGCGGAAGTCGTAGTCCCACACGTGGTCGAGAATCTGCGGCTTGGACAGGACGCGGCCGGCGTTCGTCATGAAGTAACGCAGCAGCTTGAACTCGGTCGGCGACAGCGCGACGGCGTTGCCGCCGCGCCACACCTCGTGGCTCTCCTCGTCCAGCTCGATGTCGGCGAACGTGAGCCGGGGCGGCGCCGCCGGTGAGTCCCCGCTCGTACGGCGCAGCACGGCGTGGATCCTGGCGACCACCTCCTCCAGGCTGAACGGCTTGGTCACGTAGTCGTCGCCGCCGAGCGTCAGCCCGCGGATCTTGTCCTCGGTCCCGTCACGGGCGGTGAGGAAGACCACGGGGGTGTGCACCCCGCCGCCGCGCAACCGTCTGACGATCTCGAAACCGTCGAGGTCGGGCAGCATGACATCGAGCACGACGAGGTCGGGGCGGTGCCGTTGCACCGAGGCCACGGCGTCGAGGCCGCTCTTCGCCGTGCACACGTCGAAACCCGCGAACCTGAGGCTCGCGGCGAGGAGTTCGAGGATGTTCGGGTCGTCCTCGACTATCAGCAGGCGTGATTCCATCACCTCCAAGGATGCCCTCATCGGACGAGTGCTGGGACAATTCCGGTGATATGCCGGGCAATAGCCAGGCTTGAGGTCGCCGCGGGCGAGGGCGCGTTGCGGACGAGGACGACCCTGCCGTGCACGTCCACGACGAAGTCGTCGAGCAGGCGGCCGTCGCGGGCCACGGCCTGCGCTCGTACGCCGCCCGGGGCCCGTTCCAGGTCATTCGCGGTGAGCTCGGGGACGTAGCGGCGGGCGTCGGCGACGAACGCGCTCTTGAGGAGCGAGCCGCGGACCTCCCTCAGGCCCGTGCGCCAGTGGGCGCGGGCCATGCGCAGGGTGCCCGGCCAGCTCAGAATTTGCCCGAAATTACGGATATTTCGCCATCTGTAGCCTTCGTACGCGAGCGCGAGCACCGCGTTCGGCCCCACCAGCACCCGTCCGTCGACCTGCCGCGTCAGATGCACGCCGAGGAACGGGTACCGCGGATCCGGCACCGGATAGATCAGCCCCCGCACGAGGTCCCGCGCAGCCCCTTTGAGCGCGTAGAACTCCCCCCTGAACGGGACGATCCGCACGTCCCCCGGCGCCCCCGCCATCCTGGCCACCGCGTCGGTACCCAGCCCGCCACACACCACGAGCTGGTCGAAGACGTGCCTGCGCCTGCCCGCCAGCACCTCGACCCGGCCCGCCCGCTCCCTGATCGCCCTGACCGGCTGCCCCAGCCGTACCGACCCGCCCAGCTCGGCCACGTCCAGCGCGAGCCGGCGCGCGACGCCGGGAAAGTCGCAGATCGCGGTGTACGGCGAGTGCACGGCGCCGACACCGACCGCGTGCGGCTCGATCTCGCGCAACGCCAGCGCGTCCAGCTCGGCGATGCCCGGCACGCCGTTGGCCCGCGCCCGCTCGGCCAGCGCGCTCAACCGGGGCCGCTCGGCCCGCGTGCTCGCGATCACCAGCTTGCCGACCTCCTGGTAGGCCACCTTGTGCGCGGCGCAGTACTCCTTCAGCAGCGCCACACCCTCCCGGCACAACCTGGCCTTCAGCGAGCCCGGCGGGTAGTAGATCCCCGCGTGCACGACACCGCTGTTGTGCCCGGTCTGGTGGGCGCCGACGCGCCCCTCCTTCTCCAGCACGGTGACCTCGGCACCCCTGACGGCGGCCAGCTCCCGCGCCACGGCCAGGCCGACGATGCCCGCGCCCACGACTCCGATCTTCTCCCTCACACCTCCGATTTTCCGACCATCCACGCAGGACCGCCATATCCCGGCGAGCCGGACAAGCGGACTCAGCCGCCGTCGCCGGACAGTCGTCGCCCGTCCATCGGCGCCGAACGGATGGCGGCGACCAGCTCCGGCATCGTCCTGACGCTGCGGTACGGGTCTCGTTCGGCGGCGGGTTCGGGGTGGGCGGCGGTGTCGTCGCTGTGGAAGAGGATCGTCCGCATCCCCAGTGAACGCGCGGGAGCGAGATTGCCCGGCCGATCGTCCACGAACACCACCTCCTCAGGAACGGCGCCCAGCGCGCTGAGCGCCGCCCGGTAGGCGGCCGCGTCCGGCTTGCGGGCCCGCAGATCGGAGCTGATGAACCACCGCCGGATGTGCCTTTCCAGGCCGAAACGCCGGCGGACGAGCGCGGACCAGACCGCCGTGTCGTTGCTCAGGCAGGCGAGCTCCAGACCGTCGCCCGCCAGCTCGGCGAGCGCCTCCAGAGCACCCTCGGCGAGTCGATGCTCCTGGCAGTAGTCCGCGTCACGGCCTTCCTCAGGCAGTCCGGCCACCGCCCAGAACCGGCCCGTCGTGATGCGTCCGAGCGTGACGGAACGGTAGGCGGCACGGATCTCGGCCTCGCTCCGCCCGCATCCCTGCGCACGCAGGTACGGGATCAGGACACGGCCTTGCACATCGCCGTACCGGTACAGAACTCCCATCGCGTCAAAGACGATCACCCTTGGTCGCGGCATCACTCCATCATGGCCCGGCAGTCTCACAGCCGGGAATCGAACGTGAGTACGATGGCCTCATGTATCTGCCGCCGGAGTGGCCGCCCGAGGTTCGGCCGCCCAGCGTGCCCGACTGGGAGGGCACGGCCGTGGCGTGGCTGCTCGACGCGGTCCCGCCCGACTACCGGGCGTACGAGGTGCTCAGGCGGCACCCCGTGGCGCTGGCCGCGATGGCCCGCCACCACGTCAACTCCGCCGTCGAGGCCGCGCGCGCCGGATACCGGGCGGCGGCCGTCGACCTCAAGGGGCACCTGCCGCCGCACGCCATCGAGGCGGTCCTCGACACCTACCGGCAGGAGGGGCCGCGGCTGGTGCGGCTGGCGCGGTCGATCGAGGTGGTCGAGCGCGCGCTGAGAGGCGACCTGTTCACCGCGACCATGCGCCGCCCCTGACCGGCGTGCCCTCTCGCGTCGGTGCAGGTGTCAGCGGGTCCTGCGGGCCAGGAAGGTGATCACTCCGATGGCGGCCGCGGCGGCGGCCAGCCAGATGAGGACGTCCGTGGCGGTCAGCCCGCCCCCGGACGAGTCCGCCTGCGCGGTCACCGGCGGGTCGCGCTCCTCCGCCCTGGCCGGGCTGGGCGTGGCGGTGGGCCGCACGGTATCGGGGAGCGGCACGCGGTAGACCGGGCTGCCGGGCCCCTCCGTGCCGGTGAGCAGCGCCTTCCCGTCGGCCGTGTACGCGATCGACTCCGCCTGCTTCAGCTCCGGCATCGTCACCTTGGTGATCGTCTCGCCCGTGGGCTTGAACAGGGTGGCGGAGAAGTAGGTGCGCACGACGTAGGACGAGCCGTCGGGGGCGTAGGCGGCGTCCGTGGCCATGATGGGCGCGCCGCTGATCTTGCGCAGCACGTTGACCTTGTCACTGCGCAGTTTCCTCGGCGCCGCATAGACCGAGCCGGAGAACTCCTTGGAGACCACGTAGAGCCGCCCCGTCACCGGGTTGATCATGATGCCTTCGGCGTTGCGGGCGCCGTCGGCGTACCTGAAGCGGTAGCGGACGGCGGGCAGCGTGGCGTCTCTGAGCGTACGCGGCTCCGTCACCTTGTAGACCGAGACGTTCGGCCACGCGCCGTCCAGATTGTCGCCGATGTCGGCGAACCAGAGCACGCCCCTGCCGGTCTCCGCGTCCTTGGTGGCGGCCATCGCCTCCCAGTCGCGCGCCTCGGCCCCGCGTACCTGGAAGGTGGCCCGCGTACGCCCCCGGCCGTCCACGGCATAGAAGGTGGGCGCGGCGGCGCTGTCGTTGTGGGTGTAATAGACGCCGTCGTACGTCGGCGACACCGCCAGCCCGCTCGACTCCGTGATCCGCGGATCCTTGAACGCGAACAGCTTCTCCGTGCCGTCGTCGTCCGCCGCGAAGGCGGGCGCGGCGGGCAGCAGAAGAAGAGCCGCGACGGCGGCGAGCACCCTGGTCACGAAGTCCCCCACGCCGCCATCATGCCCCACGCACCGCCGCGAGCCCGCCTTCCAAGGGCGTGGCGCCCGCCCGCGTCTGTAACCGAAGAGGGCTTCGGAGCGTTCGTCCGCGGCCGTCGGCGTTCGCTGGAGACGGGGTGCGCGGTGAACGTCATGAGCGGCCGGGTGCGGCAGGTGGCTTCGTACACGTATCAGGCGTGGGCGGGTGAACTGTCTCTGCCGAGGTTCCAGGCGCGCCCAGCTTGGCGCTGTGGCGGTGGAAACCGGTGCCCTGCATGACGACCAGGAGCCCGTTGGCCACCGCCATGGCCGTCCACAGGCCGGTGATGCCCCAGGTCCCGGCCACGGGCACGGCGGCCAGGAGCAGCAGGCCGTACCCGATCGCGAGGAACATCAGGCTGAACGACGAGCGCTTGAGCGCGGTGAGGCCCATGCCCTGCACCGCCTGCGCCGCGTCGAGCGCGGACGCCAGCAGCATCAGCGGCAGCAGCCCGAGCACCTGGTCCCGGACGGCGGCGTCGTCGCTGAAGAGCACCAGCAGATTTTCCCCGAACCCGAGCAGCAGACCGGCCACCACAAGCGTCCCTGCTATGGCGAGCAGAACCGCGCCGCGATGGGCCCGCCGGGCTCCGGCGGCGTCGGTGGCGCGCGCCACGTCGGGCAACGCGGCCGAGGCGATGGACAGGGAGGTCACCATCATGAAGCCGGTGAGCGTGGTCAGCACCGCGTGGGCGGCGGTGTCACGGGTGCCGGTGGTGCTCGCGGCGAGGGTGACCACGCCCAGCACGGCAAACTTGATCAGCACGGTGCCGGCCAGCGGGATGCTGACCTTCGCCAGGGTGATGATCTCGCGGATCCTGGGCCTGGCCTGGCCGATCGCCCGGCCGAGCGCCCGGCGCAGGCTGAGGTCGGCCACCACCGCCGACACCACGCCCGCGATCACCCAGGCCACCCGACCCCGGTCAGCCCCAGCGCGGGCACCAGCACGGCGCTCAGCCCGCCCAGCAGCGCCGCGAACGACAGAGTCGGCCACATCACGCTCCCGCTGCGCCCGAGCGCGACCAGGATAGTGGTGGCGCCGCCGGTGGAGGCGAAGACGAGCAGATACACCGCCAGCAGATACGGCAGCGCCCCCATCTCCGCCACCACCTCGCCGGGCACCCCGGTGGCCCCCGCGAGCAGCGGCACGCAGGCGACGGCCGTGGCGCCGACCAGCCCGGTGGTCATGCTCAGCCAGCGGGCGTCCCTGATCACGGGCACCGCCGCCGCCGGATCGTCCCGGTACGGCGCGACGAACGGCCCGAGACCGCGCAGCGAGCCCTGCACGGCCGTGCTGGCAGGATTGAGCACGGCGGTCACCACCGCGAAGGCCGCCAGCGTGACCGTGGCATGGTTACCGAGCACCGAGGTGACCACGAGCGAGCCGAGCTGACCGGTGATCATGGCGAGGAAGAGCGGCACAGCGGCGCGAAGCAGGGCGATCATCGCGAACGATGATGCGCCCGCCAGGCGCCCGTGTCGACCGAGTTCATGGATCCACCCCCTGGCCTGGAGTGCACTCCAGCTATCTAGGGTGAAGTCATGGACTACGTCAATCTCGGACGCAGCGGTCTCCTGGTGAGCCCGCTCAGCCTCGGCACCATGAACTTCGGCCCGCGTACCACGGAGGAAGACTCCTTCGCGATCATGGACCGGGCTCACGAGCTGGGGCTGAACTTCTTCGACACGGCGAACGTCTATGGGGGCCAGAAGGGCGCGGGGATCACCGAGAACATCCTCGGCCGGTGGTTCGCCCAGGGCGGCGGGCGCCGGGAGAAGACGGTCCTCGCGACCAAGGTGTACGGCGACATGGGCGACTGGCCCAACGAACGCCGGCTGTCCGCCCTCAACATCCGCCGGGCCTGCGACGCTTCGCTGAAGCGGATGCAGACCGACTACATCGACATCTACCAGGCACATCACGTCGACCGGGACACCCCGTTCGAGGAGTTCTGGGAGGCCATGGAGGTCCTGCGCCAGCAGGGCAAGGTCATTTACGTGGGTTCGTCCAACTTCGCGGGCTGGCACATCGCCAAGGCCCAGGAGACGGCGGCCCGCCGCAACTTCACCGGCCTGATCAGCGAGCAGTCCCACTACAACCTGCTCACCCGGGCCCCCGAGCTCGAAGTGCTGCCCGCGTGCGAGGACTACGGCCTCGGCGTCATCCCGTGGAGCCCGCTGGCCGGCGGCCTGCTCGGCGGCGTGCTGCGCAAGATCGACAAGGGCCGCTCGGCCGCCGACAACATGGTCAAGCAGCTCGAACGGCACCGCGACAAGATCGAGCAGTGGGAGAAGTTCTGCGACGAGCTCAACGAGGACCCGGCCAACGTGGCTCTGGCCTGGTTGCTCAAGCAGCGCGCCGTCGCCGCGCCGATCATCGGGCCGCGCACGATGGAACAGCTCGAAGGCAGCCTGCGCGCCCTGGAGATCGACCTCGACGAGGCGGCCCTGGCCCGCATCGACGAGATCTTCCCCGGGCACCGCACGGCGCCTGAGGACTACGCCTGGTAGGACCGCGTATGGGTCGTGGCCCGGCGGCGCAACGCTCCGCCGGGCTCCGGCTTGCCAGGGCGACGCGTGCGGCCCGACAAGGGCGACGTGGCCGTAGCGGAGCGGTGTGTGCGGTTCTGCGAGCGTGACGGCGCGGCCGTGCCCGTTCGGTGAGGCGGAGAGGTGGAGCGGGCGGTCGGGTGGCGGCCGGGACCGGGGACCCGCAACTGGGACCGGCAACCGGGGGGCCACGACTGGGGACCCTTACGTCAGCCGGGCGCCTCAGCTCAGCCAGGCGCCGATGATCACGATCAGCAGAAGAAGGCCGAGCACGATGGGCAGCAGCCAGGGGCGAGGACGATCCACGACCTGGAGCCTAGCCCCGCTCGGCGGGTGCCAGCGCCCATTCGGCGAGTGACTCGTACCTCACCTGCGCTCCGCCATGGCTCTGGACCAGGTGGACGCGCTCGGCCCGCCACACGGTGCCGCTGAAGCCGGCCAGCGACTCGACCAGATCGCTGAGGTCGAGCTCCGTCTTGGCCCTGGCCAGGGTGAGGTGCGGGTGGAAACGCTTGTCGTCCGTCTGGGACGCCCCGGCCCGGCGGGCGCCCGCTTTGACGGAGTCGGCGAGCCTGGTCATGGGGTCGCCGGTGACGCCCGCCCAGAAGACCCGCGCCCGGCGTACGGAGGAGAAGGCGCCGAACCGGTCGAACGAAAGCTCCGGCACGGGGTGGCGAGCCACGGCCCGGGCCAGGCGCGTCTCCAGCTCGGGCAGCACCCGCTCGGGCACCTCGCCGAAGAAGCCCAGCGTGATGTGCCAGGTGGCACGATCAGGCCAGCGCAGGCCGGGCACCTGACCGACGTGCGGGGCGATGGCACGGGAGATCTCGTCCAGCACCTCATCGGGCGGCACCAGGGCCGCGAACAGCCTCATGCCGGCGGTGCGGGAAGTGCCGTGAAGAGCTTCATGTCATGCGATTCTGCCCCGGCCTCGCCTCACCCGTCACACCGGCCCAGGGCCGCCGACCTGCGGTCAAAGGCTCACAGGCGTCGCCGAGTTTCCAGGGTTCTCGCTCGCGGCGTACGAATGACTCATGCCACCGCGAGCGCCGGCCGGCCAACCCGTGAGCTGATCAGCCGGGTGACCACCACGGCAAGACCCGTGCCCACCAGCACCAGCGCACCGGAGAGGATCACGCCCATGCGTGGCCCGCCCATTTCGGACAGCCAGCCGATCAGCGGTGCCCCGAGAGGAGCTCCGCCGGTGAAGACCAGCATGTAGATGCCCATGACCCGGCCCCTCATCTCAGGGGACGTGGCGATCTGGACGCTGGCGTTGGCCGCCGTGTTGATGGTGATCAGCGCGATCCCGGTGGGGACCAGCAGCAGCAGATAAACGGGGTAGAACGGCGCGATCCCAGTCAGGATCTGGAACAGGCCGAACCCGATCGCCCCCGCGAAGAGCACCTTCCGCGACAGCCGCGCCCGCCGCGCCGCGAGCAGCGCGCCGCCGAACGCTCCCACCGCGAACATGCTGGACGCCAGCCCGAACGAGGATGCCCCGGCCGCGAACACCTCGCGGGCCATGAGCGCGATCGACATCGAGAACGACTGCGAGAACATCGACACGAACGCGATCAGCAGCACCGGCATCAGCAGCTCCTCGTGCTGGAGCACGTACCGGAGCCCTTCGCGCAGTTGTCCCTTGGCCCTGGGCACCGGCTCGGAGAGGTTCAGCTCGGCCTTGCGCATGAAGACCAGGCTGGAGATCACGCCGCCGAAGGTCAGGGCGTTGATCAGGAACAGCGGCCCCGTGCCGCCGAGCACGTAGATCAGCACGCCGGCGAGCGCCGGGCCGAGCACGCGGGCGAGGTTGAAGATGGAGCTGTTCAGGGCGATGGCGTTGGGCAGGTCCTCACGGCCGACCATCTCGACCACGAACGCCTGCCGCGTCGGCACCTCCACGCAGGAGATCATGCCGAGCAGGAACGCCATGACGTACACGTGCCAGACCTGGGCGGTGCCCGTCATCGTCAGCACGCCGATGGTGAGCGCGAGGCCGGCCATGAGCGTCTGGGCGGTGATGAGGATCGGGCGCTTGGGGTAGCGGTCGGCGAGCACGCCGCCGAACATCCCGAAGAGCAGCATCGGCAGGAACTGCAGCGCGGTCGCCGTACCGAGGGCGCTCGCGCTGCCGTGGGTGAGATCGAGGATCAGCCAGTCCTGAGCGGTGCGCTGCAGCCAGGTGCCGACGTTGGACACCGCGCCGCCCGCGCTGAACATGCGGTAATTACGTATCCTGAGCGACCGGAACATCCCGGTCTTGGGTTCTTCAGGCTCTATATCCTGCTGAGCTTCTCCAGCAGCGGCGCCGCCTGCCTGAGGATCGCCCTCTCTTCCGGAGACAGCTCCTTCAG
Source organism: Nonomuraea sp. NPDC048892 (assembly GCF_040649735.1). NCBI lineage: Bacteria > Bacillati > Actinomycetota > Actinomycetes > Streptosporangiales > Streptosporangiaceae > Nonomuraea > Nonomuraea sp. NPDC048892. The sequence goes on along the minus strand of NZ_JBEZFZ010000015.1, from coordinate 72,104 downwards.
TCGTTGCGTCAGCCACGCTTCCTTGCGGCGTCGTTCCTCCTTCAGCAGCTTCTCGGCGGCCTCGGTCACCGAGACGGTCACCTGCCGCCGGTCGGTCGGATGCGGGCTGCGGGCGACCAGGCCACGCTCCTCTAGCGCGGCGATCACGCGGGTCATCGAGGGCGGCTGCACCTTCTCGAGCTCGGCCAATTCGCCGGGGGTTATCCCGGAATGCCGTTCCACCGCGGCGAGCGTCGCGAACTGGGTGGGAGTCAGTGTGTGCACTGCCGCCTGTCGTCGTAGGCGTCGGTTCAGCCTTGCGAGTGAAACGCGCAGGGCTGAAGCGAGACCCGCGTCGCTGCGCAGGTTCGTCTTGGGCTGGGGTTTGGTTAGCATGAGTCATTACCTTTGCTAACTATACGGCATGGTGGGATATTTCCGTACAGAACGTTCGTCTGATCCCTTGATACCTCGAAGCCGCCCCGCCTGCGCGGAGCGGCTTCGATCGGTTTCGAGGGGTTTCTAGGGGTTTCTAGGGGTTTCGGCCAGCTCGACCCGGCTCGACCCGCCGTGACGTGCTCAACGTACACAACGTGCTCGACGTGCCGGCCGAATCGAGCGGGTGGTCAGATGCCGAGCAGCGCCCTGATCGGGCCGATCGCGAAGTAGAGCGCGAAGAGGAAGGCCACGCCCCACAGCAGCGGGTGGATCTCCCGCGCCTTGCCGCGCACCACCTTGATCAGCACGTACGTGATGAAGCCGGCGCCGATGCCGTTGGAGATCGAGTACGTGAACGGCATGAGCACCACGGTGAGGAACGCCGGGATGGCGATCTCGAAGTCGTTCCAGTCGATGTCCCGTACCGCGGTCATCATCATGAACCCGACCAGCACCAGCGCGGGGGCGGCGGCCTCGTACGGCACCACCTGGACCAGCGGCGCGAAGAAGATGGCCACCAGGAACAGCAGCCCCGTGACCACGCTGGCGAGGCCAGTGCGAGCGCCCTCGCCGACGCCGGCGGCCGACTCGATGTAGGTGGTGTTCGAGGAGACCGAGCCCGCGCCGCCCACCGCCGCGCCCAGCGAGTCGACGAGCAGGATCTGCTTGGTACGCGGCAGCGTCCCGTCCTCCTGCACCAGGTCCGCCTGCCGCCCGACGCCCACGATGGTGCCCATGGTGTCGAAGAAGTCCGTGATCAACAGCGTGAACACAAACAACCCGGCGAGCAGCACGTCCACACGGACGAACCCGCCGAACGGGTCGAACTCGGTGAAGAGCACGAGCGGGTTGTGGAAGCCGAGGATCTGGTCGGGCACGGCGGGCAGGTTGAGCTGGAAGCCGCCCGGATTGTCGGCCGAGGCGCGGCCCACCTTGGCCAGCAGTTCGACGATGACGGCCAGGACCGTGGTGCCGACGATGCCGATGAGGATGGCGCCCTTGACCTTGCGCGCCACCATCGCGGCCGTGGCCAGCAACCCGACGATGAACACGAAGATCGGCCACGACGTGAGGTTGCCGCCGATGCCCAGCTCCAGCGGCGTTCCGGCGCCCTTGCGGACGAATCCGGCGTCCACGAAGCCGATCAACGCGATGAACAACCCGATGCCCACGCTGATGGCGGTCTTGAGCTGGGCCGGGATGGCGTGGAACACGGCCGTCCGCAACCCGGTCAGCACCAGGATCGTGATGAGGACGCCTTCGAGGAAGACCAGGCCCATGGCCTCTTCCCAGGTCATCACGGAGGCGATGCTGAAGGTGACGAAGGCGTTCAGGCCGAGCCCGGCCGCCATCGCGAAGGGCACCTTGCCGACGACCCCCATGAGGATCGACAGCACACCGGCCACGAAGGCCGTGCCCGCGGCGACGAGCGGCACGTTCGGGGTCGTGCCGTCACCGATGAACTCGCCGGTCACATCTTTGCCGTTGGCCAGGATCAGGGGATTGAGTACCACGATGTAGGCCATCGTGAAGAACGTGGCCAAGCCTCCCCGTACCTCACGGGAGACGGTCGAACCTCGTGCGGAGATCGCGAAGAAACGATCGATTGCATTACGTGTGTCGCTCACGACGCGAAGGGTGACAGTAGGTGGTGAACTGCGAAAAGAGCCAGTGATGAGATCGAGACCCGATTGGAAGCTAGGCTGGACAACGTGAAGCAGCAGTGGCATCCCGATCCGGAGCCCATCAAGACCAACGACACCGCCGCCGTCGCCATCGGCACGGCCGCCTGGGCCGTCGCGCTGGTCGCCCTGCTGATCTTCCGCCCCGCCCCGGAGAACTCGTGGTGGATCTGGACCTGCGTGACCGGCATCGCCTTCGGCCTGCTCGGCCTCTGGTTCGTCCGCCGCCCCAGAAACGGCTGACCGCCCAGCTCGCGGCGCCCCGGATCTGACAGGTCGTTCCCTACGGGAGCTGACATTCGTCATGTCCGGCTGTTCGCCGAAGTCATCTGCAAGTGGTGTTTCCACCCACTACATCGGCGTATGCCTGCCATCCCATCCTTGATGCATGAAGAAGCCCATAGTGACCCTTCTCCTGGGAGCCGCGGTCCTCACCGCCTGCGGCACCGGCGGCACTTCAGCACCCGCGGGCGACAGCACCAAGCCGGCGGCCACCAGCACAGGCACGGGCACGGGCACGGTGGCCTGGGGCGCGTGCACCGACCTCATCGGACCCGACGGCAAGCCGGCCACCCCGGCCGCCAACGTCGAGTGCGGCAAGCTCCCTGTCCCCCTCGACCACGCCAAGCCGGACGGCGAGAAGATCGACCTCGCGCTCATCCGCATCAAGGCCACCGGCGACCGCGCCGGCTCGCTGGTCTTCAACTTCGGCGGCCCCGGCGGCTCGGGCGTGGACACCCTGGCCATGGCCGCCACGGCGTTCGCCGGCCTGGGCAAGAGCTACGACCTGGTCAGCTTCGACCCGCGCGGCGTGGACCGCAGCTCGGGCGTCACGTGCGGCGACGAGACCGAGGATCTGCTCACCTCCAACCCGGACGCCGACCAGGACGCGCTGGTGAAGGAGTACGCCGCCGCCTGTGCGAAGGAATCCGGCAAGATCCTCCCGCACGTCGGCACCGTCAACGCCGCCAAGGACCTCGACCTCCTGCGCGGCGCGCTCGGGGACGAACAGCTCAACTACTTCGGCTTCTCGTACGGCACCCATCTCGGCGCCGTCTACGCCACCCAGTTCCCCAAGAAGGTCGGCCGCTTCGTCCTGGACGGAGCCTTCGACCCGACCGTGACGTTCGAGGAGCGGGCCGTCATCCAGGCGTCCGGCTTCGCCCAGGCGTTCGCGGCGTTCGCCAAGGACTGCGTGGCCAAGAGCTGCGAGCTGGGCGCCGATCCGGCGGCGGTGGAGAAGACGGTCGCGGACTTCGTCGAGGGGCTCAAGACCAAGCCGCTCAAGGTCGGGGACCGCGAGCTCACCAACGGCCTGGGCCAACTGGCCATCATCACGCCGCTGTACTCGCAGCAGACCTGGCCGGTGCTGGAGCAGGCGACCGCCGCCGCGATCAAGGGCAACGGCACCATCCTGCTCGCCCTGGCCGACTCCTACACCGGGCGCAGGGCGGACGGGACGTACTCGACGATGATGGCGAGTCTGGCGGCGATCAACTGCGCGGACAACACCGAGCGGCCGAACGCCGCGGAGACCGCCCGGGTCAACGAGAAGGTGAAGAAGATCTTCCCGATCCTCTCCTTCGACGGGGCCACCGGAGCGTGCGCCTACTGGCAGGTGTTCGGGGACGACGCGGCCAAGCGCATCGATGCCACCGGCTCGGCGCCCATCGTGGTCATCGGCGGCAAGGGCGACCCCGCCACGCCGTACCAGTGGGCCGGCAAGCTGATGGACCAGCTCAAGACGGGCGTCCTGGTGACCTACGAGGGCGAGGGCCACGGCGCCTACCTGACCGGCAACGGCTGTGTCATGAAGACGGTGAACGCCTATCTGCTGGACGGCAAGCTCCCGTCGAACGGCACCACCTGCGCCGCCTGACCGGCGCCGCACGACGCACCGGGGAGGCCGTATGGGGGCGCCTCCCCGGCTCTTGCCTGTCAAAGAGCACAAATCACCGGACCCTCGCGCTCAGGTCGGCGCTCAGGACAGGTCGGCCTCCGCGAGCAGGAGTGGCACCGAGCCCGGGTCGCGCAGCAGCGCCGCCACCGCGAGCCGGTCGTTCCACTGCCCGGTGGCCCAGGCGAGCCCCCTGGCCAGCCCGTCGACCCCGGTGCAGTGCACGTCCCCCTCGAAGAACCGCCAAGCGCACTCCACCCCGTCGACCAGCAGCTTCTCGTGCTCCACATACGTGGCCGGCGTGGTGGGCAGCAGGGACCTGACCTCGGCGGGCACGTCACGCCTGACCCCTTCGGAGGTGACCTCGCCCGAGGTGAGCTCACCGGCGAGCGGCAGGTCGAGCAGCTCGGACAGCGACTCGGCCAGGTCGTAGGAGGCCAGCACCAGCGGCCGCTCTCTGACCAGTTGCAGCAGGTCGGGCGCCTCCACCACGACGGCGTCGTCCGCCGAGGCGACCACGATGGCCCCTTCGAGCACGGCCCGCACCCGCGACGGCGGCGCGACCCGCGACGGGTCCACGGCGGCCAGCGCGGTCCACAGGGCCCGCAACTGGGCCCGGTCGACCTCGATGGACTCGTCGGCCATCAGGTCGAGCAGCTCTTCCGGGCCGCCGTGGGAGGCCAGCAGCTCGGCCAGCGTCGTACGGACCCCGAGCATCGACAGCGCGGCCTCGTCGAGCCCGGTGGGCGCGTCGGCGTAGAGGCCCTGCAGCAGCGGGTCGGCCCCGGGCAGGCGCAGCTCCAGCGGCTTGCGCCCGTCCAGCACGGCGTGATTGGCCAGCCACCAGGCCGTGTAGGACGGCACCTCCACGCCCTCGACGCGCAGCGGGTGGAGCGCGGCCCGCAGCGGCGGCGTGGTGAGCAGCCGGAGCGCGGCCGGCCAGTCGGCCACCAGCTCCAGGTCGCGCACCGCCAGGAACTCGGGCACCAGCGGCGGCACGTCGAGCTCGGGCAGCAGGTCGAGCACGTGGTCGAGCCAGTCGGCCTCACCGTCGAGGTCGTGGTCGCAGTCGTCGGGGTCGAGCAGCACGTCGGGCTCGTGCACGACGGCGAACCCGTCGAGCACCCCCGCCGCCGCCAGCACCCGCGCGCCGTAGGTCTCCTCCAGCTCGGACGCGGCCACCCCGAGATGCGTGTCGGACTCCAGCAGCCCGGCCAGCGCCCCCTCGGCCAGCATGAGCTCACCGGCAGGGTAGAGCTCGCCGTCGCTGCCGCGCAGGGCCAGCTCGGCCAGCCACGGCGCCTCGCCGGGCGCCAGCCCGGACGCCTCCACCAACGACAGCACGGCCCGCGCCACCGGCTCGGGATCGGGGCTGTCGAGCGACTGCGCGACGGCGGCCTTGGTCAGCGGGTCGTCGAGCACGGTCCTGGGCGTGGCCTCGGCGGCGCCGAGCCGCAGCAGCGCGGGATGGGCCGCCTCGGGGTGCACGATGCGCAGCCCGAGCGGCGACAGGTCGAGCTCGGCCCCGCCGTCGGTCAGGATCAGCGTGCCGCGCGGGCCGCGGACGAGCCTGCCGTCGCTCAGCGGCACCGGCAGCGCGCCCAGCGACTCGGGGTCGTCGGCGGGCAGGACCTCGTAGAGCGCGCGCCACCAGGACGGCTCGCGCGCCTCGGCGGCCTCGCCGGACAGCAGGTCGACGACGTCGGCCAGCTCGACCCTGCGCACGCCGAGCGCGGTCATGGCGGGATGGCGGGCGGGCCAGCCGGCGGGCAGCAGGCCCGGCACGAAGCCGGCGACCGTGTCGAGCAGCTCGGCCGAGGCGGAGGCCACGACGGCCGCCTCGCGGCCCGGCACCACCCAGCCGTCGCCCTCGGGCTCGGGCGCGGGCTGCTCGACCTGCCACTCCGCGTCGGGCTCGTAGACCCGCGCGTCGGCGAAGGAAGGCGTCTGCACGACGGGCGCGGGCGCGGACAGGGCGGGCAGCAGCGGCGTGTCGGGCAGGCGCCGCAGCACCGCCCTGCGCACCCGGGCGTCGAGCTCGCCCTTGCCCATCAGCGAGGGCACCAGATCGAGCAGCTTGGACGTGCGGGGCAGCTCGCGCAGCAGGCGGACGTAGGCGTCGGCGGCCCGCTCGACCAGGAAGTCGGTCAGCGGCCCCTTGGCCACGTGGCGCCGGTCGGTGGCCATCGGGAACGAGGCGATGAGCAGCGCGGGCAGGTCGATGGGCTCGTCGCTGGGCGTCGGGGCGTGCACCACGGGCGGCACGGAGGCGGGCAGGGCGCCCGGCTCGCCGGTGCCGGTCACGGGAACGGCCCAGCGCAGCGACCAGAAGGGGCGGGCGCGCTCTTCCGTGGGCCGGTCGGCGAAGAGCCTGGCGACCTCCTCGGGGGTGAACACCCCGGAGTCGGACACCACGTGCCAGCCGTCGGCGACCACCGCGCGGGTGGACCCGTCGACGTCGATCTCGATGCTCTCCAGCGCGGGCAGGCCGAGCAGCAGCGCGGGACCGGCCTCGGCCAGCATGCGCCGCACCGCCTCCACGCTCGTCTGGTCGCGCAGCGGCAGCCGGACGAGGGTGTCGAAGCCGTCGGGGATGTCGATGAGGGGCGGCTCGTCGAAGGGCAGCCGCAGCAGCGGCACGTGCCCGCCCCGGTCGGCCAGCTCGCCCGAAAGCGCGGGCAGCTCGGCCACGATGGCCGCGGTCTCCGTACGGGACCAGCGCACGGCAGGAGCCCCGCGCGAGCCGATCGAGGGCGAGTCGCAGACCGACACGACCGCCGCGAATCCGACGCCGAACCTGCCCGCCGCGCCGGCCTCGTCACGCTTGCCCGAGGCGCGCAGCGTGGACAGGCTCTCCACGCCGGTGGCGTCGAGCGGGGCGCCGGTGTTGGCGGCCGTCAGCACGTCACCGCGCAACGTCAGCCGCAACACCCCCGGCACGCCCGCCCGCAGCGCCGCGTCGGCGGCATTCTGCGCCAGCTCGACGATCAGCCGGTCGCGGTAGCCGCCGAGCGCGAAGTCCTCCTCCGCGTTGGCGTCTTCGCGGAACCGGGCGGGCGAGGCCGTCCACGCAGACAGGACGGCTGCGCGCAGCCGGTCAGTGCCGTAGGTGTCGCTCATCGATCACGATCCTGGTCGAGGGTAGGGGGCCACCGTAGGTTAGCGGCCCGCACCGACACTCAGGCTCAGGAATGCCCGAGCTCCTCCGATGCGGATTCGTCGACCGAGCCGGCCTCCTCCTCCATGAGGTCGTAGCCCAGGTCGTCGAGGATCGGGATGGCCTGCTCGACCGGCGGCGGCAGCACCGCGGCCTCGGAATGGGCACCGCAGCCGTGGTCGGCGGCGACGACCTTGCCGTCGTCCGGCGCGTACTCGTTGGTGCAGACCCCGAACGACAGCCGGAGCTCACCCGAGAGCAACCAGTAAAAGCCGCAGGTGGAGCACTGCGCGGGAGCGGCGTGTGCGATCGGTGTGTGTGGCCCGTGCTCGCCCGCGTGCCAGCGTCTGGCAGCCCGGTCTCTGCCAATGGCCGAGAGCACACGGGCCCGGCCCAGGCCGTACTCGAAAACCATCTGTCTGTCGGTGTCGTCGTCGACTTCGGTGAAGCCCGGCGCCAGCCGGTCGTCGTCATCCGCGGTCGGCAGCAGATCGCCCACGCCGAGATCGCCGGGACGCAGCCGCTCGCTCCACGGCAGCCACTCGGGCGCCAGCAGCGCGCCGGTGCCGGGCAGCAGGACGGCCTCGCTGACGGTGACCTTCTTCGCCCGCGAGGCTCGGGTCACCGTGACCGCCCAGCGCCAGCCGCGATAAGCGCGGTCGAGGCAGGCGAAATAGTGGGTGACGATCCGGTCGCCTTCGCTTTCGTAGCCGAGGTGCTCGCCGGGCTCGCCCGGCCGCGCCAGCTCCTCGGCCGCGGCGCGAGCCAGATCGACCGCGGCGACACAGGCCTGGTCGGGAGCGGAGACGCGGGCCCGGGTGCGGCTCATCGGGCCAGCTCCGCCGAAAGGTGCTGTTCGCTCACACTCTTCATTCTCACCCATCCCGGGACGTGCGGGGGCCCACAACGGCGGATCCGGCTCAGAGATCGCCCGCGGATCGGGTAAGACTGGTAGGCGTGGAGGGTGGCTGGGACCGGGCACGCGAGGTCTCGCGGCGGATGGCGCGCGGCGCCGCCGACGCGGGCCGCGCCACCGTGCGCGCGGGCAGGGCCACGGCCACCGGCACCGCGCGGGCGGGCAAAGCCACCGCGAGCGGCGCCAGGAAGGTCGGCCAGGCCACCCGCCGGCTCACCTACGCCAACGGCGCCGGCCGCACCGGGCTCGGCCGGCTGATCGAGCTGTCGGCGGGCAACAGCGCCAGTGACGCGCTCGTCACGGTGGCGCTGGCCAGCACGGTCTTCTTCGGGGTGCCCGTCGGCGAGGCACGCGGCTCCGTGGCCCTCTACCTGGTCATCACGATGTTGCCGTTCGCGCTGCTGGCGCCGTTCGTGGGGCCGATACTCGACCGGTTCAGGTCGGGGCGGCGTTACGTGATGGCGGGCACGCTGTTCGGTCGGGGGCTGCTGTGCTTCGCCATGGCGGCGGCTGTTGGGCCCGGCGACCTGCCGACGCTGTTCATCGGGGCGCTGGGCGTGCTGGTTCTGTCTAAGTCGTACAACGTGTCGCGGGCGGCGATCATGCCGAGCGTGCTGCCCGCCGACATCGGGCTCGTCTCGGCGAACGCGCGGGTGGCGCTGTTCACGCTGGTCGCGGCCGGGGTGGCGGTGCCGGTCGGCGCGGGGCTGACCGCCGTCGTCGGCAGCGCGGTGGTGCTGCGGGTGGCGATGGTGGCCTTCCTGCTGCTCGGCGTCGCCGCCGTACGGCTGCCGCGCCATATCGACTCGCCCGACCTGGAGGAGGAGGGCGGGCCCCCGCGCTGGCGCACCCTGCTCAAGGTGGGCCCCGCGGTGGCCGAGGCCGTCTGGGCGAACCTGGCGTTGCGCGTCTTCTCCGGTTTCCTGCTGTTCTTCCTGCTGTTCCTGGTGCAGGACGAGGCGGTGCCGTGGCTGGCGGCCGCCGAGCCGTGGGCGCGCGACCCGTTCTTCGACATCCCCAAGACGATCGCGCTGCTGGCGGGCGCGGCCGGGCTGGGCGGCCTGGTGGGCGCCGCGGTCGCGAACTGGACGCGCAACAACTCACCGCAGCTCATCGTGCTGGTCACGCTGGCGGTGACCGCGGTGACGGCCGGCGTCACGGCCGTCTTCTTCGGGGTGTGGACCGCGCTGGCCATCGCCCTGGTCACGGCGTTCGCCCAGGAGCTGGGCAAGCTGGCGCTCGACGCGATCGTGCAGCGGGAGATCGGCGAGGAGGTGCGCTCGTCCACGTTCGGCGTGGTCGAGGCGGTGCTGCAGCTCGCCTGGGTGTTCGGCGGGCTGGTGGGCCTGGTGCTCTCGCTCACGCGGAGCAGCACGGCCGGGCTGGTGGCGCTGGCGGTCGCGCTCATCGCGGCGCTCGGCTGGTTGCTGGTCTCGCGCAGAGGCCGCGTACGCGAGACCGAACGCAAACTACGCCGGCAACGGGCGGAAGCCGAAGCCGAAGTGGCCTCCGACCTCCGGCCCGACGCACAGCCCGATGGCCGGCCCGATCCCTGGCCCGATCCTCAGTCCGATGCCAAGCCCGGCCCCCGGCCCGACCGCCGACCGGACGTCCGGCCCGATCCGCAGCCCGGCCACCAGCCCGGTCCCGGTGAGCAGCGGGGTGGTGGGGTCGATCCCACCAAGCCGCTCACCAACCCGCACGGCTGAGCGGGGAACGGCGGCGGCTCATGCGTCGAGGTCGTCCGCGACCGCCCTGAGCACCTGCGCGATCTTCTTGGCGTGCGCCGCGTCGGGATGCTTGCCGCGCTGGTAGGAGGTGGAGACATCGTCGAGCAGTTTGATGAGGTCTTCGACGATGACCACCATCTCGTCCGGCTTCTTCCGCTTGCCCTTGGGCTTGGTCTTGGCCAGCGTCGGCGGCTGCTCCAGGATCCTGACGGAGAGCGCCTGCTGGCCCCGACGGCCCTCGGCCACGCCGAACTCGACCTTCTGGCCGGGCTTCAGCGGGCCCGCACCTGTGGGCAGCGCGGATGAATGCACGAAGACCTCACCGCCGTCGTCGCGGGTGAGGAAGCCGAATCCCTTGTCGGCGTCGTACCACTTGACCTTGCCACTCGGCACAGGAGGACCTCGTTCAAACAGTCGAAAGGAGGACGGATGGATGTAGGTTATGCCCCGCGAAGCGCCAGGGCGACCGGGTAAATGCGGTGCATTTACCGGACTTCATGATGCTCGCGCCATGTGCTGAACCAGGCGGCGAATTCGGTCAGGTCGCCCAACGTCACATCAGCTCCGTGATCACGCAGCTCTCCCACCGTGTAAGGGCCGGTCGCGACTGTCACGCTCACGGCGCCGCCGGCGCGTGCGGCCTCGATGTCGGCGACATGGTCACCAACATAAGCCGCCGCGCCGAAGCGCGCGAGTGCCGATCCCTTGGCGGCCGCGAAAACCGATCCGACCACTTCGTCCACGTCCAGGCCCAGCACCTTGAGGGTGCCGACGGCGTCGCGGGCGTTCTTGCCGGTCACCACGATGACCCGGCCGCCGGCGGCGCGCACGGCTTCGACCGCCTCGTACGCGCCCGCCATCGCGGTATGGCTCGGCACCCCCATTTCCGGATATATCTCTCGATAGAGGTCGGCGGCTGCCTCGACCTCCTCAGCGGGCAGCCAGTTGGCCAGCTCCATCTCCAGCGGCGGCCCCAGTCGCCGTACGATCGCCGCACTGTCGAATGGCACGCCCAAACGCACGGCCAGCTCGTCGAAAACGGCCGCTATGCCCGACCGCGTGTCCGCCAATGTCATGTCAAGGTCGAATCCCACCGAAGTCATCACAGAGAGCAGGATCCCAAACCTCCCCCTACCCCGCGTAACGGGCCTTGTTCTGAGAGCATGGGAATGGGAAGAAAGGAATTACTTATCGGAGAGGAGTGGCCGTGACCGACACCCCCCAGCCGCCGCACAGCGGAGACCGGCTCGTCGCCTCCTCGGCCCCACCCCAGCCGCCCTTGACGCGGCCTGAGCCCAGGCCGCATCGCCCGGCCCGCCCCGGCGGGCCCGTGCTGACGGTGTGGCAGCGCGTCGTGGGCGCCCTCGTCTACCTCGTACGGCTGGCCAGCAGGGTCGCCGCGCTGGCCCTGGTGCTCCACGCGGTCTTCACGGTGTTCAGCGCCAACCCGGCCAACGTCTGGTACCGGTTCGTCGAGACCCTCGCCTCGACGCTCTCCCTCGGGCTGGCCAACCTGTTCCAGTTCGCCGATCCGCGCTTGACCACGCTGGTCAACTACGGCCTGGCCGCGGTGGTCTGGTTGATCATCGGTTCCGCCCTGGCGAGCCTGGTCCGGCGCGCCGCCCCATAACGACTACTCTCCTTACGGAGGTATCAGCACAGACATGACCAGATCGACACGTGAGCGGATCATCGATGAGTCCCTGCGGCTGTTCGCCGAGCGGGGCTACGCCGCCACGTCGGTGGCCGAGATCGAAGCCGCCTCCGGGCTCTCGCCCGGCGCCGGAGGGCTCTACCGGCATTTCAAGTCCAAGTACGAGGTGCTGGCCGCGGCCATCAACGAGCACGCCAGCCGCACCCGGATCCAGGTGGCCGAGAGCCTGGCCGAGCTGAGCGCCATGGAGTCCTCGGTCGACCTGGAGGTGCGCCTGTCCCACGTGTGCCGCGCCGGGCTGGCGAAGGTGCGCGAGGAGTCGGAGCTGACCCGGGTGTTCTTCCGCGACCTGAGCCAGTTCCCCGAGCTGGTCGCGGTGGTCCGCGAGGGGCTGCTCCAGCCCATGTTCGACGCCATCGTCACCTGGTTCAAGGCCCAGCCCGAATACCACGACGCCAAGCTCGACTGGTCGGGCATCTCGACCGTGCTCGGCGGTGCCGTGGTGCACTACCGGCTCTTCCAGGAGACCGTGGGCGAACTGCCGGGACACGCGGAGAAGGACCAGTTCGTGGCCGCCTGGGTACGGCTGGCCGTCGGCCTGCTGCCCAGCCCGGCGCCGGTCAGCTGACGTCGAGCAGGCGGTAGGCCAGCCACAGGACGCCCGCACCCGTACCGATCATGAACATGGTGCCGCTGACGTCGAAGAACTGCGTGACGAACGCCGCCATCCCGGCCTCGATCCCCACCCGCAGGCCGCCGATGAGCACGCCGCCGACGGCGTAGCCGAGCAGCGGCGCGCCGGCGCCGACGAACCGGTCGCGCACGCTCCAGGCGTCGCTGAACAGCACCATCGCCGCGCCCACGGCCCACACCACCAGGGGGACCTGGAAGATGGCCACCGCCGGCAGGTCGAACGGCACCAGCAGCGCGGCCACCACCAGGATCGCGAGCGCGGCCGTGTCGCGCGGGTGCTCCTTGACGATGGTCCTGGCGTCCCTGCCGCCGGTGGCCATCGGGTTGGCGCTGGACATGGCCGCCCTGCGCAGCCCGGCGAACGGCAGCCCCATGCCCTGCCGCCGGCCGAGGTTGTCCTGGGCGATCCTGCGGTACGCCCGCACGCCGGGCGGCGCCTCCTCGTCGGTCACGGCCGGCAAGGGCCGCGTGGCTCCCCCGCCGGAAGGCCCGCCGGCCGGTCCACTGGCCGGCCCACTGACCGGCCTCGCGACGGCCCCGGCGCCCACGCCCGCCGGATCCCGCGCGGTGGCGACGCCCGCCTCGGCCAGCCTGCGCGCCTCACGCTCGACGAGCGCGGCCGGATCGCCGAACCTGGCCAGCACCTTGGCCACCTGGCGGGCGTTCTGGCTGCCGCCCCGCTCGACCTCGATCCTGGCCCGCAGCCGTCTGGCGAAGTCGAGCCGCTGATCGGCCCTGAGCACGCCGTGGGCCGCGTCGGCGGCTTGAGAGACGTAGTTCAGCACCAATTGGTCCGCGCGCTCTATCACGCCTAGCAATGCTGCCCCAATCAGGGGGGACATACCATGGCAACGATGGAGTTCACGGAGTGGATCAGGGGACGCACCGACGCACAGCTGCGGGCGCTCGTCTCCGCGCGGCCAGAGCTGATCACTCCGGTGCCCGCGCATCTGGAAGGCCTCGCCACACGAGCGGGCAGCCCGTCGGCGATCGGCCGCGTTCTCGACCGGCTCGACCGGTTCACGCTGGCGGTCGTGGAGACGCTGGCCGTACGCGACGGCCCGGTGCCGAAGGACGAGCTGCGCGAGCTCATCCGGGCGGCGCTGGCGGGCGCCGATCCGGAGAACGCCCTGGCGACCGGCGAGGCGGGCAGCGCCGACCCTGAGCCGGCGCTGTCGGCCGCCCTCGACCGGCTGTACGACCTGGCCCTCGTCTACGGCCCCGACGACGCGCTCGACCTGGGACCCGGCGTACGCAAGCTGCTCGACGACCCGGCGGGGCTGGGCCCGCGGGCCGTGGACGCGTTCCGGCACCACGCGCCCGAGCAGCTTGAGGAGATGGCCGACGACGTCGCCCCCGGCACCACCGGCTCGGGCAAGGAACGGCTGGCGGCGGCGCTGGCCCGGCCCGCCGCGCTGATCGAGTCGGTCTCGCCGGAGGCCAGGGGCGCGCTCGACCAGCTCGTCTGGGGCCCGCCGACCGGCCGCGTGCCCAACGCCAGGCGCGAGGTGAGCGTGGCCACGGCCCGTTCGCCCATCGAGGAACTGCTGGCGCGCGGCCTGCTGGCGGCCACGGGCGAGGAGATCGTGGCGCTGCCCCGCGAGGTGGGCCTCTACCTGCGCGGCGGCCGGGTGCACCGCGACCTGCTGGCCGTGCCGCCGCCGCTGGAGGGGGCCGCGCGCGATGCCGAGCTGGCCGACCGGACGGCGGCCGGGCAGGCGTTCTCGTTCGTCAGGTCCGTGGAGGAGCTGTGCGAGCGGTGGAGCGTCGAGCCGCCGGGCGTGCTGCGTACCGGAGGGCTGGGCGTGCGCGACCTGAAGCGCACGGCGGGCGAGCTGGACCTGCCCGAGTGGGTGACCGCGCTGGTGATCGAGGTCGCGCACGCGGCCGGGCTGATCGCCGCGGGCGGTGGCGTGGACGGCGAGTGGCTGCCGACCTCCGGCTACGACCTGTGGCGGGTCAGGGGGACGGCCGACCGGTGGACGGCGCTGGCGCTCACCTGGCTGGCCATGGACCGCGTGCCCGGCCTGGTCGGCGACCGCGACGAGCGCGACAGGCCGCTCAACGCCCTGCACGCCGACCTGCGCCGCTCGTCCGCGCCCGGCATCAGGGCGGCCACAATGAGCGTGCTCGCGTCGGCTCCCGGCCTCGCGCCCGCGCGCGACGCCGTGCTCGAACGGCTGGCGTGGGAGCAGCCGCGCCGCAGGGGCCCGCTGCGCGAGCAGCTGACCGAGTTCGCGCTGCGGGAGGCCGAGCAGGTGGGCGTGACCGGGCTGGGCGCGCTGTCCACGCACGGGCGGGTGCTCGTCGAGGGCGGCGACGCGGCCGCTGTGCTCGCCCCGCTGCTGCCTGAGCCGGTCGATCACGTGCTGCTCCAGGCCGACCTGACCGCCGTCGCGCCAGGCCCGCTGACGAGCGAGCTCAACCGCTGGATGACGCTCACCGCCGACATCGAGTCGAAGGGCGGGGCCACGGTCTACCGGTTCAGCGAGAGCTCGATCAGGCGCGCCCTCGACGCGGGACACGGCGGCGAGGAGCTGGTCTCCATGCTGGCCAGACACTCGGCCACGCCGGTGCCACAGGCGCTGTCCTACCTGGTGACCGACGTGGCCAGGCGGCACGGGCGGATCAGGGTGGGCACCGCGAGCGCGTACATCCGCTGCGACGACCCCGCGCTGCTCGACCAGATCACCGCCGACCGCCGCTCGTCCGCGCTGCGCCTGCGCCGGCTCGCGCCGACCGTGATCGCCTCCCGCTCGCCGCGCGCGGCGCTGGTCGACTCGCTGCGGGCCATGGGGTACGCGCCGGTGGCCGAGTCGCTGGACGGCGACGTGATCATCTCCCAGCTGGAGAGCCGGCGCACCGAAGGGCTGGCCCCGGTCCGCGCGGTCGCCTCGCCGAACGGCCTCGATCCTGAGGTCGCGGCGGCGGCCGTACGCGCCCTGCGAGCCGGCGACGCGGCCCACCTGGCCCGGCGTGAGCCCGTGGACGCGCCGGCCGGCCAGGTGCCGCGCGGGCCCGCCACCGCGACGATCTCGGCCCTCCAGGAGGCGATCAAGCAGGGCGTACGGGTGTGGATCGGCTATCTCGACTCGCAGGGCAACGCCACCTCGCGCATCCTGGAGCCGGCCAGGATGGAGGGCGGCTACCTGACCGCGTACGACGAGACCAGGGCCGCCGTCCACCGCTTCGCCCTCCACCGCATCACCGGCGTGTCGGGCCTCTGACCTGCGACGGCGCGAGGCCCGCGAACGAGAAGGCCGGGTTACCGGGTCAGCGGTGCGACGCGGTCATGAGTGACCGGGTCAGCGTCTGGCGCGCCACCGCCGCGGCGGGCCCACCGGCCGACTCCAGCCGCCGCAGCTGCAGGTCGGAGTCGGCCGGATAGCGGACCGACAGCCCGCCGCCCAGCGCCAGGGCCGCCGTCGTGGCCCTGATGTCCGCGGGGTCCGCCGCCCAGCGCAGCGCGACCCCGAGTGCCTCGGGAGCGAGGGTGTCGTCGGCGCACATGTACGACAGCACGTTGGCCGCCGCCACCCGCTCGGCCGCGCTCCCCTGCCCCCACACCTCCAGGAACTCCTGCCGCACCTCGTTCGGCGAGTGGCGGGCCAGCAGCGCCACCCCCTCCGCGGCGCGAAGCTGGACCGCGGGCCCCTGCCCCGGCAGCGACAGCACCCAGGAGCGCAGCGGCTGCCACAGCCAGAAGGCGTAGCGCGCGACCAGCTCCCCCAGCACCCGCTCGCGCTGGTGGGCCGCGCGGAAGCCGGTGAGCCCGCCCTCGGCGCCGATCAGCGGCCCCGAGGCGGGACGGTGGCTCTGCTCCTCACAGAGCTTCTCCAGCCGGGCGAGCTGCCGTTCGTAGACGGAGCCGGCCAGCCGGTGGGTGAACGCCAGCGCGGCCACGGCCAGCACCTCGCGGATGGGCGGCTTGGTGTCGAACCAGGCCGCCACCTCGTCACCGGCCGGCTCGTCGCCCCGGGTCAGGCGCGCGGCCAGGCGCACGACCTCGGCGGGGGTGGCCAGGGTCAGCGCCAGGTCCCTGGCCCTGCCCACCTCGTCGCCGCCGAGCCCCGCGCGCCGGTCGAACGTGCGCAGGCACAGGTCGAACAGCTCTCCCCGGTCCGGCACGGTCCACCGCTGCTCCACCTCGACCGCCTGGGAGAGCTCGCCGCCCCTGGTGACGACCAGGTAGGAGCCGAGTTCGGCCAGCTTGCGGGCCAGGTTGACCAGCTCGGTGCGGTCGGTGCTGGGCGTGATCCAGTCGTGCAGCAGGTAGGCCCGGCCCGGCTCGTAGTCGATGCCGGTCAGCAGCTCGCCCGCCGCCGCCGCCGGGGACAGCACGGTGATCGTGCTCTCGGCCAGCGACATGCGCGACAGCAGCGCGAGCCCGCCTAATCGCCGGCCCGTCTCCTCCTCGCCGACGAGAACGAGCAGGTGGCGGGTGGTCAGCCGGCGCATCGCCTCGGGGAAGCCGCCCGGCTCCAGGTAGGGGCAGAGCAGCGCGTCGGCCTCCCTCCGGCTGAGGTCTCCCGTGGCCGGACCGGCCACGGCACGGAGATGGTCACCGACCGTTCTGAGACTTCCGGTGAGCGTTATGTTGTCGAGGTCGATCTCGCCCGGTACAGGCGTTTCGGTCACGAAAGTCACCTCGGGATTAACGGGGAAGTTTTCTACAGGAAGCTTTCCTGCCCAACAAGTTTCTTCATTCGCGTACGGCGGGGTCGCACAGCGTCACCATCTCCAGCCCTACCTGCGAAAACAGTCGCGCAGTCAGGTCGGGCCGGATACGCAGAGCGGACCTTTCCTCACTACTCAAGACCTCGCGGCCCTCAGATCTTCCACCATTACACGATCCCGGCCAAACTGAAAACACAAATGACACGAAAGCGGATTTATGCTCATTTACGGGCTACATGAAGACCGTCCACAATGACTAGTCAAGGCGAAGGAGACTTGACTGCGCCTCCTCACTCGCATCAGGTTGGGCATGTGACCGAGCAAACGCTGGGCCGTCTGGCCGAGGAGTCGTGGGACCGTTTCGACGACCACGACTCGGTGTTCTACGAGGGCGTCTGGCACCGCAGTCACACGCTCGCCGAGCGGGCGCGCCGGATGTGCGGCGGATTCGCCGAGGCGGGGATCCGGCCCGGCGACCGCGTGGCCGTGATGATGGCCAACTGCCCCGAGGTGCCGCTCATCTACCAGGCGCTGTGGGCGGCGGGCGCGGTGGTGACGCCGGTGGTGTTCCTGGTGGGGCCGGAGGAACTGCGGCACATCCTGCTCGACAGCGGCGCCCGCGCCATCGTCTCCTCGCCGGAACTGGCCGCCACGGTACGCGCCGCCGACGTGGACATCCCCGTCTACGTGGACACGGCGGAGCTGGAGCAGTCGACCGGACGCGGCCCCGTGACCAGATCCCCCGGCGACCTGGCCGCCCTCATGTACACGGGCGGCACCACGGGCCGGGCCAAGGGCGTCATGCTCAGCCACCGCGGCCTGTGGCAGGTCGCCAAGGACGCCTTCGAGCTGTCCCGCCAGGAGGGTCTCGACCGCGCGCTGATCCCCGTGCCGCTGTCGCACGCGTACGGGCTGATCGTCACCGTCGCCTCGATGCACGCCACCGAGCCGCAGCAGGCGGTGCTCATGCGCTGGTTCGACCCGAAGGCGTTCCTCGCGCTGGCCGCCGAGCACCGCGTCCAGTACGGCAGCGTCGTCCCCACCATGATCCACCTGCTGCTCGCCGAGCCGCTCGACGAGCACCCACTGCCCGACCTGGCCTTCCTCACCTGCGGCGCGGCGCCGCTCGGCCGGGAGGCGCTGGAGGAGTTCGAGCGCAGGATGCCGGGCACGCAGATCCTGGAGGGCTACGGCCTGACCGAGACGAGCGCGGTCACCACCTTCAACCCGCCGGGCCGGCGCCGGGTCGGCAGCGTCGGCCTGCCGCTGGCCGGCTACTCGATCACCGTCCGCGACGGCGACGGCGAGGCGGTGGAGACGGGGGACGTGGGCGAGATCTGCGTCTCGGGCGAGTCGCTGATGCTCGGCTACTGGGGCGAGCACGAGCCGGACCCCGAGGGCACGGCGCTGGTCGGGGCCGAGTTGCGGACCGGGGACATCGGCTGCGTGGACGACGACGGCTACCTCTACATCGTGGACAGGAAGAAGGACCTGATCATCAGGGGCGGCTTCAACGTCTTCCCGCGCGACGTGGAGGACGCGCTCAACCGGCATCCGGACGTCGTGCTGTCGGGCGTCGTGGGCCGCCGCGACCCGCATCTCGGGGAGGAGGTCGTGGCGTTCGTGCAGCTCAGGGAGGGTGCGAAGGTGACGGCCGAGGAGCTGATCGGGTGGGCTCGGGACCGGGTGGGGCGGGTGAAGTATCCCCGTGAGGTGCGCTTCGTCGACTCCGTCCCGGTGACGAGCGTGCTCAAGCTGGACAGGAAGGCACTGCGGGAACGACTCGGCTGAGCGACGCCCGGACGGCCCGGCGATCTCGCGCGAGCGATGCCCGGAGGCCCTGTGATCTCGTACATCGGGTCAGGCGCCGGCCAATTCCGTGATAAGTGTTGACCTGTCTGGAGGTGAACATGAGTCAGGAAAACCCGTCGGGCTATCCGTACCAGCCCTATGGTGCCCCCTACGGTGAGCAGCCGCCCCCGCAGTACGGCTACGGCTACGGCACGCCTCCACCACGTAACAACGGCCCCAACGCCAACGCCATCGTCTCTCTCGTGCTCAACCTGCTCGCGGTCGTCTCGTGCTGCAACATCCTCGGCATTCCCGGCGCGATCCTGGCCGGCCTGGCCCTCGGCCGGGCCAACACCGATCCGCGTTCGGCCCGCAGCATGGTGATGTGGAGCTGGATCCTGTTCGGCGCGGGCTTCGTGCTGACCATCGCCGGCTTCGTCATCCTCGGGGTCAGCGGCGCGTTCGACGACTAGGCCGCGCGGCCGCCCCCATCCGGTCCCTCAGCCGGCATCGTGGACTAATCCTGGCTCCACCGTTGTTGGAGTCTTGAAGCGGGGACGCCGGGATCACGAGACGATGGTCCTGTCGCGCCGAGCCCCCGTCTGAACCCCACGGAGAAATGCCAGTGAGCGATGGACCGCTGATCGTCCAGTCGGACAAGACGCTGCTGCTTGAGGTCGACCACGAAAGAGCCGACGCCTGCCGTAAGGCGATCGCCCCGTTCGCCGAGCTCGAACGCGCTCCAGAACACGTCCACACCTACCGCGTCACCCCGCTGGCGCTGTGGAACGCGCGCGCCGCGGGCCACGACGCCGAGCAGGTCATCGACGCGCTCATCGGCTTCAGCCGCTACCCGGTGCCCCACGCGCTGCTCGTGGACATCGCCGAGACCATGGCCCGCTACGGCCGGCTCCGGCTGGAGAAGGACCCGGTCCACGGTCTGACCCTCACCTCCACCGACCGGGCCGTGCTCGAAGAGGTGCTGCGCTCGAAGAAGATCCAGCCGATGCTGGGCGAGCGGATCGGCGCCGACTCCGTCGCCGTGCACCCGAGCGACCGGGGCAACGTCAAGCAGGCGCTGCTCAAGCTCGGCTGGCCCGCCGAAGACCTGGCCGGCTACGTCGACGGCGAGCAGCATCCGATCAAGCTGCTGGAGGACGGCTGGGAGCTGCGCCCCTACCAGCGCGAGGCGGCCGAGGCGTTCTGGAACGGCGGCTCCGGCGTGGTCGTGCTGCCCTGCGGGGCGGGCAAGACCATCGTCGGCGCGGCCGCCATGGCCCACGCCGAGGCCACCACACTCATCATGGTCACCAACACGGTCTCGGCCCACCAGTGGAAGACCGAGCTGCTCAAGCGCACGTCCCTGACCGAGGACGAGATCGGCGAATACTCCGGCACCAAGAAGGAGATCCGCCCGGTCACCATCGCGACCTACCAGGTGATGACCACCAGGCGCAAAGGCGTCTACAGCCATCTGGAGCTGTTCGACGCCCGCGACTGGGGCCTGATCGTCTACGACGAGGTCCACCTGCTGCCCGCGCCGATCTTCCGGATGACCGCCGACCTCCAGGCCCGCAGGCGGGTCGGGCTGACTGCGACGCTGGTGCGCGAGGACGGGCGCGAGGGCGACGTGTTCTCCCTGATCGGCCCCAAGCGTTACGACGCGCCCTGGAAGGAGATGGAGAACCAGGGCTGGATCGCGCCGGCCGACTGCGTCGAGGTGCGCGTGACGCTGACGGACGAGGAACGGCTGGCGTACGCGATGGCCGAGTCCGACGAGCGCTACCGCTTCTGCGCCACGACGCCGTCCAAGACGCACGTGACCGAGGCGCTGGTCCGGCGCCACCTGGGCGAGCAGGTGCTGGTCATCGGCCAGTACATCGACCAGCTCGACGAGCTCGGCGAGCACCTCAACGCGCCGGTCATCAAGGGCGAGACCCGGGTCAAGGAGCGCGAACGCCTCTATCAGGCGTTCCGCGACAAGGAGATCCAGGTGCTGGTGGTGTCGAAGGTGGCCAACTTCTCCATCGACCTGCCTGAGGCCGCCATCGCGATCCAGGTGTCGGGGACGTTCGGCTCGCGTCAGGAGGAGGCGCAGCGGCTCGGGCGGGTGCTGCGGCCCAAGGCCGACGGCGGGGGCGCGCGGTTCTACACGGTGGTCAGCAGGGACACGGTGGACCAGGAGTTCGCGGCGCACCGGCAGCGGTTCCTGGCCGAGCAGGGGTACGCGTACCAGATCATCGACGCCGACGACGTGCTCGGCGGCGTCTGAGTGGTGTCTGAGGGGCGTCTGAGACGCCCCTAGATGATTGCTTCCAAGGGGGCAGCGGTCGTAGGTGTTCAGGGCGGCGGGTGCCCTGGTCCGCTTCGGAACTGGCCACATGCCCTCGTGTGCTAGCGTCTGTGGCGACTTCTCACCGTAGGGTCCCACCCTCGCCATTCAGCCTCCTCGTGTCCGGTGACACCAGGAAGGTGGAAGTCACACCAGATCCTGACAAGGGGTGTGACGATGGGTGCTGCCCAGGAAACAGATCCGGCTGTGGAGGCCGTCGATCTGGTCAAGACCTATCCTGCGGGCCGGAGCAAGGCGCCGGTCACGGCACTGCGGAGGCTGAGCTTTTCCGCGGCGAAGGGGAGCGTCTTCGGGCTGCTCGGCCCGAACGGGGCCGGCAAGTCGACCACGGTGAAGATCCTCTCGACGCTCTCGGCCGCCGATTCCGGATCCGCGCGCGTGGCGGGGATCGATGTGCGGACGCGGCCGGAGCGGGTGCGCCGGGCGATCGGGTTCGTGTCCCAGAAGCCCGGCACGGACCCGATGGCCACCGCAACCGAGAACCTGCTGCTTGCCGGGCGCCTGCATGGGATGTCCCGCCGGGATGCCGTGGCGCGGGCCCGCGAGCTCGTCAACCGGTTCGGCCTGGCCGATGCCGCGGACCGGCTGGTGCAGACGTACTCCGGCGGCATGGCCCGCAAGCTCGACGTCGCGCTCGGCTTGATGCATCGCCCCCAGGTGCTCTTCCTCGACGAGCCGACGACGGGGCTCGACCCGCAGGCCCGCAGCGAGATGTGGGCCGAGATCGCGCGGATGGCCGGGCAGGAGGAGATGACGGTGCTCCTGACGACGCACTACCTGGAGGAGGCCGACCACCTCGCCGACCGGCTCGCGATCGTCGATCACGGCACGGTGGTCGCCGCGGGCACCCCGGACGAGCTCAAGAGCGAGCTGCGCGGCGATGCGGTGCACGTGGAACTCGCCCAGGCCGACGACAGGGCGCTTGCGGTGTTGCGGACGGTGCCCGAGCTGCGGGAGATCACCCTGGAGGGCAGCACCGTCCGCGGCCGTACCAGTGACGGTGCCCGGGCGTTGCCACCGGTCCTTGCTGCGCTGGAGGAAGCGGGCGTCGCGGTGAGCTCCGCGACGCTCGCCAGGCCCTCGCTCGATGACGTCTATCTCCGGCACACCGGCCACAGCCTCGACGCCGCCGCGGCCCCGAAGACTCTGGAGGTGACGAAGTGATCACCGCACCCGCGCGCTTCGCCAGTTCGGCTCCGCTGACCGTGATCACGCACTCCGCGCTACTGACCGGCAGGCTGCTGCGCAGCCTGAGGCGGATGCCAACCTTCCTCATTATCGGCCTCGTCCAGCCGGTGATCTGGCTGCTGCTGTTCGGCCAGCTCTTCCGCTCGGTCGTGAACCTGCCCGGGTTCACCCACGCAGACGGCGGCTTCCTGCAGTTTCTCACCCCGGGCGTGGTGATGATGACCGCGCTGTTCACCAGCGCATGGGCGGGAACGACCTACCTCCAGGACATCGACCGCGGCGTGATGGACCGGATGCTCACCTCCCCGGCCAGCCGGGTTGCCCTGGTGATCGCGACCATGGCCTACCAGGCGATCCAGACGCTCATCCAGAGCCTGATCATCGTGGCCATCGCGTTGCTCGCCGGTGCCCGCTTCCCCGGGGGCGCAGCCGGCGTCGCCGTCACACTCCTCGCCGCAGTGCTGCTGTCCCTGATCTTCTCGGCGCTGTCCGACGTCGTCGCCCTGCTGACCCGCCAGCAGGCAACGCTCATTGCGATCTCCCAATTCACCACGCTGCCGCTGATGTTCCTCAGCTCGGCCGTGATGGACCTTGCCCTCGCACCCGCCTGGGTCGGCCACGTCGCCGACTACAACCCCATGGAATGGGCGGTCACCGCGGCCCGGGAGGCGATGCTCGCCCACATCGACTGGAGCACGCTCTGGGCACACCTGGGGCTGCTCGCAGCAACAGCCCTGGTGATGGGCCTGATGTCCACGCACGCCTTCCGCGCCTATCGGAAGGCGGCGTGACGCAGCCGATCGGGCCAGGCGACGACGCGCCGGGCCTGTCGGGCGAGTGTCCAGGATCGGTGCTGGTCAACGCTGAACCGTGGAGGACTCAGACGCTGGATGCTGACCTGGACACCCTCACGACCGCACTCTTTGTGCGGACCGACGATCTGCTGCTGGAATCCCCGGAGCTAGCGCCGTGGCGGCCGACGGTGGGGATTCCACCCAGGCTGTCCGACGCCGAGCTGGTCACGCTGTCGGTGATGCAGGCCCTGCTCGGTTTCACCTCCGAGCGCCGGTGGATCCGCCACGCCCGTACGCACCTGGGGCACCTGTTCCCGTATCTGCCCAAGGCACCCGGCTACAACAAACGGCTGCGCAAGGCCGGCAGGCTGATCCAGCAGGTCATCCGGCTGCTCGCGGTCGACACCATGCTCTGGTCGGACGACGTGTGGGTAGTGGACTCCACTCCGGTGGAGTGCGGCCGCTCCCGGGAGACCGTCAAACGCTCGGACTTGGCAGAGTGGGCCGAGTACGGGTACTGCGCCAGTCACTTTCGGTTCTTCTGGGGGCTGCGGCTGCACTTGGTGTGCACGCTGCACGGACTGCCAGTGGCGTTCGCGCTGACAGGAGCCAAGGCCGACGAGCGCGAGACCCTGCTTGCCATATTCGATGTCGAACCGCGGCTGGCCACCGACCGGCCCGGTCAAACCCTGATCGATGACAAGAATCATTTCGGCGTCGGCTTCGAGCAGCGGCTCACCGAGCTGGGCCTCCAGCTGCTGCGGCCTGCCCGTAAGGACGAGGCCGAGCGTCCCGGCTCGCAGCTGTTCAGGCCGCTACGGCAGCTTATTGAGTCGGTGAACGAGACATTCAAGGGCCAGCTCGACCTCGAACGCCACCGCGGCCGCACTGCGGCCGGCGTGATGGTCCGCGTCCTACAGCGGATCCTCGCACTGACCAGCGTGATCTGGCACAACGATCAGACCGGCCAGCCCGTCATGCGTGCCCTGACCGCCTACGACCACTGAACCCCTTGGAAGCAATCATCTAGGAATGGTGATGCCCGGCCGCTCGCCCGAGCGGCCGGGCACATCCGCGTGGTGTCATGTCCACGAGACTCCGCGGGCCGACGACATTCGAACCACCCCCCTCACCTGCGTACTATCACGCCGCCTGCGACATACCCCCATGATCCGACAAACCCACCTGAAATGCCCGATTATCTCGGTGTTCCCAGGTTCGTTACGAACGTACGGATCTGTGGTAATTCGCGCAAGCCGAGCACGTCAAACATGCCCTCTCGGCGCACCGGCAGGCCCCTCAGCGCACGAGCAGGCCACCGAGGAAGAGCACACCCTCCGCGACGATCCATGCCAGCACCCCGGCGCCCATCAGCCGCGCGAAGGCGTGGGGATCGTGCCTGGGCCACGGGAGCAGCCAGGCGGCCACCGTGCAGCAGGCGGCCAGCACCGCGAACAGCCCCGAGACGGCGGAGACCGTGGACAGGCGCTGCGAGCACAGTGAGGCGGCCTCCCCGCCCGCGCAGAACGCCTGCGCCCCCCACCCAGCGAACACCGACAGACCCCACAGCGCGGCGAGCAGGAAGCTCGCGATCGTGGGGATGACCGGCGAGAAACGAAGCTGGACCCGCACCACCTCCTGTGCGTACCCAGACCGCCGCCGGTAAATGCTTTGGAGTCATGTCGAAGTCGCCGTTAAACTGGTCGATTCGCTGCCTTGACCACCTCCGAAACCGACAGGGAGGCACTTCCGCATGCCCGCACACCAGCTGGCACCCGACATACCCACCGACGTGCTGGCCGCCGAGCAGGCGCATCTGGCCGAGTCCAGGGCCGCGCTCAAGGCCATGCGCGCCCACGCCCAGTCCCTGTCCGCCGACGCGGCCGGCGACTGGGTGTCGCAGCAGATCCTCCAGTCGCTGCTCGACCAGCGCGTCGCCGCCCTGGCCGACCATCCGGACACGCCGCTGTTCTTCGGCCGCCTCGACCGTGCCGCGGGTGACGACCTGCCCGGCACGATCTACGTCGGCCGCCGCCACGTCCACGACGGCGGAAGCAAGCCGCTGGTCATCGACTGGCGGGCGCCGGTGTCCCGCGCGTTCTACCAGGCCAGCCCGGCCGACCCGATGGGCGTCGTACGCCGGCGCCGCTTCGGCTACCACGGCGGCGCGCTCACCGCGTTCGAGGACGAGCCGCTCGGCGAGGGCGGCGAGATCGGCCCGTCGAAGATCCTCACCGAGGAGATCGAACGGCCCCGCACCGGGCCCATGCGCGACATCGTGGCCACCATCCAGCCCGACCAGGACGAGATCGTCCGCGCCACGCTGGCCCAGACCGTATGCGTGCAGGGCGCGCCCGGCACCGGGAAGACCGCCGTCGGCCTGCACCGCGCCGCCTATCTGCTGTTCACCCACCGCGAGCGGCTGGCCAGGTCCGGCGTCATGATCGTCGGCCCCAACCGGGCCTTCCTGTCCTACATCTCCTCGGTGCTGCCCGCGCTCGGCGAGGTCAAGGTCGACCAGACCACGGTGGCGGGCCTGCTCGGCGACCACGCGGCGCCCGAGGACCCGCTGGTGGCTGCGGTGAAGGGCGACGCCAGGATGGCGCCGGTGCTCGAAGCCGCGCTCTGGCTGCACATCGTCAAGCCCGAGGACGGCCTGGTGTTCACCAAGGGCGCCTACCGCCACCGGGTGGCCGACTACGAGGTCCGCGAGATCGTGGCCTCCCTGCGCGGCACCACCCGCTACAACCCCGGCCGGGCCGCCCTGGCGCAGCGGCTGGCCCACATGGTGCTGGTCAGGATGGAGCAGCGCGGCGAGTCTCCCGACGACCGGGTGCAGGACGCGGTGGCCAGGTCGAAGCCGGTCAAGCAGCTCGTGGACGCCGTCTGGCCCAAGCTGACGCCCGAGCAGGTGCTGTTCCGGCTGCTGTCCGACCCCGGCTTCCTCGGCCGGGCCGTCAAGGCCGCCAAGTCGGATCTGTCGCCGGAGGAGCAGGAGCTGCTGATCTGGCGCAAGCCGTACCGGAGCTGGAAGTCGGCGAAGTGGTCCGCCGCCGACGCCGCGCTCCTCGACGAGCTGGGCGACCTCATGGAGCGCACGCCGTCGCTCGGCCACCTCGTGGTGGACGAGGCCCAGGACCTGTCCGAGATGCAGCTGCGCGCGCTCGGCCGGCGCTGCCGCAACGGCTCGGCCACCGTGCTGGGCGACCTGGCCCAGGGCACGACGCCGTGGTCCACCACCTCGTGGGAGTCGGTGCTGCACCACCTGGGGCAGGGCGAGGGCGAGGTGACGGAGCTGACGCTGGGCTTCCGTGTGCCGCGCGAGGTGCTCGACTACGCCGCCCGGCTGCTCCCCTCCATCGCGCCCGCCCTGGCCGCCCCGCGCTCGCTGCGCCCCGGCCTCGGCTCGCTCACCGTGAGCGAGGGCGGCTCGGTGGCCCGGGCGGCCCAGGAGGCGCTGGACAAGGAGGGCTCGATCGGGGTCATCGTCCCCGACGCGCTCATCGACGAGGTCTCGCGGGCTCTGGCGGAGCTCCCCCACGCCGTGCTCGACCCCGACGCCGCTCAGGAGCACCGCCTGCTGATCGTGCCCGCCACGCTGGCCAAGGGTCTGGAGTACGACCACGTCATCGTGGTCGAGCCGGCCGACATCGTCGCCGCCGAGCCCAGGGGCCTGGCCCGGCTGTACGTCGTGCTGACCCGAGCGGTGACCTCCCTGACGGTCCTGCACGACAAGACGCTCCCGGCGCAGCTGACGGCGTGAGAGCGGCGGGCACGGCCGCTTCTAGGATGGCTGGGCAAGCAGCTCTCAACCTAGGAGGATGCCGTGCCCGCACCGCTTCCACACGAATACCTGCCGTCGGTTCCCGCGCTCACGGTCGAGAGTGACGACCTCCAGGACGGCGCGAGGCTCCCCGACCTCCACGTCTTCAACGACTGGGGCATGACGGGCGGGAACCAGTCTCCCCACCTGCGCTGGTCCGGCGCCCCCGAGGGTACCCGGAGCTACGCCGTCACCTGCTACGACCCCGACGCCCCCACCGGCAGCGGCTTCTGGCACTGGGTGCTGTTCGACCTGCCCGCCTCGGTGACGGAGCTGCCCGCGGGCGCGGGCAGCTCTCCCGACTTCAAGGGCCTGCCCGAGGGCGCCGGGCACGCGCGCAACGACTACGGCACGAAGGCGTACGGCGGCGCCGCCCCGCCCCCCGGCGACCCGCACCGCTACGTCTTCACGGTCCACGCGCTCGGGGTCGACCGGCTGGGCGTCGACAGCGACGCCAGCCCGGCGGTGGTGGGCTTCAACATCACCGCCAACACCCTGGCCCGCGGCCATATCGTCGCCCTCTACGGCGTCTGACCGCGAGACACATGAAAGCGCCCCGCCACGGCGGCGGGGCGCTTTTCGTGCCGGCGATCGTCACCGCCGGCGACCTCGTGTGTCAGCCGGGCCCGCCCACCGGCGGCCGAAGCCGGCCGGATCCGGCCGCGGGCCGGGCGGCCTCAGTCGGCCAGCCAGCCCTCCGGGCAGGCCATGAGCTGCGGAAGCAGCGCGTCGAGCACCGTGAGCCCGGTCTGCGCGTTGGGCAGGCAGATCGGCCCCTGCAGCTCACGCAGCAGGGGGATGTCGTTCAGCGACAGGGCGCTCCGCTCGGCGAAGGCCGGGGCGGCCGGGGCGGTGGTGGCGGCGACGAGAGCCAGGGCGGCGACGCCGAAAATGCGCTTGCTGCGGGAAAGCATCCTCTTACTCCTTTGTACAGGTGGTGTGGTGGCACCACCCTTCCTCACTTGGAGTAGCCGAGCAATTGTGAAACGTAATGGCAGTCAAACAAAACAAGAGCGGCCCGGAAAAGCCCGGACCGCTCTTCGTTCTTACGACGAGAAAAGACCTAGAAGTCCATGTCGCCGCCGCCGGGCATGCCGGCCGGCGCAGCGGGGGTCTTCTCGGGCTTCTCGGCGATGACGGCCTCGGTGGTGAGGAAGAGCGCCGCGATGGAAGCGGCGTTCTGCAGCGCGGAGCGCGTCACCTTGGCCGGGTCGAGGATGCCCACCTCGAACATGTTGACGTATTCGCCGGTCGCGGCGTTGAGGCCCTCACCCGGGGTGAGGTTGCGCACGCGCTCGACCACGACGCCGCCCTCAAGGCCGGCGTTGACCGCGATCTGCTTGAGCGGCTCCTCCAGCGCCTTCTTGACGATGGCGGCACCGGTGGCCTCGTCGCCCGTCAGCTCCAGCTTGTCGAACGCCTTGGCGCCGGCCTGCAGCAGGGCCACGCCACCACCGGGGACGATGCCCTCCTCGACGGCCGCCTTGGCGTTGCGCACGGCGTCCTCGATGCGGTGCTTGCGCTCCTTGAGCTCGACCTCGGTCGCGGCGCCGGCCTTGATCACGGCCACGCCGCCGGCCAGCTTGGCCAGGCGCTCCTGCAGCTTCTCGCGGTCGTAGTCGGAGTCGGTGCGCTCGATCTCGGCGCGGATCTCGTTGACCCGGCCCGCGATCTGCTCGGCGTCACCGGCACCGTCGACGATCGTGGTCTCGTCCTTGGTGACGACCACCTTGCGGGCGCGGCCCAGCAGGTCGAGGGTGGCGGTCTCGAGCTTGAGGCCGACCTCCTCGGCGACGACCTGACCGCCGGTCAGGATCGCGATGTCGTTGAGCATGGCCTTACGGCGGTCACCGAAGCCCGGGGCCTTGACCGCGACCGAGCGGAACAGGCCTCGGATCTTGTTGACGACCAGGGTGGCCAGGGCCTCGCCCTCGACGTCCTCGGCGATGATCAGCAGCGGCTTGCCGGACTGCACGACCTTGTCGAGCAGCGGCAGCAGGTCCTTGTTGGCCGAGACCTTGCTGTTGACGATCAGGATGTACGGGTCTTCGAGCACGGCCTCCATGCGGTCGGAGTCGGTCACGAAGTACATCGACGTCATGCCCTTGTCGAAGCGCATGCCCTCGGTGAGCTCGAGCTCAAGGCCGAAGGTGTTGCTCTCCTCGACGGTGATGACGCCTTCCTTGCCGACCTTGTCCATCGCCTCGGCGATGAGCGAGCCGATCTCGGGGTCGGCGGCGGAGATGGAGGCGGTGGAGGCGATCTGCTCCTTGGTCTCCACGTCCTTGGCCAGCTTGGAGAGCTCCTCGCTGACGCGCTCGACGGCCGCCTCGATGCCCTTCTTCAGGGCCATCGGGTTGGCGCCGGCGGCGACATTGCGCAGACCCTCGCGCACCAGCGCCTGGGCGAGCACGGTGGCGGTGGTGGTGCCGTCACCCGCGACGTCGTCGGTCTTCTTGGCGACTTCCTTGACCAGCTCGGCGCCGATCTTCTCCCAAGGGTCCTCGAGCTCGATCTCCTTGGCGATGGACACACCGTCGTTGGTGATCGTGGGAGCGCCCCACTTCTTCTCCAGCACGACGTTGCGGCCCTTGGGACCCAAAGTCACCTTGACGGCGTCGGCGAGCTGGTTCATACCGCGCTCGAGACCGCGCCGGGCGTCCTCGTCAAACGCGATCATCTTGGCTGCCATAAGGCTAGACCTCCCAGATACAGGGTGGCTTGTCGTGGACCGAGCCGACGCCCGCGACGGCATGGGCCCGCATCTCCGTTCGGCAGACCCCATCGTCTCGATCCGATGTTGGCACTCTGCTGCACAGAGTGCCAACGAACTGTTTAGCACTCTACCCTGCCGAGTGCAAGCGAACGCACCCGCGCCGGATGTTCCTCCCCAGGTCAGAAGTCAGTACGGCGAGCCGCCCGAAGCAGCTCGCCGCACGCGAGTCGACGATTGAGAGGTGACGGTTCGCACGGACTGCGCTGCCGTGCGAGCCCGCCCGGTGCATACCAGTTGACGTGACCTCAGACCGTGCGGACGGACTCCGCCTGCGGCCCCTTCTGGCCCTGCGTGATCTCGAACTCGACGCGCTGACCCTGTTCGAGAGAGCGGTACCCGTCCATCATGATCGCTGAGTAATGGACGAATACATCCTTACCACCGTCTACCGCGATGAAGCCGTAGCCCTTGTCCGCGTTGAACCACTTGACGGTGCCCTGCGCCACTTCCGACTCCTCTTACTGGTCTCTCAGATCTCGCCCATTCCTCCGCGAGGCCTGTAATCGCCTGACATAACTGAAAATCATGCAGACGATCGCCCTCGACCATACCTGTGGCACGGGGTTTGGCAACAGAGTCAATCTGCAAACCAGGTATTTCTTCGCAGCGAAGCTCGTACAACGGTGAATTAGCCCTGGAAAAGCAGAAGGCGCCCACAAGGGGCGCCTTCCACGATCGGGGATGCCGCGGCACTCAGCCGCCGGCGACCGCGGGGATGATGGAGATCTGCGTGCCCTCTGGGGCGGGAGTGTCGAGACCCTGGGCGAAACGGACGTCCTCTTCCCCAACATAAACGTTGACGAAACGTCGAATCTTGCCCGATTCATCCAGAATTCTCGCGCCGATGCCCGGGTAGTCGGAGTCCAGCTTGGCGAGCACGTCACGAAGAGTCGCGCCTTCGCCACTCACTTCGGCGTTGCCCCCGGTGTACGTGCGCAGAATGGTGGGAATCCGCACAGAAACGCTCATGGTAAATGTCGCCTTTCCTGGTTGTCAGACAGTCGCGCGGAACGCGTCGAGGGAGGGCCGGATCACGGCCGTGGGCGCGGCGTCGTCGCTGATGGCGTCGAGCGTCTTGAGCCCGTCGCCGGTGTTCAGCACCACGGTCTCGGCCTCGGGGTCGAGCCTGCCGCTCTCGGCCAGCTTCTTCAGCACGCCGACGGTCACCCCGCCCGCGGTCTCGGCGAAGACTCCCTCGGTCGAGGCGAGCAGCTTGATGGCGGCCACGATCTCGGCGTCCGTGACGTCCTCGACGCCCCCTCCGGTGCGTCGTGCGATGTCCAGCACGTAGGGACCGTCGGCCGGGTTGCCGATGGCCAGTGACTTGGCGATGGTGTCGGGCTTGACCGGCTGGACGACGTCGTGACCGGCCTTGTACGCGGCCGACACCGGCGAGCAGCCTTCGGCCTGTGCCCCGAAGATCTTGTAGGGCGTGTCCTCGACCAGCCCCAGCTGGATCAGCTCCTTGAAGCCCTTGTCGATCTTGGTGAGCTGGGAGCCGGAGGCGATGGGGATGACGATCTGCTCGGGCAGCCGCCAGCCGAGCTGCTCGGCGATCTCGTACGCGAGCGTCTTGGAGCCCTCGGCGTAGTAGGGCCGCAGGTTGACGTTGACGAAGCCCCACTTGTCGCCCATGGGGTCGCCGATCAGCTCGGAGCAGAACCGGTTGACCTCGTCGTAGCTGCCGTCGATCGCGATCAGCCGACCACCGAACACGCGGGCCATGGCGATCTTCGCGGCTTCGAGGTCGGACGGGATGAACACGCACGCGTCGAGCCCGGCCCGCGCCGCGGCGGCGGTGACCGCGCCCGCGAGGTTGCCCGTGGAGGAGCAGGAGAGCGTGTGGAAGCCGAAGTTGCGCGCCGCCTCGACGGCCATGGCGACCACGCGGTCCTTGAAGGAGTGGGTGGGGTTTCCCGAGTCGTCCTTCACGTACAGGGATTTGAGGCCCAGTGACTTGCCGAGGTTTCCGGCCTTGACCAATTTGGTCCAGCCCGGGTTCATATTCGGCTTTTCGGTCACGTCAGCCGGGACGGGGAGAAGCGCGCGGTAACGCCAGATGTTGGCCGGGCCGGACTCGATGTCCGCCCGGGTCACCGTGCCGAAGTCGTAGGCCGCCTCAAGCGGCCCGAAACACTCCAGACAGGCGAAGCTCGGACCCAGGGGGTAACGCGCGCCGCACTCGCGGCAGGACAGACCGACAGCAGGACCAAAGTCGAGCGACATGAAGCGAGGCCTTCCCTCATCTTCGCCCACGGCCACCTTGACCGCGAACCGGAATTGGCACCTAGTCCCGGTCGGCCTCGCCAGGTCGCGAGTCGAAAGCCGGGAGGGTTGCCGGGGCTTCGCAGGGCCGGTCCCTCCACCCCTCTGGATGAGCAATATGAAGTTGTTGAACTGGACTCTACCCGCTCAAGTGGCCGAAACTTCCACCTGTCTCACCATGTGGGACGGGTGGTCTCAGCGATAATCCTCGCCCAGGACACCCTGCACGTATTTGCGCGCCTGGTGGATGCGGGACTTCGCGGTGCCGAGCGGAATGCCGAGCTGCTCGGCCACCTCGTTGTAGTCGAGCTGGACGATGTCGCGCAGCACCAGCGCCTGCGCCAGGTCGGGCTTGTCGGCCTCCAGCGCCTCCATCGCGTCGAGCAGGTCGAGCCGCGAGCCCGCGATCACGCTGACCCGCCGCACGTCGGGCTTCTGCATGGGCAGCTCGTCCGAGCTCTGCTCGGCCGACCTGCGCTTGAGCGTCCGGTACGTCGTCCGCGCGCAGTTGGCGGTCACGATGTGCAGCCAGGTGCTGAACCTGGCCCGCCCCTCGAAGCGGCCGATGTTGCGCGCCACGGCCAGCAACGTATCTTGCGAGGCCTCTTCCGCATCCTGGTGATAAGGGAGGATTCGGGCGCAGTGGCGCAGCACGTCAGGCTCGATCCGCGCCAGGAGCTCGCCAAGTGCGCGATGGTCTCCTCCGGCCGCGGAGCGGGCGAGTTCCTCGGTTAGCTCATCAAGCGCCATAGATGGGATCCTATGTTTGTGATCGATGGGAGCCTAGTTGACTTCCTCGCCCCGCCGCACGCGAGATGGCGCGGTCCGCGCGTCAATCCCGCGACAATCCCGCGACTCACTGACCGAGGATGTCCATGAACAGCGTCCTGCTCGCCTCCAACAGAGGCCCGGTCTCCTTCACCGTCTCCGACGACGGCGAGCTGACCATGCGGCGCGGCGGCGGCGGGCTCGTCTCGGGCCTGTCGGGCGTGGCCAAGGACGACGGCGTGCTGTGGGTCTGCGCCGCGCTGTCCGACGGCGACCGCAGCGCCGTGCGCCTGGCCTCCGGCGGCCGCATCGACCAGGCCGGCTACGACACGGGCCCGCTGCGCATGCTCGACATCGCGCCCGCCGTCTTCCACCGCGCCTACAACGCCGTGGCCAACTCCACCCTGTGGTTCGTCAACCACCTGCTCTACGACATCCCCAACACGCCCAACTTCGGCACGAGGTTCGAGCGCGAGTGGGAGTCCTACCGCGACTACAACGGGGCGTTCGCGCTGGCGCTGGCCGAGGAGGCCGGCCACGGCGCCCGCGTGATGGTGCAGGACTATCACCTTACGCTGACCCCCGCCATGCTCCGCGCCGAGCGGCCCGACCTGCGCATCGCCCACTTCAGCCACACGCCGTGGGCGCCGCCGGAATACTTCTCGCTGCTGCCCGACGAGGTGGCGCGCGAGGTCCTGGAGGGCATCCTGGGGGCCGATCACGCCGGGTTTCTCACCGACAGATGGGCCCAGGCGTTCATGGACTGCTGCGAGCGCCTGCTGGGCGCCGAGGCCGACCGCGTCGGGCGCAGCGTCACCCACGAGGGCCGCACGACCCGCATCGGGGTGCAGAGCCTCGGCGTGGACGGCTCGGCACTGTGGGAGCGGGCCAGCGAGCCCGACGTCGAGTCCCACATGACCGCGCTCAGGGACCAGGTGGGCGACCGCAGGCTGATCGTCCGCATCGACCGCACCGAGCTGTCGAAGAACATCGTCCGCGGCCTGATCGCCTACCGCGAGTTCCTGGCCGCCCATCCCGAGTGGCACGGCCGGGTCGTCCACCTCGCCTTCGCCTATCCCAGCCGGCACGACCTGCCCGAATACCGCGAATACACCGCTTCGGTGCAGCGCCGCGCCCAGGAGATCGAGGACGAGTACGCCACCGACGACTGGGACCCGCTGATACTCAACGTCAACGACGACTATCCGCGTTCGCTGGCCGCGTACCGGATGGCCGACGTGCTGCTCGTCAACCCCATCCGCGACGGCATGAACCTGGTCGCCAAGGAGGGGCCTGTCCTGTCCGAGCGGTGCGCGCTGGTGCTGTCGCGGGAGGCGGGGGCGGCGGCCGAGCTGGGGCAGCACGCGCTCCTGGTCAACCCGTACGACATCAGCGGCACCGCGGCGGCCCTGCACGACGCGCTGGTCATGCCGGAGGACGAGCGCCGCATGCGCCGCGACAAGCTGCACGCGGCCGCGACCGCCCTGCCGCCGCAGAAGTGGTTCGCCGCCCAGCTCGACGCCCTGACCTGAGCCGGCTCGGGGGTTCTCACCCGATCCGGCTCAGCGGTTTCGCCCGAGCCTGCTCTGCGGGTTTTCGCCTGAGTCTGCTCGGCCCCCGGTTCCGAGCGGGCTCGGCGCGCTGACCTACCATGAGAAGGCGACGCCCCTCACCGATCAGGAGGCTGCCGGGTGAGCATGGTCTTACCGCCCATCCGGCTGATCAGAGATCGCCCGACCTGGCTCATCTACCTGCAGCTCGGCGCGTTCGCCACCTACATGTACGGCCTGAGCGCCGCCCTGCCGCTGCTCCGCGCCGACCTGCGCGTCCCGGCCACCGTCGCGGGCCTGCACGGCACCGCCATGGCCGTGGGCACAATCGTGGCCGGGCTGCTGCTGCCGGCGCTCACCCGCAGGTTCGGCCGGCGCGCGACGACCTGGATCGGCCTGGCCGGGATGAACGCCGGCCTGCTCGTGATCGTCCCCGCCGACGCCCTGCCCCTGACGATGCTCGGGTACGGCGTCTCGGGCGGGTTCAGCTCGATCATGCTCTACACCGCCATGGCCGCGCTCAGCGACCACCACGGCCCGGCGGGCCCGGCCGCGATCAGCGAGGCCAACGCCGTGGGCGTGGTGGTGGGCATGGGGATGACGTTCTGCCTCAGCGTGGTCGCCCAGAGCACGTTCGGCTGGCGGGCGGCGCTGCTGGTCACACCGGTCGTGAGCGTGCTGCTGGCCCTGTTCATGGGCCGCGTCTGGCCGCCATCGCCTCCTGTCCCGCAACAGCCGGCCGAAGCCAGTGCGGGTACGGAGGCGGTGGGCAGGCCGGGGTGGGGGTTTCATCTGGCGGGGCTGGTGCTGTTCTGCTGCGTGGCGATGGAGTTCACGTTCAACCTGTGGGCCGCCGACCTGTTCGCCGGCCGTACGGGAATCAGCGCGGCCACGGCGGCCACGGGGCTGACGGCGTTCGTGGGCGGGCTGGCGGCCGGGAGGTTCGCCGGGGCTCAGCTCGCGCTGCGCCTGCCCCCCGTGCCGCTGTTCGTGGGGGCGCTGGCGGTGGCGTTCGCGGGCTGGCTGCTGTTCTGGCTGAGCACCCACCCGGCGCTCTCCTACGCCGGGCTGGTGGTCTGCGGGCTCGGCGCCTCGTTGCACTTCCCGCTGGCGCTGTCGGGGCTGATCGCCGGCGCGGGAGGCCGGGCCGACCTGGCCGCTGCGGCCTCGCCGATCTGGGCGGGAGCCGCCATCGCGGTGGGCCCGCTCGCGCTCGGCGCGCTCGCGGACGGCTTCGGCACCTGGAAGGCGTTCCTCCTGGTGCCGGTGCTCATCGGCCTGGCCGTGGCCGGGGTGCTCAGCTCCAGTCGGCGTTCCTGAGCACGTCCGGCAGGCCCGGCGTCCTCCACTGGTCGACGACGAGGATCCTGGTCTTCGGCAGGTACCACTCGCGCTGCGTGTAACGCGACTTCACCTTGCCGTTCGCGTACGAGACGCAGGAGGCCCGCCACTCGCGGTAGGCGGCCTTGTGCCCGGGGCCGACCTGGCGCAGCCCCGTGGCCTTGGCCGAGCCGAGGGTCTGGCCCCACTTGCCGTTGCTCGGGCACTGCTGCACGTCGCTCGCGGGATAGAACGGCCGCCTCCCGTCGTAGGCGTGGAACAACTCGTTGCCGTACTTGATGGCCTTGGGACCGAGCACCCAGAAGCTCCGGCAGCCCGGGGTGCCGTAACCGCTGGAGGGCTTGGCGCACTTGCCGGTGACCACGCGGGTCCAGTCGGGGCGGACCCGGTGGACCGCCCATGTGATCGGCAGGTGGAGCGTCAGCCCGCCCCTGAGCTTGAGCGGCTGAGTGGTCGCGACGCTGCTCACGTTCGCGGTGCTCGCGGCGCTTGTGGCGTACGCCGTGCTCGCGGTGTTTGCGGCGTTCGCGGTGTACGGGGCGCTGGTGGCGTACGCGGCGCCGGTGGAGAAGGGTGCGGCGAGGAGGGTGATCGCGGTGAGGGCCGCGACGGCGAGATGACGCTTGGGCATGCCCCGACCCTAGAAAGCGGGACTTGCAGCACAATCACGAACGACTGAACGCCGACCCCAGCTCGCGCAGCAGCGCCACCACGCCCTGCGGCCCGTCCACCACGATGTCGGCCCGTTCGGCCAGTGCGGTCACCTCGGCGGAGCCGCTGCACACGGTCACCCCGGGCAGCCCCGAGGCGCGTACGGCGTCGAACGCGGCCAGATCGCCCAGGTCGTCACCCACGAACATCACCGACCTCGCGGCCTTCTCTGCCAGGAACAGGCTCAGCGCGTGTCCCTTGTCCATGCCGGGCGGCCGCAGCTCCAGCACCATGCGCCCAGGCTCGATCACCAGGTCGTGCTTCTCCGCCAGCTTGGCCAGCGGCTCGCGCAGCACGGCCAGCGCGCCCTCGGGGTCGGGGCTGCGCCTGGTGTGCACGGCCACGGCCCGGCCCTTGTCCTCGATGACGACGCCCTTGAGGTCGAGCGTGCCGAGCAGCAGTTGCAGCTCCGCCTCGGCCCTGGGCACCCCGGGCGGGGGCGGGGGCGCGGAGATCCGTCCGTCCTCCCAGCGTTCGAAGCCGTAGTGGCCGAGCACGACCAGCCCCTCAACGTCGGCCAGGCCGGGGCCGAGCTCCAGCGCGGTGGCCGCGGGCCTGCCGGTCACGACGGCCACCGCGAGGACGTGAGCGCCCAGGTCGGCGAGTACGGCCGGCGCTTCGGGATGGATCACGGCCTGGGCCGGATCGGGCACGATCGGCGACAGTGTCCCGTCGAAGTCGAGCCCGATCACGGCGCCTGCCGGATCACGCAAGATCGCTTCCATTCCAGGGATGTTCTTCACGCGGCTGCCGTACCCAGCCGGTCAGGGGCGCATGCCAAACCTTCTGGCGGCGCGCTCGCGCTGGCGGGTGGACCGAAGCCTGCGCAGCCTCTTGACCAGCATGGGGTCCTGCTCAAGAGCCTCCGGCCTGTCGATCAGCTCGCTGAGCAGCTGGTAGTAGCGCGTGGCGGAGAAACCGAAGCTCTCCTTGATGGCCTGCTCCTTCGCGCCCGCGTAGCGCCACCATTGGCGCTCGAAGGCGAGGAGCTCGATGTCGCGTTCTGAGAGCGGTTGTCGGGACGGTTCCTGGGCAGCATTGTCACCGCTGAGCGGTGCTCCCATGGTGTCCTCCTCGAAAGGGGCGAGTGACGGTCACGTCGCTCGCACGCGGCCCGAGGCCATCGTAATGTGCCGAGTGCGGCTGTTCACGGCGGATTGAGGGACGTACAGTCACCAAATGTGACCTCAGTCATCACGCTCCTCACGGACTACGGCCTCGAAGACGGTTACGTGGCGGCCTGTCATGGCGTGATCGCCGGCATCGCTCCCGAGGCCCGCGTGATCGACGTGTGCCACCTGATCCCCTCCGGCGACGTACGGCGCGGGGCGGCGGTCCTGGCCCAGACCATCCCCTACCTGCCGCTGGGCATCCACATCGGCGCGGTCGATCCGGGCGCGGGCGGCGCCAGGCGGGCGGTGGCCGTCGAGGCGGGCGGCCGGGTGTTCATCGGCCCCGACAACGGGGTGCTCTCGTGGGCGGTGCACGCCAGCGGCGGCGCGGTGGCGGCGTACGAGATCAGCAACTCCGAGCACTTCCTGCATCCGGTCTCGCCGACCTTCCACGGGCGCGATGTCTTCGCCCCGGTCGCGGGGCGGCTGTACGGCGGGCTGCCTCCGGCGGACCTGGGGCCCGAGGTGCCGCTGTCCCGGCTGGTCTCGCTGCCCGAGCCGACCTCGCAGCTGCGCGAGGGCTCGGTGGAGGGCGAGGTGGTCTCGGTCGACCGTTACGGCAACACGCAGCTGTCGATCGCGGCCGGCGACCTTCAGGCGCTGGGCGTACGGGTGGGCGACACGTTGGGGGTGTGGCTGGGGCGGCGGCAGCTCGCGCTTCCCTTCCGTGAGACGTACGCGGCGGT
Source organism: Nonomuraea sp. NPDC048892 (assembly GCF_040649735.1). Classification (NCBI taxonomy): domain Bacteria; kingdom Bacillati; phylum Actinomycetota; class Actinomycetes; order Streptosporangiales; family Streptosporangiaceae; genus Nonomuraea; species Nonomuraea sp. NPDC048892. The sequence goes on along the minus strand of NZ_JBEZFZ010000015.1, from coordinate 34,063 downwards.
GCCGCCGGGGGAACTGGTGGCGTTCGCGGACTCGGCCGGGCTGATCGCCATCGCGATCAACTGTGGTGACGCGGCCCAGCGGCTGGGGCTCCCGCCTGGGGCACATGTCCGACTTTCGCCCACTCCGTAGGCGGAAAGCCATAGATCGGAATTACTCCACGTATCGGTCTGTTTACCGAAGCGTCGGAATGACTGAACGCTCTCGTGTCAGAATGCGGAACAGATCGGAGGTCCCTCCCCTCCTGTTCGAGGTTGACATGTTCCATTTGTCCCTTGTGCTGTTGTCCATCATGGCCGCGGTCTGGCCCTCACCGGCCCCGACCGTCTCAGAACGCTGGCACGCGTGGCCGGTCGCCCGGGTCTTCCCCGACTCGGTGCCCGGCTCCAGCCCTTCGGGGGCGCGGGTCACGTACGTGCTGGCCGGAGTCGCCCCCGAGGCGCCCTGCCGCCGCGCCTTCCAGCCGGCCGTCGTGGGTCCGGGGTGCCGTACGGCGTTACGCGCCACGTACGCGGACAGCACCGGCACCTTCGTCGTCACCGTCGGCATCGCCGTACTCGACAGCCGGCCACCCACCCAGACCCTCGCTCCCGCCACCGATCCGGGAGCCGGTCTCACGGACGGGTCCGCAGACGGACTCACGGACGGATCCGCAGACGGTCGCACGGACAGGTCGGCAGACGGTTTCACGGCCGGTTTCGCGGCAGGCCCAGCGGCCGATCCCGAAGCCGTATTCGTGGCAGGCCCGACAGCCGGTCTCGGGACCGTTTTCGTGGCAGGCCCGACGGCGGGTCTCGGGGCCGTTTTCGCCGATGCCGGGCGGCCCGCCACCGTGCGGCCGGTGGCCTTCCCCGGCGGAGCGGCCGAGCGGTTCGGCGATCGGCAGTACTTCACCGGCGTCGTGGTCGACTCCGACGAGCGTTATGTGGTGGCGACGGCCGCCGGATACGCCGACGGGCGGGCGTACCGGCCGGGCGACGGCGCCATGGTCCGACTGCGGCACGCGGCGCGGCAACTGGCGACGGTCCTGCACCAGGCGCTGACCCGATGAGGCGGCTCATCGTCCCGACGCTGGTGGCCGGCCTGACGGCCGTCATCGCCGTCCCCGGCACCGCCGCCCACGCCACCACCCACACGACCCGCACCGCAGACAAAGCGGACACGGCAGGCGCGGCGTACGCGACAGGCGCCGCAGGCGCAGCGGGCGCGACCGGCGTGGCAGACGATGTCGGTGATCTGGGGGAGGCGGCGCGGGCCGGGCAGTGGCAGCTCGGCACACTGCGGCTGCCTGAGGCGTGGCGGGTGAGCAAGGGCGCGGGCGTGGTGGTGGCCGTACTGGACACCGGTGTGAACGCGAACCACCCCGACCTGCGCGGCGCCGTCATGCAGGGCCCCGACCTGACCGGCACCGGCGACGTGCCCTGGGGCCCGCACGGCACCGCCATGGCCAGCCTGATCGCGGGTCGCGGGCACGGCGACGGCAGCGGCATCATCGGGGTGGCCCCCGCCGCCAAGGTGCTGTCCGTACGGGTGACGCTGGAGAACGGCGACCCGCGGCGCGGCAGGCAGCTCTCCGGCTGGCGTGACGCGCTGGCCAAGGGCATCCGGTACGCGGCCGACCACGGCGCCGACGTCATCAGCATGTCGCTCGGCGGCGGCAGCGGCGCGTGGGAGGGGTACGCGGCGGAGGAGGAGGCCGTCCAGCACGCGATCAGCAAGGGAGCGGTACTGGTGGCCTCGTCGGGCAACGACGGCGCCGCCGCCAACAGGAAGAACTTCCCCGCCGCCTACCCGGGGGTGATCGCGGTGGGCGCGGTCGACCGGCGGATGAGGGTGGCCCGGTTCTCCAACAAGCAGGACTACGTGTCGGTGGTGGCGCCGGGCACGCAGATCGTCACGGCCGACGCGGGCACCTCGTACGTGGTCGGCGACGGCACCAGCTCGGCCGCCGCCATGGTCGCGGGCATCGCGGCGCTGATCAGGTCGGCGCATCCCGGCATGTCGCCCTACCACGTGCGCAGGGCCATCGAGCTGGGCACCGGGCGGCAGCCGTCGGGCGGCTACAGCCCCGCCTACGGGCACGGCGTGGTCGACGCGCTGCTCGCCCTGCGGATGGCGGACCGGCTGGCGGTGCCGGTCACCGCCCTGGCCGCCGGTCCTGGGCCGTACTTCGGCGACGGGCCCGTGCCGGCCACCAGGGTGCCGGTGGTGGGCGGCATGCTGCTGCTGATGGTGGTGATGTCGGCGCGGGTGGTGCTGCGGCGCAGGACCCGGCGGAGGGATGTAACCTAGCAAGCGCTTGTGTGATACTCCGGCTATGACGTACGCGATCGACGGCTGGTTCGCCATCGAGGAAGCGGGCGTCCGCCTGCTGGGCACCCGGTGCCCGGCCTGCGGAGCGGTGTGCTTCCCGCCACGGCACGGCTCGTGCCCCGACCCCCGGTGCGCGGGCACGGAGATGGAGGTGTTCGGGCTGCCACGGCGCGGACGCGTCTGGTCGTACACGAACGCCTGCTACCCGCCGCCGGCGCCGTACGTGGCCGCGCAGCCGTACGAGCCGGTGACGCTGGCCGCGGTCGAGCTCGACGAGGTCGGAATCGTGGTGCTCGGGCAGGTCAAGGGCCTGACGGTGGACGAGCTCACGGTGGGCATGGAACTGGAGCTGACCTCGGGCCCGCTGGCCGACGGCCCGCTGGTGTGGATGTGGGGGCGGCCGTCATGAGGCCCGTGACAGGGGTGCGCGCGAGCGCCATGAGGCCAGGAATGACACGGGTACACCGCTGGAGGCGAGCGTCATGAGCGTGGTCGTGATGGGCACCGGGATGCACCCGTGGGGCAAGTGGGGCCGTCCCTTCCTCGACTACGGCGTCGCCGCCGCCCGCGAGGCGCTCAAGGACGCCGGCCTGGCCTGGACGGACGTGCAGTTCGTGGTCGGCGCGGACACCATCAGGAACGGCTACCCGGGCTTCGTCTCCGGCGCCTCCTACGCCAAGGCGCTGGGCTGGTCGGGCGCCAGGGTCGCCTCCTGCTACGCGGCCTGCGCGTCGGGGGCCCAGGCGCTGGACATCGCGCGCACCAGGATCCTGGCGGGACTGTGCGACGTCGCCCTCGTGGTCGGGGCGGACGCGACCCCGAAGGGTTTCTTCAAGCCGGTGGGCGGCGACCGCCCCGACGACCCCGACTGGCTGCGCTTCCGCCTCCTCGGCGCCACGAACCCGGCCTACTTCGCCCTCTACGCCCGGCGCCGGATGGCCGTGCACGGCTCGACGCCGGAGGACTTCGCCGCCGTCAAGGTCAAGAACGCGCTGGCGGGCTCGCTCAACCCGCTGGCCCGCTACCGCGGGCGGGTCACCGCCGAGCAGGTGCTGGCCTCGCCCATGGTGGCCGACCCGCTGCACCTCATGGACATCTGCGCCACCTCGGACGGCGGCGCGGCGGTGGTCCTGGCCTCGGAACGGTACGCCCGCCGCCACGGCGGCACCCGGGTACGCCTGGCCGCCGTCTCCACGGTCACGCCCACCTTCCCGAACACGGTGCTGGAACTGCCGGACTTCGCCACGGACTCCCGCGTCACCGACCCCCCGTCCGGCCACCTGCCCTTCAGGGCGGCGATAGCGCACGCGGCGTACGAGGAGGCGGGCCTGGGCCCGCAGGACGTGTCGCTGGCCGAGGTCTACGACCTGTCCACGGCGCTGGAGCTGGACTGGATGGAGGACATCGGCCTCTGCCCGCCAGGCGAGGCGGACAAGCTGCTCCGCGACGGGCAGACCGCGCTGGGCGGCCGCATCCCGGTCAATCCGTCGGGCGGCCTGGCTTCGTTCGGCGAGGCGATCCCGGCCCAGGCCATCGCCCAGCTCTGCGAGCTGACCGTGCAGCTCAGCGGCCGGGCGGGAGCGCGCCAGGTGGAGAACGCCCGCGTGGGCCTGGCCGCCAACCAAGGCCTGTTCGGCCACGGCTCAGCGATCATCGCCACCCGCTGAGCTGGAGCCCCCTGAAACCGGGTCAGGCTTTGAACCACGCCACGAGGCCCACAGAGCGCCGTAACGGCGCTCTGCCACTGACGGGTTCAGCCAGCGTCTCCCTGGAGGGCCATCAGCCACGTACGGCGTCTGGGGCAACCCGGCGCCGCCGTAACAGATGGGCCCTCCAGAAAGAGAGGGAAAGCAACTACCCCACGTGCACCACATCATGGGTTTCGGCGAAATGGCAGGCGCTTTCGTGCGCCGTGCCCGGCCGGATCTGCAGCAGCGGCTCCTCCTCGGCGCAGATCTCCTGCGCCTTCCAGCACCGCGTCCGGAACCGGCACCCGCTCGGCGGGTTGGCCGGCGACGGTGGGTCGCCCTGGAGGATGATCCGCTCCCGCTGTTCCCGGCCCTCGGGGTCGGGCACCGGCACCGCCGACAGCAGCGCCTGCGTGTACGGATGCGCGGGCCGGTCGTAGATCTCCGTGTCCTTGCCGAGTTCGACGAACTTGCCCAGGTACATCACCCCGACCCGGTCGGAGATGTGGCGCACCACCGACAGGTCGTGGGCGATGAAGATGTAGGCCAGGTTGAACTCGTTCTGCAGCCGTTCGAGCAGGTTGATGACCTGCGCCTGGATCGACACGTCGAGCGCGGAGACCGGCTCGTCGCAGACGATGATCTCCGGCTGGAGCGCCAGCCCGCGGGCGATGCCGATGCGCTGCCGCTGTCCGCCGGAGAACTGGTGCGGGTAGCGGTTGATGTGGTCGGGGTTGAGTCCGACCACCTCCAGCAGCTCCTGCACCTTCGTGCGCCGGTCGCCCTTGGGGGCGACCTCCGTGTGGATCTCGTACGGCTCGCCGATGATGTCGCCGACGGTCATCCGGGGGTTCAGCGAGGTGTACGGGTCCTGCATCACCATCTGGATGTTGCGCCGCATGCGCTTGAGCTCGCCGCCCCTGGCCTTGGCGATGTCCCGGCCGTTGATCTTGACCGAGCCCGAGGTGGGCCGCTCCAGCGCCATCAGCACCTTGGCGAGGGTGGACTTGCCGCAGCCCGACTCGCCCACGATGCCCAGCGTCTCGCCCCTGTTCAGGTCGAACGAGACGCCGTCGACGGCCTTGATCGCGCCGATCTGCTTCTTGAAGAGGATGCCCTGCGTCAGCGGGAAGTGCTTGACCAGGTCGCGCACCTCAAGGATGCGCTCACTGTCGCTCGCCATCGAGGACCTCCCTCCAGTAGTGGCAGGCGCTGCTGCGCACGCCGCTGATCTCGTAGAGCGGGGGGGCTTCGGTCACGCAGTTGTCCTGCCGGTACGGGCACCGCGGGTTGAACGAGCAACCCGGCGGCAGGTCCAGCAGGTTGGGCGGCAGGCCCTTGATCGCGTACAGTTCCTGGCCCTTGAGGTCGACCCTGGGGATCGAGTCCAGCAGGCCCTTCGTGTACGGATGCGCGGGCGACTTGTAGATGTCGTACACGGGGGCGTTCTCCACGATGCGCCCCGCGTACATGACCGCGATCTTGTCGGCCACGTCGGCCACGACGCCGAGGTCGTGGGTGATGAGGATCAGGCCCATCTGGCTCTCGCGCTGCAGCTCGGCCAGCAGTTCCATGATCTGCGCCTGGACGGTCACGTCCAGCGCCGTGGTCGGCTCGTCCGCGATCAGCACCTCGGGGTCCAGCGCGATCGACATGGCGATCATGATGCGCTGGCGCATGCCCCCGGAGAACTGGTGCGGGTAGTCGTGCACGCGCTGCTTGGCGGCCGGGATGCGGACCCGGTCCATCAGCTCGACGGCCTTCTTCATGCCGTCGGCCTTGGACATGCCCCGGTGCACCCGGAACATCTCACTGATCTGCCAGCCCACGGTGAAGACCGGGTTGAGGGCGGAGAGCGCGTCCTGGAAGATCATCGCGATCCGCTGCCCGCGCACCTGCGTGCGGGCGTCCTCCGACAGTTTGAGCAGGTCGGTGCCCCTGAAGCGGATCTCCCCCTTGGGGATGACCGCCGGTGGCATGTCGAGAATGCCCATGATGGCCTGAGCCGTCACGGACTTGCCCGACCCCGACTCGCCCAGCACGGCGAGAGTCTCGCCCGCGCCGACCGTGTAGCTCACGCCGTTCACCGCGCGCACGACGCCCGCGCGGGTGCGGAACTCCACGTGCAGGTTGTCGACGGCGAGCAGCGGCCCGTCGCCCGGCCCTCCCTCGGCGGGCAACGCGTCCGGAGTCGTCTTCGTCACTTTGATCCTCCCTCCTACCTGAGCTTCGGATCGAGCGCGTCGCGCACGGCGTCGCCCATCATGATGAACGCCAGCACGGTGACGCACAGGAACACGGCCGGGAAGATCAGCGGCAGCGGCGCCTCCAGGAACCTGTTGCGCGCGTCGGCGATCATCAGGCCCCAGGAGATGTCCGGCGACTGCACGCCGACGCCCAGGAAGGACAGCGCGGCCTCGGCCGCGATGAATCCGCCCAGGTTGATCGTGGCCACCACGATGACCGGGGCCACCGAGTTGGGCAGCAGGTGGCGGAACATGATCCGGCCCGCTCCCGCTCCCAGTGCCCTGGCCGCGACCACGAAGTCCTGGCTCTTCGCCGTGATCACGGCCGCCCGCATGATGCGGTACGTCATCGGCCAGCCCAGCACCGCCAGCGCGATGATGACCAGCAGGATGCTGTTGGCCCGGCCGCGGAACGTGGCCGCGATCAGCAGGGCGCCCAGGATCGGGGGGATGGCGAAGAAGATCTCGGTGACCCGCGAGGAGACCGTGTCGACCACGCCGCTCTTGTAGCCGGCGATGATGCCGAGCAGCCCGCCCACGAGCGTGGTGATGATCGTGGTCAGCACCCCGATCACGATGGAGTTGCGGGCCCCGTAGATCGTCCTGGAGTAGACGTCGCAGCCGAGGCTGTCCCGTCCGAACAGGTGGCCCGCGCTGGGCGTCTGCCGCGCCGTGGACAAGTCGCACGTCCTGGCGTTGAACGGGTCGACCGAGGTGAACAGCTGCGGCCAGAACGACATGACCAGCAGGATCAGGATGATGATCACCGACAGGATGAACATCGGCCGGCGCCTGAGGTCGTACCAGGCGTCGGTCCACAGGCTCGCGGGCTTGCCGCCCTTGGCCTGCTTGTGCTTGCCCTGGCGTGGCGGCGCGGGGGCGGTCACCGTGTCCGAGACCATGGTCTGCGTCTCCGGGAGTCCCGGCCCGACCGGCGGGGTTGGGTTACTCATAGCGGATCCTCGGGTCTAGCACGGCGTACAACAAGTCGACGACCAGGTTGGCCAGGATGTAGACCAGCACCAGTACGGTGACGATACCGACGACGACGGGTTGTTCGCGCAGGTACACCGATGTGAAGAGCTGGTTTCCGATCCCCTGGAGATTGAAGATCGTCTCGGTGATGACCGCGCCGCCCATCAGGTTGCCGAGGTCGGCGCCCAGATAGGTGACCAGCGGGATCAGCGCGTTGCGCAGCCCGTGCCTGCCGATGACCCGGCGTCTGGACAGGCCCTTGGCCGTGGCCGTGCGGATGTAGTCCGCCCTCAGCGTCTCCGCCAGGCTCGTCCTGGTGAGCCTGGTCAGGTACGCGATGGACGTCCCCGCGAGCACGAAGCCGGGCAGCAGGTAGCTGCGCCAGCCCGCGAACGTGCCCGCCACGGGGAAGATGTCCGCTCCGGTCCACTGCTTGAGTTTCACACCCAGCAGGAGCTGCAGCACGAATCCGGTCACCAGCGTGGGCACCGAGATCAGCAGCAGCGTGGAGGCGAGGATCATGGTGTCGGTGGCCTTGCCGCGGCGCAGCGCCGCCCACAGGCCCAGGCCGACGCCGATGACGGCCTCCATGACCAGGGCGGTCAGCGCGAGGTTCAGCGTGATCTGGAACTTGCCGGCCATGATCTGGGACACCGGGATGTCGGCGAAGTTCACCCCGAAGTCACCGCGGAAGAGAACGCCGCTGATGTAGTACCAGTACTGCAGCAGCAGCGGATCGTTGAGGTGGTACTGCTCGCGCAGCACCTCGGCGATCGCGGCGTCCGGACGCTTGTCCCCGAACAGTGCCGCGATGGGGTCTCCGGGCAGTGCGAAGACGATGCAGAAGATGAGTAGCGTGGCGCCGAGCAGGACGGGTATCGCCTGGATCAGTCGCCTAATGACATATCGGCCCATTCAAGCCCTCCGGTACACACTTGGAGGCAGCCCCCAGAGTCCGTGGTTTACCCGGCTCGAGTGGCTGCCTCCAAGCTCAGCCATCCGACGGGTGGACGGCGAGAGCCGCCGCCCACCCCGCGAATGACGTCAGGCCTTCTCGACGTCGGCCCAGTTGATCTGGTTGAGCAGGTTGAGCTTGACGTTCTTGACCTTCGTCGAGTGCCCGAAGTTGCTCCGGTAGAAGTAGACCGGGATGTAGGGGAGGTCCTTGAGCAGGATGTCATCGGCCTGCTGGTAGAACTTCAGCCCTTCGGCCGCGTCGGTGGCCTGGTCGCCCTTGGCCACCAGGTCGTCGAAGTCCTTGTTGGAGTAACCGCCGTAGTTGGAGCCGGTGCCGATGGCGCCGGTGCCGAAGATCGGGGTCAGGTAGTTCTCGGCCGCCGGGTAGTCGATCGCCCAGCCCATCCGGAACAGGCCCTTGTACTCCTTGGCGTCCAGAGCGTCCAGGATGCCCTGGAACTTCTCGAACGGCTTCGGAGTGACCTCGATGCCCAGGTTGGCGCGCAGGTTGTTGGCGACGGCCTCGATCCACTCCTTGTGGCCGCCGTCGTTGTTGTAGCCGAGCTCGATGGTCTTCGGACCGCCGGCGGCCTCGTACAGTTTCTTGGCCTCGGCCGGGTTGTACGTGCACGCCTCGCACGCGCCCTGGCGGTAGCCGGGGATGGCCGGGTTGATGAAGTCGTCGGCGGGCGAACGGGTGCCGGAGAAGACCGTGTCGGTGATCGTCTTCCGGTCGATCGCCATCGAGATGGCCTTGCGGACGTCGACGTTCTCGAAGTCCTTGTTGTACTTCAGCGGGGTGCCGATGTAGCCGATCGACGCGTCGGGCTCGTCGAAGTAGCGGTCACCGAGCACCTGCTTGGCCGTCGAGATGGCCGTGGCCGGCAGGGAGTCGTGGATGTCGAGGTTCTCGGCCTGGAGGTCGTTCCAGGCGGTCTCGGAGCTGGTGTAGACCTTGAACTGGAGCTTGGTCCAGCCCGTGGGCTTCTTCCCGGTGAACTTGTCGTAGACCGACAGCTCGATGGTCGGGTCGGTGCCCTTCTTGTAGGGCTTGTCCAGCTTGAACAGACCCTGGCCGATCGGCTGCTCGCCGTAGGCCTGGGTCACCTTGCCATCGGGGCCGATGGCCGACTTGGGCATGGGGTAGAAGGCGGTGTAGCCCAGCATCGTCTTGAACTGCGAGAACGGCGCCGTGAGGGTGACCTCGAGCGTGGAGTCGTCGACGACCTTGAGACCCTTCATCTCCTTGGCCGCCGGCGTCTTGCCCTCACCCGGGTGCACGTCCTCGTAACCGGCGACGCGACCGAAGAAGTAGGACGAGCTCATGGCGTTGTCCTGGAGGGCGGCGAAGTTCCACGCGCGCGCGTAGTCCGCGGCGGTGACCGGCGTGCCGTCGTGCCACGTGTAGCCGGACTTCAGCTTGATCGTCCAGACCTTGCTGTCCGTCGTGGTGATCGACTCGGCGGCCTCTTCGACCGGCTGCTTGTTCTCGTCGTAACGCACAAGCGGCGAGAACACGGCGGCGAGGACCTCAGAGCCCTCGGTCTCGGTCGTGTTCTGGGGGTTCAGGAGCTCCTGGGGCTCACCGATCTCCATGCGGACCGGCGTCTCCCCGCCGCCCGCGGCAGTGCCGCCGCTGTCCGAGGCACCGCCACCACACGCGGCAACCGCGAGGGCGAGCAGCGCGGTACCGGCGACGATCCGTGCGCCCTTAGTAACACGCATGGTGAAAGAATTCCTCCCTCTACAGGTGGGCGCCAAGCGCTGAGCTGCGGTGATCCGGAGCAGCCTGACGGGGGGTTCCTGGTATCCCCCCGGATTTGGCTGACATGGTCAAACCAGCCGACGCCCTGCCAGTCGATCGCGACTATCCCTTACTACTTGCCACCAGGGAGTCTCTGGCGCATTGCAGTTCGGTCACACGTGTGCCTATCCACCGTCACGGGCATTCCGCCCAAAGACGTACAAACAGCGCAAACAACCATAGAGGGTAGAGCACGGACGTGAACAGTCGATGAAAAATACCCTCTACATGACGGTGGTCGCGCCCTTGCCACCACACCCCGGTTCACTGGGCTACGGTTGAGCAGGTCTTGACGACGCCTTGGAACCCGGCGTCGGCAAGCTCCGTCCAACAGACTGTCGCCGACCCGCGCGACAGGCACCCCACCGACCGGGATCCAATAGAGTCCTTGCCATGAGCCAGCCGGAATCCGCTGTAGCGGACGCCCAGGCGGGCGGCCGAAGCGGGCAGGAGCCGCTGGCCAAGCTCGCCAAGAGATACGGGCTTCGTCGTGCCATCGCACGGCCGAGGTTCCCTGTCTACCTGCGCCAGCTGTGGCAGCGGCGTCATTTCATCCTGACGTACGCGACCTCACGCAACGTCACGAAATACTCCAATTCCGCGCTGGGCCAGCTGTGGCAGGTGCTGACGCCCCTGCTCAACGCCGGCATCTACTTCCTGATGTTCGGCCTCATCCTGGGCGGCAACAAGAACATCGACAACTACCCGGCCTTCCTGCTGACCGGGATGTTCATCTTCACCTTCACGCAACGCACGGTCACCGCGGGCGCGAAGTCGATCTCCGGCAACCTGTCGATGATCAGAGCGCTGCACTTCCCCAGGGCGTCGCTGCCGCTGGCCTACACGATCCAGGAGCTGCAGCAACTGGCCATCTCCATGGGCGTGCTGCTCGCGCTCGTGGTCGCCACCCAGGAATGGCCCACGTGGTACTGGCTCATGATCCCCGTGGTGCTGCTGCTGCAGACGATGTTCAACGTCGGCGCCGGCCTGGTGGTCGCCCGGCTCGGCGCCACGATGCGCGACCTCAACCAGTTGCTGCCGTTCATCACCCGCACGTGGCTCTACGCCTCGGGCGTCTTCTTCTCGATCCAGGACAAGGTCGTCGACGCCGCGCAGCTGCCCCAGTGGGTGGCCAACGTGATGTATCTCAACCCGGCGGCCTCCTTCATCGAGTGGATGCGCGAGATCCTCATCGCCTCCCACAACAAGGGGTTCGGCCACCACCCGCCCCCGATGGTATGGATGTCTTGCGTATTCTGGGCGGTGTTCGCACTCGGCTTCGGCTTCTGGTTCTTCTGGCGGTCCGAGGAGAGGTACGGGCGTGGCTGAACTGACCAAGGAGCTGTCACAGGTGAAGGGCGACAAGCCCGCCGTCCCCGGCAAGGATGTGAGAGTGCATCCCAACCCGGAGCCCCCGGGCAAGCGGCCCCTCGACGTACCAACGGGCACTCCCACCGTCATCGTCGACGACCTCCACATCGTCTACCGCGTCTACGGCGCCGCCTCGGACAACGAGAAGGGCAACGCGGTCAACGCCCTCACGCGCATCCTGAAGCGCCAGGGGCGGCCGCAGATGAAAGAGGTCCACGCGGTCAAGGGCGTGACCTTCGTGGCCTATCACGGCGACGCCATCGGCATCGTGGGCCGCAACGGCTCGGGCAAGTCCACGCTGCTGCGCGCCATCGCGGGCCTGCTGCCGCCGCACGAGGGCGCCGTCTACACCGACGGCCAGCCCTCGCTGCTCGGCGTCAACGCGGCCCTCATGCGCGAGCTGACCGGCGAGCGCAACATCGTCCTCGGCTGTTACGCCATGGGCATGACGCCCGCCGAGGTCAGGGAGAAATACCAGGAGATCGTCGACTTCTCCGGCATCGACGAGTTCGTCCAGCTGCCCATGTCGACCTACTCCTCCGGCATGGGCGCGCGGCTCCGCTTCGCCATCTCCTCCGCCAAGACCCACGACGTCCTGCTCATCGACGAGGCCCTGGCCACCGGCGACCGCGAGTTCCGCAAGAAGAGCGAGGAACGCATCCGCCAGATCCGCGAGTCGGCCGGCACCGTCTTCCTCGTCGCCCACGACCTGCGCGTCATCGAAGAGACCTGCAACCGGGTCATCTGGCTGCACAAGGGCAAAATCAAAATGGACGGCGACCCGAAAGAGGTCATCGCCGCCTACAACAAGGGCTGATTCGATATTCGATCACGTGGTGCTCGGCGGCGCGCTGCCGAGCCGCTGGTCGCTGCTTCGAGCTGCGCCGCTCTGATCAGCGGCGCTTCAAGCCCCAACCCCGCCGATTTGAGCCCCAACCCCTCCATCCTTTACGGCTCCGCCAAGGCAGCCCACCCGCCGCACTCCGGCTGATGGCCCTCCAGGAAACGCCCTCTGACCCTTCAGTGGCGAGCCGCCGTCACGCGAGCCCAAAGTTGCCCCCCTCCGTGGTCAGGAGTTCGATCTTGTGTGCGAAACTCCCGCGACCCACGGGACAAAAGACTGACACCGAGCCTGCCGTTCCGATAGGATTCGAACGTCAATTCGATCCTAGGAACGGTGATGGAGTGGGGGCTCGCGATGGCAGAGCTTTCGGCCGCGATTGACCACCTGGCCACCGAGGACGTGTCCGAGATCCCGAGAATGCAGCTCGCCGAGCAGCTTCTCGACCTGCACTGGCAGATGGCCCGCCTGCAGGCCCAGATAGCCCGCCGCACAGGCGTCCGCCTCCCCTGACAGCCAAGCCCGCCTTCAGACCTGCCACGCCCGCGTTCAGAGCCACCACAACGCCCGAAGAACACCCCCGCCACCCCGGGGCTGGCCAGCCGCCACTCACGCCTTCCAGAGCCACCACAGCCACCCCGAACCCACGGCCAAGTCGGCGATACGACGGGCTGCGCGGGGGCCGGGGTTTTGCGCCTCAGGGGGTCAAGTGGGCGCGCGTATCGGCGGCCCGCCACGTGGCGGTCAGCGGGCGTATTCCTGGAGGCCACCGGCCATGTGCGGCGGGTGGCGGCTACCTCGGCTCCGCCGTAAAAGAAGAGAAAAAGACCACTCCACGCCGGCAGGGAGAAGCCTGCGGAGAGAAACCGACGCGGAGAAGCCGGCGGGGAGATCCCCTGAACATGGAAATCGCCGCCAACCACAAGGGTTGGCGGCGTGGGTTGGCGGCGTGGGGCGGCGCCGCTGCCCTGCAGTAGCGGCGCCCGCGCCCTGGCCGTGGGCGCGTCCGCCCAGGCCCGTGATGAGGCGGCCCGCGACCGCGGGAGCCTCGCAACCGTCGCGCGTCAGTGTCCCGGGCGCCCGGCACCTCTCTGGGAGCCCCGGCGACCTGCCGCGTCAGTGTGGCAGCATCCCGATGCGGGACCCGCCGTCAGGGAACAGCTGGGGCACGTGAGCGGGCCGCCAGGTCGCCGGCGGGTCCGGTGCCCGGGCGTCGGCACCTAGGACGCCCGCGAACCGTACTGCCGGCACCGGGCCGGCCACGCTCATCAGCGCCTCCGTCGCGGTCCTAGTCGCGAACCCAGCGGTCCCGCACCGAGCTCGTCAGCGCGTCGGTGGTCCAGCCGAGGGCGGTGATGACATCGCTGTAGGAGCCGGCGGCCCTGGTCCCGCGGGCCTGGGCGAAGCTCGCGCCCTCCTCGACGAGCGGGGCGAGGTCGTCCATGGCGGCGGCCTGTGAGGTCGCGGGCAGCGCCTCGACGACCGGCGCCATCTCGGCGGGCGCGACGTGCCCGACCATCGGGGCCAGCCCGCCGCTCGCGGCGTTCGGCAGGGCGCGCTGGGCGGCCTGGCCGAGACCGCCGAGGACGAGGTCGGCCGACAGGGACTGGAAGCCCTTGGTCGTGCCGGCCATGACGGTGCCGCTGTCGGAGGCCGGCAGCAGGCTGGTGGTGTGCAGCTGGGTCACCGCGCCCCCTGCGGGCGACCCGAGCAGGCCGGCGATCGCGCTCTGCGTGGACGTGCCGGTGGTCGCGGCCTCGCCGCGCCCCTGCTTGCCCGCCTTGACCGAGGGCGTCGCCGGCTGCGCCATGCGGGCCGCGCCCGACAGGACGGGCAGCGAGCCGGTGAGGCTGCTGCCGGTGGTGAGCGGGAAACCGCCGACGATGGGCGACAGCTCGGGCAGCGGGCCACCGTCCTGGGTGACGTCCTCGAAGCCGTTCGCCGAGATGCCCTGCTCCGCCTGGTTCTCGGCGGCGGTGTCGAGCTCCGCCTCGGTCATCTGCGAGGCCGGCTTGGCGGCGGACTTGGCCTTGAGGCCGTCCAGCAGGCCGCCCAGCAGGCCCTTGCCGGCCAGGCCGCTCAGGAGGCCGCCCAGCGGGCTGCCGGCTGCGGCGGTGCCCGCCCCCTGGCTGTCGATGGGAGCGTACCTGGCGATGCTGTATTGAACTTCGGCCTGCGCGGGCACGGCCATCGCCGCCGCGGCCAGACCGAATGCTGTGACGGCCATGGCCGTCTTGACTACTCGATTCATGATTGCCTTCCCGGCTCGTGATCGATCGCTCTCGAATGCGGTGGAAATGCGAATCGATAACCCCCGTATGCCGTGGCGTGCGCGCTATGGGCACCACACGAAGCGTGCCGCTACGGCTGAGCTACGCCAGCAGTTCTATCACTCGCATTGATCGGCCGCAGGCGCATGAATCCCCATGTAGGAGGGGTTTGCAGGCCGGTTACCGAGTAAAGGGGGAGCGTTGAGCGGAGAGACAAACCGGGAAATAGGAGGGCCTTGTTTCGATATTGTGCGCACGCGCGTGAACGCGCGCGTGCGCACGGAGGAGGCCTCCTGCCGGCCCGCGAACAAAGGGTCGCGTAAAAGTCGCGGGCCGGGGGTGCGATTCTTTCCGGTCTCTTTCCGGTCGCGGTGGACGCGCGCGACCGGTCAGGCGGGAAGCAGGGCCTCGGCCGGCTCGAACGGAAAACGGTCGGCGAAGGCCGGGCGCAGATCCGTCAGCCAGACCGCGGACGGGTCGTAGCGCGCGAAGAACGGCCGGCCCACCAGCGACGGGTCGCGGGCCTGGATGAAGTGGAGCATGAAGACCCGCTCCCCCGCGATCTCCGTGACGCCGTCGACGCACACCTTGCCCGGTGTGGCCGACATCGAGGGCCCGCGCACCGTGCGGCACAGCCCCGAGACGGACGAGTAGGCCTCCCTGAAGATCTCGTACCCTCGTGCCAGCGGCACCGCGAAGTAGTCCTGGGGCCCGGTGTCACGCTCGATGAACATGTAATACGGGATCATCCCCATCCGGTGCTGCCGTCGCCACATGTGCGACCACACGGCCGGATCGTCGTTGATCGACCTAATCAGCGGCGCCTGGGTCCTGATCGTGGCCCCGCTGCCGAGGATGCGCTTGACCGCCGATTCGACCAGCGGCGACTCCAGCTCGCGCGGGTGGGAGAAGTGGGCCATGAACGCGAGGTTCTTGCCCGCCCGCACCACCTCCTCGAACAAGCCCAGCGTGGCGTCGGCGTCGGGGTCGGTGGTGAACCGCTGCGGCCAGTAGGCCAGTGCCTTGGTGCCGATCCTGATGGATTCGAGCTGCTCCAGTTCGAGCAGCGGCTCCATGTAGCGCCTGATCACGGACTCACCCATGATCATCGCGTCGCCGCCGGTGATGAGCACGCTGGTGACCTCGGGATGGCGGCGAACGTAGCCGACCATCTGGCCGATGTCGTCGGAGGCGAACTTCAGGTCCGCGTCTCCGACGAACTGCGCCCACCTGAAGCAGTAGGTGCAGTAGGCGTGACAGGTCTGCCCCTGCTTGGGGAAGATCAGCACGGTCTCCGGATATTTGTGCTGCAGCCCGGGGACGGGCTCGTCGCCGATCCTCGGGACGTTGAGTTCCTTCTGACCCGCGGGATGCGGGTTGAGCTGGGCGCGTACGCGGTTGGCCTCGGCCTGGATCTCGGAGTTGGGGGCCTCGGCTTTCAGCAGGTCGGCCAGCCTGGCCACGTCTTCCGCGGGAAGCATGTCCGCCTGCGGGAAGACCAGCCGGTATATGGGGTCATCGGTCGCGGCAGACCAATCTATGAGTTCATCGACGACGTAGGCGTTCGTCCGGAAGGGCAGCACCGTGGCGACCGCGCGGACCTTGAGCCGCTCGTCGTCAGCCAGCCCCGCACGCCGCAGGAGCTCGTCAAGGTGCTTGGACGTGTACGCCTTGAAGCGTCGCGTGCCTGCCTGGTTCAAGATCACTAGGCCTTTCCCATCTTTTTTGTTCGATCGGGTGTAAACCTCACGACCCTGTCGCGCGTCTACGGTCCTTAATACCCGGACGCGCTCAGCGGCGTCACCGGTTCCGCTGGGCTCCAAGTTTTCCTTGAGGTTCGGGACACTCGCGACATATCGCGATCGGGCATAGACTCCTATACCGTGACCGACCATGCGCAGCTTCGCGCCTCAGACGCCGACCGCGACCGCGTGGCCGCGGTGCTCGGCGAGGCGCTCGCCACAGGAAGACTGACCAGCGTCGAGCACGCCGACCGCCTCGACGTGGCCTACACGGCCAAGACCGTCGGCGAGCTCGTCCCCCTCACCCGGGACCTGCCCGAGGTGTCCGCCTCCAGTCCACCCGCCGGCGTCGAACGGCAGGTCATCGACTCGACGTTCAGCAAAATGGTGCGCAAGGGCCACTGGGTGGCCTCCAGGCACCTCAAACTGTCGGCCAGGTTCGGCGCGCTCATCATCGACCTGTCGGAGGCCGTGCTGCCAGGCCGCGAGATCACCGTCGAGACCGACGCGCGGTTCAGCAAGGTGATCGTGCGCGTGCCCGACAACGCCAACGTGATCGACGAAGGCAGCTCGCTCTTCGGCAAGCGCAACGTGACGGGCGGCTCCCAGGGCGACGGGCCGCTGATCCGGGTGACCGGGTCGTCGAAGTTCTCCAAGGTCATCGTCACCCGCGGCAAGGACGACTGGAACCTCCACTAGAAGAGCGGCGCCAAACCCTGGACGAGGCCCGCCGCCGGCCCGGACGGCCCCGGACATGACTGGAACGTGCCCTCAAGGGAACCAACAGGGCCTACCCGCCGGTTAACCTGGCACCTGCCTCGCCTGCGATGCGGACATACCGAGCCCGCGTACCGGCCAAGCCGTGACGGCGGGCTCGATGCCGTACGAGGTGATCAGTGTCCGACAGCAGGCCCATCGCGCTCGACGCCATGGGCGGCGACCACGCACCCCACGAGATCGTGGCGGGCGCGGTGCACGCCGTGCGCGAACGCGGCCTGGCCGTCGTCCTCGTCGGCTCCCCCCGCGTGCTCTACGAGGCGCTCGCCGACCACGACGCCACCAAAGAGATCCCGATCGTCCGGGCCGAGGAGGCCCTGTCCATGGACGAAGGCGCGCTGGCCAGCCTGCGCCGCCCCCGTTCCAGCATCGCCGTCGCCTGCCACCTCGTCCGCCGCGGCGACGCCACCGCGGTCGTGTCCGCCGGATCGACCGCGGGCATCGTGGCCACCGGCAAGCTCCGGCTCAAGGGCCAGCAGGGCGTGCTCAGGCCGGCCATCGCCGTCGCGCTGCCCACGCTGCCCACCCCCACCGTGCTCCTGGACGCCGGCGCCAACGCCGAGGTCAAACCGGAGATGCTGGTGCAGTTCGCCCACCTCGGCGCCACCTACGCCGAGCTCGCCCACGGCATCCAGGACCCCAAGGTGGGCCTGCTCACCATCGGCAGCGAGGCGGAGAAGGGCAACAAACTCGTCAAACGCGCCCACGAGCTGCTGCAGACCTCCCCCGGCATCCAGTTCGCCGGCAACGTCGAGGGCCACGACCTGCTCACCGGCAAGGTCGACGTGATCACCACCGACGGCTTCACCGGCAACGTGGCGCTCAAGACGATGGAGGGCGCGGTCCGCTACGCGTTCACCGAGCTCAGGGAGAGCATCGGCGACAGCAGGCTGGCCCGGCTCGGCGCCGCCATGCAGCGCTCCCGCATCCGCGGCCTGCGCCGCCGCCTCGACGCCGAGGAGCACGGAGGAGCCGTCCTGCTCGGACTCAACGGCACCGTCGTCATCGCCCACGGCGCCTCCAGAGCACAGGGCATCAGCGCGGCCTGCCGCCTGGCCGCCGACCTGGCATCGGGCGGCGTGGTGCCGGCCATCGGCGAGAAGGCCGCCTCCCAAAGTCGCTCCCACAGGTTGTGGTGAAGGCTAGGGTGTGAGTCCGATCCACAGAAACGGGGGGTTATGTGGACGGGCTCACCTTGACCGCGCCCGGGCTGACGTCCGCCCAGGTGGCGCGGGCGAAGGCCAACCACGTGCCACGCCGGTCGAGCAGGTCGCTGAGCGCGATTCTCAGAGCGAACGTCTTCACCCTGTTCAACCTGGTCATCGGCGTCCTCTGGGCCCTCATCCTGATCTTCGGCGAGTGGCAGGACGGCGCGTTCGGGCTGGTCATCGTGGCCAACGCGCTGATCGGCATCGTCCAGGAGCTGCGCGCGAAACGCACGCTCGACAAGCTCGCGGTGATCAACGAGGCTCCCGTACGCGTGCGCCGCGACGGCGCGGAACGCGAGGTCAGCCCCCGTGACGTGGTGCTGGGCGACCTCATCCTGCTCGGTCCCGGCGACCGACTGCTGGTCGACGGCGAGGTCGTCCACTCCGAGGGGCTGGAGGTGGACGAGTCGCTGCTCACCGGCGAAGCCGACCCCGTGCACAAAAAGCCCGGCGAGGAGGTGCTGTCGGGCAGCTTCGCGGTGGCGGGCTCCGGAGCGTTCGTCGCCACCAGGGTCGGCACCGACGCGTACGCCGTGCGCCTGGCCGAGGAGGCCAGCCGCTTCCACCTCGCCCACTCCGAGCTGCGGGCCGGCGTCGCGAACTTCATCAAGTACATCACCTGGCTGGTCATCCCCATCGGCGCGCTGCTGATCTACAGCCAGCTGCACAACTCGGCCGACCTCGGCACCGCCATCACCGGCGCGGTCGCGGGCATCGTCACCATGATCCCCGAGGGCCTGGTGCTGACGACCTCCCTCGCCTTCGCGGTCGGCGTCGTCCGCCTGGGCCGGCGCAAGTGCCTGGTCCAGGAGCTGCCCGCGATCGAGGGCCTGGCCAGGGTGGACGTGCTCTGCCTGGACAAGACCGGCACCCTCACCACGGCCGGCATGGACCTCGACCAGGTCCTCCCCGTCCAGCCCGACGGCCGGCCGATCGACGCCGCGCTCGCCGCGCTGGCCCACCTCGACAGCCGGCCGAACGCCACCGCCGAGGCCATCAGGGCCGGCTACCCCGCCACCACCGCCGACGGCTGGAAGGCCGGCGAGACCGTGCCGTTCTCCTCGGCGCGCAAGTGGAGCGGGGCCGACTTCGGCGAGCACGGCGTCTGGGTGCTGGGCGCGCCCGACGTGCTGCTCCAGGGCGGCGACTGCTACGACAGGGCCGCCGAACTGGCCGCCACCGGCACCCGCGTCCTCGTACTGTGCCGCGCCGACGACCTGGCCACGACCGGAGAGCTCGCCGGCGGCGAGACCCCGCACCCCGCCTCCACTCCCACCACCGTGCTTCCTGTCGCGCTCCTCACGTTCAAGCAGCGCATCAGGCCGGACGCCCGCGAAACCCTGAGCTACTTCGCCAAGCAGGGCGTCAACCTCAAGATCATCTCCGGCGACAACACCCAGGCGGTGTCGGCCATCGCGACCGGCCTCGGCATCCCCGGCGCCGACCGCGCCATAGACGCCAGGACGCTCCCGCACGACGACCCGGACAAACTCGGCGAACTACTCGACACCCACACCGTCTTCGGCCGGGTCACCCCGCGACAGAAGCGCGAGTTCGTGACCGCGCTGCAGTCCCGAGGCCGCACGGTCGCCATGACCGGCGACGGCGTCAACGACGTGCTCGCGCTCAAGGACGCCGACCTCGGCATCGCGATGGGCGCGGGCAGCCCGGCCACCAAGGCGGTCGCGCAGGTGGTGCTGCTCGACGACAAGTTCTCCACCCTGCCCCACGTCGTGGGCGAGGGCCGGCGGGTGCTGGCCAACATCGAACGGGTCGCCAACCTGTTCCTCACCAAGACCTTCTACGCGATCGTGATTTCGCTGCTGGTCGGAGTGGCCGGGGTCGCGTTCCCGTTCGCGCCGCGCCACTCGACCCTGACCAACGCCCTGGTCATCGGCATCCCGGCGTTCTTCCTGGCGCTCGCCCCCACGCTTGAGCGGGCCAAGCCCGGGTTCGTGCCCCGCGTGCTGCGCTTCGCCGTACCGGCCGGGGTGCTGTGCGCGCTGGCCGTGCTGCTGTCGTTCTGGGCCGCGCACAACGGCGCCTCCTCCCTCCTGGAGGACCAGACCGCCGCCGTGATCACGCTCTTCCTCACCACCTGGTGGGTCCTCGTCCTGATCGCCAGGCCGCTCAACTGGTGGCGGGGGGCCATGGTCGCGGCCATGGCGGCGCTGTTCTGCGTCGGCCTGTCGCTGCCCTTCATCAGGGAGTTCTTCGCCCTCGAACCCGGCGACCTCACCAACGATCTGATCGCCGTCGGCATCTCGGTCGTGGCCGCCTTTCTGATAAGCGTCTCGGTCAAGGTCGCCGGTACCCTTAGACCATGACCGACCCGCAGATTGTGCTCACCGAGCGCGTCCAGCAGGCGCTGGCCCGCGCGTTCGGCCCGGAGCACGCCGACGCAGATCCGCTGATCCGGCCCTCCCAGTTCGCCGACTTCCAGGCGAACGTCGCGATGAGCCTGGCCAAGCGTCTGCGACGGAGCCCGCGGGAGGTCGCCGAGGCGATCAGGGCGGAGTTGTCCGACTTCCCCGGCACGATCGAGGTCAGCGGCCCCGGCTTCCTCAACATCACCCTCGCCGACTCCTTCATCGAGTCCGAGGCCAGGCAGATGCTGGCCGACCCACGCCTCGGCGTCGGCACGACCACGCCGTCGCAGACCGTCGTGATCGACTACTCCGCGCCCAACGCGGCCAAGGAGATGCACGTCGGCCATCTGCGCACGACGATCGTCGGCGACTCCCTGGCCCGCCTGCACGAGCACCTGGGCAACACCGTCATCAGGCAGAACCACCTGGGCGACTGGGGCACCCCGTTCGGCATGCTCATCGAGCACCTGCTCGACATCGGCGAGCAGGCCGCGGTCGCCCAGCTCGAAGCCGGCCAGGGCACCGAGTTCTACCAGGCGGCGCGGGCCAAGTTCGACAGCGACGAGGGCTTCAAGACGCGCGCGCGGGCGCGGGTCTCCACCCTGCAGTCGGGCGACCCCGACACGCTGCGGCTCTGGCACGTGTTCATGGACGCCACCGTGCGCTTCTTCAACAAGGTCTACGACCTGCTCGGCGTCACGCTGACCGACACCGACATCGCCGGCGAGAGCATGTACAACCCGATGCTCCAGAAGACCTGCGACGACCTGGAGGCGTCGGGCACGGCGGAGCTGAGTGAGGGCGCGCTGTGCGTGTTCCCGCCCGGGTTCACCGGCTCCGACGACAAGCCGCTGCCGCTCATCATCAGAAAGAGCGACGGCGGCTACGGTTACGCCACCACCGACCTGGCGGCCATCCGCTACCGCGTCCACGACCTCAAGGCCGACCGCATCCTCTACGTCGTCGGCAACGAGCAGGCGCTGCACTTCCAGATGGTGTTCGCCGCCGCCAGGCTGGCCGGCTGGCTGCCCGACACGGTCGACGCCGAGCACGTACGCATCGGCATGATGCTGGGCAAGGACGGCCGGCGCTTCAAGACCCGCTCCGGCGAGTCGGTCAAGCTGATGGACCTGCTCCAGGAGGCGATCGACCGGGCCGCCCGGCTGATCGAGGACCGCGGCTACGACGAGGCACTCAAGCGGGAGATCGCCCACGCCGTCGGCATGGCCGCAGTGAAATACGCCGACCTGTCCGTCAGCCACGACAGCGAATACGTCTTCGACCTCGACCGCATGGTGGCCACGACCGGCAACACCGGCCCCTACATGCAGTACGCGACGGCCCGCATCCGCTCCATCTTCCGCAAGGCGGGCATCGAGCCGGGCGAGGCGAACGCTCCGATCGTGCTGGCCGCTCCGGCCGAACGCGCGCTCGGCCTCCACCTGCTGGGCTTCGGCGAGCTCGTCGCCCAGGTCACCGCCGCCTCTGAGCCACACCGGCTGTGCGCGTTCCTCTTCCAGACGGCCAGCCTGCTGAGCACGTTCTACGAGGAGTGCCCGGTCGTCAAGGAAGGCGTCGACCCCGAGACGAGAGAGCAGCGGCTGGCCCTGTGCGCGCTCACGTTGCGCGTCCTGGAGACCGGGCTCGACCTTCTGGGCGTCCCTGTCCCCGAGCGCATGTAACAGGCAGTTGACTCAAAGTCTCCCGTTCCGTCGTGGGCGCGCCTCCACCGGGTTGGCGCGCCCCAGCGGTTACGCTTTACGCGGTCATGAACTGAGGCCGAATTGGGGGAGTTCTCTGCCTTGAGCACGGACCTGACTGCGAGCCCCCCAGCAGCGACCGAGTTGCATCGCTATGCCGAGGCGCTGCTGGCGCACCTCGCCGCGAAGGGCACCGCGCCTCCTGCCGCACCGAGCTTCCGCGACGTATCCGGCTACTGGCTGCCCCCGGCCGTCCAAGCGCTGGTCGCCATCCTGTCCGGCGACGACCCGCTGGAGCCCCTGAGCAAGGCGGCCGGCCGCGACGAGCAACAGACCGCCCTCTTCCTCTGCCTGGCGCTGGCGGTGTCCGGGCAGGGCAGCCGCATCCACGCCTCCTGGCTCGGCACCGCCTTCGGCGAACTCTCCCTCGACCGCCCCGTCTCCCACGGCCAGCGCTCGCTCTGGCTGGCCGCCGCCCGGGGGGCGTACGGCCCCGCCGGCAAGATCTTCGTGCTGCGCAAACTCGACGCGCTGGCCATCCAGGACCGCGCCGACCCGCAGGAATGGGTCCAGGCGCTCGTACCCGGCGAATCCGCCGTCGTCGTGCCGCCGTCGCTGGTCGACTTCCCCGAGATGGCCGAGATCCCCGAACTCGCCAGGCCCGCCGTTGCCGCCGCCCGCCTGGCCAGGCTACGCAGCCGCTGCGCGGAGATCACCTCGGCCCGCCAGGCCGACCACGACTCCTCAGCCCCCCTCGACAACAGCTCCAACAGCCCCGCCGCCGCCTGGGCCGAGAACGAGCCGCTGGCCGTCCTGCGCTCCCTGATCGGCCTGGGCGGACCGGCCGGGCCGATGGCCTCACTCAGCTCCTACCTGCTCGACGACCTGCGCCCCGGCGCCGATCCGCATCTCGCGGCCATCGCACTGCACGTCGCGGCGCCCATCCTGCGCGGCGTGGCCGAAGAACTCGAAGCCGACAGCCGCCTCGACCCGCCGGAAACCCTGACCGTGCCGCTCCTCGGCCACCGCATCCACCTGCGCCCCGAGGGCCCCGACCAGGACTCACTGGCGGCGGCGGAAGAGTCGATCGTCACCGACGGCATCGTGCCCCGGGGCCGCCCGTGGGCCGCCGTGGTGCTGACCGTCGCGGGCTTGGCCTGCCTCATCGGCGCCGTCTTCGCCTCCCGCCTCCTGGCCGCCGCCGCCATCGCCATGATCGGCCTGGCCGGCTGGCAGCTCTGGCAGCGCCGCAAACTCGCCGAAGCGGACGCCCGCTACGTGGCCTCCCAGGTCAACGAGCTGAAGGAGCTGGCGGAGGGGGCTGTCTGGGCGCTGCACGCGTACGCGCGAGAGTCGGACGCTCGGGCCAAGCAGGCCGCCGAAGACGCCGCCGAACTCACCCTCCTCATCCGCCGCGGCCCCCGCGCCGCCCACTGACCTACAGCACCGAAGCTGTCCGCCACCTGCCGCTTGGCGCGCGGAGCCTGCCAAGACAGACCCGCCAAGGCCGTTGCCGGCAGCAAGGCTGACCACCCGGTTAGACCTCGAGCAGCCAGCCCGTGACCACCAGCCGCTATGACCAGCCGAGCCCTATAACCAGCAGGGCCCTATAACGCACGCGCGCTGCAATGGGAGACGATGACCGCCCGCAGGTACAAGTCGACGAGCGGAGGGGGATAAGACGAGGATCATCTGGCGGTCAGCACGGCCTCCCTAGAAGTGCGCGATCAGGTGGTCTCGATCTCCACGTGAGCCGGCGCGAGCAGGAAGACGCGCTCGGCGATGCGCTCGATCCGCCCCTCACACCCGAAAGCCAGCCCTGCGGCGAAGTCCACCATCCTCGTCGCCTCGGACATCGACATGCCCGTAACGTCCATGATCACCGTTTGCCCGTCACGGAAATGCTGACCGATCAACGGCGCGTCGTTGTACTTGAGCGGCTGGACCATCACGATCCGCGACGAGTCGACGTTCGCGCGCCACCGCCGGGCGGCCCGCTCGGTCGCGGGGACGTACTCGTCCTCGTAGTGCTCGTCGTCGTCATAGCCCTCGTCGTAGTGATCGACCCCGCTCAGGCCAAGGTAGCTCACCACCTTGCGCACTGCCCCCATCGGCTTGTCCTTTCCTCAGGAACTCACCGTAATCGGCACGTCCCTACACATTGGACGGTAACCGACGATTCCGCATTCGCCACGCGACACGCCCAGCCCTAATTCCATTTTGTACGGCTTGCAGCCTGGTTGCAGCTGGATATCCGCCCCCCGTATACCCTGAGCCACATGCTCCTCTTCACCGTCGATGCCTTCACCGACACAGCTTTCAAGGGTAATCCCGCGGCGGTCTGCCTGCTGGACACTCCGGTTACTGAGCAGTGGATGCAGAGCGTAGCCAACGAGATGAGCCTCTCCGAGACTGCTTTCCTGCTCGGGGATTCGCTGCGCTGGTTCACCCCGATGGTGGAGGTCACGCTCTGTGGCCATGCCACGCTGGCGACCGCACACGTCCTCTATTCGACCGGTGCGGCGACGGGGCAGCTGGAATTCAGCACGGCCGGCGGGATCCTTACCGTGAATCGGCGCACCGACGGCATGATCACAATGGATTTCCCGGCCAAGCATGTGACCCCTGTCCCCGTTCCCGACGGTCTGGAGAAAGCGCTCGGGACCACTCCGGTGCGGGTCGGAAAAAGCGCGCTCGACCTGCTGGTCGAGGTGGACTCGGCGGAAACCGTACGCACCCTCGCCCCCGATATCGAAGCCCTGGCCGCCATCGACGCGAGAGGCGTCATCGTCACCGCTCCCGGCGAGGACACCGACTTCGTCTCCCGCTTCTTCGCCCCGAACGTCGGCGTCAACGAGGACCCGGTAACAGGCTCGGCCCACTGCGCCCTTGCGCCGTACTGGTCGGCCCGCCTCGGCCGCACCTCCCTGACCGGCGCCCAGCTGTCGGCGCGAGGCGGCACCGTGTACGTCCGCCATGACGGCGACCGCGTCCACCTCGCCGGCCACGCCGTCACCGTGATGTCGGGCACGCTGCACCTCTGACCCTCGCATCTCCCGGAAGTTCGCCCTGGTCCCTCTGCCGCCAGAACCATCAAGTAGTCCTGAAAGCTCACCAGAACCCCCCAAAACCCAACCCGCCCCAGCAGCCGGCACCCTCAACCACAGCCCCCTGCCCTCACCCACCGCACACCAGACCCCGCCCCAGCGCCCCAGACAGGCCCTGAGCCCCACCCCCGCATGGCCGGCGCATTGACGCCCCAGCCAGCCACCGCCGGCCCTCCCACGAACGAGCCCCCACGGCGTAGCACTCTAGCCACACCGCCAGTCGCCCAGGTGGTGTCAGCCCGCGTACACCAACACAAAGCCAGAGGCGTTCGTCAACTGACGTGATCATGAAGCCATGCTGGCAGGCCCCACCGACATATTCCCCTACGCCAAGACTGAACCCGAAATTCTCCGGAAACCGCCGCGAATAGCTCCGGCCGCGACGAAGGAACCAGCGAGCGAGTCGAGCCATATCCGCTGGTGAACCTGCACAGGGAGCCCGGTGAGGGGCGACCGCAGGAGCACCATTGTTTGTTCAGGCCATTCACCCACTGCTGAACAACTCGGTGCGGTCCTAGCGTGATGCCGTCGCCCGGATCCGGACGACGGCCTGAGAGCGCGCACGTCCATGCGCCCGTCTCCGGCATTTCCCACCTCAGCACCAGGGAGAGTCATGTCCAAGACGATGAGAATCGTGGCCCTCGTCGCCAAGGCCGGCACTGTCGCCGTCCTCGGTGCGAGCGCCGTCCTCGGCATCGCCTCCACCGCCGCCACCGCGGCGGGCAAGGGCAACAGCGCCGGCAACTGCTACGGCATCTGGTTCACCAGGGACTGGAACCAGGACTGCGGAGCGGGTGGCGCGAGCTGGACCGGCGTGTACCTGTCCATCGCCGACTGCCCGAACAGGCCGGACAAGACCGTGTCGGCACACAGGAGCGAGGGCGACACCAGATCCATCGACGGCGAAGACTGCAGTACCTCTGTCCGCAACATCACCACCTGGTTCCAGTAAGCCGCTGCAACTCGTGGGGCGTGGCCGCGCGACGACCGCGCCCCACCCGTCGCGAAAGGTGCTCCCGTGAGCCTAAAACTGACCGGCATCACCCAGGGCTACGGCAGGACGAATGCCATCGAACGGTTCGACCTGGAGCTGACGCCAGGTGTCGTCGGACTCCTCGGCCCCAACGGCGCGGGCAAGACGACGCTGTTACGCACGATGGCGACCATCATGCCGCCGAGAACGGGGACGATCGCGCTCAACGGGGTGGTCATCGACGGCGAACGCGCCGCCCGCCGTGCCCGGCGCGACATCGGCTACCTTCCCCAGCGGTTCGGCTTCGACCCGGGGATGAGAGTCGTCGACTTCGTCCGGTACGCGGCAGGGATGCGGGGCCTGCCGGCCGAGCGCTGGGACGACGCCGCCGAGCGGGCCCTGATCCAGGTCGACCTCGTGGAGCAGCGCCGTACCCGCATGCGCAGACTGTCCGGCGGCATGCTCCAGCGGGCGGGCATCGCGTGGGCGATCGCCGGTGACCCGTCGCTCGTCCTGCTCGACGAACCCACCGTGGGCCTCGACCCACGACAACGCCTGCAGTTCCGCAGACTCGTCGCCGGACTCCACGGCGCGGTCGTGGTGCTGAGCACGCACCACATCGAGGATGTGGACGCGATCTGTGACCGGGACGTCGTACTCCACCGCGGCAGACCCACGTTCGCCGGAACGGCCGCCGAGCTGGCGGCCTTGAGCCGCGACGACCTGCCAGGAGACACAGACCTGGAGCGCGCCTATATGAACCTCCTCCCGAGTCAGGAGCAGCGACTGTGAGGGCGGCCCTCTTCCACCTACGCACCTCACCGCTGCGGTGGACCCCGCTCCCGCTGACAGTGGTGGCTCTCGCGCTGCTGGGGACGGAACCGGTGAGCTGGACCGGAAGCTGGCCGGAAACGGGCGCCGCCACCCAGGCGTCCGCCTTCTATCTCAGCGTCCTCGCGGCGGGCGCCGCGGCGTGGGTCTCCAGCTCGAACACCCGCCACGGACTCATCGAGCTGACCGCATCGGCGACCATACCCTCCGCCGCGGTGGAGGCGTACCGGTTGGCCGCCGCAGCGGCCCTGCTCCTCGTCCCCTACCTCATCGGCGGCGCCGCAGGCTTCGCCCTCACCGCCTCCACCTTCCCCCCTGGGCTCGGGCTGTGGGCCGGATATGTCCTCATGGGCGCGATCGTGATGCTCCTCGCCGTCGCCTGGGGCTGGGCGATCGGCCGCTACGCCAACCCGGCGTACGCGGCACTCACCGCCTCATTGAGCTGGTTCGTCTTCGAGGCGTTCCCCGGCGACGCGGCGGACCTCGGCGTGGCAAGCGGCCCGGCATGGAAACAGCCGGATCCGCTGGCCTTGTTGCTACGGTCGGCCGCCGTCATGGCCTTCCTCTCGTTGATCGCCTGGGCATACACGAAGAACAGGAAACGCTGGAAATCCCTGACCCTTACCGTCCTGGGCGGCACCGGAGCCGTACTGGTGACGATGTCCACGACGGGAGTGTCAGATCGCCACGTCCCGGACCACCCCCTGTGCGTCTCCGGAGCAATCGAAATCTGCCTGTGGCCGGAGGACCGAAAATACCTCCCCCTGGTACGGGCGCTCGACCAGCGGGCGGCCACACTCCCGACGGACTGGCGACTCCCTGCCCACCTGGACCAGTACGGGCTGAAACGAATCGAGCGAAACGACAACGGCGAGCGTGCGGTCGAACTCGACGGCGCATTCAAGTTTCCCGACGGCAGCAAATGGGGCCTGGCGCTCGGCATGTCCCACGCGATCCTCAACCGAACACTGGGACCGTGCGACTGGAAGGCCATCTGGAAGGCCGAAGACTTCACGCCGGAGACGTTGCGTAAATGGCTGGAGTTCTACTTGGCGGAGAGCAACAGACCCGCCTACCGGACGACACAGCTCTCCGAGGACATGGGCAAGGCCTGGTCGTCAGCCTCTCAGGCGTTCGGCGAACTACCCGCCGACCAGCAATTCGACTGGGCCCGCCGACAACTCGACCGCGTCAAGGACAGCTACTGTGCCCACCCCAGCCCTCGTCCGTAACCGCACCGGCGGCCACACGTTCCCGCCCCTGACCTTCGCCCTGACCCACCGCACCTGGGTGCCCCTCGCGCTCGCTGCCCTGTCCGGACTGCTCACCGCATGGACAGGCACCGCCGACATACCGATGCCCACCGCATCAGGAGAAACCACCATCCCCCTGGCAACTGCTGACCGTAGGCGTCGGCGTGCTACCCGCCCTAGGTCTCCACAGCACCCTTCGGACCCTGGAGGAACCGGGATCGGACATCCTCCGCAGAGCCGAGCGCCACCATCTCCTCTGGCTGTCGCTCGCCTGCTTCACCCTTTACCCGACCATCTCCTCCGCGCTCCTGGACCTCCCCGACACACTGATCGTCCTACGCTCACTGTCGGCCTGGCTCGGCGTGGCCCTCGTCTGCGGCCGCCTCTTCGGTCGCCGGCAGTCATGGGCCGGCCCACTCGGGCTGATGTGCCTCTCAACATACTGGGGCGACGGTGCATGGTGGACCTTCAACGCACGCCCGTACGACGACGCACCAAGCCTGCTCCTCTCCTCCTGCCTCCTCACACTCGGACTGTCGTCCCTGGCGGCAACCCCTTGGCGCCTGTCACGCCTCCTCACTCCATGGCGCCCGCTCAATCAGAATCGATCGCCGAGCGGCCCAGCAGCAACCAGGTCACCCGGAGACAGGTGAACCAGTCGCTGACGGCGACCATCAGCACGATCGCTTCCCACACCTACAGGGATACCCCCTGTCGGAGCCCGTTGATGTCGAACGGTGGACGCTGAGCCGGTAGGCGTCTGTGGTTGGCGGAGAGAGGGCGCCTACTTCGTCAGGAAGCCGTCTTGGTGGACCAGAGTGCCTGGTCGCTGGAACTGTAGATGACAGCGTTGCCGTCGTTCTGGACGACGAGGCGGGCACCCGCGTTACCGAAGGTCTTGGTGCTCCACAGTGCCTTGCCGGCCGCGGACTTCACCACGAGGTTGCCGTCGTGCTGCATCACCGTGTAAGCGCCCGCGTTGCCGTGCGTCTGCGAGCTCCACAGCGCCTTCTTGGTGCTCATGTCGAGCAGCACGAGGTTGCCGTCGCCGCCCTGCACCAGCCGATACAGCTTGTTGGCGGACTGACGGTACTTGTTAGACTCGAGGGTCTCGTCCGCCCGCAGCGTGAAGTTGCCGGGGACCGATGCCCACAGCGCCTGGTCACTCGAGCTGTAGATGACAGCGTTGCCGTCGTTCTGGACGACGAGGCGGGCACCCGCGTTACCGAAGGTCTTGGTGCTCCACAGTGCCTTGCCGGCCGCGGACTTCACCACGAGGTTGCCGTCGTGCTGCATCACCGTGTAAGCGCCCGCGTTGCCGTGCGTCTGCGAGCTCCACAGCGCCTTCTTGGTGCTCATGTCGAGCAGCACGAGGTTGCCGTCGCCGCCCTGCACCAGCCGGTACAGGCCGTTGGGGGACTGACGGTACTTGTTGGCGGTGAGGCGCTCGCCATCGTCCAGGACAGCCGAACCGGATGCCTGTTGCACGACGCTGACGGTGACCGCCTGGGCGTTCGCGGAGACAGGGGCGAAGATCGCAACCGTGACCGCGGCCGCGGCCAGCGTCTTCACAGCGAGTTTGAGTGACATATAAATAGTCCTTTCATGAACCGTAGGTAGGTCGACAGCATTGGGTGCGGCTGTCACCAGCGGCGACCCACCTGACCATTGACACGCGGTGTGGCGCGCGCGGATGAGCCTAGCCGCACACCGCGGCAGGCAATATCCGCATTACGTCTGATTCACTGCGTATTCGGGACAGCGGAAACATCAGAAGGTCCAGGTGATTCGGCCGACCACGGTGATCAGCCAAAGCCACAGAAGTGCCGCGTGATATCACGCGGCACAGGCTGAGTCCTCGGCGTTCACGCCGGGGAGCGCGTCAAAGTTTCTCCCCGCCCGAGTTGGTCCGCGACGGACAGCTGAGGCCGCTGCGCACGCCCCGCCCGCCGAGTAACCCCCTTGCGTTCAGCGCGCCGGATGCTCCCGGGCCGGATGGCCCTCGGCGAGCATCCGGCGTACCTGCTCATGCAAGATCCCGGTGCTCGTGCCGATCTTGCGCAGGCCCCATTCCTCACCCCGCGCGTCCGCCATTGCCTCGATCAGCGCCGCGCCGGTCACCTCTTCCAGCATCGCGCGTAGCTCCGAGCGGGTTGCGCAACTCCGGCGTCGGCGACGGCACGTAACGTTCGAGACCGTCCCCGACCCGGTTGCCCGCGTGCCTATTGCTGGTTCGAGCTGTACTCCTGGTTCACATGGCGTGCTCGGTCCAGGCAAAGGGCTGGAGGGCCTCGTCCACGGGTGCGCCGGTCATCCGGTTGGCCAGCGTAGACAGGGTGTAGGTGCCGATGCCGAGGACCACCTCGAGTGCGTTCTGCTCGGTGTAGCCGTGCTCAAGGAACGAGCGCAAGGTGTCGGGAGTGACCGCTCCGGAGGTGGCGAGCACATCCAGGGTGAACAGCCGGATGGCCTCCAGCGGTGCATCGCCCAGCGGCCGCTGTTCCCGCAATGCGGCGATCAGGTCAGGGTCCGCGCCGAGGGAGGTGAGATTGGCCGAGTGCATGGCGACGCACAGGTGGCAGCCGTTGCGGGTCGCGATGGTCATGATGAGGACCTCGCGGGCGATCGGTTCCAGGGTCGTCCTCTCGAACAGGCCACTGATCTGCAGGAAACCGTTGAGGAGTTGCGGGGAGCCGGCGAGACGGGCGACGGCCGAGGGCAGGTAGCCCTGGTGCTTGAGGACGGCCTCCATGGAGCGGCGGGCGGCGGCTGGGGCGGACTCGATCGTGTGGTCGATAAAGGTCATGACGGTTCCTTCGGCTAAATAGCCGCCGGGTGGAGTTGACCGCAGTGGGCCGGCAGCTGTACGAGGAGCTCCGGCCCGCCTGGGACCAGATCGCCGCGGCGTTCGCGCGGGCGATCCTGGTGATCAGCGTCCGTAGACGGGAGCGGGTGCGCGACGCGGTCAGTGCCTTGTGGGAGGAAGGCCTGGTGCACAGGATCGAGCTGCCCCCATTACCGGACGACGTGGTCGATGTGCTGCTCGATCGCGTGCTGGCCGGTCCGCTGGAGGGGTTCAGCCCGCGTGGACTCCAATACCGGCTCTGTGATGATCTTCGCTCTGGTCACCGCGCTCTGCTCGGCGGCCTGTCACGCGCGACACCCGATGGCGGTTCTGCCCATGGCGGTGGGCCTGGCCTGGGTGGCGGTGCTGATCGAGAAAGGGCCCTCGCCCGCTGACCCGCTGTACGCGGGGATGTACGTGGGCGGTGTGTGGCTGGCCGGCACGCGCTGCGCATTAGGCAACTCAGCTCCCAGCTGTCCGAACAGCGGGCCGCGCAGGCCGAACGGGAGGCCGCTTGGCAGGCCAAGGTCGCCGTCGACAGGGAGCGGGCCAGGATCGCGCGTGAGTTGCACGACGTCGTGGCCAGCAGCATGACCGCGATGGCCCTGCACGTCGGCGGGATCCGGCGGCTCCTGCGGCCCGAACAGCAGGCCGAGCGGGAAGCCCTGCTGATGGCCGAGCAGACCGGTCGCCAGGCGCTGGCCGAGCTGCACCGGCTGCTCGGCCTGCTGCGCGAACCCGGCCAGGCCGCCCCGCACACCCCGCTGCCGCGGCTGGCCGACGCCGGCGACCTGCTCGACTCGATACGGGCCGGCGGGCTGTGCGCCGAACTACGGGTTGAGGGCACCCCACGACCGCTGCCGCCGGGCATCGACCTGTCGGCCTACCGGATCCTGCAGGAAGCGATCACCAATGTCCTCAAGCACGCCGACGCCACCCGGATCGACTGCGTCATCCGGTACAGCGACCAGACCCTGCGCCTCGAGGTCGTCAACGACGGCAGCTCGAAGCGAACCGGCCTGACGGCGCCCTCGGGCGCACACGGGCTCATCGGGATGCGGGAACGGGCCACGCTCTACGGCGGGACACTGGAGGCCGGGCCCCAACCCGGGCACGGCTACCGCGTCACCGCCGTCCTTCCCCTGAACGGGCAGGCCGGAGACGGCGCAGCGGTCGTAGAAGCGAAACAGCCGCTCAGCGATGACGGTCCGGTCAGGGTTGGTGCGGGCCAGGGCGAGCAGGTCCAGCAGGTCTTCCTTTGCGTTCCACGCGGCCAGGATCGGCTTGCCGATGCGGCCGAGCGCCTGCAGGTCATCGACCATCGGATCCAGTTCAGAGCCGTGCATCCGGGCTGCGGAGCGGGTGAGCCGGTTGCGCAGTTCCCACTCCCGGTTACCTTTGCGCCCGCGCCGGCCGCGGATCTGGACGGTGATGCGGCGGCGGATCTCGGTGAGGGCCTGGTTGGCCAGTTGTACGACGTGGAAGTAGTCGACCACCAGACGGGCCTGCGGTAACGCGGCGCGTACGGCGGCTTTGAAAATGGTGCACATATCGATCGCGACGAAGGCCACCTGCTCGCGCCAGGTGGCATCACGCTGGTTGAGCCAGCCGGTCACGGCGGCGATGGTGCGGCCCTCGACCTGGCCGAGCAGACCCTGATCATCGGACAGGTCCACGAAGCCGGTATGCCAGCGATCCACCGCCGTCGTCCACGTGCCGGTGCTGTCATCCAGCGGGGCCGTCCCCGGCGGACCTCATCGATGCCCAGCACGGCGACCGGCCCGGGCTGGGTGGGCAGCACCCGGCGGGCGTGCTCGGTGAACGCCGCGGACACGATCGGCCAGGACACCCCGTGATCTCGCGCTGATTGGATCACCGTTCGCCCGCCATCTCCCACGGCGGCGCCTGTGGCCTGGCGTAATCGCCGGGTCAGCCGGGACCGTGCGGGGATCTGCGGCACTTGTTCGGTGAACGTCTGGCGCGGGCAGGACGCCTGGTCACAGCACCAGCGGCGCTTACGCCAGCGCAGCGCACACCCTCGCCCGGCCACCGGCAGGTCACGTGGGCTTGTGGTCACCCATTCCTTCATCCGGACCGCGGCGACCCCGCACTCCGGGCAGAACTTGGCCCGTTCATCCGCGGTGGCCAGGTGCACCACCGGTCCATCCTGCACCCCGTCAGCTGCGGCGACGACCCTTGTGACGGTCACCCCGTCCAGGTCGAGCAGCAGCGTCGTATCGTTGACCATGCTCGTGGCTTCTCTGCTGTGATCTTCTTGCCTCGACAATAAGAAGGATCATCGAGAGCCACGAGCTCTCTCCAGCCTCCAGGGCCCGGCGGACACCTCAAACCCCGATCAAGTTCGA
This sequence comes from Nonomuraea sp. NPDC048892, assembly GCF_040649735.1. Taxonomy (NCBI): domain Bacteria; kingdom Bacillati; phylum Actinomycetota; class Actinomycetes; order Streptosporangiales; family Streptosporangiaceae; genus Nonomuraea; species Nonomuraea sp. NPDC048892. The sequence continues at coordinate 429 of NZ_JBEZFZ010000015.1, read as the reverse complement.
AGAGCCGGCAAATGAGGTCTCCGGCGTTCAGGCTCTTCTTGGTCGTCGGGTCTCCGGCGTTCAGGCTCTTCTTGGTCGTCGGGTCTCCGGCGTTCAGGCTCTTCTTGGTCATTGAACTCTTCGCCGGAGTCCCTTGCTTGTCCGGCTACGACACGACGTCGGCCGCACGACCCCTCACAGCAGGCCAGCCCTGGCGAGAGAGCGCCCTCATGCGCCCATGCCCAGACGTGGAGACATGAAGCTGCCTCGGAAGGCGTCAGAAGGCAGGGCACCATAAAGGTCCGGACATGCAGAAGAGGGCCCCGACGCTGTGAAGCGTCGAGACCCTCTCCTGAAAGATTGTCCGGCGGTGACCTACTCTCCCACACCCTCCCGAGTGCAGTACCATCGGCGCAGGGAAGCTTAACTTCCGGGTTCGGAATGTAACCG